>NZ_SGWD01000012.1:0-256387 GCF_013337145.1 Enterobacter sp. JMULE2
CGTGCTTCAGTTCAGCGATGCACTGCCTGTCGAAGTCAATAAATCCTCCAGAATGCTTTCAACAGAAGAGTTAAAGACTATTCAGACAGCTGGCTTTAAGAGCAACGGTGTCAGATATGTCAAAGATGTGTATATCACAGGTGTGATTATCCCAAAAGCGAGCGTTAATTATACTTTTGACAAGACTGAGTCTTTGGGGAGAGCATATAACGTTCAGTTTTATTCACTGGAGGCAGGAACCGATTTTCATCCCGTAAATCTGGCGACCAATATTGTTATTACTCCTTTGGCACTCTCCGCTGATATTGTTTTCTTCCCAATCTCTCTTCAGTTTCTGCGTTTAATGATGGGACCTCACTGAAGCCGGTTTCTACGGAAATACACATGAAAGATCTAACCCTGAGTTATTACGACGCGGAAATGCGCTACCTCCGTGAAGCCGCGAAAGAATTCGCCCAGACCCATCCGGATCGGGCCGCGATGCTGGATCTGGATAAGGCCGGTACTCCCGATCCGTATGTTGAACGGCTGTTCGAAGGCTTTGCTTTCTCAATGGGACGGCTACGGGAGAAGATCGACGACGACCTGCCTGAACTGACCGAAGGGCTGGTCAGCATGCTCTGGCCACACTACCTGCGTACCATTCCTTCACTCTCGGTGGTGGCCTTCACGCCCGCACTTCAGGCCGTGAAGATGGCAGAAGTGATGCCCGCGGGTCTGGAAGTGTATTCCCGCCCGGTGGGGCCGAAAAACACGGTTTGTCGCTACCGCACCACCCGTGATGTGATGCTCAACCCGCTGAACATCTCAGGGGTGACCATGAGCACCGAGCCTGACGGACGCTCGTTGCTGCGGATGCGCTTTGCCTGCAGCACCCAGGCGGACTGGTCTCATGCTGACCTCAGTCACCTGAGTCTGTACCTCGGTGCAGATGCGCCTGTCAGCAGCCAGCTGCACCTGATGCTGACCAGACGGCAGGCTGCGCTTTATATGCGTCTGCCCGGGCAGACCGACCGTATTCGCCTGGACGGGTACTTCTCGCCGGGAGGATTTGCAGAGGAAGACGGGCTGTGGCCGAAGGGGGATACTGCCTTCAGCGGCTACCAGCTGCTGCTGGAGTACTTCACCTTCCGCGACAAGTTTATGTTCGTCCACCTCAACGGTCTGGACGGGATTACGCCGCCTGCGGGAGCAGAGTACTTCGACATCGAAGTCGTGTTCAGTACGCTGTGGCCATCAGACCTACCGGTCACCAATGACGCGGTTCGTCTGCACTGTGTGCCGGTGATTAACCTGTTCACACTGGAGGCTGACCCGCTCACCATTACCGGGCTTGAGAGTGAGTACCTGCTGCGCCCCAAACGGCTGCAGGACGGACACACCGAGATTTATTCGGTGGATTCGGTGACAGGCTCAAACCGGACCAGTGATGCCGAATACGTCCCGTTCAGCAGCTTCCGCCATAAGGGCGGAATGATGCGCCGTCACGCACCGCCACGGTATTACCACACCCGCGTTAAGCGGGGCGTCACCGGACTGTATGACACCTGGCTTATCCTCGGTGGTCACCAGTGGGAGGATGACAGGCTGTTTGAGCGCGAAGCCGTATCGCTGCAAATCACCGGCACCAACGGTCAGTTACCGCGCCGGGCGCTGCAGAGCACGCTGCTTGACCGCTGTGAGCAGGTGGTGCAGACGCCATTGACGGTGAAAAACCTCTGCAAACCCACGCTGCCGGTTTACCCGCCAGCAGAAGACCGTTTTCACTGGCGGGTACTGAGCCACCTCGGCTCCGGGTTCCTGAACATGATGAGCACCGCCGAAGTGCTGCGCGGCACGCTGGCACTCTATAACTGGCAGGAAGATGAACTGAACACCCGCCGTCTGGAGGCGATTCAGCATGTGGAGCACCACCGCCTGCAGCGTTTTGAGCAGGGCTACCTGCTGCGGGGGCTGGATATCGAAGTGACCCTCGACAGCAACGGCTTCACCGGTGAGGGCGATATTCACCTCTTTGGTGAAATGCTTAACCGGTTCTTTGCGCTGTATGCCGATATGAACCAGTTCAACCAGCTCACACTTATCGTTCAGCCAGAAGGAAAATGCATCCGGTGGAAAGAGAACCACAGTCCGCGTCTGCCCGGCTGATAGCGCAGCTGGAAGACCGGCTGCCGTATATGAATTTTTACCGCTTCTGCCAGCTGCTGGAGCAGAGCCAGCCGGACAACACGGTCACCGGCAGCACCTGGCAGGTACGACATGAACCGGTACGTTTTCGACCGCACCCGGGGATGGGCTTTCCGGCCTCTGAAATCAAAGGAATTGAGCAGCCTGAGCATTCGCATCTGCCGCCAACGGTACGCATCACCTTTATGGGGCTCTACGGTGTGGAGTCCCCGCTGCCGACGCACTATACCGATGACATTACCCGGCGGCGGGAAGGCTATGAGGCCACGGCGGATTTCCTCGATATCTTCAACCACCGGCTGATTGCCCAGTACTACCGTATCTGGCGTAAATACTCATACCCGGCGACCTTTGAAGAGGGGGGGAAGGACAACACCTCGCAGTACCTGCTGGGGCTTGCGGGACTCGGCATTGACGGCTGTGCACAAAACATTGCCACCCCGGCTTCGCGCTTTCTGGCACTGCTGCCGGTCATGTTACTGCCGGGGCGTACCGCAGAAGGCATGGCCTCGCTGGTGCGCCTGCTGGCATCCAACACGCAGGCGAAAATCTGGCACCATGACAAACGCCGTGTGCCGCTGAAGAAGCCACTGACCATGCGCGTCAGCCAGCCCGCCACCCTGACAAACCGACCGGTGATGGGCAGCTATGCCACCGACGTAAACAGCCAGGTGCTGATGCGTCTGACCACCACTGACCCGGCAGAAGTGCAGGGCTGGTTACCGGGCGGGGAGCTTCACACCGACCTGATGGCGCTGCTGCACGTGTATCTCGGGTCTCGCCTGGATTTACGGCTACAGCTGTGTGTCGACCGCAGCCTGCTGCCGGACGCGACCATGAGCACGAAACCCAAAGCAGGCGCGGTGCAGCTGGGCCGCACTGCCGTAATGCGACCGTTGAATGCGGTTACCGCATCACACCCAAAAACAATCACCATTAATCTGGGCCGCTATGAGCGGGTACAGGAAAATATTCACCGCAGGGAGACCGATGAAGATGGCGATTACCGCTGGTAAATTTCCTCTGGCTGCGCTGGCCGCCGGTATCACCCTGATGCTGGCGGGGTGCGGGTTGACTCAAAAAGTGACAGACGGCACCGTTGCTGTGACCAAATCGATATTTTATAAGCAGATAAAGACCCTGCATCTGGATATTCGGGCCCGTGAGGCAGTGAACAGCAATGCAGGCGGCGTGGCACTGTCGACGGTGGTGCGCATCTACCAGCTTAAGGATCGCAAAACGTTTGACAGTACTGACTATCCGTCACTGTTTAAAGATGACAGTCAGGCCATCAGGGCAGACCTGCTGGCGGAGAAAGATGTCCGTCTGCAGCCCGGCGGGGCGGTGATGGTGGATATGCCGATGGAGGAGGGGGCCCGGTATGTGGCGGTGGCCGGGATGTTTATGTCGCCGGACCAGGAGAACAACACCTGGCGGGTGGTGCTGAGCCGTGATGATCTCGATCCGGATAAGGCTCGCGTCATCGATGCGGGCAATAACCGCCTGACCCTGCAGGCGCTGAAAGATGAGTGATTCACCTCGCCCACCACTTTATGAAACGCTCTACGGCAACTTCACCGGCGGCCTCGATCTCCATCAGGTCAGCGAGCAGAACCAGGTCGTTTTGTCCGTGCTCGACAACATGCAGCGCGTTCTCAACTGCCGTGCAGGTACGCTGGCGCATCTGCCGGACTATGGGTTGCCCGATATGACGAAAATCCTGCAGGGCATGCCGGGTACGGCCCATGAGCTGATGGGCACTTTGTCTGCCGTGCTGCTCAGATATGAGCCGCGTCTGAAAAAAATCGCCGTTGTCCTGCTGGAGCAGAACGCCCCCGGTGAACTGCGCTACGCGATTGATGCTGAACTTAAAGGTGTCGGTCTGGTGCGCTACGGCACTGAATTTATGCCCGAAGGTCGCGTCCTGCTGCGACACCTGAAGAGTCAGCAGTATCTGGACTCAGCAACCCGTCTCTGAGGTCAGATAACACATGTCACTAAAATTACAGTTTCTCGATAAATTGCAGACCAGACAGTCTGCACCGGCTTCATCTGTCAGTAAGAGTCAGGCCGATATCGCAGAGTTTCACCTGAGAATGACGCTGCTTCAGGAGCAGATGGACGCGTGGCTCGACGGTACCGGCCTGAAGGTGGGGACCTTCAGCGTCTGCGTTACGGACCTGCTGGCGGAGGTCGGAGCATTTGATATAGACGGCATCGTACTGCGCGTGGACGACCGGGCGGTAAAGTTTACGCCGGTATTTTTGTACGGCCAGAGCGTGGTCGGATGTGTGGACGTGACCCTTCACGCAGAAGGGTGCATCACTTCAGTGGGGCGTTTATTCATGCAGGCAGGTCAGCTTAACGACTGGCGACTGACTCAGCCAGGGGCTCCGGCCCTCCCCGGAGAGCATTTTGACGAAGGCGCATTTTTTGGCCTGATTTTATCGCGGCTGCCATAGCGGACCTGCAGAACCCGCAAACCCGCGCGAAGCCGCTTAACCAGAAAACAACGTCCGTCATTCTGATATGGATATTCAGCCGTGAATAACATGACTCCCCGTAAAATCAAAACCGGTGGCGACCCCAGGGCGCTGCCGGATTATGCCGCCCTGCGCGATGAGCTGAGCAAACTGACGCATCCGGCGCGTCCGGATGTGAACTGGCGATATGCCGAAAAACTCTGCCTCTCACTGTTTGAGCAGAACGGCGTGGAGCTGCAGACGGCAGCCTGGTATACGCTTGCCCGTATGCAACTGGCCGGCCTGTCCGGCCTCAATGAGGGGCTGGCAATACTGGAAGCACTGATAAGCCATCAGTGGGGGACGCTCTGGCCGCAGCCGGTGCATGCCCGCATGGAAATCCTCAGCAGCCTGAGCCTGCGCCTGCAGCAGCGGATGCGCACGCTGGCGCTGAATTACAGCGACCTCAGCCAGCTGTACCGGGCGGAACAGCTGCTTGGCCGTCTGGGTACGGTACTGCAGCGCCTGGAGCTTAAGCATCTGAGCCAGCTGGATGTGCTGCGCACGCTGATGCACAACAGCGCCGTCCGGCTGGAAAACAGCGATGGCACCGGCGCGAACATTCAGCCCGGCATCGTGTTGCCTTCCACTATGATGAATGGTTCGACCGCATCCACGAGGGACCTTGCTGGTGGTCCGGATGACGATTTCAGGGTACCAGACAGTGCAGTGAAGTGGGTATATGTCGCGCAGCCTGAACAGCAGCCGAACGTGGACGTTCTGGCGACAATGCCCGCGCCGGTAAAAAAATGGAAATCCTTCGCGGGCGGGATGTGTACCATGCTGCTGATAAGCTCAGCTGCAGCATTCGTCTGGCAGTCTCTTCACCGTTCCGACCCGCTACAGATTCAGTTTGCCGCCTCCCTGGCACCGTTACCGGCCGTGCTCACGCCTGAGCAACTGGCCATTCTGCAACAGCGGTCATCGTTACCAGCACAGGTAATCGCTCAGACACAGCAGCAGCTGGCCAGGCTGGAAAAATTACCTCCCGACTGGAATATCGCCTATGGCAGAAAACTCGCTGAACAGGCACGGACGCTGTGGCCGGAGCAGGCTAAGCCTCTGGTACAACAGTGGGAACAGCAGCTCAGTAGCGCCTTGCTGCCAGCGGAACAGCTGAACGGCTGGCATCAGGGAATGACAATCCTGCAAAAACTGAGCGACAGGCTGAACGGGCTGGATGAGCAGAAAGGGAAATACATGACGGTCAGCGAGCTCAAATCACAGGTTTTTGCTGCTACGCAGGCATTCGGTAAAACGGTACCGGTTGAAGAACAGCTGCGGCAAATGAGCATTCCGGGTCTTTCACAGACAATCCCGGCCGCGCAAAAGATGCAGACAGAACTGCATCTTAAGCAGTTAATCACGCGGTATTCCGCCGTAACAGAACGCCAGTAACCGTCCTTACGCGTATTTTCGGAGTTTCAATGGATGAGAACGAGCTTCACAGAAATCACTGGTGCGAATGGTCAGCTGCAGACCTCACTTTTCTGGAGGTCAACTACCGTACCATGCCCCTGCCTGAGCTTGCCCGCATTCTGGGGCGAACGCCCGGCTCCGTTCGCCTGATGGCTCATAAACTGGCCTGTCAGGAAAAGGCATCGCCACGATGGACCGCAGAAGAAGACGATATCATTCGTCAGCACTATGCTTCAGGCGCAGGCGCTGCATTCATTGCGACGCTTCTTAAAGACAGAACGTCTTCGGCTGTCTTTACCCGGGCCGATACGCTGGGAGTGACCAGCGGCAGGTACTGGCGTGAGGAGGAGCGTCGAATTCTGAAGGAACACTATCCTGCTATCGGTTCCGGGGTGCTTAATCTGCTGCCAGGCAGAACCCCTGAGGCTATCAAAATAATTGCGGGAAGAATGGGGCTTCGTAAATCAAGCAGCAGCCGCGAGGGGTTTCGTCCGTGGAGCGACGCAGAGTGGAGGCTGCTGGAGGAAAACATTCATCTCAGCATTGCTGAGCAGCAGGCAACACTGTTTCCGGACAGAACAAAACGAGCAGTGGAGAAGGCCCGCGAGCGATTACTCAAAAAAAAACGGGCTCTTTGCCGCGAGCTTAAGGCGTGATGCGTTAGCCAGTTGTCTTTAGTGCCGGATAACGCCAGGCGAACCGTGCTGTCCGCCACAGGCAACGCCTCAACTTTGTGGTGAGCATTTTCCCGTAACGTCGATGCCAGACCATGCCCGCCCGGAGCGGAATACGCAATAACGGCCTGCTGACAGGCATCGTTAATTTAAATCCCACTTTAAGCAATAGCGATATTTCCATTATATCCACCCCGCATCATAAACTCCTGGCGCGGTTCGTAATATTCGAAATTCGTAAGTGAGAAATTAAATAAAAATCGCATAGAAACGCTGCAGGCATATTTATATTTTAATTATGGAGGATCTGGTGCGTCAAGAAATCGTAAGACCATGCCGACATTGTGGGGCGCTTATTTCAACTGATGCCACACGATGTACGCCCTGTAATGTCAGGAAACCCTTTTCCGGACGGCGGGCAGAGCATTTACTGCCGTGGATACTGAGTGCCTTATTACTTGCCGGCTTTGTCGTATTTACCATTTTTTACGGGTGATATATGCGACCTGTATATACAGGATGACGGAACGTCATTGCCTGAGCTTATTTTCAACCAGCACCCGTTTGGGTGAAATTTTAAAATGGAGTAGTAAATGAAAGAACTGAACATTACAGATGAAGTTGATAGGGCCGGTGAGTGGCTTGTAAAAAATCAGGGGTTATTAACCGAATACGCGGTCAATATTATTTCGGCCACCGTCCTGTTAATTACCGGACTGATACTTGCCCGCCTTGTCAGTGCGGCGCTTGACCGTGTGCTATCACGTCGCGGGATTGACGTGACGGTGTCGGGCTTCCTTTCGGTCATGGTTCGCTATGCCATCGTGGTCTTCACGGTTATTGCCGTACTCGGCCGCCTGGGTGTCCAGACCGCGTCTGTCATTGCCGTGATGGGGGCCGCCGGTCTGGCTGTGGGGCTTGCCCTTCAGGGTTCGCTGTCGAACTTCGCCGCCGGCGTGCTGCTGGTGACGCTGCGCCCCCTGCGTACCGGTGAGTTTGTGGATGTGGGCGGCGTGGCCGGCACGGTTGACCGGGTGAATATCTTTTCCACCACCCTGCGTACGCCTGACAACAAAATCATTATCGTGCCGAACGGCAAAATCATCGCCGGGGACATTATCAACTTCTCGCGCGAGCCGCGTCGCAGGGTGGATATCACCGTGTCCGTGGCCTGGTCTGCCGATATTGGAAAGGTGAAGCGCGTGGTGAGTGATGTCGTTACGGCCGATACCCGGATTATCCATGAAAATGGCATCACGGTACGACTGAACGAGATGGCGCCGCCGGCGCTGAACTTTGTGGTGCGCTGCTGGACGGATACCGCCCTTTACTGGGATGTCTGGTTTGACCTGACGGAAGCCATCAAGCGCGGGCTCGACGACAACGGTATTCCTGCACCGCGCCCGCAGATGGATGTCAGCATCAGGAACGCCGGGCAGGAGCCTGCACGATGAGCACGCAAACGCATAACCGCGACCTGCCTCAGTCCGTTCTTGGGGTTCTGCTGCTGCTCACGCTGCTGGTCTGCAGCGTCTGGATTATCCGCCCCTTTATACTGAGTGCCGTCTGGGCGGGGGTGATTGTCACCGCAACCTGGCCTCTCTTTCTCTGGCTGCGTCACAGAATGGGGGGGCGACGTCTGCCTGCCATTCTGGTGATGATGCTGTGCCTCTGTGGTCTGGTGTTACTGCCCATGGTGTATGGGATGACGGCATTATCCGCCGCGGTGAAAGGACTTGTTGCCTGGCTGACTCACCCTGAACCCTCAGCCCTGCCGGCTCCTGATGTTCTTTTGCGTATTCCGGTGGCCGGTCATTACCTGTATGAAAAATGGATGATGCTCGTGCAAAGTGACATCTCCGTTATTGCAGGCGCGCTGAAGCCCTGGCTGATAACCGGTGCAAGGCTTGTTACAGGCCAGCTCGCGGGGATGGGGATGCTGCTGGTAAACAGCATCATGATGCTGGCCGTCTGTCTGCTGCTTTATTTCTTCGGGGAACGTGTTGCACAGGGATTTCGTCGTTTTGCCTTCCGTCTGGCCCGCTCGCGTGGTGAGCACGCCGTTGAACTTGCAGGAAAAACCATCCAGGCGGTGGCGACCGGCGTGGTGCTGACGGCTGTGCTTCAGTCCGTGTTTGCGGGTATCGGCCTGTTTGTCTGCGGCGTGCCGGCGGCCGCCATGCTGGCGATGCTGATTTTTGTCCTGTGCCTGGTCCAGCTCGGGCCGGTGATTGTCATGCTGCCGGCCGTAGCCTGGCTCTTCTGGAGCGGCGAGAACGGTGCAGGCAGTCTGTTGCTGGCCTGGACAGTGGTGGCCGGCGGGATGGATAACATCATCAAACCGCTGCTGATGAACCGGGGCAGCGACACATCGCTGCTCCTGATTATGGCCGGAGTGACCGGCGGCCTGCTGGCGTGGGGGGTTATTGGTCTGTTTATCGGCCCTGTTTTGCTGGCCGTATCCTGGCGTCTGATTGCCGGCTGGGTGAATGAAGAATCGGTTTCACACCATGAATCAAAGGAAATGAAGCAATGAACAAAAAAATAGCGTGTGCGTTTGTGTTACTGGGGGCGCTGTTACATGCCGTATCCGCCGTGGCAATGGATAAAACAGCAACCGGTGCTGTTGTCGGCGCAACCGTCGGCGCTGCTGCCGGGAAGGATGTGAAATCAGCCGTCGGGGGCGCGGTTGTCGGTGCAGGCACCGGAGCAATGACCAAAAGCGGTGACACAGGCAAGGCAGCCCGACAGGGCGGTGCGGCAGGCGCAGCTACCGGTGCAGTCGTGGCGGCCGCAACGGGTAAAAGCGTGGTGAAAGGTGCGGTCACGGGGGCGGGCGCAGGTGGACTGGCCGGCGAGGCCCTGCACTGATAAATGACACAGGGCAGCGAACATACTGCCCTTTCTGCAGATCGCGTGGACTGGCGGCACGACATCTGGCTGCTTAGTAAAAGGGCACGTTAAGGTCGTACAGAAAACGCTCCGGGCTTATGCGCCAACACATCAACCCGTACAGGTAAATTTATGCCCCCTTCACTCGCGGAGGTTATCCATCTGATCCGCAGTCGCGGCGACAGTGCCCCGGGTTTTATTACGACAGAAACCCGGCTTGTTTCAGGGCTGGGATTCTGCAGTGATGACATGGAGGAGCTGCTTCACGAAGCGGAATGGCGTTTTGGCGTCAGATTTCCATCTGATGAAAATGCCCTTAGGAAGCTCTTTTCCCTCCTGCCACATGAATACCTTTTGACTCTGCAGGATAGCCTGCCGCTCTCACCCGCATGGGTGTTGTGCCGGTTGCGGGGCGCGCCTTTGCCTGTGCAGGCAGATATCAGCGTGGGGGATTTTTTCCGGGGACTCACCGCGCTGTGTCTGAAGGGCGGCGAAATGTAGTCTTGTCTGTGGCAAAGCATGGCAACTGACACGGAGCCACAGCAACGAGTTACCGGCGGTGCAAATGCATCCTGAAGAGCGGTACCAAATCGCGAATACCGACGAGGGGAAGATCGTGCCCGACCAGAATGCCATTTTGCAGGTGCACTGATGCGCTGTCGGTTACACCAGTTTCAATCCTGTATTAACCGGTCTGCATTTGCGCACGGCGATCGTTCTCATATATGGCGATTGTGTGCCCCGGTATCAGACGTCAACTAGTTTTGCCGACTGGCGCCAACTACTCTGGCCGCATCCATTGAGCGGGGTTTTACGCCACGTTGGTTACTGCCTTCGCTGTCTTTTTCCTGTAACTTTCTCCCTTCAGTTCGAACATATATCCGTGATGGATCAGCCGGTCGGCTGCTGCCACCGCCATCGTTTCATCCACGAAGATGCTGCCCCACGTGCTGAACGGATGATTGCTGGTGATGACCAGACTGCCACGCTCATAACGATGTGCGATCAGCTCGAACAGCACACCCGTTTCCGCGTTGTCGCGTTTGACATACCCGAGGTCGTCTATCACTATCACCCGGTAGCGATCCAGTTTCAGCAGAAGCTCGTTCAGTTTCAGTTGTGTCCGCGCTTTACGCAGCTCCTGCAGCAGCTCTCCGGCACTGTAGAACCGGGCCCGGTAGCCCAGCCCTATAACGCCATCCACGATCGCCGCTGCCAGATGGCTTTTTCCCAGACCACTGGCACCGAACAGCAGGACGTTTTCTCCGGCATCAACCCAGTCTGTCGTTTCGCAGAGCTGCCGGAACTGAGCGTTATTCAGTTCCGGCACCTGGCTGAAGTCATACTCACCCAGCGTTTTCGCCACCGGCAACCGGGCTTCCTTTTTATAGCGGCGTAGCTTTTCGCTCTCGCGCCACAGGAGTTCTTCATTGCACAGCGTCAGCAGATAGCGTGACGGGGTCCAGCCCTCCGCCAGCGCACGTTTCTCCAGCGCATGCCATTCCGCACTGACGCGGGTCAGACGCAGTTTGCGCAGACTACGCTCAAGGAGGTGGATATTGCTCACTGCAGACCTCCTTTTCCGCGCAGCAACTGCTCATAACTGCTCAGGTTGTGCTGAACCACACTGACCGCCGGTAGTTCCTTTTCCTTTATCCCCAGGAACCGCATCAGGCGGTGCAGATCCAGCTCACCCGGAGTATTCAGCATCTGCTCCATCCCCCGCGCCACGATAGAGATATCGTCATAGCCCGCAGCCAGTTTCAGGGCGTGCACCATCAGACGACCTGCTATCTCAGGCTTCAGATGATTACACAGACGACGCCACAGTCTTCGCCATTCATCGTCCGGCAGGATGTCATTTCTCAGCGTAGCATGGCAGAAGGCTCCGGGCTTTTTCGCCAGGCTGTCGATCACATGCCGGAAGTCGATCCGTCTGGCTCGTCTTTTCCCCTTTTCTGGTCTGACGCGAGGGCAGCTCATAACCTCGTTACTACCGATGTAACAACTCAGACGATCATCCCACACCCGAACCCGTAACAGCTGGCCAACAAGCCGGGAAGGCACGCTGTAGACGACAAGTTTGACGTTAATGGTACTGCTACTACTGACCCTTACCGTCAACTCGTCGTAGTCGGCGCTACGACGCAGCGGCAGTGGCTTCAGGTGGAGGCGCTCCTCCTTTACCAGATCCTGATTGTTACGGTTGTGACGCATAACCTGCTGGGTGATGAAGGCCTGGTATTCTTCCACGGTGCTGAAGTCATTACTGCCCCGCAGCATCAGCGCCTGGTGGATGCGTCTTTTCAGATGTCCGTGGGCGCTTTCAACCGAACCATTTTCGTGGCCACGACCGGCATTATTGTGCACGCCCTGCATACCATAGTGCTGGCAGAGGGCAGCATAGCGCTCAGTCAGCTCGCGGCGCCCGTCTTCACCCTGATGTTTCCATGCTGCCCGCAGACTGTCCGTTTTATGCTCTGTTGGTACACCTCCCAGTTGCCCGAGGGCTTCCTGCAGGCCTTCAGCAAGGGCAGAGAAGCTCTCACCACCCAGCACGACCCGCATCCAGCTCCAGTGGCTCCACTCAAGGCGGAAGTGGTACAGCTTATACGTCAATAACTTGCCATTGATGGTGACAACTATACCTTTGAGCTCGGTAAAGTCCGACAGGCCGCGCAGGCCGGGCTGATGAAGTTGCCGGAACATCACTTCCTGCTCAGCACCATACTGCAGCTTCCACTCGCGGACCCGCCGCTGCATTGTCCTGCGGAGGCTGTTGGGGTACTGACCGGGATATTTATCCTGCAGCATTTCAAGCAGGGTCGTGGGCATCAGGGCGGGCCTTTCCTTCAACAGGGGAACAAGCTCGTTGTCCCAGACGGCCTCAAGCGGATCTTTACGTGTCCGCCAGTGACGATTACCGGTTTTAGACCACTGATCTTTTTCGATCCTGCGACCTGAGCGAACAGAGATACCGGCCTTCATGGCCGAGATATGCTGGGTTACACCTTTTTTACGTTGAGTCATGTAATAACTGACCTGATGAGTATTGAGCGTCACGCCATTTCCTGTGGGATCGTGTACATGATGCTCAGATTACAAAATCGGCCAGAATAATCAGCGCCAACCGGACTGAGTTATTGTCGTCTCATAATCCGACAACGCCACAGCGCCTGTCGGTACTGGCGGCTGGTATAATGGCTGCCCTGGTCGCTGTGGAACATCACATCTGTCGGGCGGCCTCGTAGCTCCCAGGCCATTTGCAACGCTTTGACCGTCAGCGTTGAGTCCGGCGACGTCGACATCGCCCAGCCCACAGGCTTGCGGGAGAACAAGTCCAGCACCACAGCCAGGTAAGCCCAGCATTTACCTGTCCAGATGTAGGTCACGTCGCCACACCAGGTCTGGTTTGGTGCCGTAGCCGCGAACTGACGGTCGAGAAGGTTTGGTATTTCAACGTGCTCGTTACCTCCGCGCTTGTATTTGTGGGCTGGCACCTGACAGCTGGCGATATCCAGCTCTTTCATCAGTTTACCGGCCAGCCAACGGCCCATTTTGACGCCAGAGTCCCTGGTGACGATGGTCGCGATGCTTCTGGCTCCGGCAGAGCCACCGCTGGCGTTCCAGGCCTCCATGACCTGGCTGCGCTTAACCACGCGTTCCCCATCGGGTTCATTCGTGGAGCTCAGCCAGTGCCTGTAGCTGCTGCGGTGTACCTCGAAAATGTGGCACAACGCGCTGACCGGGTATCGCGCCCTCAGCCTGTGGACTACCGTGAACCGTTGAGTGAGTCCGACATTAAGAGCGCCGTAGCCTTTTTTAGGATTTCGTTTTCCATTTCAAGGCGTTGAACTTTCTTCTTCATCTCGCGCAGCTCAATCTGCTCAGGCGTAAGCGGCAACCCGGCGGGAGTTTTACCCTGCCGCTCGAGCCGCAGTTTAGTGACCCAGCGGGTAATGGCCGAATGGCTGACATTAACCGCCTCAGCGGCTTTTAAGTACGTATACCCATGGTCGAGAACCAGCTTTGCCGCTTCGAGCTTAAATTCTGCCGTGAAATGTTTACTCATTAGGTCACCTGTCGTGTTGGTGAGGTGAGCATATCACCTCCGATCAGGTGGCCAGTATCAGTGTGCCACTACATACCCCGGTATTGTGTTATGGAGTTTTCATGTTTTTGCAGCTGATATGGCTTGCGGCGCTGATGTCACTCATGGTGGTTATTCATACGCTCTGGAGTCTGCATATTCTGAGGCTTGTGCCCGGGAAAGTCACCGACACGGTCAGGCTGGTGATGATACTGGTTCGCATCTGTGTTTCGATGCTGATGATCCATTTTACCGAGGCGGCGTGCTTTGCTCTCTTTTATTACTGGCGCTCAGGCTTCAGCGATGTGGCAACCGCCGTGTATTTTTCGCTGGCAAGTTACGCGACGGTGGGCTACGGCGACGTATTGCTGCCTGCACATCTTCGCATAACTGGTGCGGCAGAAGGTCTGGTCGGGGTCTTGCTGGCAGGCTGGACGGTCGCACTCCTTTCCCGGGTACTGGCTACGCTACGGCCCGGGTCAAAATAGTTTTTCCATGAATATTTTCTTATCTGAGTGAGTAACCCATGCGTCTGATTTTACCCGCAGCAGAGACTCTGCTGCTTCCCTTCACCTCAGGACAGATAGCGACCTGCCTGCTGTGTGGCTTTGCCGTGGGGCTTGAACGCCAGCTGCGCGGCAAGCCGATTGGCATCAGAACCTCCACGTTAATTGTCCTCGGGAGCTACTGCTTCCTCGCCATGCCGGGTGCTGTTACTGCGGATGCCGCCGACCGGGCTCGTGTGCTGGGACAGCTGATTACCGGTGTGGGATTTTTAGGGGTCGGCGTCATGATGACGCGCGATGGTATCGTGACGGGTGCAACATCCGCCGCTACGGTCTGGATGATGGCGGCAACGGGCGCAATGACAGGCCTGGGGCTCGATCGGCAGGCGCTCATCATGACCGGACTGGTGGTGGGAATACTGGCGGGCGTCGATTACCTTGAGCGCAAAGTCCTGAGTCTTCAGAAGGGCGTGCACAGGCGACATGAGAAAACGACGCTTCCCCGTCAGGGCAGCTAAATTATCCTTTCACCTGTTCTGGAAAATAGTCTGAATATGCTCTCAACACGCAACACCTTCTGGACTTTCTGCGCCTTACTGCCGTTCTGCTGGTGATAACCTCGCATTATGCCTATATGTTTGATGCCAGCACTCTGATTACCTTTCCGCGCGAATATCTTACGGGCGGGATTGGCAGACTCGGCGTGTCGATTTTTTTTATGATATCCGGTGCGCTGGCATATGTTTCCCTGACGCGCTACAGCCTTTGCGAATACTACGTCAGGCGGACCTGTTCGGTCCTGATACCCTACAACATGGTTTATTTTACAGCAGCCCTCATACTGCTGGTCCTGGGGCTTTACTTCCGCTATCCGGGGAACCCGCTGGAGCAGCTGATGAATGGTGAGAGAAACGTTTTCGCGTTTCTTCCTACCATCCTCGGTATTGACCACTACCTTCATGGTATCTGGGGAGTGGAAACAGCATATCTTACCGGTGAATGGTTTATTGGCTGTATCATTCTGCATTATGCGATTGCACCGCTGGTTTTGCGGATAATACAGCTGGCGCCGTTCCTGACGATGTCTGCAGCGCTGACAGTCAGCGTTATTTGCTACGACAGTACACTTGCTAATCCGTACTGGTCAGCTCAGGTGCGGATATGTGACTTTGCGTTCGGTATGCTGTTTATGCATTTTCTGCCCTGGTTCTTTAAGTGGCGGATCCTGCTTGCTGTGACGGGCATGGTCGTTATTCTTGGCGGATGTGCGGTGTCTGACCTTTCACAGAAAAGTATCCGGGAAATCCTTTTCCCACTTGCGCCACGCAGCCTGTTTTTTTCCGTGGCGTTTCTGTTTATTTTACATGCCTGCTATCCGGTTATTAACCGGGGCTTTATACGTTTCAGGCTTAATAATAACGTATCCGGTCTGGCTTCCAGAGCATACATTATTATGCTTATTCAGCATGTCGTCATTATCTTTATCAGTGCTAACATCAATATGGCTGAACTGAATGCGACCCAGGCGACGTTGTTCTGGTTGCTCGCATTGATAACGACGGAAAGAATTTCGGCTGCACTTAAAACTTATGCAGCAAAGACTGAGAAGTTTATCGTTAAGCATATTCTTAAGAAATATTAAAATGAAAGTTTCAATGCACTCACATTTTTACACGCTGGCTGACAGATACTGATAATGAAGGGAAAACATGACATCAGAAATTAATGGCCTGCATTCCGGCACGATGAACAATATCAGCATGGCCATTCACGAACTGCTTGACTGGATAGATAAGAACATCCATCAGCCGCTGTCGGTAAAGGATATTGTCAGGAGGTCTGGCTACTCAACATTTTATCTGCAGCATATGTTCACATCTGTCACCGGTGAGCCGATTGCCTGTTATATTCGTCGAAGAAAGCTGGGCGCGGCGTCCCGCTTACTGCGTGAAAATGATGCTGGCATATCAGATATCGCCTTCGGACTGGGCTTTGAAGATATCTCAACTTTTTATCGTTGCTTCAGAAGAGAGTTCGGCCTTTCACCCGGTGAATACCGCAAACGCTGGATAAAGCCTTCTGACCTTATCATTTCCCGGGGGAAAGAATTGAGTAACTTATGAGTCGGACGCTGGCCGAAAGAAACATCCTGAATAACCTGTAGTTATTTATCAGTGGCGAACACATTAAAATTCAATTTATTATATTCTTGATACAGCTAAGGAACACGTTTGGGGATTAAAATATGAATGAACGTATATATTTCGATTGTCTTGTTTTAGGTGGCGAGCATGATGGACGGTGTTACAATGGTCCTTTAACTAATTGTCTTGAAGTTAACTCAATATACGTACCCATGGCGAAGTATTGCTCCCCTCATATTCCATCTGAAGTTCTTGTACAAAAAAAGATAAGTTACAAGGTACGCCATTATCATCGTTATGATGGTAAATGTTTTCTGATAGCAACGAATGAAAATCCGGAAGATGATGAAATCGAACAGGCTATAACAAAAATGCAGCCCCGACCCGTTAACTGAGCTATTTGAGATGCTTTATTTTATCCTCGATGCCAGGTGCTAGTATTTTATTGAGCGGCGAGCCTGTGCGGATTGCAAAGATTAGTAGGAGTTAAAGTTGGAAATTAATTAAGAACCTATCCCAGAAAGGATTGTCAGAATGTCGTAACTGATAATTTCTGAAGGTGAAAAGATGACAGGCAGCAAATGGCGGATCAGCGATGAACTTTGGGAAAAAATGGCACCGCTTATCCCTGAGCACAAAACCTGCCATCCACTCGGTACGCACCGGAAACGCGTTGATAACCGCGCTGCCATGGACGCCATATTCTTCGTCCTCAGGACCGGTTGCCAGTGGAACGCCCTGAACGCCACCGGGATATGTTCATCGAGTTCTGCACACCGGCGCTTTCAGGAATGGCGCGATGCCGGAGTCTTCGAGCGCTTCTGGCAGAACGGTTTGCTTGCCTGCGGGCATCTGGACAGCATTGACTGGTCCTGGCTGTCAATGGACGGCTGTATGACCAAATCGTCGCTGTCAGGAACAAAAAACAGGCCGTAACCCCACTGACAGAGGGAAACAAGGCGTAAAGCGCAGCCTTTTGACGGACGCCAGCGGGCTTCCTCTGTCGCTGGTTGTCTCAGCAGCGAACACGCACGACATCAAACTGGTTGCGGATACGCTCGATGCCCTTCAGACGGGTCGTCCGGGGCAAAAACTCAGACTCTGCCTGGACAAAGGTTACGATGCAGGCTGGCTGAAAACATATCTGCAGAGCCGCCGCTACGAGCCGCATGCGTATTACCACTCACAGAGACCGCCCAATAACATTACCGAAGTACGGTTGATAACATTTGGCTGGATCGCTGAATAACATCAATGGAGATCACTTTTGGCTCATTTTGTTATTCGGTGATCTCCATCAATGTTATTGGAGCATCACAGGTGTGTTTATCTGTATCCTTTACCCTCCAGGCGAAGGATACCTATGCCAGCAGTTCCAATCTCTATGAGAAAACTAAAGGAAATACTTAGACTTAAATATGGTGCCGGACTCAGCCATCGTCAGATTGGCCGTAGTCTCGCGATCTCCCCCTCTGTCGTATCCCGGTATGCCAACCGGGCGGCTCAGCTTGGTATAAAGCAGTGGCCGTTGCCTGCAGAATGGGATGATGCAGCTCTAAAGCATGCGTTCCTTCAGACGCAGGTGAAGATGAAGAAGCATTCCTTGCCAGACTGGGCTACGGTGCACAAAGAGCTGCGTAATAAATGCGTGACGCTGCAACTGCTCTGGGAAGAGTATAGTGAGCGCAACCCTGGCGGTTTTTACAGTTATAACCATTACTGCCGGATGTACCGCGAATGGCTGAAAACCACTTCGCCATCGATGCGCCAGGTCCATAAAGCTGGCGAAAAGCTCTTCGTTGACTACTGTGGGCCAACCGTTGACATTACCAACCCTGATACCGGGGAAATAAGAACCGCGCAGATCATCGTGACCGTTCTCGGGGCGTCAAGTTACACATGGGCAGAGGCCACCTGGTCCCAGCAGCTTGAGGACTGGGTTATGAGCCATGTTCGCTGCTTCCAGTGGCTTGGCGGTGTTCCTGAGCTTGTTGTTCCGGATAATCTGAAAAGCGCCACGTCACGGGCGTGTAAGTATGATCCTGACGTCAACCCAACCTACCAGCAGATGCTTGAGCACTACAATGTTGCCGTCATACCCGCGCGGCCGCGTAAACCGAAAGATAAAGCCAAAGCTGAAGTAGGTGTCCAGGTTGTTGAACGCTGGATCATGGCCCGTATCAGGCATGAGACCTTCTACAGTCTGGCATCACTGAATCAGCGGATCCGGGAACTGCTGGAAAGGCTGAATAACAAGGTCATGCAGAAACTGGGATGTTCGCGGGCCGATCTCTTCATCCAGCTTGATAAACCGGAGCTGAAGCCACTTCCTGAGGCCAGTTACAGCTACACCCTGGTGAAAAAAGTCAGAGTCCATGCAGATTACCACGTAGAGATCGACAAACATTATTACTCGGTGCCCTGTTCGTTGCTGGGCTTACAGCTGGAAGCATGGGTCTCGGGTGAGCTGGTCAGGCTGTTCAATCAGGGGCAGGAAGTTGCAGTACATCCCCGCAATCGCAACTACGGCTACAGCACCCGTGAAGAGCATATGCCGGAGGCTCATCGCCAGCACGCCACCTGGACACCGGAGCGACTTCTGGAGTGGGCTGCACGGGTTGGCAGTGAAACCCATGACTACGTCCTTCATATCCTGAACTCACGACCCCATCCGGAACAAAGCTATCGGTTCTGTCTGGGGCTTCTGAACCTGCACAAGAAATACAGCAAAGCCAGACTTAACGCAGCATGTGCCCGTGCGCTAAAAACTCAGGTATGGCGACTTGCGGGAATAAAATCGATCCTGGAAAAAGGCCTTGATAAACAGCCTGTTCCTGAAAACAAACCAGACCTGCTATCAACGCTGGAACATGAAAACGTTCGCGGCAGCAAATATTACCACTGATACGGAAGCCAATAATGAACCATCTTTACGAGCAACTGACGGAACTGAAACTCACCGGCTTCCGCGATGCGCTAAAAAACCAGATCGCTCAACCTGGTGCATACCAGGAACTGGGGTTCGAAGAACGTCTGTCGTTACTGGCATCAGAAGAACTGACCTGTCGCGAAAACAGAAAAGCAGAGCGTCTGGTGAAACAGGCGCGGTTCAGACTCAGCGCCGAGTTATCAAAACTGGATTATCGCAGCAGCAGGGGCCTGGATAAGGCCCTCATCCGTTCACTCGGTCAGGGAAACTGGCTGAGTCTTAAACAAAACCTGTTGCTGACTGGCGCAACAGGCAGTGGCAAAACGTATCTGGCCTGTGCGCTAGGTCATAATGCCTGCCGACAGGGATACAAGGTCTACTACTACCGTCTGAAAGCACTGATGGAGCTGTGCTACCAGGGACATGCAGACGGACGATATAGCAAACTGCTGACAAAACTAAATCACAGCGATCTGCTGCTTCTGGATGACTGGGGGCTGGAGCCTCTGTCGTCAGAACAACGCAGTGATCTACTGGAAATAGTGGATCTGATGTACCAGCGAGGCTCAATCATCGTCGTGAGCCAGTTGCCGGTGGAAAGCTGGTACAAAATGATCGGGGACTCAACGCATGCGGATGCCATCCTGGATCGACTGGTACATGGGAGCATCAAGATAGAACTTAAAGGAGAATCAATGCGAAAAATGCAAACCTCGTTGACCGAAGGAGATCAGTGAAGTTAATTTAAAAATGGTTCTGTGAAAGTGGCTCGAACCGATCTCCATCGATGTTACTCACCGATCTCCTTCACGGTAATATGCAACAGTTTCATAGGGTAAGGTATCGGCAGACTCAACTTCCTACTCATAAACTTGACACCCCATTTGAGCTTCGCTCCTCTTTTAAGGAGGAGCGTGAAAGTTGAAGGACGTACAACCTTAACTGGATTGATAATTAGTTCAATTCATGCACAATTTCCTGCGACCAACTGTTTTCCATGAGCATGCGGAATGAAATACCACCAGATGCCGCTTCCAAAGTAAGTTCTCCCGTATCCACCGCCGTTTTGACGTGTTCGGTCAACAATTCAAATAAGCGACGTTTGTATTCAGTGTCATCATTCCCTTTCAAATGCTCGCCCTTAGTCTCCAGTACTGAGAAACGGTAATTGCCTGAACTAGGCTCTTCGACACACACCAATAAGTCAGGGTAAACTTTCTGCTTCTGCCAGCCCTGAAGACTGTATTCGCGTTGATTGACCGCGATACGATGCCACCAATACACTGATTCTTGTTTATCCAAATACCAAGCAGTTTCTCTCTCCAGGCTGTTAAGCCCATTTTGGTACACTTTTTCAAACAAGCTTCTCTCTAGCTCGGACCCGTCTTTGCGACGAAGCACTTGCTCATGCTCCGTGACGTTTACTTCTAACGTTTGCGCCAGTTCCCAATTAAGTTTGTCATTGTCGGATGCAAGTAATCGAAGAGAAATATCTCCCTTGTCCAACTTGGTCCTGAAGATTTGTTCCGACAATTGAACAACCTGTTGTTTAATATCACGCTTCATTTCCTTGAGCAATTCAAGGCGATTGGTGAACAACGACTCCTCACTGACGCCATTATCACGCAAGATGTCTAAAGTGTGGGTTAATACCCGCATTGCTTGCCACGGATTGGGGATAACATCAGTAAGCTGGCGAACCATATAGGGGATATCCAATCCCACACTGGCATCAAACACTATATTTTCTTGCACTGGGTCAGCTAAATCCAATTCACCTTGGTTATCTTTTGACATTTTGTAGTCGATGCGAGCAATGGTACGTTGTAACTTGTCATTTACTAACTGAAAATTATCGGCATTAAGGTATGATAAAGACTCCCAATCTATACCACCTAAAATGTCTCTCTCGTAGTCGAATAATCGGTAGCCGTCTTCACAACGGTTATCTCGATGTAAAACTCTCGGTAAAAATACTTTAGGTAAAGAGCGGAAACGCTCTCTAAGCAATAAAATTTCTTTATTTACAGCTGTGGCAGGTTTATTAGCTTCAGAGGCTTTGACCTGATTTGCCACATCTCCCATACCTTCTTCTTCTAAACCTTCCTTAACACCCGCAACGGCATTCATTACGTCTTGATCAAAGGTGTAGACATAACATTCATCTAAGCTTGGTTTTTGCGTTAAACGCGCATGCGGCTGGCGCAGTACCCGACCAATCATTTGCGTAATCGCAGTTCTCGCTGTCATTTTAGATAATACTGTCAACACATAAGCGAAGGGGCAATCCCAGCCTTCACGCAATGCATCTTTTGTAATGATGTACTTCACAGGGCACATATCACTGAGCAAATCATCATCACCTAACTCGTCCTTGTCTGACGTTTTCAGGCGGATTTCATTTTCATTTACGCCCAACTTATCCATCAGATACTCACGCGCATCTTCAGCATGAACAAAAGCCGAATCACGCTGATCTTTACCTGTGCGCTCTACACGGATCAGCATGATAGGGCGAATATAACGACCTGTTTCGTTCTGAAACTGCTGAGCATCGCGATCAAGTTCACTCAGCTTAGAGTGTGCGAGCAATAAAGTGTGCTTCCACTCACTTTTATCTTCATTAATTAAGTTGATTGGCAACTTAATCATTTGCTCATCTTTCAGGGCTTGCCCCGATACGTTGACCAATACATTCGAATGGTGTTTGCCGTTTGCGTTAGGGGTAGCAGATAGTTCAAGAATAAACTTCGGATTAAAGCCGCAAAGTGTATCTCTAGCCGTGTCGCTGTATGCCTTATGACCTTCGTCAATGATAATTACTGGACGGACTAACCGTAATACATTGCCTAAACTCTGCTTCACTGATACAGATCCTGGCGCGATGCCTTCCTGCCAGCCATAATCAGAGAGGTCGTTACAGTCTAAATTGCGAATTTGAGTCAGTAATGCTTCATTAGCCGACGTATCATCCTCAATAGGGAAAAAGGTGGTGAATCGACCGCTATCACGAAACATACGGAGTGTTTCTTTAGATTGGCGTGCACTGGATTGCAGCATTAACAGCATTACACAAAGATTTTCGTCAATGTCTCGCTTTGTAAACGCATCGTTCTTTTCGAGCATTTTGACTCGTCCACCAGAAGCACGTTCTAGCATTTGCCGATAAGGATGCTCACGATTGGCTAATTGCTTCCATGTTTGCTTGTATATGGCGTCCGACGGCACCACCCAAAGCACCATGCCCGTTTGCTGCGTAAATAAGTCAGTTTGCAGTCGTTCAATCGCCGCCACACCTAATAAAGTTTTACCACCACCAGTCGGTACTTTAAGGCATACATTAGGGATAGGCTGTTCTAAACCATCGAACCTTGATACATATGGCGCAGGCACAAAATGACCACTTTTATCTTTAAGTAAATCAATTCGGCGTTCCTGTACTAGCTGTTCCCAGGCGTCTTTGGCGTAGTCGTTTATGCGTGCGTCTTTACCCTTCATTTTTTGAAAGGCAACAAAATCTTCCGCTTCTTCTTTACTTTCTGACAGAGTTTTCAGGTAGTAATCAAGCTTGTCCAGAACACCATTTTGATAGTCTTTTAACTCCATGTTATGCCCCCATAATCCGATGGATGGCGTATGGTAACTGACAAAACTCTATACGTTTTTCAGTTAAGTCTTTTTGGCTCATAAACTTAGCGACAGCAAAAACGATAGTGCGTTTTTTCGTCGTGTTATTTTTTTCGATAATCTCAACCTTGTCAGCGTTAAGTGCAGCTTCATTAGAGCGCAGCCATTCACTTTCAGGACGGTAGAATAAGTGAATACGGAAGAGATCTGTTTCACCGATAAAACCATCAGCAGAGGCTTTCGCAACAGTTTCTAAGGATTGTCCTGTGGCAGTATAAAATACATAACGTGCCAATGCGTCAAATGATGGCATTTTTTCGCCAGTCAATAGAGTTTCAATTTGAATGGGCTCGCCCAAGGTACAATAGGTAAAGCTTCCACCAATACCTGGGGCAAATTCATCGATTTTTCGCTCACCGGTAACAGTTAGAACGCCATCTTTCAGATCTTTTTTTATCTTATCGAATTCTTTATTATGCTTCGCTTCAACTTTAGCGATTTTTTCAAGTAACTCGGTATGTTTTTTCTCAAATATTGACCAAGTGATTTTTTCAGTAAGCAGTTCTTTTTTTTGCTTACCTTTAAAAGAATAACCTTTTATGACTCCGCGAACACGAGCTGCTGTAGTGCGATCACAATAATCCTCACACTCGATTAGAATAAACTTGCGATTTCCGCCATCAATTCTATTCATCTCTAGAACCGCATGAGCTGTAGTCCCTGAACCCGCAAAAGAATCTAAAATTACAGCGTCTTTATCTGTTGCTATTTCCAATACCCTCTGAATCAACTGATATGGCTTTGGTGTAAGAAAATCTGTTTCAACATCACCAAATATATCGAGCAAAGTTTTCTTCGCGTCTTGATTACCCTTCACATCTTTATATGTCCACCAGCTGCGAGCTATTACTCCCTTATCTTCATTTGGGTCGTAATAAGCCTTCTTCGTCGGCATTGCATCACCTTTTTTACCGAAATAAATTTCGCCAGCGTCCATCTGCCGTATAAATTCATGTTCAGGCAAAGCCCAATGCCTACCTTTAGCTGGTTTAACTACTCTCCCTGATGGTAATGTAACTTCATAGCGATATTTTTCTCGACGTTCGCTATCTTCCGTACGTACATCCAACGGATATGTTCTCCAGGGCCCATTAGGGTCATTATCTGGATTCTTATAGCGACCGATCTGCTCTTCATTTTTAGCAAGATAATTCCAACCATGATCGACAAACTGCGATGTTTTTGAATAAACTAAAACATAATCATGATCCGTACTGATAACCCTACCATTACTTTTAGGTGTATAGGTTTTTTCCCATGCACAACAAGCAACGAAGTTGTCTTCACCAAATATCTCATCAAAAAGCAAGCGGGCTCTGTGGATCTCATTATCATCCAGAGTCATCCAAATACTGCCTTCATCAGCCAACAACTCTTTCAAAAGAGCCAACCTAGGCCACATCATGCATAACCACTTGTCATGACGCTCTAGATCCTCTTTATCAACAGGATTTGCTGATTTTTTAAGCCACTCTTGCATGAGCGGTGAGCGTACATTGTCGTTATAGCACCAGCCTTCATTACCCGTGTTGTAAGGCGGATCGATAAAGATACAGTCCACCTTACCTGCATGGGTTGGCAGCAAAGCTTTAAGGGCTTCTAGATTGTCACCGTGGATGATCAGGTTGTCATCGAGTGAAGGTGAGTTGCCTTCTAGTGGTAAAGATTTATCCGTTTCTACTTTTAACTCGCGAAAAGGTACGCTCAGATGATGGGAATAAACAAACTGCTTACCTTTAAAATCCAAAGTTGGCATACATATTCCTTAACTTACTAATTCTAATGATTAAATTCTGTTAGTTAGCTTGGTTGGTTTTGTTAGGTTACATCCTATCATAAAGGGATAGTCTTATCGGTAACTCTCCGACCAACTAACCTTATGGCTACAAAAGGAGGCGGATACCTTCAGTGGATCACACCTTTGGTGGTTCAAGAGAAATGAGCCACTGTGTTAAATCCGTTAAAGACTCATCGCCATTGTGTTTCAGGCCGAACAGCAAGTCTTCCTGGCGCGGCTGGCCGAAGACAATCCGGTAGAGTGCCAGTTCTCGCTTGAGCCGCTTAAACTTAATGCTCTCTTTGCTGTACGGCAGCATGGGAACACGGCGCTCGACGCGAGAGGTTCCTTCTTCAAAAATCCAGTAGGGAATCAAATCCGACTGTCCCGCTTTGCGCTGACTTGTCGCAAGTGCGAAGAGCTGTGTCCATGGATCTGCACGTTCTGCCAGCGAATGAAGTGCACTCAAACCATAATGCTCGGCAATATTCTTCCTTACCGCATGGCCCTTATAACGATGTACTCGTCCTTCACGCTGCTCCATATCGACTGGGTTTGATGGAAGATTCCAGTGCATCACTGCATGGCACCAGGTGTGAAAATCGAGTCCCTCTTGCCCGATTGAAGTGGAAGCCAATACAAAGGGGTGAAAAGGGGAGTTAAACGCATCTTTTACCGACTCTGCATGAGCGACGGCCTGATCCGTGTCGTCCCGCAGTTGGCCGTAGCGTAAGGCAAAGCGGCACCGCGTATACAAATCGCTCCAAGTATAATTACCGCCTTTCGTCTTGAGCTCATCAACGTTCAATTGTGTGGTTCGCAGTGAAACCACTGCCTGAATACGGGATGCAATAGCCGCCAGTTGCGCTTCGGCGGGTTCATATTGTAACCCCATTGACTCCAGAAGCGTATGAACATACTCATCCAGCATGGCCTGAATGTTGCCATCGATGCCATAACGCAGCGTCAGCCGCCAGTAAGTGTCATCCCCTGTGCCGCGTAGAAGCGAAATGCTCTCTGCCAGGTTGTAGAGCGAACGAAATCCAGAAGCGATCTGTGCTGCGGCGGACAACATCTCTGCCGAATCGGTTGCCAGGCCAGTGTCGATACGGCTTAGCGCCCGTAGGGCACACGTACCGGGGCTGGCAAGAGCTAAGTCACAGATAACTTCGGCCAAATCGTTAGGGCGTGGGCCGAGGGGGATCTCGCCATTTGCCATCCGGGCAAACAGGTTGATATGTTCCTGGAAGTTTTCGGCGGGCTCATTTTTCGTTGGCCCGTTGTACCAGTAATGTTCGCCATGCCACCAATTTGGCGTTTCGGTTTGGGCATCCAGTAACGCCGGGGCTGCCCAGTACCAGCGTTCGTCCGCACGCGCACCCGGCTCACCGTTACCCAGTGTCTCAAGCAGCGCTTCACATTTCGCCGTTGCAATCGCCCTTACTGCCTTTACACTCAACGGCTCGCCAGCATGCTGGCGAGCAATGTCAAGTGGATCGATATGGCAGGCGAGAGTCGGTGACGGCAACATCCAGGCGATAACGGGCATCCCGTTGAGGCGGCCATCTTTTGATGATTTCGCAAAATTGAGCAGCGGTTTTACTTTTTTCTTGAACTGGCTGTGCAGAATCTTGGGAGCAGCGCCAATCATTCGTCGTTCGGCTTCATAAGAGCAGACAGTGGCAATCGCATTGGGTACTGCACTCCAGGCGGAAAAAACCAACGTTTTGGTTAGGTTGCCTTTGTTGGCATATACCCCGTCTGGTGTCATATAAGGCAGAGAAGGAGGCATCCACAAAAGCTGCCACATGCCTTTATCCAGCGTGTCTTCAAACAGCATCCTCATACGTGGGTTGGCGGCATCAAGCGGCTCGTAGCGCTCCAGTTTTGCCTTCGTCAGCAACTGTGGTTTTGTTGATTTGACGAGTTTACGCAATGCATCTGAAGGCGATTCCAGTGCCTTATCCATACGGGTACGTAATTCGTAATGTTTCAGGAAATTGAAAAGATAAGGCATCGATTTCCAGTATTCTAGGACATCGCGAGCTTGTACTTCCATGGCGACGCTATCAACCGCCGCCGCGTGATAAAGATCGGCGGGCGTAATCATGGCTGGTTGTGAGACTTCCTTCGTCATCGCATCTAACTTTTTTGTCATCGTTACCCGTTCGGTACGGCACATAACCTGTAATAAAGCGTTTTCCAGAGCTTTTTTCGTCTCCTCTGCGTTTACTGAGGCGTGCAAAGCGGTACGGTGATTGAGCAAATGCTGCTGAATATTCTTGATTTGACTGTCATCGTTGTACAAAAACTGCAATGTGCGGATAAAGTCGGCGTAGTGGTTATCCTCTTCGCTTTCTTGATCGAGGGTGAACATTTTATACGGAGTTGCAGAGAGTAAGAGCACGCGTACTCCGGGGTGTTCAAAGAGTGCTTTTGCCAGCAATGCGGCTTCATCATCACCATCGAGTAAGGCTTTAAACCTCTGAAATTCATCAAGGATAACCAGATCAGGCTGCAGCGCGGATAAGCACACTGCGGCCAGTTTGCTTCTGAGTTTGCCGATCAGGGTGTAGCGTAGTTCAGAATCGTGCGTCTCGCTGTCCTCGTCGTCGTCGGCGAAATACTCGCACCCCTCCTTGAGCAGAGCGTACAGTTTGGCATCGTCTAACACCTTGCTACGAAAATCTTTTGCCAGTTCCCTGTCAATGTCGTCGACAGAAAGCTGGTCAACTGTGGAATGCCAGCCAGACCGGCTTGCTGCTGCCTGTAGCAGGTTAAGCATACCCAAGCGTAAACGTTCACGACGCTCGCCTTTTGCCAACGGCAAATCGTACAAAATACGATACAGGATCGCGCGCTCTTCTTTATGACCGCCACGGCTGCGGGTGTGATCGAGGGCGGTGTTTGGCGTCAGGCTGATAAAATTGATTCTGTTTTTGCGCAGAGACCGTACCTGTTTTGGCAGGAATGTCAGGCGCGTTGAGTGCGAAAATTGTTCCTCATTGCTGACATTCAGGCGCTTAATATTCTGCGCCGCAACAGCCGAATTTGAGCAGATATAAATGATGTCGATACTGCCGACTTTATCCTGTAAATGCTCGATGGTTTTGGCGATGATGCCGCGCGCAACCATCGTTTTTCCCAGACCCACTTCATCGGCTACCAGAAAGCGATTTTGCTGTTTATCACCATAAAATTGCTGAAAAACATAATTCACGGTGCGTTGCTGAAAATCTTTCAATCCCGTGAGCGGGGCAATAATACTGGGGTGCTTATCGGCCATTTCGGCCTCCCATGGCTGATTCAAATACGGCCCACAAAGCAAGAAAATCTTGCGGAATCATGTCGCTTTGTCCTTTGCGCATATTGCCAATCAGCGCGGCGATATCTTTTAAGCGTTCAGGCTCACGACTATAGATACGCGTCAGCTCTTCCAGTACAGCAAATTCTTCGCCACTGGCAAGCCCTGTAAAGAAATGGCCATCGCCAAAGGCGTTTTCGGCAAAGAAGGATTGCTGTCCCGCCTCGCCTATCAACATCAACAAATAACGCAGAAAATCCTGTTTCTGCATGCTGCTTTGTAAAATCATTGCGTGGCGATCGGGGGGCAAGGCATCAATCGGCAGATTGAGGACGAATCTGATCGATACATCCGGGTGCGATGTTTTGAGGGAAAACGCTGTAAGCCCGGTAATGGCCGGGACTGAAAACTCACCGAGTGCTCTTTTATTCCCATCGGCCTGGTCCAGCAGGCTACAGACAAGTCCGTCAGCTACCGTCACGGGCCACGCAGTTGCCTGCACGATACCCGGTAGCTCAGGAATTTCACCAACAAGCCACAATGCCCAACTTTGGTTGTTTTCACCGGGGTGACAGTGAAGAGTCAATGCGGCGTCGGCGAGCAACGCACGTGCCTGTTCAGCATGGGACTCGGCTTCTACACGCAGGATATCGGGTTCAAACGGCTGGGCAGGGTCGAAATCTTGCAGATAGCTTTCCATTCCATCGCTGCTCAGAAGGTCATCAATGGTACCCGTGTGCTTTTTCTTACCTTTGAGCGAGACTAAAATTTCGCAGTTCGTTTTCCCCAGTAGCGCTGCGCTGGTGGCATTTGCTGAACCCAGAACCAGCTCACTGTCCCGGCCATTTTCAAACAGATACGCTTTGGCATGCAGGCCGGAAGCGATGATGTCGTCAGGGGTACTCTCATCGGATGCTTGCTCTTCTGCGGCATCGTCAAGGTGAAGCTGACGCGTGAAAAGGCTGCGCGTCTCTTCACTCAAGGTAAGCAGAGTGTCCGGGCGTGAAATCAGCGCATCGGCTTGCTGGCAATGCTTTACGATGTGTTGCAGTGCCTCGTCGGTGCAAAACGGTGAGATAACCACCGCACGATCCGCTTCGGGTGGCTGCCAGTCGTATCCTTCGCCAGGCAGGAAAAAAGCAACCTCATCAAAGCCTGCGGGACATTCCCATTCCACATACAACAGTTCATCTGCAAAGCGCTGCGCCTGCTCCCGGCGATGTTTCGCCATTTTTCCCGTCGCCCGTTTGGGCAGTACGGAGAATAAATGCACCAGCGTTTTATTGGCACTTTGCTTACGTTTTACGGGGTAGCCGTCCAGCTGCAAAGAGAGGTCCCAAGATGAATCGGTGGTTAAATTTCGACTCAGTACGACCAGCCGGTACATCACTTCGTCTGTTTCAGGATTGATAAAACGAATCGCCCAGATTTTTGGGTGAAAGACTCCGCGGCCTTTGGCTTTTGATTCAACAATCATCTCTTCAAGCAGGCCGAATAAGGGGTTGGGCTTGAGCTTTGCTGGGACTTGAATACGCCCTTTTTGGACATACACCGTGATACGTTCGGAATAACGACGAATGGCTTCAAAAATGGATAGCGGATCCTGAGCACGATTGCTGTCAGTCGCTGTGAACGCCAAATAGACCGGCGCCTGCAGTAAAAATACCGGGTCGAGTGAGAAGCTGGTGGCGATGGCTTCGTCAAACACCATGCCGGGCGGAGAGGTTAGTGCCGAAGTATATAAGCTGCGATTATTGGGGTTTAGCATTCTTCTCTCCTGAGACCGTGCGCCAGATCCTTAAGTATTATCTGGACGTTATGCCAGCGGTAGACCAGCCGCAGGGTTCCGGCATATCCACTCCATTGCTCCAGAGCGCGTCTGTTTTTGAAGCGCGAACGTGGGCCTTTGAGGGTCATTTCGCGGGCACGGATTAGAGCACAGGCTTCTTTACTGGTGAGTAATGTCTCAGGGGACTGTCGGATAAGAGCAATCCACTGTTCCACAAAGCGGCGGGTTTTTAGGCTAATGCTATAGCCCGGTTCGGCGGCGAGTTCCCACATACGGCCGAGCGACCAGGTACCGATTTCTTTGCGTGGGAGTGCAGTAAACCAGTTGAGGAAGTTGTCATTGTGTTGAGACAGAAGGTCGTTATCTGAACGCTCTTTGGCGAGCAAATAGTTATAAAGCAGGGCTGCGCCGTGCATCGTATAAGAAAAAAGCCGCGCGTGAGTCAGCAGTTCCTTGAGTTCATCTGGGAACCTCGCGTAATCCGGATGTTCCCATGGTGAACTCACATCTGCTGGTTCGCTATGCAGCGTCAGCCAAGCCAACAGACTGCCTTTGCAGGACAATTGAATACGGTCGCGAAGAAAGCTGGCTTCCTGGCGTGTTAGTGCAAACGTTGCATCATCAGGAAAATTGGGCGGTGGCGCAGGCAGGCTGGAGTGCCAGCTCTGGGCTGGTTTGTACAAGCTGGTGTCGCCCATATCACCACGATTTTCTTCTTTATATTTCTGCTCACTGATTTCCGTGCGTGAGCGATAAAGTTCATCAACACGTCGATGATATTCTTCCTGTGACCACAGGATCTCGCGAATACCCCAGCGACGTAGCCCGGACCAGTAAACGGAACTGGGCAGACGTTTAAGCTTTTCGCGTGAGTTTTTACCAAATGTACCGGCCGAATCTTCTTCGAGCTTGGAGAGGGGGATAATTAAGGCTCTTTCGTCACGGGCGGCCTGGGTACCAAAGTTTGCAGCGGATATGCGTTTATTTTCGAGACGCTGATAGATCCATGGAACAAAAAGCATGTAACGTAAACGGGTTTGAATGGTGCTGGTTCCTGGAAATAGTTGTTCAGCAAAACTATCTCTGATAGTGCCGATACCCAGCTCATCTCGGCTCTCTTTTTGTTGAAAGAGCGCAAGAATATTTAACGTTTTGGCCTGTGCGTTTGCATCATGATCAAGCCAACCTAACGCGGATGCCATACCTATTTCCTTGGTTTAATTTATTATCTGCTGCTTGCTTTTGCATACATTCCAACCGCTCGTTAATCGTCTGTTTTAGGCCGACACAAATATCTCATAGATAATCAATATTCACTCAATGCGTTTTTCCTCGCAAGTGAGATGTCTGGGTTGCATCCCTCGACCAAAGCCCTGATTCAATCAATGAGCTACAAGCCATGGTACGGAAGCCGTGGCCGCAAACCTCAACCTTAGTATCATACCCCACAACCCGTAGCGCACTGTTTACGGTGTTCTCGCTCATGGGTTTGAAGGGTAAATGATCGCCAGTAAATATCAGTTTATGCCCTCCGTTGATCACCTGTATTTCTTTGAGAAGTTCGACAGGCTATCGGTAAGAGGGATAATATACGGTGTGTGAATTTTTGAGCTCTTCAGTGAAATGTTTCCCCCTGGATCGCTTCACGCTAAAGTCCATGCAGCGCGGTAAATATGCCAGAAGGCAATAGAACAAACAAAAAATTAAAGAATGGCGTTCTCCACACCTTCAGGTGCGGAGAACAACCACTAACTGTTTGTCGATGAACTGAGGAGCTTGTCAATATAATCAGCGTACCACTGCATCATTTCCCGTCTGCCATCAAGGTACTGCGCATGGTTATAGGTTCCGCGAATACTGTTTTTGTCCACATGGGCAAGCTGCATCTCAATCCATGCGGTATTAAAGCCCTTCTCATGAAGAATGGTGCTCATGGTGTGGCGAAAACCGTGGCCTGTTGCTCTGCCGTCGTAACCAATGCGTTTGAGCACCATATTGATGCTTGCTTCGCTCATGGGTTTGTTGATGTCGCAACGCCCCGGGAATACCAGACGATACTGGCCTGTAAGTGCGCGAAGTTCCTGCAGAATTTGCGTGACCTGTCTTGACAGAGGCACCAGATGGGGGCGTCCACACTTCATTCTCGATTCCGGTACCGCCCAGATGGCATTGTCTAAATCAAATTCAGACCACTCAGCAGCCCTTAACTCAATGGTTCTTACGCCTGTTAACATCAACAGGCTGGTTGCCATACGGGTAACAGGGCTGCCGTGGTAATCGGCCAGCTTTACGAGCAATTCTGGAAGTTCATGTGCCAGAAGGTGAGGGAAGTGCTTTGTTTTTGGCGCGGTCAGTGTACTGGTTAATTCAGAGGCGGGATTGATGGTGGCGCGGCCTGTTGCAATTGCATAACGGAAGATCTGATTGCAGAACTGTCGGACCTTACGAAGTTTTTCGAGCGAACCGCGTTTTTCAATCAGGCGAAGAACCTGCAGCATTTCCAGAGGAAGAATTTCAGCCACCGGGCGTTTACCCACGTGAGGGAAAATGTCTTTCTCGAGCGCCTCAAGCACGCTCTCTGCATAGCTTTCGGACCATGAAGCCTGCTTGTGTGTATGCCACTCCATAGCAAGCGCCCTGAACGTATTTACGACGGAGATTTTCCGTGAGAGCTTTTCGAGCTGTTTTTTCTCACTGGGATCTCCGCCTTCAGCGATAACCCTGCGTGCGTCGTCACGTTTGAGTCTGGCTTCAGCGAGAGTGATTTCAGGATAGACACCAATCGACAGTTTTTTCTCTTTGCCTGCGATACGGTATTTCATACGCCAGTAGCGTGCACCACTGGTTTTGACCAGCAAGAACAATCCTCGCTCATCACTGAGTTTATAGTCTTTCTCTTTCGGCTTGGCAGTCTCTACCTGCCTGGCTGTGAGTGCCATAAGGGGGCCCCTAAAACTGATTGAACACAGTGAGCCCCCAGGTAAGCCCCCGGCTGATCCTTGATTAAGGGAGAGTCAGGTTGACTTTGGTGGAGTTCAAAGCGTTCTTTAAGGTTGTATATGTTTGATTGTACTTGAGTTTCGAGGAGTTTGGGAGAGTACTGCAGAAGTGAAAGTGGTGCCCGGACTCGGAATCGAACCAAGGACACGGGGATTTTCAATCCCCTGCTCTACCGACTGAGCTATCCGGGCAACGGGGCGCATTAAACCCGATCTGCCCCTTGCCGTCAACGAAAAATGTTGTTTTCGTTACAGACTGCGCAATCTCTCACCATTTCGCCGTACTCTTAAGCGAAAAAGTGCGTCCAGAGCGCGGAGAGCGGCATGGCGAGCAGCAACGCGGGCAGCATGTTCACCACGGCAAACATCTTGATTCCGCAGATACGCAGCCCTGTCGCCAGCAGCAGCAGGCCGCCAACCGCGGTGAAGTCCGCCATCATCGCAGGCGTAGTCAGGGGCAGGATCAGCGTGGCGCAGGTGGCAAGCGCAAGCTGGATCAGCAGCATCGGCACGCAAATCGCGGCAACGGCAATGCCGAGCGTGGTGGCAAAAATAGTGGCCGTAAAGAAATCAAGAAACGCCTTCGCAATCAATATGCTTGGGTCACCCGTCATCCCTTCCTGCATGGAACCGAAAATCCCGGTGCCGCTGGCGCAAAACAGAATAATTATCGCGACATAGTTTTGAATAAACGACTCGTGGGTGCCGTGTTTCGCCTTGCCCGGGCGGGCAATCAGGTTTTTGGCTTTGCCTACCGCATTATTGATGCCTTTTTCCAGGTAGCAAAATTCACCAATGAGCGCGCCGAGCAGGGTCGCGAGCACCATGACGGGCAGGTTGGCGCATTTGATCACCAAAAGGATACCGATGCCTAACGAGGCCAGGCCAAATATGGAGGGCATCGAGGTGCGAATACGTTCCGGCAACCGCTGGCTTAACACTGCGCCGAGTACGCCGCCTAACAATACGGCACCGGCGTTGATAAAGGGTCCAATTACCACCGTTAACTCCTGTTACTTAATCATTGGTATTGCATGATTATGACACGACAACGCTGCATGACGCTTAGCTTTGCAAGGCTAAGTGCATACTGATTCCTTCTTGCGCCTAAAAATAAAAGGTGACATTATTGCGCGAATTTTCTCCTCCCTGTCTCACCGCCCGGTGAGGGTAACTGCGCCTATGAAAACCATGAAAATTGCCGTCAGCCGCGAGCTGGTCTCTACTGTGTCTACTCACCGGGAAATGGTGACGCTGGATAACACTGATTTTACCGATGTGGCGGCAGTGGTCATTACGGTCGCTGAAAGCTGTAGCGGCATCCTTGCGCTGCTGAAACGTACGGGTTTTCAGCTTCCGGTATTTATGTTCTCACAGGAGCCGACGAATGTTCCTGAAGGTGTCACTGCTGTAATAGCAGGAAAAGCGCAGGAGTTCCTGGAACTGGAGTCTGCCGCCTGCCGTTACGAAGAGGATCTGCTGCCACCTTTTTTCGACACCCTGAGCCAGTATGTTGCGATGGGCAACAGCACTTTTGCTTGCCCCGGGCATCAGCACGGCGCGTTTTTCAAAAAGCATCCCGCCGGGCGGCAGTTTTATGACTTCTTCGGTGAGAACGTGTTTCGCGCCGATATGTGCAACGCCGACGTAAAGCTGGGTGATTTGCTGATCCACGAAGGTTCCGCCAAGCACGCGCAAAAGTTCGCGGCAAAAGTCTTCAATGCCGATAAAACCTACTTCGTGCTGAACGGCACCTCAGCCGCGAATAAGGTTGTTACCAACGCGCTGCTGACCCGCGGCGATCTGGTGCTGTTCGACCGTAACAACCATAAATCGAATCATCACGGCGCGCTGATTCAGGCAGGGGCCACGCCGGTCTACCTTGAAGCGGCACGTAACCCATTTGGTTTTATCGGCGGGATTGACGAGCACTGCTTCGACGATGCGTATCTGCGAAATCAGATCCGTGACGTTGCCCCGGACAAGGCCGATGCGCCTCGCCCGTTCCGTCTGGCCATCATTCAACTGGGCACCTACGACGGGACGATCTACAACGCCCGTCAGGTGATCGACAAGATCGGCCACCTTTGCGACTACATCCTCTTTGACTCTGCCTGGGTAGGTTACGAACAATTTATCCCGATGATGGCGGAAACGTCCCCGCTATTGCTGGAACTGAACGAGAACGATCCGGGGATTTTCGTGACCCAGTCGGTGCATAAGCAGCAGGCCGGGTTCTCACAAACGTCGCAGATCCATAAAAAGGATAACCACATTCGCGGTCAGGCACGTTTCTGCCCGCACAAGCGGCTGAACAATGCCTTTATGCTGCATGCCTCAACCAGCCCGTTTTATCCGCTGTTCGCTGCGCTGGACGTGAACGCCAAGATCCACGAAGGTGAAAGCGGACGCAGGCTGTGGGCGGAGTGCGTCGAACTGGGCATTGAAGCGCGCAAGGCGATCGTCGCCAACTGCCATATGATTAAACCCTTTATCCCACCGGTGGTGGCGGGGCGTCCGTGGCAGGATCATGCGACACACACCATCGCCAGCGAGCGTCGCTTCTTCAGCTTTGAGCCAGGCGCGAACTGGCACGGTTTTGACGGCTACGCCCGTGACCAGTATTTTGTTGACCCGTGCAAGCTGCTGCTGACCACGCCGGGTATCGATGCGGAAACCGGTAACTACACCGCGTTTGGTATCCCGGCGACGATTCTGGCGCACTACCTGCGTGAGAACGGCATCGTGCCGGAGAAGTGCGATCTCAACTCGATCCTGTTCCTGCTGACTCCTGCCGAAAGCAGCGAGAAGCTGGCGCAGCTGGTGGCGATGCTGGGACAGTTTGAACAGCACATTGAAGACGATACGCCGCTGGCCGACGTTCTGCCGACCATCTACCAGAAATATCCCGTTCGCTACCGTGATTACACGATCCGCCAGCTGTGCCAGGAGATGCACGATCTCTACGTCAGCTTTAACGTGAAAGATCTGCAAAAGGCGATGTTCCGCCGGGAAAGCTTCCCCGACGTCGTGGTGAACCCTCAGGATGCCAACCAGGAGTACATTCGCGGGAACGTGGAGCTGGTGCGTATTCGTGATGCCGGAGGACGCATTGCCGCTGAGGGCGCGCTGCCGTATCCGCCAGGGGTGCTGTGCGTGGTGCCGGGTGAAGTCTGGGGCGGGGCGGTACAGCGCTATTTTCTGGCGCTGGAGGAGGGCATCAATATGCTGCCGGGCTTCTCGCCGGAGCTGCAGGGTGTGTACAGCGAGAAGGATGCCGACGGGATTAAGCGGTTGTATGGGTATGTTTTAAAGTAGACCCTCTCTCGAACGTAGGCCGGGTAAGCGTTAGCGCCACCCGGCGATGTGCCCGGTGGCGCAAGCTTACCGGGCCTACAATACTGCATCAGGCTTCTGCGCGGCGGTACATCCTCCTCGGATGCCCAATCTTCCCGTACAGCATCTCTACGCTGAGAAACCCCGCCTCCACGCAGTGTTCCAGATAGCGCCGGGTGGTGGTCTTACTCAAACCCGTTTCGCTCACCACTTCATCCACGGAAAAGCAGTGCGTTGCTTTGGCGTTAAAAAGTGTTTGTACCAGCGCCAGCGTATTCTCTTCAATTCCTTTGCTGCCGTTGTCCTGACGGTAATTTTTTGCCTGCAATTGATAGAGGGAATCCACGTTCTGCTGGTCGACAATCTTCCAGACCCGCTGCTGTTCGGCAAACTGCACAAAGCGCTCCAGCGACTGGCTGAGCCGCTTCCAGGACACCGGTTTGAGGATGTAGTCAAACGCGCCGTTGCGGATGGCCTGGCTGCAGGTGTCCATGTCACTGGCGGCAGTGATGAAAATCACTGAGCAGTTGGCGCGGGCCAGCATGGGGTTGCTGATAAGCGTGATGCCCTTGCCGTCCGGCAGGTAGTTATCCAGCAACATCAGCTGAGGCTGCTTGCTCTCAAGCTGCGTCTGCGCGTCAGCCAGTGAAGAGGCAATCCCGACCAGCCTCAAACGCGGATGTTTACCGATCAGCTCCGCATGCAATTGCGCCAGTTCGTTCTCGTCTTCAACAATCAGTACGTCGATAAGTTCATGTTGCATAATCATTATCTTCCAGTTCTTGTGCGGGACGCCGGGCAGCTCCCGTGGCGGGAATAAACAGTGAGAAAATGGCACCGCGCGGCGTGTTATCAGCAACTTCGATGGCGCCGCCCGCCTGCGTGACGTAGCTTTCAATCAGATACAGGCCAATACCGTGATCGCCGCGCGTTTTGGTGGTAATGCCGCGTTCAAATATTTGTTCACGGATCTCCGGTTTGATGCCAATACCCTGGTCGGCGACTTCGATGATGAGTTCCTGCTCGCTCAGTTTTATCAGCACTTCAACCGGCGCATGCGGAAGCGGTGCGCGCTGCGTCGCTTCAATCGCGTTATCCAGCAAGTTCCCGATAATCGAGATGAGTTCCGATTCAAGCAGCGGCAGGAAAGGTTTATCCATCCGGCAGGCGGGGTCGAAACTCAGCTCCACGCCTTTCTCCCGCGCACGCGCGGCCTTGCCTAACAGCAGGCCGCAGAGCGTCGGGGAGCTAAAGCGCGACGAGATAAAGTCCAGCAGCTCCTGTGCGTGCTCTGACTGCGCCTGAATATAGCCAATCGCCTCTTCATAGCGGCCCATGTGCAGCAGGCCGGAAAGGGTGGTCATCCGGTTGAGCTGCTCGTGGCGCATGATGCGCAGGTTATCAACGTAGCGTTTAACCTGGCTGAGCTGGGCGCTGAGCGTGTCGATCTCATTGCGATCGCGGAAGGTGATCACCCAGCCCTGCAGCGAGTTTTCCAGCATGATCCTTACCCGGCTGGCAATGACCGTAAGATCGTTAAAGCGGCAGATTTCATCATGGGTGTCTTTCGCCAGCATCGTATGCGTATTGAAGAACGGAACAGGATCGATCACCTGGCTAATCAGTTGTCCGCGCAGCTCGCGGGCGGGCTGGCTTAAGCCTAATAACGTGCGTGCCGCCTGGTTGATCACTTCGATGCGCAGATCGTCATCGATAGCGATGACCCCTTCATAGATGGATTCCATCATCGCCTTCTGCTGGCGTACCAGCAGGCCAATTTCGCGTGGCTCCAGCGAGAAGATCTGCTTCTTTATACTGCGGGTGAAAAACCAGGAGAAGATAAACAGGGCGATCAGCAGCAGCACGGCGGCAATCAGAATGTTAACCACTTTATTGACGGTGATGGTATCCAGATAGCTGGTGAGATAGCCCACCGAGACAATCCCCACGACGTGCCCCGCATCGTTAAAAATCGGCGCTTTACTGCGAAGTGAAATACCTAAGCCGCCCTTGCGGATAGTGGTCGTGCTTTTACCCTGCAGAACCTCGTCGTTATCGCCGCCGACCAGCGTTTTTCCCACCCGGTCAGCAAACACCGAGTGAAACAGATGCAGCCCTTTATTATCGCCAATCACAATAAAACTGGCGTCGCTGTGGGCCGCTATTTTCTGCATAAAGTCGCTGATGCCGTTGATATCTTTCTGTTCGACTTTTTTTCGCAAAGTAGGAATAAGCGCAATTTCTTCGGCCTGTATTTTTGCACGTGCGCTCATTTCCTGATAAAGCTGCCTTCCAACGTCGACGTAATAATATCCACCCAGTAGCGCAAACAGTACCGAGAAAAAAGCGACCAGCGAAATAAACAGCTTGATCTGAAATGACACTTTCATAACTATCACGCCGGGTATCAACAAGGCAGGCTAATATATCATCTTTTCTCGTGGTGACGCCTGCTTTGCAGAAAACTTGTGATCCCTTGCACAGCAGCGCCTGTAAAAGAGTTATCCGATACGCCAGGCGTCTTAAGGCTAAATTAATAAATGTTATTTATTTGTTCATTTAAGAAAAGAAACCATAAAAACCACGGAAATAAATAAGGTGTAAATCACATTAAATAAAAGAAACCATTAAAACCATAGCTGCCATTAAAACTTCGCTTTTAATATGCCATTCCTCACATAAAGTAAGCCTTTGTGACTCTAAGCTGAATGCACAAAATAACCAAGGGGCTTATTATGAGCACAACTGACGATTCTTTCTCTGTTACCCACGACCCGATTGAAATTCAGCGACCTTCGCTCAAAGAGCGCTGGTGGCATATTATGGATACCTGGAAAATCGGGATTATTCCTCTGCCGCTGTTCGTTCTGGCGGGCGCGCTGATTGCCATTGATTGCCTGGGCGGAAAACTGCCGAGCGATATCGTGGTGATGGTTGCCACGCTGGCCTTCTTCGGCTTTGCCTGCGGCGAGTTTGGCAAACGTCTGCCGATTGTCGGCAAGCTCGGCGCGGCGGCGATCTGCGCTACCTTTATCCCTTCCGCGCTGGTCTATTACGGCCTGCTGCCGGACGTGGTGGTCGAGTCCACCACCAAGTTCTACAAATCCACCAACATTCTCTATCTCTATATCTGCTGCATTATCGTCGGCAGCATCATGAGCATGAACCGCACGGTGCTGATTCAGGGCTTCCTGCGCATCTTCTTCCCGATGCTGTGCGGCGAAATCGTCGGCATGCTGGTGGGGATGGGCGTTGGCCTGGCGCTGGGTCTTGAGCCGTTCCAGATCTTCTTCTTTATCATTCTGCCGATTATGGCGGGCGGCGTCGGGGAAGGGGCAATTCCGCTTTCCATCGGCTATGCCACCCTGCTGCACATGGACCAGGGCGTGGCGCTCGGCCGCGTGCTGCCGATGGTGATGCTCGGCGGTCTGACGGCAATCATTATCTCCGGCTGCCTGAACCAGCTCGGTAAACGCTACCCGCACCTGACCGGTGAAGGCCAACTGATGCCGAACCGCGCGAATGCCGATGCTACCGTCTCTCAGCCTGCGTTTTCCGGCAAAGCGGACGTCACCACTATCGCCTCCGGCGCGCTGCTGGCGGTGCTGCTCTATATGCTGGGCATGCTCGGACACAAGCTGATTGGCCTGCCTGCCCCAGTCGGCATGCTGTTTATGGCGGTGCTGGTGAAGCTCTGCAACGGCGCTTCTCCGCGCCTGCTGGAAGGCTCGCAGGTGGTGTACAAATTCTTCCAGACCTCCGTGACCTACCCAATCCTCTTCGCCGTCGGCGTGGCCATCACTCCGTGGCATGAACTGGTGGCGGCGTTCACCGTCAGCAACCTGCTGGTGATCGTCAGCACCGTTTCCGCACTGGTGGCGACCGGCTTCTTCGTCGGCAAAAAGATTGGCATGCACCCGATTGATGTCGCCATCGTCTCCTGCTGCCAGAGCGGCCAGGGCGGTACCGGCGACGTGGCGATCCTGACCGCAGGCAACCGCATGAGCCTGATGCCGTTCGCCCAGATTGCTACCCGTATTGGCGGGGCGATTAACGTCTCTATCTCACTGCTGATTCTGGGCAACTTCCTCGTTTAAGTTTTCAGGAAAGAACAATGAAACTCGCAAGCTTTTTATACCAGGGAAAACGCAGCTACGGCATCGTCCAGGCCGACGGCGTGATTGATTTAGGCCGCCGTCTCGGCGACCGTTACGGCGACCTCAAGGCGCTGCTGCAGGGCAACGGGCTGGCGCAGGCCACCCGCTATATTAACGACGCGGTGGACGTGCCGCTGAGCGCCATCACCTTCTTACCGGTGATCGTGCAGCCGGAAAAAATCCTCTGCGTCGGCATGAACTACGCCGACAAGCGCAAGGAGTTTGACCAGCATAACCCGGCCCCGACGCTGTTTGTCCGCTTCCCGGATTCACAGACCGGCCACAACGAGCCGGTGCTGAAGCCGCGCCACTCCAGCGAATTCGACTATGAAGGCGAGCTGGCGGTGATCATCGGCAAAGGCGGGGAAAACATCAGCCGCGACGACGCCCTGCGCCACGTGGCGGGCTACAGCTGCTACATGGACGGCTCCGCCCGTGACTGGCAGCACACCTGGTTTACCGCCGGTAAAAACTGGCGTCAGACCGGCGCGTTTGGCCCGTGGATGGCGACGGCGGACGAAATCCCGGATCCGCATCAGCTGGCAATCCGCACCTGGCTGAACGGCCGCATGGTGCAGGAAGACAACACCAGCAGCATGATCCACAAGGTTGCGGAGCTGATCGAGTACATCAGTACCTTTACCCGCTTAAGCCCGGGCGACGTGATCATCACCGGCTCGCCTGGCGGGGTGGGTAAAAAGCGTAACCCGCCGCTGTTTATGAAAGAGGGCGATCGCATTGAGGTGGAGATCGAGCATATCGGTCACCTGAGCAACGTGATTATGGAAGCGCCGGCCGTTGGGCTTGCGGCGGCACACTGAGTAAGGCGGCATGAACAGTCAACCCATCGATTTTCGCCACACCCTCGTGGCGAAGCATCCGGAACGCTTAAGCCAGATCCGTTACCTGCTGGCAGACAGCGGCCTTGGCCTGGACAACGACATCACGCTGTTTGTCGAAGCCTGGTCCGGCTCGCAGCTGGTGGGTTGCGCAGGGCTTGCTGCCAACGTCATCAAATGCGTGGCGGTCAACGAGCAGCTTCGCGGCGAGAACCTCAGCGCGCGGCTGCTGGCAGAGGTGGAAAATGCGGCGCTGGAGCGCGGCCATTTTCACCTCTTCCTCTGCACCCGTCCGTGCAACCGGGAGCGCTTTGCCCGCAGCGGCTTCTGGCCGATTGCCCAAAGCGGGAACAACGCGGTGCTAATGGAGAACACCCCGCAGGGGATTGAACGCTACTGCCGTTCCCTGCGCGCGAAGCGCAAGTGCGGGGAGAACATTGGCGCGATAGTGATGAACGCCAATCCGTTCACCCTCGGCCACCGCCATCTGGTGGAGCAGGCGGCGACGCGGTGCGATGCCCTGCATCTGTTCGTGGTGCGTGAAGACGCCTCGTTCTTCCCGTTCAGCGCGCGCCTCGAGATGGTGCGCGCGGGCGTGGCGCATCTGCCGAACGTGGTGGTGCATGAAGGCTCGCAGTACATCATCTCTCGCGCCACCTTCCCGGCCTACTTCCTGAAGGAGACCGGCAGGGTGCAGCAGGCGTGGAGCGAGATCGACGTGCTGATCTTCCGGGACTTTATTGCTCCGGCGCTGGGCATCACGCACCGCTTTATCGGCTCGGAGCCGTTTTGCGATATCACCCGCCAGTACAACCAGACGCTGCACGACCTGCTGGCCTCGCATATCGACGTGGTGGAAATGCCGCGTATCAAGGCCACCGGCAACGCCATTTCGGCCTCGGAAGTGCGCCGCTTACTGAAGACACAGCAGTTTTCCCGGATCCGGGAGATTGTCCCGGACTCCACCTTCGCGCACCTCGAAGCACATTACCGTGCGAGTGCGGAAGTCGCTTAATTACCAGGAATTTATCATGAATATTGTAAGGGAGGCGCTGGCCGGAACGCAGGAGTCCAGCGACCTGATGGTGAAAATCGCTCCCGCTCACGGCGAGCTGGAGATTGTCATCCACAGTGAAGTGATTAAGCAGTTTGGCGAGCAGATCCGCCAGGTGGTCAACGACACATTGCGCGCCATGAACGTGCACCAGGGATTAATCATTATTGAAGACAAAGGGGCGCTGGACTGTGTGATCCGCGCCCGCCTGCAGAGCGCACTGATGCGTGCCGCCGATGAACAGGCCATCAACTGGGGGGCGCTGAAATGAGCAAACTCCGCCGCAGCATGCTGTTCCTGCCGGGTGCCAACGCCGCCATGCTCTCCACCGCCTTTATCTACCGTCCTGACTCCATCATGTTTGACCTTGAGGACGCCGTCGCCCTGCGCGAGAAAGACACCGCGCGCATGCTGGTGTTCCACGCGCTTCAGCACCCGATGTATCAGGATATCGAAACCGTGGTGCGCATTAACCCGCTCAGTACGCCGTTTGGCCTGCTGGATCTGGAAGCCGCCGTGCGGGCAGGCGTGGATGTGATCCGCCTGCCAAAAACCGACACCCCGGACGATATCTACGAGCTGGAAGGCCACCTCGAGCGTATCGAGCAGGCGTGCGGCCGCAAGGTCGGCTCCACCCGCGTGATGGCGGCGATTGAATCGGCCATTGGCGTCATCAACGCCGTGGCGATTGCCCGCAGCTCTGTGCGCCTAATCGGGATTGCGCTGGCCGCCTTTGACTACGTGATGGACATGCAGACCGAGCGCGGCGACGGCACCGAGCTGTTCTACGCCCGCTGCGCCGTGCTGCACGCCGCCCGCGCGGCGGGCATCGACGCCTTCGACGTGGTGTGGTCAGACGTTAACGACGAGGCCGGATTCCTGCGCGAGGTCGATCTGATCCGCAAGATGGGCTTCAACGGCAAATCGCTGATTAACCCGCGCCAGATTGACCTGCTGCACAACGCCTACGCCCCGACCCAGGAAGAGGTGGATCACGCCAAAAGGGTGATTGAGGCGGCAGAAGAGGGCGAGCGTAACGGCCTGGGCGTGGTGTCGCTCAACGGCAAAATGGTGGATGCACCGATTATTAACCACGCGCAGGTGGTGCTGGAGCGCGCGGCGGCCTCCGGCGTGCGTCGGTAAGGATGAGATGATGAATCAGACAGAACTTCTTCACGTGAATTTTCCCCATCTGCGGGACCTGAAGCCCTTTGATACCGCCCACAGCGCCACGCCGTGGCTGGCGGACAGCGACGCGAAACACAGCCGCAAGCTCTGCGCCTCTGTTGAAGAGGCGGTTAAGCGCTGCGGCCTGCAGGACGGGATGACCATCTCCTTCCACCATGCGTTTCGCGAAGGCGACCGGGTGATCAACACCGTCGTGGCGCTGCTGGCGCGGATGGGCTTCAAAAACCTGACGCTGGCCTCCAGCTCGCTGATGACCTGCAACGACGCGCTGATCGAGCATATTGAAAGCGGCGTTATCACCCGGATTTACACCTCGGGCATGCGCGGCAGGCTGGCGGATGCCATCTCCCACGGGCTGATGGACGAGCCGGTGCAAATTCACTCCCATGGCGGGCGCGTGAAGCTGCTTCAGGACGGCGAGCTGAATATCGACGTGGCGTTTCTCGGCGTGCCGTGCAGCGATGAGTTTGGCAACGCCAACGGGACGCACGGCAAATCCTGCTGCGGCTCGCTGGGCTACGCCATGGTGGACTCGCACTTTGCCCGCAAGGTGGTGCTGCTGACGGAAGAACTGGTGCCGTTCCCCAATATGCCCGCCAGCCTGGTGCAGGACCAGGTGGACTACATCGTGCAGGTGGAGAGCGTGGGCGATCCGGCGAAAATCAGCGTCGGCGCGGCGCGCGTCACCAGCAACCCGCGCGAGCTGATGATCGCCCGCTATGCGGCGGACGTGATTGAGCACTCCGGCTATTTCAAACCGGGCTTCTCGATGCAGACCGGCTCCGGCGCGGCGGCGACCGCCTGTACGCGCTTTATGGAAGAGAAGATGGAGCGCGGCGGCGTGAAGGCGCGCTTTGCGCTCGGCGGCATCACCGGCAGCCTGGTGGATTTGCACGAGAAGGGGCTGATCGAAAAGCTGCTCGACACCCAGTGCTTTGACGGCCAGGCCGCGGCTTCGCTGGCGAGCAACCCGAACCACGTGGAGATCTCCACTAATGTCTACGCCAACCCCGGCAGCAAGGCGGCAAGCTGCGACCAGCTCGACGTGGTGATCCTCAGCGCGCTGGAAATCGACGTCGATTTCAACGTCAACGTGATCACCGGCTCCGATGGGGTGATGCGCGGCGCCTCCGGCGGGCACTGCGACGTGGCCGCCGCGGCGAACCTGACCATTGTGGTCGCGCCGCTACTGCGCAGCCGTATTCCGACGGTCGTGAAGCGGGTTACCACGCGCCTCACGCCGGGCGAAAGCATCGACGTGCTGGTCACCGACCACGGCATTGCGGTCAATCCGGCGCGCCCGGAGATCCGCGAGCGGCTGCTGGAAGCCGGGCTCAACGTTGTGGATATCAGCGCGCTTTACGCGCGGGCGATTTCCCTGACCGGCGTACCGAAACCGATTGAATTTACCGACAAAATCGTCGGGGTGATCCGCTACCGCGACGGCAGCGTGATCGACACCGTACGACAGGTGAAGGAGTAAGTATGACTTCAGCGACACCCGTGCGGGCGGGTGTCAGCCTGGACGAACTGCTGGCGGCGAAAGATCGCCGCGCAGCGCGCCAGGCTGACATGCTTGAGCACTATCAACAACCGGTGATTTCCCTCACGCTGGTCACGCCGGGGGAAATCAAAGACAGCCTGCGCTATCGCAATACCATGGGCGTGGCGCTGCAAATGTGCGACCAGCTGCTGTGGGAGAACCGCTGGCAGGTGCTGGACCGCCAGGTGCTGTGGCTACCGACCGGGCCGGAAGCCCTGTGGTGCGTGGCCCATCCGGCGGCGGAAATCAAAGCGCACTGTGCGGATCTGGAGCAGACGCACCCTCTCGGCAGGCTGTGGGATCTGGACGTGATCTGCCCTCAGCACGGCCACGTCGGGCGTCAGTCGCTGGGGGCGAATCTCAGACGCTGCCTGATCTGCGACGAGCCCGCTCACGCCTGTTCCCGCTCGCGAAAGCATCCTGTTGAGGCGGTGGTTTCCCGCGTGGAGAAGACGATCGATGACTGGTTTGCTCGCGACTAAACAGCGCCCGGTTGACGTGCCCGCGCTTGCCGAAGCGGCGCTGTGGCAGGAGCTGGAGCTGACGCCCAAGCCGGGGCTGGTGGACAAGCTCAATAACGGCTCCCATCGCGATATGGACCACGCGCTGTTCGTCCGCAGCATTGCGGCGATTACGCCTTGGTTTTCGCGCTTTGCTGAGCTGGGTTGCACGCATGCAGATAAACCTGCTGCCGAACAATTAAGGATTATCCGCCCGATGGGGATGGCCTGCGAGCAGGCGATGTACGCCGCGACGAACGGAGTGAACACTCACAAGGGCGGGATTTTTGCCCTGGGTTTACTGTGCTTCGCTGCCGGGCGTGTGAAAAACATCTCCGCAGACAGCCTCTGTTGTGAGGTGAGTAACATCTGCAGCGGGCTGGTATCGCGTGAGCTGGCCGCACGCAGCGGGCAGGCGACGGCGGGCGAGCGGCAGTTTCAGCAGTACGGTTTAACTGGCGCGCGCGGCGAGGCGGAGAGCGGCTTCGCGACAGTGCGTAAGGCTTTGGATTCGTGGAACGGACAGTCGCTTCACGGCCTGCTGTTGCGCCTGATGGCGGTTAATCAGGACAGCAATCTCGTATCGCGCGGCGGCATGGAAGGGTTGCGCTACGTTCAGGGCTACGCGCGGGAATTACTGGCTAACGGCTGGGATCGCGAGGCGTTGCTTAGAATGGATAAGGCATTGATTGAACACAATCTGAGCCCGGGCGGCAGTGCGGATTTGCTGTCGGTGGGGTGGGTGCTCTCTGCAATAAAATAGCCGGGTGGCTAACGCTTACCCGGCCTACTCTCCGTGCTTTTGTAGGCCCGGTAAGGCGAAGCCGCCACCGGGCAAAAGACATCAAGGATCAATGCGCGATCGGCTGCGCACCGTGTGGTTCACGTACGTGCTTGTACTTGAACAGCGCGATAAACGCGAAGAACAGCACCAGCGAGTACGCGGCGAAGATCAGCCACACTGGCTGCCAGTCGGTGATGCCGTTGGTGGTGTACATCTCAACCACTTTACCGCTCACCACGCCGCCCAGAATACAGCCGAAGCCGTTGGTCATCATCAGGAACATGCCCTGCGCGCTGGCGCGGATTTCAGGCTTCACCTCTTTTTCCACAAACACCGAACCGGAGATGTTGAAGAAGTCGAAGGCGCAGCCGTAAACGATCATCGACAGCACCAGCAGCACGGTACCGAACGCGCTTGGGTCACCGTAGGCGAACAGGCCGAAGCGCAGCATCCATGCAGCGATACTGATCAGCATGACGTTTTTGATGCCGTAGCGGCTCAGGAAGAACGGGATGGTCAGGATGAACAGCGTCTCAGAGATCTGAGAGATGGACATCATCACCGACGCGTGCTCGACGATAAAGCTTCCGGCAAACAGCGGGTTGTTATCGAAGCTGTGCAGGAAGGTGTTGCCGAACATGTTGGTGATCTGCAGCTCTGCGCCCAGCAGCATGGAGAAGATAAAGAAGATCGCCATGCGTCTGTTTTTAAACAGCGCGAACGCGTCCAGGCCGAGCATGGCGCTCCAGCTCTGGTTTTTCTGCTGGTTAGAAACTGGAATGTGCGGCAGCGTCAGGGTGAATAGCGCCAGTACCACGGAGAGCGCGGCACCGATATAGAGCTGCATATGGCTCAGCTCAAAGCCCGCGAAGCTCACGCCCCACATCGCCATGATAAAGCCGATGGTGCCCCAGATACGGATTGGCGGGAAGTCGGTCACGATATCCATTCCCGCAGACTTGATGCGGTGGTAGGAGATGGTGTTGATCAGGCCAAGCGTTGGCATATAGGCCAGCGAGTTAAGCAGGATCACCATGAACATCGCCCCCGGCGTGGTCACTTCGGCCGCTATAAACAGCGTCCCCGCACCCACCAGGTGGCAAAGCATGTATAGCCATTTCGCACTTAACCATTTATCCGCCACGATACCGAGCAGTGTTGGCATGAAGACAGCCGCGATACCCAGCGAACTGTATACGGCACCGATAGACGCACCGTCGAACTTGAGCGTCACAAACATATAGGAGCCGAGTGTGGTCAGCCAGCTACCCCACAGGCAGAACTGCAGAAACGACAAAATTTTAAGCTGCAGCTTAAGGTTCATGTTACTTTCCTCACAAGTGAGCGGGAGATATGTTGTTTTGGGAACATTCAGGGTTGTTATTTGATGCAATTCTATCAGTTGGCAACGATATGTTTTGTTACCTCCCGCAAAAAAATGCAATCCACATTAATTTGCAGTTTGGATTGTGATGCAAATAACATTTTCGTATGGGTGTTCACGTTCCCTCTCCCTTTTGGGGAGAGGGTTAGGGTGAGGGGGCGTTTTTTAGCGACGACGATAATTCTTCTGCGCCGTATTCACCTTATACAGATAGCGGCGGGATTCCGCAGACGGGTGGCGGGTGGTGAGGGTTGAGTAGACATCCCCCGGCGCCATGCTGTTGATGATGTTCGCGGCCTGCACCTTATCGCTGGAGAAGACGCGCAGCACGCTGCCCGCACCGCCGTTATAGGCGGTGATCACCGCATAGCGGCGCGACGTTGGGTTATCAATTCCGCCCAGGTACACATTATTCAGCATCGCCAGATAGGCGGTGCCGGTATCGATGTTGCTCTGCGGGTCGAACAGATAGCTGCGGCTCGGCGTGCCGGATTTACCCTGCGAGCGGAAGACGTCTTTACCGGCGCTGTGCTGCACAACCTGCATCAGCCCCAGCGCGTCGGAGCGGCTTACCGCGTACGGGTTGAATGAAGATTCGGTCTGCATAATCGCCAGGATCAGCGACTCATCCACGCCGTACTTACGTGACGCCTGACGCACCATCCCAATGTACTTATGCGCACGCTTGTCGAGGTGGTTCGGCACCAGGTTGATGGTGATGCTGTAGATGATCTTCAGGCCGTTGGAGCGGCTTTTCAGGCGCGTTTGCAGCAGATAATCCGCGAAGTTCGTGGCGCGGCCTTCCCAGCGGATCGGCTGACCGGTTTGATCGACGACCTGGCCGTACAGGAACGGCTCTTTGGAAATGGTAATGTCGTCTGCGTCGGAGTAGAGATCGATAGAGCCCGGATCGTCACCCATCAGCAGGGTTTTGATAATCGCCTGACGCAGACGCGCAGCAGGGTCAGTGCCTGCGATGGTTTCAACCGTGATCGTACCGTCATCAAAGTTGATGTGGCTTCGGGTCTGATAGGCGTCGGTGTACTTAACGTAGTCCTTAGGTCCGGCGATAAGAACTTCGTTAAATCCCCATATGTTTTCGATGTTGTGGGCAAACTGCCCCATCAAAATGTCAAAACCGTTGGTGTCCTTAACCCAGGCTTCGTTGTAATCATCGCCTTTTTTGGAAGAACAAGAGACAAGCAACGGCGCAACAAGAGCTAGCGCTAAAAGTTTTTTCATCATTCCGGGAGTGCGTGTTGTGTTTGCTTAGTCGTTGCTATTGCCCGGCGGCGCTACGCTTGCACGGGCCTACGGTTTTGTAGGCCGGGTAAGCGCAGCGCCACCCGGCAACAGCCGCTCAATATTATTTTTCCGGTGGCGTATAGCCTTCGATGTGCACGTCTTTACCTTCGAACAGGAAGCTCACCATCTCCTGCTCCAGCAGCTTGCGATGTTCCGGGTTCATCATGCTGAGTTTTTTCTCGTTGATCAGCATGGTCTGCTTTTTCTGCCACTGTCCCCAGGCTTCTTTGGAGATTTCATTGTAGATGCGTTTACCCAGGTCGCCCGGATAAAGCTGGAAGTCCTGGCCTTCAGCGTCACGCTGCAGGAAAGTACAAAAAATCGTTCTGGCCATACTCGTTCCTCTTTTTCTTGCCGATGCTAAACCATTGCACCGGCACGTAATTGTTGTAACAGGCGCTCCACGGGAGCCGCCAGCCCGACTGAAGGCGGTTGCGCTAAGTTATACCAGAGAGCGGTGCCTTCATCCATGCACGAGGTGAATGAGGACACGGGAAGCCACATGGGCACAATATCCAGATGGAAATGGCTGAAGGTGTGGCGAAACGCGGTCAGCTGCGTCAGGTTATCGGCGGCTATTCCGCGCTGTTTAAGCCATTCACGCAGCAAATCTTCATTTTCAAACTGTGGGAAGCAGTATAGACCGCCCCACAGACCGCTCGGCGGACGCTGGGCAAGGAACACCTCATCGCCGTGTTGCATCAGCAGCATATAGCCGGTGCGCTCCGGCAGCGTCTGTTTGGGTTTCTTACCGGGATACTGCGCCCACGAATGGTTGGCATACGCCACGCAGAGATTATTCACCGGGCAGAGTTCGCATTTTGGTTTTGAGCGCGTGCAGACCATCGCGCCCAGATCCATCATCGCCTGGTTAAAACGCTCCACCCCTTTCGCCGGGGTGACCGCTTCGCTGATCTCCCAAAGGCGTTTTTCTACGTCTTTCTTACCCGGCCAGCCGTCGACGGCATAGCAGCGTGCCAGCACGCGCTTCACGTTGCCGTCGAGGATCGGGAAATGCTTGCCTAATGAAAGGGAAAGAATCGCGCCTGCGGTGGAGCGCCCGACGCCGGGGAGATCGGCCACCTCGTCAAAGGTTTCCGGGAATTTACCGTTATGGCGCGTCGCGACCTGCTGCGCGGCCTTGTGAAGATTACGCGCGCGGGCGTAATAGCCCAGGCCTGTCCACAGGTGCAGCACTTCGTCTAATGGCGCGTTTGCCAGATCGGTGACCGTCGGGAAGCGCGCCATAAAACGCTCGAAGTAAGGAATGACCGTGGCGACCTGCGTTTGTTGCAACATCACCTCGGAGAGCCATACTTTGTAAGGCGTTTTTTCAATTTGCCAGGGCAGGGTTTTACGCCCGTATTTGTCGTACCAGTCCAGCACCTGGGCTGAAAATTGAGAGGCTTGCATGGTCATCGATTCACATAATCAGGGACGCAGATTGCAGCACAGCGTCAATCTGCTGTAAACCGGATCTTTCCCATGCTTGCATAGAAGCCTTAACTTTGGATAATGCCCGTTTCCCGAACACTCTCACAAGCAGACAACTCTTTTATGAAAAACGACGTCATTTCACCGGAATTTGATGAAAACGGTCGCCCGCTGCGCCGTATTCGCAGCTTTGTCCGCCGTCAGGGCCGCCTGACAAAAGGGCAGCAACACGCGCTGGACAACTACTGGCCGGTGATGGGCGTTGAGTTCACTGAACAGCCTGTCGACTTCGCCGACCTGTTTGGCCGAGAGGCGCCTGTGACCCTGGAGATCGGTTTTGGTATGGGCACCTCGCTGGTGACCATGGCGAAAGCGCGACCAGAGCAGAACTTCCTCGGTATCGAGGTGCACTCGCCGGGCGTCGGTGCATGCCTGGCAACGGCCCACGAAGAGGGCGTTGAGAACCTGCGCGTCATGTGTCACGACGCGGTGGAAGTGCTGCACAAAATGATTCCTGACAATTCTTTGAACATGGTTCAGCTCTTTTTCCCTGACCCGTGGCACAAAGCACGTCATAATAAACGCCGTATCGTTCAGGCACCGTTTGCCGAGCTGCTGAAAAGTAAGTTAAAACTGGGCGGCGTCTTCCACATGGCGACCGACTGGGAACCTTATGCGGAACATATGCTGGAAGTGATGTCCTCGCTGGACGGCTATAAAAACCAGTCTGAAAGCAACGACTATGTACCGCGCCCGGATTCACGTCCGGTGACAAAATTTGAACAGCGTGGCCATCGTCTTGGTCACGGTGTATGGGACTTAATGTTCGAGAGGGTGAAATAATGGCAAAGAATCGTAGCCGTCGTCTGCGTAAAAAGATGCACATCGAAGAATTCCAGGAAGTGGGCTTCTCTGTTGCCTGGCGTTTCCCGGAAGGCACCAGCGTTGAGCAGATCGATCAGGACGTTGACGCGTTCATCAATGACGTGATCGAGCCAAACAAGCTGGCCTTCGACGGTAGCGGCTATCTGGCGTGGGAAGGTCTGATCTGCACCCAGGAAGTCGGTAAATGCACCGAAGAACATCAGGCGCTGGTACGCAAATGGCTTGAAGACCACAAACTGGAAGATGTCCGCATCAGCGAACTTTTCGACGTTTGGTGGGACTAATAAAGCAAGTACAGGGCCAGCATTAGCTGGCCCATTTTGTCTGAGGGAGTGTTAATGATGCGCAAAACGTTGCTGGCGGTTGCTTTACTGGCAATCGGATCCACCGCCCATGCGGAGTATAAATGTAGCGTCACCCCGCGTGACGACGTGGTATTAAGCCCGCAAACCGTGCAGGTCAAAGGCGAGAACGGCAATCTGGTGATTACGCCGGATGGCAACGTGACGTTTAACGGCAAGCCGCAGAACCTGACTGCCGCCCAGCGCGAGCAGGCGAAGGATTACCAGGCCGAGCTGCGTACCGCACTGCCGTGGATTAACGACGGCGCGCTGACGCGCGTTGAGAAAAGCCGCGTGGCGCTGGATAAGATCATCACCAAAGAGGTGGGTGAGAGCAGCAATATGCGCACCCGTCTGACCAAGCTGGACAAGCAGCTGAAAGAACAGATGAACAGGATTATCGAGAACCGTACCGATGGTCTGACGTTCCACTACAAGGCGATTGATCAGGTCCGTGCTGACGGGCAGCAGCTGGTGAATCAGGCGATGGGCGGCATCCTGCAGGACAGCATCAACGAGATGGGGGCGAAAGCCGTGCTGAAAGGCGGCGGTAACCCGCTGCAGGGCGTGCTGGGTAGCCTTGGCGGCTTGCAGACCTCGATTCAGAACGAGTGGAAAAACCAGGAAGATGATTTCCAGCAGTTTGGCAAAGACGTGTGTAAACGCGTGGTGTCGCTGGAAGATAGCCGGAAGGCGCTGGTGGGGACGCTGAAGTAAGATTTGTGCGCACTGGGCCCTCTCCCCATGGGAGAGGGGGTTAGAGTTCCCTCTCCCTGTGGGAGAGGGTTAGGGTGAGGGCATCAGGCATTGCAGTCGTTGAAGAATGATATTTAACACTTCATCTTCGTTAACGCGATATTCATTATTCCAGAACCGTACGACTTCCCACCCGTGCGTATTCAAAAACGCGGTACGACGTGAATCATAGTCCTCTTCACCCTGATGTTGCCCCCCGTCCAGCTCAACGATCAGTTTCGCCTTAAAGCAGGCAAAATCGACGATATACGTACCAATCGGCATCTGGCGGCGAAACTTATACCCATAGAAGCGACGGCCTCTGAGCAAATACCAGAGGCGTAATTCTTCGGGCGTCATTTGTTTGCGGAGTTGTTTTGATTTGTCCATCCCCACACTCTGCCAGCCTTTCCCTCAGCCGGCAGAACGGGGTGCAAAATCCTGAATCAGCCTTCAGGAATCTTCGGCGAGGAACAGCTCAAGAAGGGAGTTTAAGAACAGTTTGCCGTGCTCGGTGATCTGCCAGTATTCCTCACATTCCGTGAGATACCCCTGGGCCAGCGCCTCGTCGATCTGCGGGCGAATCACCGACTCCGGCAGCCCGGTATAACGCGTAAATTCCGCGCGCGGCGCGGCTTCCAGCAGACGGAAGCGGTTCATGAAGAACTCAAACGGCTTATCCGCCGCCTCGACGTCGTGCTGACGCTCCAGGTAGCGGCCTTCCATATATCCACGCGGGTGTCGGGTCTTAGCGGTGCGCAGTATGCGCCCGTCCGGGAAGGTCACCTTGCCGTGCGCGCCGCAGCCAATCCCCAGATAGTCGCCAAAGCGCCAGTAGTTCAGGTTGTGCTGACACTGATAGCCCGGCTTCGCGTAGGCGGAGGTTTCATACTGCTGATAGCCTGCAGCGGTCAGAAGCCTATGGCCCTGCTCGAAGATATCCCACAGCGCGTCGTCATCCGGCAGCACCGGCGGGCGCGAGCCAAACAGTGTGTTTGGCTCGATGGTGAGTTGATACCACGACAGGTGCGGCGGGTTCAGTTCGATCGCCTGGCGCAGGTCGTCCAGCGCCTCTTCCAGCGACTGATCCGGCAGGCCGTGCATCAAATCCAGGTTAAAGCTGCGAAGATTAAGCCCGGTCGCCAGGTGTGCCGCGCGCTTCGCCTCTTCCGGGCCGTGAATGCGGCCCAGACGTTTCAATTTCGGCTCGCTAAAGCTCTGCACGCCGATGGAGATGCGGTTCACCCCCGCACGCTGATAGTCGACAAAACGGTCGGCCTCAACGGTGCCGGGGTTGGCTTCCATCGTAATTTCAGCATCCGCTGCCAGGTTCAGACGCGCGCGCACGCCGTCCAGCAGCGTTTGCATTGCCGGGCCTGAAAGCAGGCTCGGCGTACCGCCACCAATGAAAATGGTCTTAACTTCACGTCCCTGTGCGTAAGCGACATCCGCGTCCAGGTCGGCCAGCAGATGCGCAACGTAGTCATCATGAGGCACTTCACCCTTCAGCGCGTGCGAGTTGAAATCGCAGTACGGGCATTTCTGCACGCACCACGGGATGTGAATATAAAGACTCAGAGGCGGCAAATTAGCCATTACGTAACGCTTCCAGTAACAGTTTCAGTGCGCGTCCTCGGTGGGAAATCGCGCTTTTCTCTTCGCGGGTCAGTTCCGCAGCGGTTTTGCCCTCGGAGGGGACATAGAAAATTGGGTCGTAGCCAAAGCCGCCGTTGCCAGCCGCTTCACGGGTAATCACGCCCGGCCAGCTGCCGTGGCAGACGATCGGCGTCGGGTCTTCCGCGTGACGCATATAGACCAGCACGCAGTGGAACTGCGCGGTGCGCTGTTCGTCCGGTACGTCTTTCAGGGCGACAAGCAGCTTTTCCAGATTCTGCTGGTCGGTGGCGTCCACCCCGGAATAGCGTGCAGAGTAAATTCCCGGCGCACCGCCGAGAAAATCCACGGCCAGGCCGGAGTCATCGGCAATCGCGGGCAGGCCGGTGACCTGTGCGGCGTGGCGCGCTTTCAGGATCGCGTTTTCGATAAACGTCAGGCCCGTCTCTTCGGCGGACTCGACGCCAAGCTCGGTCTGGGCGACCACGTCCAGCCCAAAATCATTTAATAGCGAGGCCAGCTCGCGCACTTTACCGGCGTTACCGGTCGCGAGAACAACTTTCTGCATGGTTTAGTCCTGTTCTGTCAGAGCCGCGACTTCCGTCGGGATTACTTGCGGATTAAGGATTTTTACCTGTTTATGCCGCCCAAGTTCACCTTTTTCAATGATGACCTGGCTTTTGGCGACGCGAAACTGTTTTGCCAGATATTTGGTCAGATGCGCGTTCGCCTGGCCGTCGACCGGCGGGGCGGTGATGGCGACTTTCAACTCGTCGCCATGCAGCCCAACAATACTGTCACGGCTGGCTTTCGGCTGAATATACAACCGCAAAACCAGCCCGTCAGCGCAGGTGCTTACGGCACTCATAGCGCCATCCACAGCCCCGGCAGCAGCATGTTGCCCGTGGACTGTAACAGCTCAGCGATACCCATGTTGACCACATACAGCAGCAGTACCAGGATCATCGGCGAGAAATCAATACCGCCCATCGAAGGCAGCAGGTTGCGAATAGGGCGCAGCAGCGGTTCGGCCAGTTGGATCAGCGCATATTCAACCGGACTACGGCCCTGGCTTACCCAGCTCATTATCGCCATCACCAGCAGCACCCAGAAGATCAGCAACCCGACGGTTTTGACCAGAATCAGGACCGCAGCAATCCAGATAATCGGCTGGAAGGTGATGACCATAAACAGCACGATCGCTTTGATAACGCTCAAAATAAACGCCACCAGCAGAGACGAACTGTCGATAGGACCCATCGCCGGAATAATACGGCGCAGCGGCCCGACAACAGGTTGCGTGATTTTCACAACAAACTGGGAAAACGGATTGTAAAAATCACAGCGGGCCCCACTGCATCCAGACGCGCAGTAAAAGCGCCATCGTATACAGCTCAAGCACCGTTGAGAGCAGGAAAGTCAACGTCTTCATGGCGTTCCTCAGGTTTCCTTATTATTTTAGTAGTCGCGCGCACCGAAAATTGCCGTGCCGATGCGCACCATAGTGCTGCCTGCCGCGATGGCGGCTTCCATATCATCCGACATGCCCAGTGAAAGCGTGTCTACCGTTTCATAGCGCGCTTTAAGCGCCTCAAATGCTACAGCCATTTGCTGTGCCACGGCAAACTGCCTTTCATAACTTGACTCAGGCGCCGGAATTGCCATCAGCCCGCGCAGGGTTAAACGCCGCAGGGCGGCGACTTCCTCTGCCAGTGCATCCAGCTCGCTCAGCGCAATGCCGGACTTGCTGTTTTCATCACTGATGTTGATTTGAATCAGCACGTTAAGCGCGGGCATCTCTGCGGGCCGCTGGTCGTTCAGACGGGTAGCAATGCGCAGTCGGTCAACGGTATGGCACCAGTCGAAATGTTCTGCCACCAGACGGCTTTTGTTCGACTGCAGCGGGCCGATAAAGTGCCACTGCAGATCCGAATTCCCCTGCTCCTGGAAGTAGCGAATTTTATCCACGCCTTCCTGCACGTAGTTTTCGCCAAACGCCCGGTGGCCTGCCGCTATCGCTTCTGCGATGGCGCTCGCAGGCTTAGTTTTGCTGACTGCAAGCAGGGTAATTTCTTCTGAAGCACGGCCGCAACGCGTTGCAGCGGCTGAGATTTTGTCCCGGACCTGTGCCAGGTTATGCGCAATGTCGTTCATTTTCCGAGGAGTAGTCTATGGATGTGGAAGAAATTGTGGCCCTTAGTGTAAAGCATAACGTCTCCGATCTACACCTGTGCAGTGATTCACCGCCGCGCTGGCGCAGATTAGGCCGACTTGAACCGGCCCCGTTTCCAGCCCCCGACGTTGAGGCGCTATTAAAAACCTGGCTCAACGATGAACAGCAGGGCGCGTGGTGGGCAAACGGACAGGTAGACTTTGCCGTCACGCTCACAGGCAATCAGCGTCTTCGCGGCAGTGCGTTTACGCATATGAAGGGGGTGTCGATCGCTTTGCGAATGTTGCCGCTCGCGTGCCCGCAGCTTTCTGCACTGGGTGTGCCCAGGGCTATCCCGGAACTGCTCTCCAGTGACAGCGGGTTGATTCTGGTGACGGGTGCGACCGGTAGCGGAAAATCCACGACGCTCGCGGCGATGGTGGATTTTCTCAACCATCACACTGACGGCCATATTCTGACGCTCGAAGATCCGGTGGAGTTTATGTACCAGAGTGAACGCTGCCTGATACAGCAGCGGGAGATGGGTCAGCACAGTCTCTCCTTTGCCGAGGCGCTGCGCAGTGCGCTGCGCGAAGATCCGGACATTATTCTATTGGGAGAGCTGCGCGACAGCGAAACCATCCGCCTTGCGCTGACGGCGGCCGAAACCGGGCACCTGGTGCTGGCGACGCTGCATACGCGCGGCGCTTCGCAGGCGATTGAACGGCTGGTGGATACCTTCCCGGCGCAGGAGAAAGATCCGGTGCGTAACCAGCTGGCAGGCAGCCTTCGCGCTGTACTGGCGCAAAAACTGCTCCAGGACGTGCAGGGCGGGCGCGTGGCGCTTTATGAACTGCTGGTGAACACCTCGGCGGCGGCGAATCTCATCCGCGAAGGGAAAACGTGGCAATTACCCGGCATCATACAAACGGGTCAGCAGGCGGGAATGCAAAACTTTGAGCAGAGTCTGGCGGAAAGGCGGGCGCAGGGGCGGCTGTAGGCCCCGGCGCTCAGTAACCTTGTTCGAAATAGCTTTCGAGAATGATGACGGCTGAGGCGGAGTCGACGCTGCCTTTGTTCAGCGCCCGGAAACCACCGTGCTCAAACAGGCCTGCGCGCGCTTCGACGGTACTCAGACGTTCATCGTGGAGCTTTACCGACACGCCAAAGCGGCCATGAATTTTGTTGGCGAACTTACGCGCGCGGGCGGTGAGCGGCTGTTCGGTGCCGTCCATGTTCAGCGGCAAGCCCACAATCACGTCGTCCGGCTGCCACTCTTTGAGCAGGCGCTCGATGAGGTTCCAGTCCGGCGTGCCGTCGTTGGCCTTGAGTGCCGTCAACGGGCGCGCCGTGCCTGTGATGCGCTGACCCACGGCGACGCCGATGCTTTTGGTACCAAAATCGAAGGCCAGAAGCGTTCCGCTCATTACGCGTGCCCCGCTACGCCTGGCATGGTCAGAATATCGATGCCAATCAGTTTCGCCGCGTCACGCCAGCGATCGGCGATAGGCGTTTTAAACAGGATGTTCATATCGGCAGGTGCGGTCAGCCACGCGTTATCCAGTATCTCTTGTTCAAGCTGGCCTTTCTCCCACGAGGAGTAGCCCAGCGCGACAAGCACTTCGGAAGGTTGCTCGGCAGTGCCCAGCGTTTCAAGCACGTCGCGAGAGGTCGTGACAACGGTGTTGTCGGAGATACGAATACTGGAAGAGAAGACCGGCGGCGTATGCAGGATAAAACCACGATCTTCCGCGAGCGGGCCACCCAGCATCACCGGTTTATCGAGACGGATCTCCGGGAGACGCGCTTCAGCGGTGATTTTCAGCTTGTCCAGAATTCCTTCAACCTGCAGGTTTTCCAGCGGCTTGTTGATGATAATCCCCATCGCACCGTCTTCGTTGTATTCGCAAATATAAACCACGGCGCGGCGGAAAATCGGATCCTGGAGAGCAGGCATGGCAATAAGAAAGTGATGCTGTAAATTCATTGTCAGAGGTACTGTTTCCTGGTTTAAAAAGCGACAGCGCCCAGTATGGGGATAAACCTGGGCGCTGTCACAGATTATTTCTGTAAACGTTTTTCGATAGCGTCCATCAGCATTCCGGTGATCGAGATCGGGAACTCCGCTTCGATTTCACGGATGCAGGTCGGGCTGGTGACGTTCACTTCGGTCAGGCGATCGCCGATGATATCCAGCCCAACGAAGATCAGGCCTTTGGCCTTCAGCGTCGGGCCGACGCGGCGGGCAATTTCCCAGTCGCTTTCGGTCAGCGGACGGGGTTCACCACGGCCACCAGCGGCCAGATTACCGCGGGTTTCGCCACCCTGAGGAATACGCGCCAGGCAGTAAGGTACCGGTTCGCCATCCACGACCAGCACGCGCTTATCGCCGTCTTTGATAGCCGGAATGTAGTTCTGCGCCATGCAGTAACGCGTGCCCAGCTCGGTGAGGGTTTCGGCAATCACGCCGATGTTTGGGTCGCCCTCTTTCACGCGGAAAATCGACGCGCCGCCCATGCCGTCCAGCGGTTTCATGATGATATCGCCGTGCTTCTGCCAGAACGCTTTCAGCTGCGCCTTGCTGCGGGTCACCAACGTTTCCGGCGTCAGGTCAGAGAACCACGCGGTGTAGAGCTTCTCGTTGCAGTCGCGCAGGCTTTGCGGCTTGTTGACGATCAGCGTGCCTTTCTCTTCAGCACGCTCAAGGATATATGTGCTGTAGATGTATTCGGTGTCGAACGGCGGATCTTTACGCATCAGGATCACGTTGAGGTCGGCCAGGGCAATGTCCTGCTCGGTGCCGAACTCATACCATTTGTCGTAGTTCTGCTCGACGTTAACGATGCGGGTACGTGCGCGTGCTTCACCGTTGATCAGGTAAAGATCGTTCATCTCCATATAGTGGAGTTCATAGCCGCGACGCTGCGCTTCCAGCAGCATGGCGAAGCTGGAATCTTTCTTGATGTTAATGTTTGCGATGGGGTCCATCACGATGCCGAGCTTGATCATGTTCTTCTCCGTTAATGCTTCAACCCAGATCGCCAAACCGTACCTGTAGCGCGGTAATGGCCGTGAGTGCCGTTGTCTCAGTGCGCAGAACGCGAGGTCCCAACAGAATATCAGTAAACTGGTAACGTGCCGTCATCGCAATTTCGTCCGCCGACAGGCCGCCTTCGGGGCCAATCAGCAGGCGTACGCGCTCGACGGGCAATGGCAGCGTATTGATGCTGGCGCTGGCGCGTGGATGAAGATTGAGCTTGAGCCCGCTGTCCTCTTCTGCACACCAGTCTTCCAGGTCCATCGCCGGGCGGATCTCCGGAATACGGTTGCGGCCACTCTGTTCACACGCCGCAATGGCAATTTTCTGCCACTGCTGGATCTTTTTGTTCAGACGTTCCGCATCCAGTTTAACGCCACAGCGCTCAGAAAAAAGTGGCGTAATGAGGCTTACACCCAGTTCAATGGATTTCTGAATGGTGAATTCCATTTTCTCACCGCGCGACATTACCTGGCCCAGATGGATGTGCAGCGGCGATTCCCGGTCATCCACGTCGCCACGCAGCACGTTAACGTGCACGCTTTTTTTATCAGACCGCGTGATTTCCGCGTCGAAAACCTGGTTCGAGCCGTCGAACAGCTGTATTGCCTGACCTGCACCCATGCGCAGCACGCGGCCCACGTGGTTGGCGGCGTCATCAGACAGGGCGATTTCGCGGCCTGCGGTAATCAGTTCAGGATGGTAAATGCGGGGAATGCGCATAGTCAGAAATTCCATGTGTCATGCGATATAAGCGAATTGCCGTAGTGTAGGTTAGCTCTTTTGCGCCTGGCAAGCCCGCTGGACGTAAGGGTTGTGATTCCCCTGGACGTTGGCGATGCGCTCGTCGCGCTGGCATTCCCACTCCGTCACCGGGAACTGCTTGTCCCAGGCGTTGAACAGCTGCGTCTGCTGGCGGGAGAGGTTGAGGTCGTAACGGTCACGCATATAGAAGTAGGTGCGGGCGATGCTGCCGCGCGCGCGGGCAGGGGGCTCGGCGACTTTCTCTTTGAAATCCACCTTCATGCCGCACTGACCGTACTGGCCTTCGCCACCGTTCCACTGGCTGTACATAAAGTTGCCGCGGTCACCGTTCACTTCGCCAACCGCAGGCTGCAGGTTGTGCATATCGCTTTCCATCTGGCGATAAACCGGATCTTTGGAACAGTTTTTACGCCCGCCATCCTGCCAGCACTGCCGCTGGTGGCCAAACTGCCAGGCCGGGACGACATGTTCCCATTCAATGCGGCTGGCGCGGTTTTCATTTTTACGCACCTTATAGCCGCAGGATTCGAGGTCAACGACCCCTTTTTTACCCTGCCAGTTAATTTTACAGCCGCAGTAGAAATCACCCGGAACATCAGCGTTCACCTTCACGCCAGCGGCTTTGGCCTGAGAGAAACTGTTGATACCGTCGGCCAGAGCATGGCCGGAGAGCGCCGTCGCCAGAAGGGCAACCGCGAGAGAAACATTACGGGACATCTTACACTCCGTGTCAAAACGAGCCCGCAACGTAACGAATGTTGTTCCCGTATGCAATCAGTCAGATCAGGAAAGTTCCTGAAAGTTCAGATAATTATTCGGCGACCAGCGGTTCGCCGCATTTTACGCAGCGGTAGGTTGCCTCGCCGCGCACCACGCGGTTATGACGGCGGACGGTGAGCTGGTGCTGCTGGCATCGGCAGCGGTAGGAAAATGTATTGCGGCGCACGGATTCCAGTTCGAACTGATGCGTGCGGCGAGCCGGAACGCCGAGCACGGCTTCCATCATCCACTTCCACTCTTTCCCGTGCGGCGCTACGCGGCCAAAGTGCTTCCACACCAGAAGATGCGCCAGCTCGTGCGGCACCACTTCCTCAATAAACGCCTGCTGGTTTTCCATCATCAGCACCGGGTTCAGGCGGATCTCATACGATTCCAGCCAGGCGGTGCCTGCTGCGGTTCCACGCTGCTGATAAACCAGCTTCGGTTCAGGATAGTTGCGGCCGAGCTTCAGGTTGGCCTGGGCGAGTTTTTCCCGCAGGCTGCGCATAACGGCTTGCTGAATGGCGATGGGGAGACGGGGAGCTTTCATAGGGGCAGAGCATAAAGCGCGAAGCGGGGAGGTGCAAGGGGCACCTCCCGCCAGAGAATTAGTCGTGTGCGCCGATTTCGCGCAGCGGACGACCTTTCATCAGGTTACGTTCAATGTGTTCCAGTGAAACGTGTTTGGTTTCTGGAACCAGCCAGATAGTCAGAACAATAAAGAACAGGTTCAGACCGGCGTAGACCCAGAAGGTGTTGGCATTGCCCAGGGTATTGAGCATGGTCAGGAACGTTGCGCCGACGATCATGTTGGCAATCCAGTTTGTCGCGGTGGAGCAGGTGATACCAAAATCACGCCCTTTCAGCGGCTGGATCTCAGAGCACAGCACCCAAATCAGCGGACCGGCGCTCATTGCAAACCCGACGATAAACATCAGCAGCATTGCCACCGCGAAGTACTGGGCGGTTGGAGAGTGAATGCCCACATGCATCATGGTGCCCAGCACGCCCATGCCGACGGCCATCACCAGGAAGCCCAGCGTCAGGGTAGGCTTACGCCCCCAGCGGTCCACCAGTCCGATGGCGATAAAGGTCGCCAGCACGTTGGTCAGGCCGACAATAACGGTGCCCCACATCTGCTCGGTCGTGTTGGTATAACCCGCCAGCTCAAAGATTTTTGGCGCGTAGTACATGATGACGTTCATCCCGGTGAACTGCTGCATCACCTGCAGAAGCACGCCGAGGAACACCGCGCGGCGGAAGTTGCTGTTCTCTTTAAACAGCGCCCAGCCGGACTGTTTCACCTTCAGGCTTTCGCGGATCTCTTCCAGCTCGTTTTTCGCCTCTGCGCTGGTATCGCGCAGGCGGAGCAGCACGCGTTCAGCATCAACGAAGCGGCGTTTTGCGGCAAACCAGCGCGGGCTGTCCGGCAGGAAGAAGACGCCAATCAGCAGCAGGATGGCCGGTATGATGATTACGCCGAGCATCCAGCGCCATGCGCCGCTGTAGCTAAACGCGGTATCGGAAAGGTAAGCACCCAGAATACCGATGGTGATCATCAGCTGGTACATGGAAATCATGCTGCCGCGGATTTTCTCCGGCGCGATTTCGGAAAGATACAGCGGTGCGGTATAGGAAGCGACGCCGACAGCCAGGCCCAGCAAGACGCGGGAAAGAATGAGCACTTCAACGTTAGGGGCAGCAGCAGAGAAGAGTGAACCGGCAACGAACAGGATCGCGCCGATCATCAGGCTCTTTTTGCGCCCGAGCTTGAAGGAGAGCCAGCCGCTGCCAACGGCACCGACTGCCGCACCGAACATCATGGAGCTGACCACCCATTCCTGGGTATGCGCGGTAATCTGGAACTCGTCTGCGATGAAGGGAAGTGCGCCGGCAATCACGCCGATATCCAGGCCAAAAAGTAATCCTGCCAGGGCGGCGAGGAAGCAGACGAAGAATGTCATCGCCTTGTTGGACGTACGCCCTTGTTTATTATTGTCAGGCATTATGCCCTCCATTTGATTTATCAGTTTTGTCGATGTTAAGGGTAGGTGAGTGACCCGTAAAAATATGTGAGACAAATCACATTGGTGTAATCGGTTACACTAACGTGCAACCGTAAAAATAATTAAAGCTTTGAAAATATAGAGGTAAATGAGGTGATGCGCATCGCGTTTGTTTGAATTTCAGACTTAACTGAAATGAAATGTAACAGCAGAAGAAAGGCGATCATGCAAAGAGATTATTCTGAAAGCGGGATATATTCGGCAGGGTGTAAGCGGTTTCAAATGGTGTGGCTTTGAGCCGCCACCCGACATAAAAAAGGCCAGCACAAAGGCTGGCCTGTTAAACACTGTCAGTCGATTACTTCAGACCGGCAGCCTCACGCAGCAGGGCGGCTTTGTCGGTTTTTTCCCATGGGAAATGTTCGCGACCAAAGTGACCGTATGCCGCGGTTTCTTTGTAGATTGGGTGCAGCAGATCCAGCATCTGAATCAGGCCGTATGGACGCAGGTCGAAGAACTCGCGCACCAGCAGGGTCAGCTGTTCTGAAGGCACTTTCTCAGTACCGAAAGTTTCCACCATGATGGAGGTCGGTTCAGCCACGCCGATTGCGTAGGAAACCTGAATCTCACAGCGGTCAGCCAGGCCAGCAGCAACGATGTTTTTCGCAACATAACGTGCAGCGTACGCGGCAGAACGGTCAACTTTAGACGGGTCTTTACCGGAGAATGCACCGCCGCCGTGACGCGCCATGCCGCCGTAGGTATCCACGATGATTTTACGGCCGGTCAGGCCGCAGTCGCCCATTGGGCCGCCGATAACAAAGCGTCCGGTTGGGTTGATGAAGAATTTGGTTGCAGAGCTCAGCCATTCGGTTGGCAGAACTGGCTTGATGATCTCTTCCATCACGGCTTCCTGCAGCGATTTCTGATCGATATCTTCAGAATGCTGAGTGGAGAGAACTACCGCATCAATGCCAACGATTTTACCGTCGTCATACTGGAAGGTAACCTGGCTTTTCGCATCCGGACGCAGCCATGGCAGGGTGCCGTTTTTACGCACTTCAGCCTGACGCTGCACCAGACGATGTGCGTAGGTAACCGGTGCTGGCATCAGCACGTCGGTTTCGTTAGTTGCGTAGCCGAACATCAGGCCCTGGTCGCCTGCGCCCTGCTCCAGTGGATCGGCACGGTCAACGCCCTGGTTGATGTCCGGGGACTGTTTGCCGATGGCGCTCAGTACCGCGCAAGAGTTGGCATCAAAGCCCATATCAGAATGTACATAGCCGATCTCACGCACCGTGTTACGGGTGATCTCTTCGATATCAACCCATGCGCTGGTGGTGATCTCACCGCCGACCAGAACCATGCCGGTTTTGACATAGGTTTCACACGCTACGCGCGCTTTAGGATCCTGGGCAAGGATCGCATCCAGCACCGCATCGGAGATTTGGTCAGCAATTTTATCAGGATGTCCTTCTGATACGGACTCGGACGTAAACAGGTGTTTTGCCATGTTTTATTTCACCTAAGAGGAATTTGGTTAGCTCGAACTGCTGTGTGGAATAGCCAAAGGAGAGTATTCTACCAAGGCCTGCAGGTTTTTGACACTGGCAGTCTGAGTGTTAATCAGTATAGATGGATTAACATCTGGACGTCCATTTTAGGTCACTTCTTCACCCGATTTCCAGTTTTTTTTGACTTACCTCTCACTGTGTTGAAAACAAAGCTGGAAATATTTCCTGACGGCACTGGCAACCCACGCATTTTTGTTTTGCATTTTCCCCACCTTCTCGGTATAAAACGCGGCACGCGGCTCATACAAAAAAGCGCTCGATGACCTCATCGTGTCGCCACTTCCAGCCGGGTTAAGCAGTGAACATTTAGCTTTGGCTTGTGGTCCGTTTCAGCAGAGGCGGCCGTGGAGGTGATACGAGATAATGAACCATCGTTTTCCGCTAATTCAGCGCAGCCGTTCTGGCGCGCAGTTGATTCCCGCAACCCGCATTTCTAGTCTGCAAACCTGCCGATGTTATACCCATCTCGGCGCTTCTCAGGATCCCAGGGCCGGTTACGCTCTGTGACAACTGAACAAGGGCGCTCTTGTTAATACAAGAGTTTTCTCGTGGTTTCGCCGAACCTTGTCATACAGAGTTCGGATACGTGTTTTACAATGATATGAATAAGAAACCGGTCGCACGGTCTGGATTTCAGCATACTCTGCTGGGAAACGGAGCCGTTTATGGGTTGTTATCGCCGTATAACGCTGCGATAGTAGTCAACTGTTTTACACTTAATACAAAGAGTTGAGGTTCGCTATGTCTGACGACATGTCTTCTTTTTCGCCTTCGTCAGCGGGCGAACAGGGTGTACTACGTTCTATGCAGGAGGTTGCGATGAGCTCCGAGGAAGCCAGCAAGATGCTGCGCACTTACAATATTGCCTGGTGGGGCAATAACTACTACGACGTCAACGAACTGGGCCACATCAGCGTCTGCCCTGATCCGGACGTCCCTGAAGCGCGCGTGGATCTCGCTAAACTGGTAAAAGCCCGTGAAGCTCAGGGCCAGCGTTTGCCTGCACTGTTCTGCTTCCCGCAGATCCTGCAACATCGCCTGCGTTCTATTAACGCCGCGTTCAAACGCGCGCGTGAGTCCTACGGCTATAAAGGCGACTATTTCCTGGTTTACCCGATCAAGGTGAACCAGCACCGCCGCGTGATTGAATCCCTGATCCACTCCGGCGAGCCGCTGGGTCTGGAAGCCGGTTCCAAAGCGGAACTGATGGCCGTTCTGGCGCACGCGGGCATGACCCGTTCGGTGATCGTCTGTAACGGCTATAAAGACCGTGAATACATTCGTCTGGCGCTGATTGGCGAGAAGATGGGCCACAAGGTCTATCTGGTTATCGAGAAGATGACTGAAATCGCTATCGTGCTGGAAGAGGCTGAGCGTCTGAACGTCATTCCACGCCTCGGCGTGCGTGCGCGTTTGGCGTCGCAGGGTTCCGGTAAATGGCAGTCCTCCGGCGGTGAAAAATCCAAGTTCGGCCTCGCGGCGAACCAGGTGCTGCAACTGGTGGAAATTCTGCGCGAGCGCGGTCGTCTGGACAGCATTCAGCTGCTGCACTTCCACCTCGGCTCGCAGATGGCCAACATTCGCGACATCGCCACCGGCGTGCGTGAATCGGCGCGCTTCTACGTTGAGTTGCACAAGCTCGGCGTGAACATTCAGTGCTTCGACGTGGGCGGTGGCCTGGGCGTGGATTACGAAGGTACCCGCTCGCAGTCCGACTGCTCCGTGAACTACGGCCTGAACGAATATGCCAACAATATTATCTGGGCGATTGGCGATGCCTGTGAAGAGAATGGCCTGCCGCACCCGACGGTGATCACCGAATCTGGCCGCGCGGTTACCGCGCACCATACGGTGCTGGTCTCTAACATCATCGGCGTTGAGCGTAGCGAAATCACCGAAGCGACGCCTCCGGCAGACGATGCTCCGCGTTCCCTGCAAAGCATGTGGGAAACCTGGCAGGAGATGCACGAGCCGGGCACGCGCCGTTCCCTGCGCGAATGGCTGCACGACAGCCAGATGGACCTGCACGATATTCACGTGGGCTATTCCTCCGGCACCTTTAGCCTGCAGGAGCGCGCGTGGGCGGAGCAGCTCTATCTGAACATGTGCCATGAAGTGCAGAAGCAACTCGACCCGAGCAACCGCGCACACCGTCCGATTATCGACGAGCTGCAGGAACGTATGGCGGACAAAATGTACGTCAACTTCTCGCTGTTCCAGTCGATGCCGGATGCCTGGGGTATCGACCAGCTGTTCCCGGTTCTGCCGCTGGAAGGGCTGAACCACGCCCCGGAACGTCGTGCGGTGCTGCTGGACATCACCTGTGATTCCGACGGCGCTATCGACCACTACGTTGACGGCGACGGTATCGCAACGACGATGCCAATGCCGGAGTACGACCCGGAGAACCCGCCGATGCTGGGCTTCTTTATGGTCGGCGCGTATCAGGAGATCCTCGGCAACATGCACAACCTGTTCGGTGATACCGAAGCGGTTGACGTGTTCGTCTTCCCTGACGGCAACGTGGAAGTCGAGCTGTCTGACGAAGGGGACACCGTAGCGGACATGCTCGAATACGTTCAGTTGGATCCGAAAAAACTGCTCACCCAGTTCCGCGACCAGGTGAAAAACACCGGTCTGGACGACGCGTTACAGCAGCAGTTCCTGGAAGAGTTTGAAGCAGGTCTGTACGGGTACACCTACCTGGAAGATGAGTAGGTAAACCTCCCTCTCCCTGTTGGAGAGGGGCGGGGTGAGGGCAACAGGCTGCTGCGCCGCTGATGCCCGGTGGCGCTGTGCTTACCGGGCCTACGAATGTAGGCCGGATAAGGCGGAGCCGTCATCCGGCAGAATGCTATACTCACTTGAACCCGTCTGCATTACCGGCGATAATTCGCCCCAATTAGCGATTTACAAATCAATCCCTTCCTCGTCGGGTTTAACGACGCGGAGGGGATTTTTTTTCATCTGTTTTTAATGTATCGACGTTAAAAGAGGTCAGGACATGAGCACTTTAGGTCATCAGTACGATAACTCTCTGGTATCTAACGCGTTTGGTTTTTTACGCCTTCCAATGAACTTCCAGCCGTACGACAGTGACGCTGACTGGGTGATCACCGGCGTACCGTTCGACATGGCAACGTCCGGTCGCGCGGGCGGTCGTCACGGCCCGGCAGCGATCCGTCAGGTTTCTACCAACCTGGCCTGGGAGCACAACCGCTTCCCGTGGAACTTCGATATGCGCGAGCGCCTGAACGTGGTGGACTGCGGTGACCTGGTGTACGCCTTCGGTGACGCGCGTGAGATGAGCGAAAAGCTGCAGGCCCACGCCGAGAAGCTGCTAGCTGCCGGTAAGCGCATGCTCTCCTTCGGCGGCGACCACTTTGTGACCCTGCCGCTGCTGCGCGCTCACGCCAAGCACTTCGGTAAAATGGCGCTGGTGCACTTCGATGCGCATACCGACACCTACGCGAACGGCTGCGAGTTTGACCACGGCACCATGTTCTTCACCGCGCCGAACGAAGGTCTGATCGACCCGAACCACTCCGTGCAGATCGGTATCCGCACCGAGTTCGACAAAGACAACGGCTTCACCGTGCTGGATGCGGGCCAGGTCAACGATCGCGGCGTGGACGATATTCTGGCGCAGGTTAAGCAGATCGTCGGCGATATGCCTGTGTACCTGACTTTCGATATCGACTGCCTGGATCCGGCATTTGCGCCGGGCACTGGTACGCCTGTTATCGGCGGCCTGACCTCTGACCGCGCGATCAAGCTGGTGCGCGGCCTGAAGGATCTGAACATCGTCGGGATGGACGTGGTGGAAGTGGCACCGGCCTATGACCAGTCCGAGATCACCGCGCTGGCCGCGGCGACCCTGGCGCTGGAAATGCTCTACATCCAGGCGGCGAAAAAAGGCGAATAAGCCTTACGCGCTCACTGCTGCTGCGCGACGCATGCGCAGCAGCAGCATTCCTCCGGCGAGCAGGGTAATCACCTGCGAGACGACCAGCACCGAAAAGCCAGAGCTGACCGACCCCACCGATTTCATCACCATCCCCATCAGTAGCGGAATAAACGCCGCGCAGATATTGCCTATCCCATTAATAATGCCGTACGCGCTGCCCACGGCGTCCCGCGCGGCGTGATGCTGGATTACCGCAGGAATAGCCGCTCCCTGAAGTCCCCAGAACACGTTGGCAGACAGCATAAACAGCGCCAGCCATGCGGGCTGATGGCTGAGCATCAGCGCGACCACGGAGAGTGCCGTCAACGTACCGCCCACCACAAACAGTACCGGCGCCTGTTCCGGCCGCATTTTGTCGAGCAGCACGCCGCCCAGAAACTTTGACCCCAGGCTCAGCAGGAAGGGGACCGCCGCAAGCATGCCCGTAGCGTGCAGCGAGAAGTGGTGCTCGTCACGCAGCCATGCGGGCAGCCACGCGCTGCTGCCCCACAGATAGCTCAGCGTGGCGATTTCAACCAGCAGGATCCAGCCCAGCAGCGGCGTCTGCCAGGCCAGTGTGAAGGTGTGAACAAACCCCGGTTTTTTCATCTTCACCGGGCTGTGTGGCGCGGGCAGAAAACGCCAGATGAGCCCGCCGCCCAATACCAGATTCATCACCGCCAGCGCGTAAAACGACCCGGCCCATCCCAGATGCGCCATCAGCCAGGTGACCAGCGGAAAGCCCACGGCCAGCCCGAGCGAGACGCCCAGCGCGGTGACGGCGTTGGGTTTGCCGATCTCTTGCGCGCTAAAGTTATCGCTGATAAAGCGCGTCTTCAGCGAAAAGAGCGGTCCTTCGGCAACACCCAAAATCACGCGGGCAATAAGCATGCCCATTAGCGAACCCAGCAGCGGAGAAATTGCGCAGACCGCGGCCCAAATCGCAATGCTGCTTAATAATCCCTGACGGTAATGGAGTTTGCTTTCGATAACCGGCGTTAATAATAAAGCCGAAAAACCATAACCCAGCAGGAAGCAGGTCATGAGCATGCCTTGTAACATTCTGTTTTCATTTAGCTGAAAATGTTCGGCAAATTCCGGGTTTAAAATCATTACCGAGATATTAACCCGGTCGACGTAGGAAATAATAATCAGTAATAACAGTGCAATTGTACCTTGCCATCTTGCCGTCATCATGCCCGCCTTACGTTTTCATCTATTTATATTTTTATCAAAGTGATTGTCACGGAGCTAAAATGGTTCACTGGTGAAACTCATTGTTTATTAAGGGTAAATAAATTTTTCGTTTCACAGGTGAAACGCCGAAGATGTGACGTTACTTTATTTTTAAGGAACAAAAAGAAAAGAAGTCAATATCTTTTATTGAAATGTCGAGGGCATTAATAAATCGTATTTATCACGCCGCGATAATGAAAATTTCATATCGCTGCATTTTTTCGTGATCCTTTGCACACTTAGTTAATTAATACCTGTTTGATTAACAAATTCGTCACATTGCCGCTTGACGAAACATTCATCGCTTTTATATTGACCGTATTAAATAAGAAACAGAGTTTCATATATGAAACAAAAGCCTGGAGGATCGTGATGAGCTGGATAGGCGTATGTGACGCAGAACAAGTACAGGAAGATTTCCCTTTTAGCGGCAACGTCGATGGTAAAGAGATCGGCGTTTATTTGATTGACGGTGAATATTACGCACTGGAAGACGTATGCCCGCACGCTTATGCCCTGCTGAGCCAGGGATTTGTGGAGGACGGCAAAGTGGAATGCCCGCTGCATGAGGCGGTGTTCGACGTCAAAACTGGCCAGTGCCTGCACGGCCCCGGTGGTCGCAACCTGAACCGCTACCCGGTTCGGGTCTTTGAAAACCAAATTCAGATTACCTTCGTCGAGGAGACCGTGGCATGAGCGACATCCTGAACTACAACCCGGCGCTGCCGGAAAACCGCCAGTTTACCCCGCCTGCAGAGGGCGGCAACGGTGCCATTCATAAGCCGGGTGATTACACCAACCTGATCTGGCAAACCCGCAGCCGCGAGCCGGAAAGCTGGGAGGTGAACCTGATTGCCACGCTGGAAGATCTCTTCGAACAGGGCGTTGAAACTCTACCGGAACTGGTGAACGGGCTGAACGCGGTGCGCATGCACGACCAGCAGGGTGAGCCGTGGCGCGAGGCCAGCTTCCAGGCATTCTTACAGGTTAACGGCTACTGAGGACAACGCGATGACGACGACCGTACAAAACTATCTCGATAAAGGCCTGCGCGGCCTCTGGTATCCGGTACTGGCAAGCTGGGAAGTGCAGTCTGCTCCTGTGGGCATCACCCGCCTGGGCGAGCAGATTGTGGTCTGGCGTAATAAAGACGGCCAGGTGCAGGCGCTGGAAGACCGCTGCCCGCACCGCGGCGCGCGCCTGTCGATGGGCTGGAACCTCGGCGACCGCATTGCCTGCTGGTATCACGGCGTGGAAGTGGCGGGCAACGGCGAAGTGAAGGATGTGCCCGCCGTGGACAAATGCCCGCTGGTCGGCCAGCAGTGCGTGCGCAGCTATAACGTGCAGGAGGCGCACGGCGCCATCTTCCTGTGGTTTGGCGTCACCGCTGACCAGCAGCCGGACGCGCTGACCTTCCCGGATGAACTTGCCGATACGGAGAACTTCAGCAACTTCCTCTGCACCGCCGCGTGGAAGTGCAACTACCAGTACGCGCTGGAAAACGTGATGGACCCGATGCACGGCACCTATCTGCATTCGTCCTCGCACTCAATGGCGGAAGGGGATCGCAAGGCCGACATGGTGCTCCAGCCGACCAAAACCGGCTTTATTTTCGAGAAAAAAGGGCAGAGCGGCGTCAACTTCGACTGGGTTGAGCTCGGCAACAGCGGCACCTGCTGGATGCGCCTCTCTATTCCTTACAAGAAGCGCTTCGGACCGGGCGGCCACTTCTTTATCGTCGGCATGGTGGTGCCGGAAGATAACGACAACTGCCGCGTCTTCTTCTGGCGCATCCGCCGCGTGCAGGGCTGGCAGCGCGATATGTGGCGCTTCATGTACCGCAACCGTCTGGAAAAACTGCACTGGGAAGTGCTGGAGCAGGACCGCGTGGTGCTGGAAAGCCTGGCCCCAAACGCCCGCGACCATGAATACCTGTACCAGCACGACGTCGGCCTCTCCCGCCTGCGCCGCATGATGCAAAAGGCCGCGAAAGAGCAGCTGGCGCTGCGCGAAGAACAGCAGGGAGCCGCCTGATGAACGGGCTGCTGAGCGGCAAGCGCATCGTGGTGACCGGCGCCGCGCGCGGGCTGGGCTATCACTTTGCCAAAGCCTGCGCGGAGCAGGGTGCGGCGGTGGTGATGTGCGACATCCTCGAAGGCGAGCTGGCTGAACGTGCGCACGGGCTGCGCGAGCAGGGCTATGCGATCGAATCGCACGTTATCGATCTGGCCGATCCGCATTCCATCGAGCAGGTCTTTAGCGCGATTGGCGAGCAGGGGCAGATTGACGGGCTGGTGAACAACGCGGCCATGGCGACGGGCGTGGGCGGCAAAAACATGCTCGATTACGATCCTGACCTGTGGGACCGCGTGATGAGCGTGAACGTCAAAGGCACCTGGCTGGTGACGCGAGCCGCCGTGCCGCTGCTTCGCGAAGGGGCGGGCATTGTGAACGTGGCGTCCGACACCGCGCTGTGGGGCGCGCCGCGCCTGATGGCCTACGTCGCCAGCAAGGGCGCGGTGATTGCCATGACCCGCTCAATGGCGCGCGAGCTTGGCGAAAAGCGCATTCGAATCAACGCCATCGCCCCGGGATTAACCCGCGTCGAGGCAACCGAGTATGTTCCGGCCGAGCGGCATCAGCTTTACGAAAACGGTCGCGCATTAACGGGGGCGCAGCAGCCGGAGGATGTCACCGGCAGCGTGGTCTGGTTGCTTAGCGATCTGTCGCGGTTCATCACCGGACAGCTGATCCCGGTCAACGGCGGTTTTGTCTTTAATTGAGGTAGGGTGATGATGGCAAACGATCGGGAAGTGAGGTATCTGGTGCCGGGGCTGGAGCGCGGTTTACAGCTGCTGTTGGCCTTTGGCGAGCAGCATCGCGAACTGACCTTTGCCGAGCTGCACCGGCTGGTGGATATGCCGAAGGCCACCGCCTACCGCGTGGTACAGACGCTGGAGTTCATGGGCTTTCTGGAGCGCAACGCGCGCACCAATACCTTCTCGCTGGGTATGAACGTGCTGCGCCTGGGCTTTGAGTACATCGCCTCGCTTGACGTGGCCCAGGTTGGCCAGCCGGTCATCGAGCGGCTGCGCGACGTGAGCCAGTGCAGCAGCCACCTGGCGATCCGCGACGGGCGCGACATTATCTACATCGCCCGCGTCAGCGCCGCCGGGTCGCGCATCAATCAGGTCAGCATTGGCACCCGTCTTCCGGTGCACTGCACCTCGCTGGGCCGCATGCTGCTGACCGATATTTCCCGCGCCGAGTTTGAACAGCTGTTTCCGCACGAGCGCCTGCCGGGCAACACGCCGGGGCAGCTTCACGACCGCGAAGCCCTGTGGCAGATGGTGCAGCAGGACAAAGCCCGCGGATACGTGATCGGCGAATCCTTCTTCCGCCACGGCATCTCCTCCATCGTCTACCCGGTGTATGACCGAAGCGGACGCGTGGCGGCGGTAGTCAGCATTCTGGTGCCGTCGGAGGAGATCCCGCAGACCGACCGCGAGCGCCTGCAAAACGAGGTTCGCCTCGCGGCGGATAAAATTTCTGGCTTCTTAGGGTATCTGTCACAGGCCAGTTAAATCAGTGAGTTAACGTCAGGCGCTTGACTGCGTCGGGCATGTTTTACGCCCAATTTGGGCCAGATGAGGCAACGAACGATGAGTGTAACCGGAATTGAAAAGCTGGAATTTGGCGTGGAAGACCTGACGCACTGCGCCAAATTTATGCGTGATTTTGGCCTGACGGGCGATGCCAGCGGCCAGCGTTTTACCACCCTGAGCGGCGCGCGCGTGGAGCTTAACCCGATTGACAGCCCCGACCTGCCGCCGGCGTTTGAAGCGGGCAACACCCTGCGCCGCATGACCTGGGCGGTTGCTACCCGGCAGGAGCTAGAGGCGCTGCGCCCAAAGCTTGCGCAGCAGCCCGGCTTTCGCGAAGTGGGTGACGCGCTGGAGTGCCTCGACCCGAACGGCATGACGCTGCGCGTGCAGGTCAGCCAGCAGACCGACGTGGAGCTGAACGTTGAGCCGATCAACCAGTGGGGCGACGTTCGCCGTATCGACACGCCCAGCCCGGTTTACGATCGCGCCCAGCCCATCAACGTGGGGCACGTAGTGTTCTTCGTGGAGGAGTTGGCGGCAGTGGAAAAATTCTACCGCGAGGTGCTCGGCTTCCAGGTCTCTGACCGCTACATCAACCGCGCCGTGTTCCTGCGCTGCGGCGCGCGCGGCGGTCATCACAACCTGTTCCTGCTGCAGCTGCCGAACCGCAGGCGCGGGCTGAACCACGTGGCCTTCACCGTGCGCGACATCCACGAGGTGATCGGCGGCGGTATCGCGATGAATAAAAATGACTGGAGCACCTTTATCGGGCCGGGCCGTCATCCGGTGTCGTCGGCGTACTTCTGGTACGTCAACAGCCCGACCGGCGGCGCGTTTGAGTATTACACCAACGACGATTATCTGACCGAAAACTGGCAGCCGCGCGAGCTGGAGCACTCGCTGGTCTCCTTTACCGAGTGGGCGGTGGAAGGCGGGATCGACCACGACACGCGCCGCCAGCAGAAAAAGCCGGAGGCGGTATGACGTCGCGCATTGTCATTATCGGCGGCGGCCAGGCGGGCGGCTGGGCGGCGAAAACCCTGCGCGACGAGGGCTTTGACGGCGAGATTTGCGTGGTGGCGGAAGAAGAGTGGGATTTCTACGAGCGTCCGCCGCTGTCGAAAGCCTCTCTGCTGGAGCCGGACGCGGCGCTCCCAAGGCTGTTTACCGACGAGGCGCAGCAGGCGCTGAACCTGAGCTGGTACCGCCCGCTGCGTGCGGAGCAGATCGACCGCGAGGCGAAAACGGTGCGTTTAAGCAACGGCGAGATTCTTAGTTACAACATCCTTTTAATTGCCACCGGAGGGCGGGCGCGCCTGCCGGGTGAGGCGTGGGCGGCGCATCCGCAGGTCTATACCCTGCGCCACTGGCAGGACGCGCAGCGCCTGAAAGGTCGGCTAGCGGAAAGCCAAACCCTGGCGATTGTCGGCGGCGGCTGGATCGGCCTGGAAATTGCCGCGTCCGCGCGCAAAAGCGGCGTAGCGGTCACCCTGTTCGAGCAGCAGCCCGCGCTCTGCATGCGCTCGGTGAGCGGCGAGGTATCGCAGCGCTTAGAGGCCCTTCACCGCGAGCAGGGCGTGGATATCCGTACCGGCTGCGGCGCGCTGGAGCTGGAGGACGATAACGGCCTGCCGGTTATCCACTGCGACGGCCAGCGTGAAACCTTTGATGCGGTGGTGGTGGGGATCGGCGTCGATCTCAATCTGGAGCTGGCCCGCGACGCGGGGCTGAAAACCGGGCGCGGGATCGTCGTGGATGCCCAGGGGCGAACGTCGGATCCGTACATTTTTGCCGCCGGCGATGTGGCGCAGCATCATCACTACGGCCTGTGCATTCAGTCCTGGGCCTTCGCCCAAAACCAGGCGGTGGCGACGGCGAAAGCGATGCTCAACCCCGATGCGCCGGGCTACGACGACGCGCCGTGGCTGTGGTCGGATCAATACCAGCACAACATCCAGATCCTCGGCATTCCGCAGCCGGGCAGCAGAACGGTCGTGCGTGAAGAGGCGCTGTACTTCTCACTGGACGACAACGGGCGGCTGACGCAGCTGGTGGTGTTCAACGACGCGCGCACCGTCAAGCTGGCGAAGCGCTGGATGGCAACGGGGCGGGATTTATCAGATGTACCGCTCGGCGACCCGGCTTTTTCACTGATGTCATTGCGATAGCTAACCCGCACCCGTAGGGGGAGACATGACCACATTAGAGACCAACACCGCGCCCGTTGAGGCGAGCGGTGAGGGAACCCGTACGCCTGAAAAAGCGGTGCGCTGGGCCATCCCGCTGTCGCTGCTGGCCTGCGTGCTGCTGGCGTTCTTCGACAAAATCAGCATCGCGGCGCTGTTTTCCGACGGCCATTTCCAGCAGGCGATGGGCATCGATTTCGACACCACGCGCCTCGGCATTTTGATGAGCGCCTTTCTGCTCAGCTACGGCTTTTCGTCGGTGTTTTTAAGCGGGCTGGGCGACAAAATTGCGCCGCTGCGCCTGCTCACCGGAATGATGGCGGTGTGGTGCGTGCTGATGGTGGCGATGGGCTTCACCCATAATTACACGCTGATGATCGTCCTGCGCATTTTGCTGGGCGTGGCAGAAGGGCCGCTGTTCCCGCTGGCCTTCGCCATCGTGCGCCACAACTTCCCGCAGCATCTTCAGGCGCGCGCCACCATGCTCTGGCTGCTGGGCACGCCGGTGGGCGCGGCGATTGGCTTCCCGCTTTCCCTCTGGCTGCTGAACACCTTCGGCTGGCAAAGTACCTTCTTCGTGATGGCGATGCTCACCGTGCCGGTGCTGATCTTTGTGCGCATCGGCCTGCGCGGGATCCGTCTGGATACGAAGCCCGGCACTTCGCAGACGTCTCAGGACGAGCGCCGCGCCGCGCGCCGCGAGCTGTTTGTCAGCCCGCACTTCTGGATCATCTGCATCTTTAACATCGCTTTCCTGACCTACCTGTGGGGCATCAACGGCTGGCTGCCGGGCTACCTGATTAAGGGCAAAGGCATTCACCTGGAGCACGCGGGCTGGCTGTCGTCGATGCCGTTCATCGCCATGCTGGCGGGCGAGGTCATTGGCGCGTGGCTGTCGGACCGGGTCGATAAGCGCGCGGCGGCCTGCTTTATCTCGATGGCGGGGGCTGCGATAGGCCTGGCGGCGGTGATGCACCTCGACACCCCGCTGACCATCATCGCGGCGATGAGCTTCAGCACCTTTATGTGGGGCACCGGCGCACCCAATATTTTCGCCCTGCTGGCGAAGGCCACCCATCCGCGGGTGAGCGCCACGGCGGGCGGCATTTTCAACGGGCTGGGAAACTTTGCGGGCGCGCTGTCGCCAGCGGTGATGGGGGCGTTAATCGCCTTCACCCACAGCATGGATTCCGGGCTGATTTTTCTGGCGGTGATGGCGGCGGTGGGCTGCGTCCTGTTACTGCCGCTGCTGAGACGTTACTGAGGAGAGTGTCATGACTGATTCAACCGTAACCAACACAACAGGCATCAAACCTGACCACCTGACGATGGAAGAGTGGGTCGAGTCGCGCATTGCGCGCTTCGAAGGCCGCAAGTACGACTGGAACGCGCTGAAGTTCCAGGCCGATTTTGACCCGAAGTACCGCCGGGCGCAGATGCGCTATATCGGCACCGGCGCAACGGGCGTCGCGAACGACACCAACACCGTGCAGGCGGACCATTTTACCTTCTCCACCATGGTGCTGCCGTCGAAGTGCGAAGGGCCGCTGCACCTGCACGACGACGTGGAAGAGGTGTTCTTCATGCTTAAAGGGCAGATCACGCTGATGATCCAGGACGGCGACAACTACACCGAAACCGTGCTGCGCGAGCGTGACCTGATCTCCGTTCCGCCGGGCATCTATCGCGGGCTGTTTAACCACGGCGAAGAAGAGGCGCTGATGTGCGTCATGCTGGGGACCAACAAGCCGGAAATCCCGACCTACCCCGCCGATCATCCGCTTTCCAAAGTGAAGCGGAACTAAGGGGGCATGATGACGGGTTTTCGTGAACAGGGAAGCGGCATCCCGCTGATGCTGCTGCACGGTATCAGCTCCGGCGCGGCCTCCTGGCATAAGCAGATGGCGCTGAACGGCTTTCGCGTGCTGGCGTGGGACATGCCCGGCTATGGCGAAAGCCCGATGCTGGCGGTTGAGCGGGCAAACGCGGGGGATTATGCCGACGCGCTGGCGGCGATGCTTGACCGCGCGGGTGTCTGGCAGGCGGTGCTGGTCGGCCATTCGCTCGGCGCACTGGTCGCCAGCGCCTTTGCGGCGAAGTTCCCGGATCGCGTCATCCATCTGGTGCTGGCGGACGCCGCGCAGGGATACGGCAATGCCGCGCCGGAGCAGCGCGAGCAGGTCTGGCGCAGCCGCGAACAGCAGATGGCATTGGGCGGTGAGATCCTCGCCCAGACCCGCGCCGCGAAATTGCTGCGCCCTGGCGCGCGCGCGGAAGATATCGCCACCGTGGCGGCGGGCATGCGCACGCTGCGACCGGAAGGCTACCTTGCCGCCGCGTGGATGCTGGTGCACAACGACATTCACGGCTGGCTTAAGCGCTACCCGGGCAATTTTGAAGTCTGGTGCGGCGAGCAGGACGCCATCACCCAGCCGGAGCTGGTGCAGGGGCTGGCGCTGCGCTACGGCATGCCGTTTATCGCGATCCCGCAGGCCGGACACGCCAGCTATCTCGACAACGACGCGTTTTTTAACCAACAGCTTTTACGCATTAACGAAGAGGTGCGCGATGAATGCACACATTGATGGCCGCGTGGCGGTCGTTACCGGCGGTTCGTCCGGCATTGGCTTTGAAACGCTGCGCCTGCTGCTGGGCGAGGGGGCAAGGGTAGCCTTCTGCGGCCGCGATCCGGACCGGCTCGCCAGCGCCCACGCGGCGCTGCACAACGAATACCCCAACGGGGAGATTTTCTCTTATCGCTGCGACGTGCTGAACGCCGACGAGATTCAGGCCTTCGCGGACGCGGTGCAGGCTCGCTTTGGCGGGGCGGATATGCTGATCAACAACGCCGGGCAGGGCTACGTGGCGCACTTCCACGACACCCCGCGCGAGGCGTGGCTGCACGAGGCCGAGCTGAAGCTGTTCGGGGTGATCAACCCGGTACAGGCGTTTCAGCCGCTGCTGGAGCAGTCCGACATCGCCTCTATCACCTGCGTGAACTCCCTGCTGGCGCTGCAGCCGGAGGAGCACATGATCGCCACTTCCGCCGCCCGCGCCGCGCTGCTGAATATGACGCTCACGCTCTCAAAAGAGCTGGTGGGCAAAGGCATCCGCGTCAATTCCATTCTGCTCGGCATGGTGGAGTCCGGACAGTGGCAGCGCCGCTTTGAGAACCGGGCGGACAAAAGCCAGAGCTGGCTGGAGTGGACGGCGGATATCGCGCGCAAGCGCGGCATTCCGATGGCGCGCCTCGGCAAGCCGCAGGAGCCTGCGCAGGCGCTGCTGTTTCTCGCCTCGCCGCTGGCCTCGTTTACCACCGGCGCAGCGCTGGACGTTTCCGGGGGCTTCTGCCGCCATCTGTAAGGACGCATCATGAAAAAGGTAATGTTAATTGGGTTCGGTGCCATGGCGCAGGCGGTGATTGAACGCCTGCCGAAGGGCGTCGCTATCGGCTGGATCGTGGCGCGCGAGTCTCACCACGCGGCGATCCGCGCGCAGCTTGGCGAGGATGTGGTGGCGCTGGCCTCCCCGATGGAGTGCGCGCATACGCCCGATTTGGTGCTGGAGTGCGCCAGCCAGCAGGCGGTGGCGCAGTATGGCGAAGCGATTTTAAGACGCGGCTGGCATCTGGCAGCGATCTCCACCGGCGCGCTGGCGGACAGCGCGCTGGAGCAGCGGCTGCTTGCGGCGGGAGGCAAACTGACGCTGCTCTCCGGTGCGGTTGCCGGTATCGACGGGCTGGCGGCGGCGAAAGAGGGCGGACTTGAGCGCGTGACTTACCGGTCGCGCAAAAGCCCGGCCAGCTGGCGCGGCAGCTACGCCGAGCAGCTTGTCGATCTCAGTTCTGTTTCTGAAGCAAAGGTCTTCTTCGAGGGCAGCGCCCGCGAGGCGGCGCGTCTGTTTCCGGCCAACGCTAACGTGGCGGCAACCGTGGCGCTCGGCGGGATGGGGATGGATGAGACCCGCGTGCAGCTGATGGTCGACCCGTTAACGAAACGCAATACCCATACGCTGCACGTGGAAGGATTGTTCGGCGAGTTCCATCTTGAGCTGAGCGGGCTGCCGCTGGCTTCTAATCCTAAAACCTCCACCCTGGCGGCACTGAGCGCGGTGCGCGCCTGCCGTGAACTGGCCCTGAGCTGAGGAGTGACGATGGACGATCTGAAGATTTTTATCGGCGGCCAGTGGCGACACGGCAGCGGCAGCCCGATGCAGAGCCACTTCCCGGCTGACGGGTCAATTAACGCTACGCTGAACGCGGCAAGTCTCGACGATCTGCAGGAGGCGATTGAGGCCGGAGAGCGCGCCTGGCGCGATCCGGCGTGGCGCGGCTGCCTGCCGCACGTCCGGGCGAAGATCCTGCATAAGGTTGCCGACCTGATTGAATCTCGCGTGGATGAACTGGCGCAGATGCAGAGCCGCGATAACGGCAAGCCGCTGGCAGAAGCGCGCGGGCTGGTAATGAGCGCGGCGGGAACGGCGCGCTACTTTGCCGCCGCCTGCGAGTTGCTGGAGGGTGAGCTCCCAACGCCGCGCCAGCCCGATTTGCTGACGCTGAGCCGCTACGAGCCGCTCGGCGTGGTGGCGGCCATTACGCCGTGGAACTCGCCAATTGCCAGCGAAATGCAGAAGGTCGCGCCGGCCATTGCTGCCGGTAACGCGGTGATCCTCAAGCCCGCCGAAGCCACGCCGCTGATGGCGCTGGAGCTGGCGCGGATTTTCGAACAGGCCGGGCTGCCCGCCGGGCTGCTGAGCGTGCTGCCGGGCAAAGGTTCGGTGATTGGCGATGCGCTGGCGCGTCACCCTAAAGTGCGAAAAATTTCCTTTACCGGCGGCACCACCACGGGCCGTCATCTGGCGCACGTGGCGGCGGAAAAGCTGATCCCGGCCTCGCTGGAGCTGGGCGGAAAATCCCCGACCATCGTGCTGGAAGATGCAGACCTCGAGCAGGCCGCGCGCGGGATCTGCTACGGCATTTTCAGCTCGGCGGGGCAGGCGTGCATTGCCGGATCGCGGCTGTTCATTCACGAGAGCATTTACGCGCCGCTGATGGCGCGGCTGCTGGAGTTAACTCGCGGGCTGCGCGTCGGGCACCCGTTTACCGACGGCGTCCACGTGGGACCGCTGATCGGCGACGAGCATCGTCAGAGCGTGCAGGCGTACGTTGAGCTGGCGAAGCGCGAGGGGGGCCGCGTGCTGTGCGGCGGGGAGATCCCTGCCGATCCCCATCTTGCAAACGGCAGCTTTTTCCAGCCCACGATTATCGAGGGGCTGAGCAACAGCGCCCGCGCGTGTCAGGAGGAGATCTTCGGTCCGGTGCTGGTGGCGATGCCGTTTCGCGATGAAGCGGCGCTTATTCGCGAAGCGAACGACTCGGTTTATGGCCTGGCAGCGGGGATCTGGACGCGCGATACCGGGCGTGCCCTGCGGTTAAGCGAACAACTGGAAGCGGGAACCGTGTGGATCAACACCTACAAGGTTTTTGCCATTTCGACCCCGTTCGGGGGCTTTAAAGAGAGCGGTCTGGGCCGCGAAAAGGGTATTCAGGGGCTAAAAGCCTGGATGCAGCAAAAGAGCATTTATCTGGCGACGGGTAACAGCGTCAACCACTGGTGCGACTGAGAAAGGGTGAGCAATGAGCGAAATGATAACCGTCGGCGACGCCATCGCCAGAACGCTGGAGCAGTATCAGGTTGAGGCCATTTACGGCGTCATCTCCATTCACAACCTGCCGATTGCTGACGCGGTGGGGCAGCGGGGCAACATCCGCTTCGTGCCCGCGCGCGGCGAAGCGGGTTCCGTCACCATGGCCGATGCCCACGGGCGCTTTTCCGGCCTCGGCGTGGCGCTGACCAGCACCGGCGCGGGGGCGGGTAACGCGGTAGGTGCGCTGGTGGAAGCGATGAACGCCTGCACGCCGCTGCTGCATTTAACCGGGCAGGTAGAGAAAGCCTGGCTGGATGCCGACACCGGGTTTATCCACGAAACCCGCGACCAGCTGACCTTCCTGAAGGCCAGCTCAAAGCGTGCGTACCGCATCAGCAACGCTAACCAGGCGATGGCCATTCTGCATAAAGCCATTCAGGAGGCGCAGACGCCGCCGTGCGGACCGGTCTCTGTGGAAATCCCGATTGATATTCAGGGTGCGAAAATTCCGCTGTCGCTGGTGACGAAACCGGTGAAACCGGCTTCGGTTCCAGCCGTCGATCCCATGACGGTTGATGCGCTGTGGACGCAGCTTAAGCTGGCAAAACAGCCGCTGCTGTGGCTGGGCGGCGGGGCGCTGGGAAGCGCTGACGCGGTGAAAAAGCTGGCGGATGCGGGCATCACCGTGATTTCCAGCACCCACGCGCGCGGCGTGCTGCCGGACGGCCATCGCGCCAGCCTGCGGGCGTTCCACAACTCGCCGTCGGTGGAGGGGCTTATCGCGCAGTGCGATTTTACGCTGGTCGCCGGTTCACGCCTGCGCAGCAACGAAACCCGTTCCTGGACGCTTGAGCTGCCGCATCCGCGCGTGCAGATTGATATCGACCCGGCGGCGGCAAGCCGTAACTACCTGATGGACAACACGCTGGTAGCCGACTGTTCCGCGTTGCTTAGCGCGCTGGCCGATAAGGCCCAGGGCCGTGAGTGGGGCAGCGTGCAGTGGGATGCGCAGGTGCAGCAGGCGGTTGAGCAAGCCGAACAGGGGTTGCGCGAGCAGTGCGGCGCCTACGCGAAGCTCAACGACGCCATCGAGAAAGCGCTGCCGAAAGATGGCCTGCTGGTGCGCGATATCACCGTGTCTGGCAGCCTGTGGGGCAGCCGTCTGTTTCGCGCCAACGGACCTCTGATGAACATTCACTCTCTGGCCGGGGCAATTGGCATGGGGCTGCCGATGGCGATCGGCACTGCAATCGCCAACCCGCAGCGTAAGGTGGTGGGGCTGGTGGGCGACGGCGGCCTGAGCCTGAATTTAGGCGAGCTGGCGACGCTGGCGCAGGAAAAAGCCAACGTGACGCTGCTGATCATGAACGACGGCGGTTACGGCGTGATGCGCGGTATTCAGGACAAGTATTTCGGCGGACGTCAGTACTATAACGAACTGCATACGCCGGACTTTACCCTGCTGGCGCAGGCGATTGGCCTTCAGGCGTGGAGCGTTGAGCGGGCAGAGGATTTTGATGCGGTGATGACGGAGGCGCTGGCGATGCCGGGGCCGTCGGTAGTGGAAGTACGAATGGGGCAGATTGGCGCCCTGAAGTTTGCCGGGCCGCCGCAGAAGACGCTTTACTAGCTGTGCAGTGCGGTCTGAAGCCCTCACCCCAGCCCTCTCCCACAGGGAGAGGGTGACGGAGTTCCCTCTCCCTGTGGGAGAGGGTTAGGGTGAGGGGGGAAATCAGAACACGTTAAACGGGTATTCCACGTAAGCGCGGATCTCATCCCCGCCCACGTTGTACTCGCTGGCGTTGCTGGAGACGCGCAGTACGGAGTAGCGCAGGCGCAGCGTCAGGTCTTTTGCCGGGCCATCCTGTACCTTGTACTGGATCTGGTTAAACCACTCGTGCTCTTTGCCGTTGCTGGTTTCAGACGTTTTAATGTTGTCGCCACGCACGTAAGCGGTGGTCCAGCTCAGGCCAGGCAGGCCGAGGCCGCCGAAGTCCAGACCGTAAGAGGCCTGCCATGAGCGCTCGTCTTCACCGTTGAAATCAGACCAGTAGGAGTTCGCCAGCCAGATGGTGTTGCCGCCGTCCCCCACGCCGCCCTGGTCGCGATAGCCGCCGTAGTTGTAGCCGGTGCTGCCGCTGCTCTGCTGGTACGCCACCTTGAAGGTATGAATATCCCAGATGTAGCTTGCCGCCAGGCTCCAGATGGTGTTGCTGCGGCCCGTGTCGAGGCTGTCCGCGTAGCGCTGATCCAGTCGCGAATTGTAGCCGTTGAAATCAAGCACCAGCTGCTGTCCGGTGCTGAACGGCTGTTTGAAGTTCATGCCCAGATACTGCTTATTCATCACCTCTTCATTATGAGAGGCGTACAGCGCGCCGCTGAACTGGTCGTTGAACTGGTAGCTTGCGCCGCCGAAGGTCAGGCTCTTCAGCCCGCTGTCGTGGCGGTCATCGCTTTTACGCTGCTCGTCGGTGAAGTAACCGGCGTTCACTTCCAGACCGTCGATCTCTTTCGAAGTCAGCAGGGTGCCGGTGTAGCTTTCAAACAGCAGGCGGGAGCTGTCGGATGTAATGATTGGCAGCTCAGGACGCTGGTTCCCGTAGCTCAGCACGGTATTGGAGATGCGCATTTTGGCCGTCGCGCCAAACTTTGCCAGATCGGATTTTGCCCGGCCGTCGTCTTCCTGCTTGAAGAAGTCGATGCCGCCCGCGCCGCTCTTGCCGCGGCCACCGTCCAGACGCACGCCATACTGGGCGATACCGTCCACGCCGAAGCCCACCAGCCCTTCGGTATAGCCGGATGCAAATGTGGCAATGATGCCCTGGCCCCATTCGGCTTTATCCTGCTGGCCCTGATGGTAATCGCGGCTGATATAGGCATTACGTAAAAACAGATCCAGATGGCTGTCGTCAATAAAACCCTGGCCGTCGGATTGCTGGCTTGCAGCGACAGGTAATGCGGAAAATAAACTTAACGCAACTAATGATAATTCTTTTTTCACGGAGGGAACGTCTCTGTCTGGATATATTAATTTGAATGATTGCGTGGTTGATAATTACCGGAAATATTAACGATTGCAATAAATATGTGACCAGACGTTTCAGGGGCTAAATGCAGATGTGGCGGGGCTTTCTGGCGAGTTACCGATACGTGCTTTTAAATTAGCAATTGATGCGAAATAAAAGGGAGGCAAATATGCCTCCCGGTAAAATTATTTAATTCCGTCTGCGGCCATACGGTCGCGAATATGTTGTGCACGTTCTTCCGAGGCCGGGTGATCGTCAAACATGGAGCTTTGGCGACCCGCTTCCAGCTTGGCCAGTTTTTCGAAGCTGGTGGCTAAACCTGATGGATTAATCCCGCGTTTGCGCAACAGATCGTAGGAGTAATCATCCGCTTCGGACTCCTGACGCTGGGAGAACTGGGAGTTAACCAGCTTTTCACCGACGTCGCCAAGCTGTGACTGCGACAGGCTGCCAACAATACCGCCCGCAGAGGCCGCCGCCGCACGAATGGCGTTGGTGCCTAACGCAACCTGCATCCCTTTCTTCACGTGGCCGAGCGCAACGTGGCCCATTTCGTGGCCGATAACCGCTTCCACTTCGTTGTCGGTCATCATGTCCATCAGCCCGCTATAGACGCGAATACAGCCGTTCGCCATCGCGAAGGCGTTTACGTCTTTCGCCACGTAAACCTTGTAGTTCACCGGTTGGCCGTTGATGTTGTCGCCCAGCGCGGATGCAATCTTATTCAGACGCTGCGTGTAGGTACTGTTAGCCGGGGCAAGCGTGGCTTTTCCGTCCATATCTTTACACGCCTGATCGCTCAGCGCTTTTACCTGCGCGTCGCTCAGGGAATAGGCCTGAAAGGCTTCTGCGCCTGATGTCATCAGACCGTTAGAATCCATATTCTGACAGCCGCTCAGCAGGAGCGTCGTACCCAGGGTCAGCACTATTGCACGCATTTTCATGAGATTGCTTCCGTACTCGTTAATCTGAATAAAATCCGAAAAGTGCACCGTCAGCGAAGCCGGTGTCGGGCTAAGTATAAGGAATATAACCAGGGGCGGGCGAGGAGATTGCGCAACATGCGAGCATGATCCAGAGATTTCTTAACGAGCAAAAGAATGCTCCATGTACATGACTTGCGGCTTGGGTTACATTGTTGGCACTTTTTTCCGGCGTAGCCCAAAACGCGCTGTCGTCAAGGGCATGGCCTTTAACAGTCCGATCTGGAGTTAAAATGTCCTCACGTAAAGAGCTTGCTAATGCTATTCGTGCGCTGAGCATGGATGCAGTACAGAAAGCCAAATCTGGCCACCCAGGGGCTCCTATGGGTATGGCTGATATCGCCGAAGTCCTGTGGCGTGACTTCCTGAACCACAACCCGCAGAACCCGTCATGGGCTGACCGCGACCGCTTCGTGCTGTCCAACGGCCACGGCTCTATGCTGATCTATAGCCTGCTGCACCTCACCGGCTACGATCTGCCAATCGAAGAGCTGAAAAACTTCCGTCAGTTGCACTCCAAAACGCCAGGTCACCCGGAAGTGGGTTATACCGCGGGCGTAGAAACCACCACCGGCCCGCTGGGTCAGGGTATTGCTAACGCAGTCGGTATGGCGATTGCTGAGAAGACGCTGGCGGCGCAGTTCAACCGTCCTGGTCACGACATCGTTGACCACTTCACCTACGCGTTCATGGGCGACGGCTGCATGATGGAAGGCATTTCTCACGAAGTGTGCTCCCTGGCAGGTACCCTGAAGCTGGGCAAACTGGTTGCGTTCTATGACGACAACGGTATCTCCATCGACGGTCACGTTGAAGGCTGGTTCACTGATGACACCGCAGCACGCTTCGAAGCCTACGGCTGGCACGTTGTGCGTGGCGTTGATGGCCACGATGCTGACTCGATTAAACGTGCAGTAGAAGAAGCGCGCGCTGTGACGGACAAACCGTCCCTGCTGATGTGCAAAACCATCATCGGCTTCGGTTCGCCGAACAAAGCGGGTACTCACGACTCCCACGGTGCACCGCTGGGTGACGCGGAAATTGCACTGACCCGTGAAGCTCTGGGCTGGAAACACCCTGCATTCGAAATCCCATCTGAGATCTACGCTCAGTGGGATGCAAAAGAAGTGGGCCAGGCGAAAGAAGCGGCCTGGAACGAGAAGTTCGCTGCCTATGCGAAAGCGTTCCCACAGGAAGCGGCTGAATTCACCCGTCGTATGAAAGGTGACATGCCGTCTGACTTCGACGCGAAAGCGAACGAATTCATTGCTAAGCTGCAGGCGAACCCGTCTAAAATCGCGAGCCGTAAAGCGTCTCAGAATGCGATTGAAGCGTTCGGTCCTCTGCTGCCTGAATTCCTGGGCGGCTCCGCTGACCTGGCGCCTTCTAACCTGACTATCTGGTCCGGTTCTAAAGCGATCAACGAAGACACTGCCGGTAACTACATCCATTACGGTGTACGTGAATTCGGTATGACTGCGATTGCCAACGGTATCTCCCTGCACGGTGGTTTCCTGCCGTACACCTCTACCTTCCTGATGTTCGTTGAATATGCACGTAACGCCGTGCGTATGGCTGCGCTGATGAAACAGCGTCAGGTGATGGTCTACACCCACGACTCCATCGGTCTGGGCGAAGATGGTCCAACTCACCAGCCGGTAGAGCAGGTGGCTTCCCTGCGCGTGACGCCGAACATGAGCACATGGCGTCCATGTGACCAGGTTGAATCCGCGGTGGCGTGGAAATACGGCGTTGAGCGTCAGGACGGTCCAACCGCGCTGATCCTCTCCCGTCAGAACCTGGCACAGCAGGAGCGTACGCCTGAGCAACTGGCGAACATCGCTCGCGGTGGTTACGTGCTGAAAGATTGCGCGGGCCAGCCTGAGCTGATCTTCATCGCCACCGGTTCTGAAGTTGAACTGGCTGTTGCAGCCTGGGAAAAACTGACTGCAGAAGGCGTGAAAGCCCGCGTGGTTTCCATGCCGTCTACCGATGCGTTCGACAAGCAGGATGCTGCATACCGTGAATCTGTGCTGCCTAAAGCGGTTTCCGCTCGCGTCGCTGTGGAAGCGGGTATCGCTGACTACTGGTTCAAATACGTTGGCCTGAACGGCGCTATCGTCGGTATGACCACTTTCGGTGAATCTGCTCCGGCAGAGCTGCTGTTCGAAGAGTTCGGCTTCACCGTTGAGAACGTTGTCGCTAAGGCGAAAGAACTGCTGTAATTGCTGTTTTGCCCGGTGGCGCTGCGCTTACCGGGCCTACAAATGGCACGAAAGTAGGCCGGGTAAGCGCTAGCGCGTCACCCGGCTTTTTTGTCGGCACTATTCCATCAAAAATGTGATGCAAGTCATATAGCCCGCTTATTCATCTGGACAGAGATTCCTTTTATTCCCCAATTCGCTTATTCTTGCTGAAGCGTTTCAGTCGATTAAATGTTCGACAATTGACCAATCAATCGCAGTTTGTGACAGCAAGGATTCCCCTTCGGGCGTCGCTGGATTACTCTTTCAGCCACCTCAAACCCAGGGATAGCTTTGCAGGAGATCTATGACCGTACGCGTAGCGATTAATGGCTTCGGTCGCATCGGGCGCAACGTGGTTCGTGCTTTATATGAATCCGGGCGTCGTGCGGAAATAACCGTGGTAGCAATCAACGAACTGGCGGATGCTGCGGGCATGGCGCATTTGTTGAAATATGACACCAGCCACGGACGCTTTGCCTGGGATGTTCGCCAGGAAAGAGATCAGCTGTTTGTCGGCGACGATGCCATCCGCGTACTGCATGAGAGCAGCATCGACGGGCTACCGTGGCGTGAACTGGGTGTGGATATCGTGCTTGACTGTACCGGCGTTTACGGCAGCCGCGAACATGGCGAAGCACATCTGGCCGCAGGCGCAAAAAAAGTCCTGTTTTCTCACCCCGGCAGTAACGACCTCGACGCGACCGTCGTGTTTGGCGTTAACCAGCATGAGCTGCAGGCTGAACACCGCATTGTTTCCAACGCCTCCTGTACCACCAACTGCATTATTCCGGTCATCAAACTGTTAGACGATGCGTATGGCATTGAATCCGGCACCGTGACCACGATTCACTCCGCCATGCACGATCAGCAGGTTATCGACGCCTACCATCCGGATTTACGACGCACTCGCGCAGCGAGCCAGTCAATCATCCCGGTGGATACGAAACTGGCGGCAGGGATCACCCGAATTTTCCCGCAGTTTAACGACCGTTTCGAAGCGATTGCCGTGCGCGTTCCGACGATTAACGTGACCGCAATCGACCTCAGCGTGACGGTGAAAAAACCGGTAAAAGCCTGTGAAGTCAACCTGTTGCTGCAAAAAGCGGCACAGGGTGCATTTCATGGTATAGTTGACTATACGGAATTACCGTTGGTCTCAGTAGATTTTAACCACGACCCGCACAGCGCTATCGTCGATGGCACACAAACGCGCGTCAGTGGGGCACACCTTATCAAGACGCTGGTCTGGTGTGATAACGAATGGGGCTTTGCTAACCGAATGCTCGACACCACGTTAGCAATGGCCGCTCAAGGTTTCAGGTAAGACGCATCGTGCGTCTGCAAAACTTTAAGAATCAACGAGAGGATTCACCATGTCTGTAATTAAGATGACCGATCTGGATCTGGCTGGTAAACGCGTTTTCATCCGTGCCGATCTGAACGTACCGGTTAAAGATGGCAAAGTGACCAGCGACGCGCGTATCCGTGCATCTCTGCCAACCATCGAACTGGCTCTGAAGCAGGGCGCTAAAGTGATGGTCACTTCCCACCTGGGTCGTCCAACTGAAGGCGAGTACAACGAAGAGTTCTCTCTGCTGCCGGTTGTTAATTACCTGAAAGACAAACTGTCCAGCCCGGTTCGCCTGGTGAAAGATTACCTGGACGGCGTTGAAGTGGCTGCCGGTGAACTGGTTGTTCTGGAAAACGTTCGCTTCAACAAAGGCGAAAAGAAAGACGACGAAGCACTGTCTAAAAAATACGCTGCACTGTGCGACGTGTTTGTAATGGATGCCTTCGGTACGGCTCACCGCGCGCAGGCGTCAACCCACGGTATCGGTAAATTCGCGGACGTAGCCTGTGCCGGTCCTCTGCTGGCTGACGAACTGGAAGCGCTGGGTAAAGCACTGAAAGAACCAGCTCGTCCAATGGTGGCTATCGTTGGTGGTTCTAAAGTTTCTACCAAACTGACCGTTCTGGATTCCCTGTCTAAAATCGCTGACCAGCTGATCGTTGGCGGTGGTATCGCGAACACTTTCGTTGCCGCTCAGGGCCACAACGTGGGTAAATCCCTGTACGAAGCAGACCTGGTTGACGAAGCCAAACGCCTGCTGACCACCTGTGACATCCCGGTTCCAACTGACGTTCGCGTAGCGACCGAGTTCTCCGAAACCGCGACCGCGACCCTGAAATCTGTTAACGACATCAAAGATGAAGAGCAGATTCTGGACCTGGGCGACGTTTCTGCACAGAAACTGGCTGAAATCCTGAAAAACGCAAAAACTATCCTGTGGAACGGTCCTGTTGGCGTGTTCGAATTCCCGAACTTCCGCAAAGGTACTGAGATCGTTGCTAACGCAATCGCAGACAGCGAAGCGTTCTCTATCGCAGGCGGTGGTGACACCCTGGCAGCAATCGACCTGTTCGGTATCGCTGACAAGATCTCCTACATCTCCACTGGTGGCGGCGCATTCCTCGAATTCGTGGAAGGCAAAGTACTGCCAGCAGTAGCAATGCTCGAAGAGCGCGCTAAGAAGTAAGCCATTCAAGGGCAGGGAAACCTGCCCAATTTTCAGCGCGCTTATAAGAGCACGCACCTTTTCTAACGGCCGAAGATACAGGACTAAGCAACATGTCTAAAATTTTTGATTTCGTAAAACCTGGCGTTATCACTGGTGATGACGTACAGAAAGTGTTCCAGGTAGCTAAAGAAAACAACTTCGCTCTGCCAGCAGTTAACTGCGTGGGTACCGACTCCATCAACGCCGTACTGGAAACTGCAGCCAAAGTTAAAGCTCCAGTTATCGTTCAGTTCTCTAACGGTGGCGCAGCGTTCATCGCAGGTAAAGGCGTGAAAACTGATGTTCCTCAGGGTGCTGCAATCCTGGGTGCTATCTCTGGTGCGCACCACGTACACCAGATGGCTGAACACTACGGTGTTCCAGTAATCCTGCACACTGACCACTGCGCGAAGAAACTGCTGCCGTGGATCGACGGTCTGCTGGACGCGGGTGAAAAACACTTCGCGGCAACCGGTAAGCCACTGTTCTCTTCTCACATGATCGACCTGTCTGAAGAGTCACTGCACGAAAACATCGAAATCTGCTCCAAATACCTGGCGCGTATGTCCAAAATGGACATGACCCTGGAAATCGAACTGGGTTGCACCGGTGGCGAAGAAGACGGCGTGGACAACAGCCACATGGACGCTTCTGCACTGTACACCCAGCCAGAAGACGTTGATTACGCATACACCGAGCTGAGCAAAATCAGCCCACGCTTCACCATTGCAGCGTCCTTCGGTAACGTACACGGCGTTTACAAACCAGGTAACGTGGTTCTGACCCCAACCATCCTGCGTGATTCTCAGGAATACGTTTCCAAGAAACACAACCTGCCGCACAACAGCCTGAACTTCGTCTTCCACGGCGGTTCCGGTTCTTCTGCTCAGGAAATCAAAGACTCCGTAAGCTACGGCGTAGTGAAAATGAACATCGATACCGACACCCAGTGGGCAACATGGGACGGTATCCTGCAGTACTACAAAACCAACGAAGCTTACCTGCAGGGTCAGCTGGGCAACCCGAAAGGCGAAGACCAGCCGAACAAGAAATACTACGATCCACGCGTATGGCTGCGCGCTGCACAGACGTCCATGGTGACCCGTCTGGAGCAGGCATTCAAAGAACTGAACGCGATCGACGTTCTGTAATTTGAGCTGCTAACAGCATCAGAAGGCCCGCAAATGCGGGCCTTTTTTTTCGCGTTTTCAATATGCTGCAACATCTGCTTTTGTGATCTGTTTGGCAATATTTGCGCTTTTTGTTTACCCTTTACTGACCTGCCTGTCTCCATGGGGGATGGATTTTGTGTTTTGGTTTAACAAAAGGAAGAATAAATGGAACAACTCGATGTTGTAGACAGCATCAATCACGCCGGTAACTGGCTGGTGCGTAACCAGGCACTGCTGCTGAGCTATGCCGTGAACATCGTCGCGGCGATTGCCATTATCATCGTCGGGATGATCGTGGCGCGTATCGTATCGAACGCGGTCAACCGCGTGATGCTGGCCCGTCACATTGACGCCACGGTGGCTGATTTCCTCTCCGCACTGGTGCGTTATGGCATCATCGCCTTTACGCTGATTGCGGCGCTGGGTCGTGTGGGCGTGCAGACGGCATCCGTCATCGCGGTGCTCGGTGCGGCTGGTCTGGCTATTGGTCTGGCGCTGCAGGGCTCACTTTCAAACCTGGCGGCAGGCGTTCTGCTGGTCACTTTCCGTCCGTTCCGCTCGGGTGAATACGTTGACCTTGGCGGCATTGCCGGGACCGTGCTGCAGGTGCAGATTTTCTCAACCACCCTGCGTACCGTCGATGGCCGCATCGTGGTCGTGCCGAACGGGAAAATCATCGCGGGCAACATTATTAACTTTTCCCGTGAACCGGTGCGTCGTAACGAACTGATTATCAGCGTGGCGTACGACTCCGACATCGATCAGGTGAAGTCGCTGATTAGCAACATCATTGCTTCAGACGATCGCATTCTGAAAGACAAAGAGCAGACGGTTCGCCTGAACGAGCTGGGCGCATCCTCAATTAACTTCGTGGTGCGTATCTGGAGCAAGAGCAGCGATCTGCAAAACGTGTACTGGGACGTGCTGGAACGCATTAAGCGCGAGTTTGACGCCAACGGCATCAGCTTCCCGTACCCGCAGATGGACGTAAACGTCAAAAAAGTAAAAGAAGCCGAATAACGTCTCCCGTAGGCCCGGTAAGCGCTAGCGCCACCGGGCTTTTATTTTTATAAGTACTGCTAATACCCAATTAATATTATCAATTTCCTCTAATGGCATTCTCACAGTATAGTCTGCTCCAAAGACAATTCTGAGAGATTTACGTCATGTTATCCTATTACTTTCAAGGGCTTGCCTTAGGTGCGGCCATGATCCTCCCCCTTGGTCCGCAAAATGCGTTTGTGATGAACCAGGGCATCCGCCGCCAGTATCATCTGATGATCGCGTTGCTGTGTGCTGTCAGTGACTTGCTGCTGATTTGCGCCGGGATTTTTGGTGGCAGCGCGCTATTGATGCAGTCTCCATGGCTGCTGGCGCTGGTGACCTGGGGCGGCGTGGCGTTCCTGCTGTGGTACGGATTCGGTGCGCTGAAAACGGCGATGAGCAGCAACCTTGAGCTGGCGAGTGCCGAAGTGATGAAGCAGGGCCGCTGGAAAATTATCGTCACCATGCTGGCGGTGACCTGGCTCAACCCGCATGTTTATCTGGATACTTTCGTGGTGTTGGGTAGCCTGGGTGGACAACTGGATGTTGAGCCGAAGCGCTGGTTTGCGCTCGGTACGGTCAGCGCCTCCTTCCTCTGGTTCTTCGGACTCGCCATTCTGGCGGCATGGTTGGCCCCGCGTTTGCGCACCGCTAAAGCTCAGCGCATCATCAATACGCTGGTCGGTCTGGTGATGTGGTTTATTGCTTTCCAGCTGGCAAAAGAGGGCATTCATCATGTACAGGGATTGTTCAACTAAGCGTTTGTCTTATGGACATCTGAACAAGACCCGCTAAGCTTGCTGGCATGCGCCCTGATGTGGGGGCACTCTTCGCAACATGGAGGAATGACAGTGAAGTTTAAAGTGATGGCCCTGGCGGCATTAGTGAGTTTAGGTGCGGTGTCGGTGCAGGCAAATGAATTGCCAAATGGCCCGCACATCGTCACTTCAGGCACCGCAAGCGTGGACGCGGTACCGGATGTTGCAACCCTGGCAATTGAAGTGAACGTGGCCGCGAAAGATGCCGCCTCCGCTAAAAAGCAGGCTGACGATCGTGTTGCGCAATATCTCTCTTTCCTCGAGCAGAATGGCGTAGGTAAAAAGGATATCAGTTCCGCTAACCTGCGTACCCAACCGGATTACGACTACCAGAACGGGAAAAGCATTCTCAAAGGCTACCGTGCCGTACGTACCGTGGAAGTGACCGTGCGTCAGCTTGATAAGCTGAACTCGCTGCTTGATGGCGCGTTAAAAGCGGGACTGAATGAAATTCGTTCCGTCTCGTTGGGCGTTGCGCAACCGGAGAAATACAAAGACGAAGCGCGTAAAGCCGCGATTAATGATGCAATCCATCAGGCGGAGCAGCTGGCTTCTGGCTTTAAGAGCAAGCTCGGCCCGGTTTACAGCGTGCGTTACCACGTCTCTAACTACCAGCCAAGCCCGATGGTACGCATGATGAAGGCTGATGCAGCCCCGGTTTCTGCTCAGGAAACCTATGAGCAGCCAACCATTCAGTTCGACGATCAGGTGGATGTGGTGTTCCAGCTGGAGCCAACTCAAACTCAGCAAACTGAGGCGGCTAAGGCGCAGTAATTTGCCCTCACCCTAACCCTCTCCCACAGGGAGAGGGAATTCAAGCGATTAGTCCTGTCTCAACACCTTGTGCCCGAACGCCAGCAGCGCGTCGGTGACGTTGCGCATCATACGGCTTTCCGGCGCAAAGCGGTGCCAGTAGAGCATCCGGCGCTGATACAGCCCCGGTGTCAGGTCAATCAGCTCACCGCTTTTCAACTCTCTCTCAATCTGCAGGTGCGGGATCATGCAGCAGGTGGTGCCCTGACGCGCAAGCTGCACAAAGGCTTCGGACGAGTTCACGATATGGCACGGCACGCTGCCCGGCGGGAGGTCGAAGTTTTGCTGCAGGAACGCCTGGTGCATATCATCCAGATGGTCGAACGCCACGGCAGGGGCTTTTAGCAGCGCGGCGCGGGTGACGCCATTCGGGAAGTAGCGCTCGGCAAAGGCTTTTGAGCCAACAAACAGGTAGTCCAGCGCACCTAGCTGATCGACAAGACAGCTTGGCAGTGCCTGAGGCTGGATACTGACCGCTCCAACCACTTCACCACGACGCAGGCGCTCCTGAGTACGGGTTTCATCTTCTACCTGTAAATTCAGTCGAATAGGGGAGTCGGCCAGGACTGGCGCAAGGGCAGGCAGCAGCCAGGTTGCCAGACTGTCGGCGTTCACCGCCAGCGACAGCAGCAGCGGCGTGGAACCCGTTTGTTCGTCACCCAGCCACTCATCTTCCAGCAGTTCAACCTGACGCAGCAGCGCGAGGAGCTTTTGCCCTTGCTCCGTTGGACGCGGCGGAACGGTACGCACCAGCAGGGGTTGCCCGAACATGTTTTCAAGCTGTTTGATACGCTGTGATACGGCGGACTGGGTAATGCACAACTTCTGCGCCGCGCGCTCAAAACCGCGTTCACGAATAACCGCATCAAGTGCCTGTAGTGTTCTGTAGTCCGGACGTTTCATTGCTCTGGCTTACTCCTTAATTTTGCTTAATCTGCACTATGACACAATTTTCCCTTCGTGGCAGACGAAATCCATCCGACGTGTTCTATAATGCGCCCTGAGTTTTCACACCACAGGCAAAACGATCATGACGCAGGATGAACTGAAAAAAGCAGTAGGATGGGCCGCTCTCCAGTACGTACAGCCGGGTACCATTGTCGGTGTTGGTACGGGATCAACGGCGGCACACTTTATCGATGCCCTGGGCACGATGAAGGGGCAGATCGAGGGCGCGGTTTCCAGCTCCGATGCTTCCACGGAAAAGCTGAAAAGCCTCGGCATTACCGTTTTCGATCTCAACGACGTGGATCGTCTGGGCATTTACGTTGATGGCGCGGATGAGATCAACGGCCATATGCAGATGATCAAGGGCGGTGGCGCGGCGCTGACGCGTGAAAAGATCATCGCTTCTGTAGCGGACAAGTTCATCTGTATCGCGGACGCCTCCAAGCAGGTCGACATCCTGGGGAACTTCCCGCTGCCGGTTGAAGTGATCCCGATGGCCCGTAGCGCGGTTGCCCGTCAACTGGTGAAGCTGGGCGGTCGTCCGGAATATCGTCAGGGCGTAGTCACCGATAACGGTAACGTGATCCTCGACGTTCACGGTCTGGAAATCCTCGACGCAGTAGCACTGGAAAATGCCATCAACGCTATCCCAGGCGTAGTGACCGTAGGGTTATTTGCCAACCGTGGCGCGGATGTGGCGCTGATCGGCACGGCTGACGGCGTGAAAACCATCGTAAAATGATCTGACGGGGGGAGTCCTCCCCCCGCTAAAAAATTTTTGAAAAGCTAAATTCGGTGACTTGTATCACGTTTTTGAACCTCTTTTGCCGATCCTGCCACGTTTGTAAATTTCCATAGCATTTTCCTCTGACATTTTGCCCTGGATGACTTTTCTTCAGAGTGCCGACGCAAACGTTCATATTGCTGCAATAGTTTTTTTTGATATGTTGGCTACAGCGGATTCATATCCAGCACAACATCAGTTCAGACAAAAACAGGGTCGGGTAAATGGCAAAGGTATCACTGGAGAAAGACAAGATTAAATTCCTGCTGGTCGAGGGCGTGCATCAAAAAGCAATCGATAGCCTTCGTGCGGCAGGTTACACCAACATCGAATTTCACAAAGGCGCGCTCGATACCGAAGAGCTGAAAGCGTCCATCCGTGATGCCCACTTCATTGGCCTACGATCCCGTACTCATCTGACTGAAGACGTTATTGCCGCGGCGGAAAAGCTGGTGGCTATCGGCTGCTTCTGCATCGGTACCAACCAGGTTGACCTGAATGCTGCCGCCAAACGCGGTATTCCCGTGTTTAACGCCCCGTTCTCCAACACCCGTTCCGTGGCGGAGCTGGTGATTGGCGAACTGCTGCTGCTGCTGCGCGGCATTCCTGAAGCGAACGCCAAGGCGCACCGCGGCGTGTGGAACAAACTGGCGTCCGGGTCTTTCGAAGCGCGTGGTAAAAAACTGGGGATTATCGGCTACGGCCACATCGGTACGCAGCTCGGTATTCTGGCGGAATCCCTGGGTATGCACGTGTTCTTCTACGATATCGAAAGCAAGCTGCCGCTGGGCAATGCGACCCAGGTGCAACACCTGTCTGACCTGCTGAACATGAGCGACGTGGTGAGCCTGCACGTGCCGGAAAATGCCTCCACCAAAAACATGATGGGCGCGGAAGAGCTGGCGCTGATGAAGCCCGGCTCACTGCTGATCAACGCCGCGCGCGGCACGGTTGTTGATATCCCGGCACTGGCGGATGCGCTGAAGCGTAAGCATCTGGCGGGTGCGGCCATCGACGTGTTCCCGACGGAGCCAGCGACCAACAGCGATCCGTTTACCTCTCCGCTGTGCGAGTTCGACAACGTGATCCTGACGCCACACATCGGCGGTTCTACTCAGGAAGCGCAGGAGAATATCGGCCTGGAAGTGGCGGGTAAGCTGAGCAAATACTCCGACAACGGGTCTACGCTCTCTGCCGTGAACTTCCCGGAAGTGTCTCTGCCGCTGCACGGTGGTCGTCGTCTGCTGCACATCCACGAAAACCGTCCAGGCGTGCTGACTGCCATCAACCAGATCTTTGCCGAGCAGGGCGTTAACATTGCCGCGCAGTATCTGCAGACCAACTCGCAGATGGGCTATGTGGTTATTGATATCGAAGCGGATGACGATGTGGCCGAGAAAGCGCTGCAGAGCATGAAGGCGATTCAGGGAACGATTCGCGCGCGTCTGCTGTACTAATTGTGCGGTTTGTGGTGTCGGGTGGCGGCTGCGCCTTACCCGACCTACGTTGAGGTTTTGTAGGCCGGGTAAGCGTAAGCTCCACCCGGCTTTATTCTACCAGGTCCAGGTTTTACTGGGCGTTACCACCGCCGGTAACGGCACATCCCATTTCTCCGCCGGCAACGCCTCCACGCCCTGACAATCATGCGCGTAACCCACCGGCTGCAACCCGTACTGCTGCCAGTTTTGCAGCGTGCGGTCGTAAAAACCGCCGCCCATCCCTAAACGCTGGCCTTGTTCATCAAACGCCACCAGCGGCGCGATCAGCACGTCCAGCTCAGAGAGCGGCAGCACGTCGCGGACATCGAGTTTCGGCTCGGTGATTTTCAGGCGATTCACCACCAGCTCGCTGTGCGGGTGGTAGTGCAGAAACAGCAGATTACCGTCGCTAAACGGATGCAGCACCGGCAGATACACCTTCTTCCCTGCGCGCCAGAGCTGTTCTATCAACGGCTGGGTATCCAGCTCTCCGTCAAATGACAAAAACAGCGCAACGGTGTGCGCCATCACGACAGGGGGATACCCCATCATACGGGCGGCGGCCTGCTGGGCAAAATGCGCTTGCTGATCGGGGGTTAACGCACGGCGGCGCTGACGAATTAACTGACGGATATCCTGGCGTGAAGCAGAAACTTCAGGGAATTGAGTCATGGTAGTCGGTAGAAGAAAAGAGAGGGAATCTCCGAGATGCCGCCGCAGGCTGTAACCCTTGAACCCTTGGTTCAAGGTGAATGTGTCGTCATAGTTTTAAGGCTTCTCGGACGGACCGAGCATGCTCACCAACCATGGAGCGCCACATTCTTGTGGTATGAAATATCGGCTCAGGGGACTGGCCCGCTTGCGAACATCTCAGAGAAATTTTGTCTTCACAGTTACTCTACCATAGTCAACTGAGAAGTGTTATTCAAACTTTGGTCCCGGTCTTTCGGGATTGCGACCTTGATCAAGCAATGCCTGTTCTATGGTCTGCTGGAGCATTTTAATGCGCTGCTCCATGCTTGCCGCGTAGTCGCGGGTCTTCGCTTTTTCCTGAGTCAGTTCATAGCTGATGTTCAACGCGGCGATGAAAACCAGCTGCTCAGTATTTGTGACTCTAGTGCGTTCTTTTAGATCTTGCAACCGCTGATTCAAATCGTCCGCAGCCTGATTCAAAGCATCCCTTTGTTCAGGTGGACAATTCACTCGCAGTGAACGGCCAAAAATCTGGAGATCGACGGGTTGTGCAGACATGCCACCTTCCTGCTGATTGACTGCGCTGCCTTCGCTTACTGCCCCGGGGGCTGCGAAGGGGCGACACTATAGCTACCCTGATGTGAAGATACAAGCCCTTTTCTGGTATCACCAGGGTCCAAAGTGGTAGCATATCATGAATATCCCCCAATGATGACGAATGCGCATGTCTATACAGAACGAAATGCCTGGTTACAAGGATTTAAACCAGTTACTGAACCAGCAGGGAGTGGGTTTAACCCCTGCCGAAATGCACGGTCTGATCAGTGGCATGCTGTGCGGTGGAAACAGCGACAGCTCCTGGCAGCCGCTGATCCACGACCTCACGAACGAAGGGCTGGCGTTTGGTCACGAACTGGCAGAAGCGCTGCGTAAAATGCATGCAACGACCAGTGATTCGCTGGAAGACGATGGCTTCCTTTTTCAGCTTTTTCTGCCTGATGGGGACGACGTCAGCGTCTTCGATCGCGCGGATGCGCTTGCGGGTTGGGTAAACCATTATCTGCTGGGCCTGGGCGTGTCTCAGCCGAAGCTCGATAAAGTGACCGGCGAAGCGGGTGAAGCGATCGACGATCTGCGTAATATTGCACAGCTCGGCTACGATGAGGACGAAGACCAGGAAGAGCTGGAAATGTCCCTCGAAGAGATCATTGAGTACGTGCGCGTGGCGGCGCTGCTGTGCCACGACACCTTTACGCGTTCACAGCCGACCGCGCCGGAAGTCCGCAAGCCAACCTTACATTAAGAAAAATAACGCACAGGAGGGTGTCATGGTTATCTCGAATCAAGAGTATTTGCGCCGTCGTCAGGCGCTGTTAGCCAGCATGCAGCCGGGAAGCGCTGCCCTGATTTTTGCCGCGCCCGAAGTGACGCGCAGTGCCGACAGCGAATACCCCTATCGCCAGAACAGCGATTTTTGGTACTTCACCGGGTTTAACGAGCCGGAAGCGGTACTGGTGCTGATCAAGAGCAATGACACCCACAACCACAGCGTGATTTTCAACCGCGTGCGCGATCTGACGGCCGAAATCTGGTTTGGCCGCCGCTTAGGGCAAGAAGCCGCCCCGGCGAAGCTGGGCGTTGACCGCGCGCTGGCCTTTAGCGAAATCAACCAGCAGCTTTACCAACTGCTCAACGGTCTGGACGTGCTGTATCACGCCCAGGGCGAATATGCGTATGCGGATGAGATTGTCTTCACCGCGCTGGATAAGCTGCGTAAAGGTTCGCGGCAGAACCTGTCAGCCCCCGCCACGCTCACAGACTGGCGCCCGGTCGTGCATGAGATGCGCCTGTTTAAGTCTGAGGAAGAGCTAAACGTACTGCGCCGCGCGGGCGAAATCAGCGCCCTGGCCCACACTCGCGCCATGGAAAAGTGCCGTCCCGGCATGTTCGAATACCAGCTTGAGGGCGAAATTCACCACGAATTTAACCGCCACGGCGCGCGCTTCCCGTCCTACAACACCATCGTTGGCGGCGGGGAAAACGGCTGCATTCTGCACTACACCGAGAACGAAAGCGCGCTGCGCGACGGCGATCTGGTGCTGATTGACGCCGGGTGTGAGTATCTGGGCTACGCAGGCGACATCACCCGAACCTTCCCGGTGAACGGTAAATTCTCGCCTGCTCAGCGCGAAATTTACGACATCGTGCTCGAATCCCTGGAAACGGCGCTCAGGTTATATTGTCCGGGAACCTCCATTCAGGATGTCACCGGTGAAGTGGTGCGGATCATGATTACGGGTCTGGTGAAACTCGGCATTCTGAAGGGCGACGTCGACACGCTGATTACCGAGAATGCTCACCGTCCGTACTTTATGCACGGCCTGAGCCACTGGCTGGGTCTGGATGTTCATGACGTGGGCGCATACGGTCCTGAACGTTCACGCGTGCTGGAGCCAGGCATGGTGTTAACCGTTGAGCCGGGGCTGTACATCGCGCCGGATGCTGACGTGCCGGAACAATACCGCGGGATCGGCATTCGCATCGAAGACGACATCGTGATCACCGAAAACGGCAATGAAAACCTGACCGCAACCGTCGTGAAGAACGCCGATGATATTGAGGCGCTGATGGCAGCGGCACGCGCATGAGCGTGATCATCGTGGGCGGCGGGATGACCGGTGCCACGCTGGCGCTGGCAATTTCGCATCTGACGAAAGGCCAGCTCCCGGTCCATCTTGTGGAAGCCGTTGCCCCGCAGGCGACGAACCACCCCGGTTTTGACTCGCGCGCCATTGCCCTGGCGCAGGGCACCTGTCAGCAGCTTTCACGCATTGGTATCTGGCAGGCGATTGCCGACTGCGCCACGGCGATTAACACCGTGCACGTCAGCGATCGCGGCCATGCCGGGTTTGTGACGCTGGATGCGCAGGATTACCGTATTGAAGCGCTTGGGCAGGTTGTAGAGCTGCATGATGTTGGCCTGCGCCTGTTCCGTTTGTTACAGGATGCGCCAGGCGTAACGCTGCACTGTCCGGCACGCGTGGCCAGCTTTAGCCGCAGCGAAGACGCGGTCAGCGTGACGCTGGAAAACGGGTCCGTTCTTGACGGCCAGCTTCTGGTGGCGGCGGACGGCTCGCGTTCGGCGCTCGGCACGCAGTGCGGCGTAGAGTGGCGGCAGCAGCCTTACGGGCAGGTCGCGGTTATTGCGAACGTCGCGACCGCAGCAGAACACAACGGCCGGGCGTTTGAGCGCTTCACGCAGCACGGTCCGCTGGCGATGCTGCCGATGTCGGATGGGCGCTGTTCGCTTGTCTGGTGTCATCCGCAGGATAAAGCTGAAGAGGTTCAGGCCTGGTCCGACGAACGTTTTTGTTCCGAGCTGCAGAAAGCCTTTGGCTGGCGACTCGGGCGTATTACCCATGCGGGGAAACGTGCGGTCTATCCGCTGTCGTTAACCACCGCATCGCAGTCTGTTTCTCACCGCGTGGCGCTGGTCGGCAACGCCGCGCAGACATTACATCCGATTGCCGGACAAGGATTTAACCTTGGGCTGCGTGATGTCATGAGCCTGGCGGAATCGCTGGCGCTGGCATGGGGTGAGCAAAAAGATTGTGGCGCTTATTCGGTACTAAGCCATTACCAGAAGCGACGCCAGGCCGATAAAGAGGCGACAATCGGCGTTACCGATGGTTTAGTCCATCTCTTTGCCAATCGCTGGGCACCGCTGGTTGCAGGCCGCAACCTCGGGCTGATGGCGATGGAACTGTTCATTCCGGCACGTGACGTGCTGGCGCAGCGGACCCTGGGTTGGGTCGCGCGTTAAGGAGTTATCACCGTGCAAAATGTTGATGTCGCCATTGTTGGCGGCGGTATGGTCGGGCTGGCGCTGGCCTGCGGTTTACAGGGCAGCGGCCTTCGCGTGGCCGTGCTGGAGCAGAAAGCGCCGCAGCCCGTCGCGCAGGATGCTCCGCCGGAACTCCGCGTCTCGGCGATCAATGCCGCCAGTGAGAAATTGCTGACGCACCTTGGCGTCTGGGCAGATATTGTGGCGCAGCGCGCCAGCTGCTATCACGGCATGGAAGTGTGGGATAAAGACAGCTTTGGTCATATTGCTTTTGACGATGAAAGCATGGGCTATAGCCATCTGGGTCATATCATCGAAAACGCGGTGATCCACCACGCGCTGTGGCAGAAAGCGCAGCAGTGCAGCGACGTAACGCTGGTTGCGCCCGCGCAGATCCAGCAGGTGGCATGGGGTGAAAACGAGGCGTTTATCACCTTACAAAGCGGCGACATGCTGACCGCGCGTCTGGTGGTCGGTGCCGACGGTGCGAACTCCTGGCTGCGCAACAAAGCCGATATCCCGCTGACCTTCTGGGATTACCGCCATCATGCGATGGTGGCAACGATCCGCACCGAAGAGCCGCATGGCGGCGTGGCGCGGCAGATTTTCCACAACGACGGCATTCTGGCGTTCCTGCCGCTGAGCGAGCCGCACCTGTGCTCTATCGTCTGGTCACTGGTGCCGGAAAAAGCGCAACTGATGCAGGAGGCGATGCCGGATGCCTTTAACCAGGCGCTGTGCATGGCGTTTGATAACCGCCTTGGCTTGTGCACGCTTGAAAGCGAGCGTCAGGTGTTCCCGTTAACCGGCCGCTACGCGCGTCAGTTTGCGGCGCACCGTCTGGCGCTGGTGGGCGATGCGGCCCATACCATTCATCCGCTGGCCGGGCAGGGCGTTAATCTTGGCTTTATGGACGCGGCGGAGCTGGTAGAAGAACTGCGTCGCCTGCATCGCGAAGGGAAAGATATCGGCCAGCATCTCTACCTGCGTCGCTACGAGCGCAGCCGCAAGCACAGTGCGGCGATGATGTTGGCGGGCATGCAGGGTTTCCGCGAGCTGTTTGCCGGGGCAAATCCGGCGAAGAAACTGCTGCGCGATATCGGTCTTAAACTGGCCGATACGCTTCCTGGCGTCAAACCTCAACTTCTCCGTCAGGCGATGGGTCTTAACGATCTCCCTGACTGGCTGCGCTAACTTAGATCCCCGTCACACTTTATTTTCCCGGCCTCTGCGCCGGGGAAATTCCCTCGTTTGAAATAATCTAATTCCACCTCATTTTTCGCATTAGATTAACTAATGTCGCGTTTTTTCCGGTGCGGAAATTCGGCCCGTTTTTCCGCACGAAATATCACCATGTGCTAAATCCTGTTAGATCATTGTTAATTTTGTGCGGGGTTAATCGCATTTTTCCAGTGAATAACTCTGTAGGCTTTTCAGCGTTTTTTGGTCATAAGCTAATGTGATGGCCCGTTTTACCTTATGGTTAACCGCCGGTTTCGGTGGTAAGTTCAGGTAAAAGAGAACGTTTGCGTCGGCATTCGGGAACGAGGCCGATACCGGGTTTCACGGTGAATTTTTCAACGAGGACAAGATGGCTCAACAGACTCCTTTGTACGAACAACACGTGTTATGCGGCGCCCGCATGGTGGACTTCCACGGCTGGATGATGCCGCTGCACTACGGCTCGCAGATTGATGAGCACCACGCGGTGCGCACCGATGCCGGTATGTTCGACGTGTCACACATGACGATTGTCGATCTGCGCGGTAGCCGCACCCGGGAGTTCTTGCGTTATCTGCTGGCAAACGACGTCGCTAAACTGAAGACGCCGGGCAAAGCGCTCTACAGCGGCATGCTGAATGCCTCGGGCGGCGTGATTGATGACCTTATCGTCTATTACTTCACTGAAGATTTCTTCCGCCTCGTTGTAAACTCCGCCACCCGCGAAAAAGACCTCTCCTGGATCACCCAACACGCCGAACCTTATGCCATCGATATCACCGTCCGTGACGACTTGTCGCTGATCGCCGTGCAGGGGCCGAACGCGCAGGCGAAAGCCGCGTCTCTGTTTACCGACGAACAGCGCAAAGCAACCGAAGGCATGAAGCCGTTCTTCGGCGTGCAGGCGGGTGATTTGTTTATCGCCACCACCGGCTACACCGGTGAAGCGGGCTACGAAATTGCGATGCCAAACGAGAAGGCCGCTGATTTCTGGCGCGCGCTGGTGGAAGCGGGCGTGAAGCCTGCGGGTCTGGGCGCGCGCGATACGCTGCGTCTGGAAGCGGGGATGAACCTCTACGGTCAGGAGATGGACGAAGGCGTCTCTCCACTGGCCGCCAACATGGGCTGGACCATCGCGTGGGAACCGGCTGACCGTGACTTTATTGGCCGTGAAGCGCTGGAGATGCAGCGCGAGAAGGGCACTGAACAGCTGGTTGGCCTGGTGATGACGGAAAAAGGTGTGCTGCGCGGCGAACTGCCGGTGCGCTTCACCGATGCCGACGGCAATCATCGCGAAGGCGTGATCACCAGCGGGTCCTTCTCCCCAACGCTGGGCTACAGTATTGCACTGGCACGCGTGCCGGCGGGTATTGGCGAAACGGCGGTGGTGCAAATCCGCAATCGCGAAATGCCGGTCAACGTAACCAAACCGATTTTTGTTCGCGCCGGTAAGCCGGTCGCCTAATCATTTTTATCAGGAGAACTTCAATGAGCAATGTGCCAGCAGAACTGAAATACAGCAAAGAACACGAGTGGCTGCGTAAAGAGGCGGACGGCACTTACACCGTAGGGATCACCGAGCACGCGCAAGAGCTGCTGGGCGACATGGTGTTTGTTGACCTGCCTGACGTGGGCACGACCGTTAGCGCGGGCGACGACTGCGCCGTAGCGGAGTCCGTAAAAGCGGCTTCTGACATCTACGCCCCTGTGAGCGGTGAAATCGTTGCCGTTAACGACGCGCTGAGCGATTCGCCAGAGCTGGTGAACAGCGAGCCGTATGAAGGCGGCTGGATCTTCAAGATCAAAGCCAGCGACGAATCTCAGGTTGCCGCGCTGCTGGATGCGACCGCGTACGAAGCACTGTTAGAAGACGAGTAATCAGTAATCCCCCTCTCCCTTTGGGAGAGGACAGGGGTGAGGGTGCCAATCTTCCCCTCACCCTAACCCTCTCCCACGGGGAGAGGGAACTTAAATTCACTGCACGTTTCAGGAACCATCGCTCATGACACAGACTTTAAGCCAGCTTGAAAACCGTGGCGCCTTCATTGAACGTCACATTGGGCCGGATGCTCAGCAACAGCAGGAGATGCTGAAGACAGTTGGCGCGGATTCATTAAACGCACTGATCGGCCAGATTGTGCCAAAAGACATCCAGCTTGCCACGCCGCCTCAGGTGGGGGAAGCCACCACGGAATTCGCCGCGCTGGCGGAGCTGAAGGCTATTGCAGGCCTGAACAAGCGCTATAAGTCTTACATTGGCATGGGCTACACCAACGTGCAGTTGCCGCCGGTTATCCTGCGCAACATGCTGGAAAATCCGGGCTGGTACACCGCTTACACCCCTTATCAGCCAGAAGTGTCTCAGGGCCGTCTGGAAGCGCTGCTGAACTTCCAGCAGGTAACGCTGGATCTGACCGGGATGGATATCGCCTCCGCTTCGCTGCTGGATGAAGCGACCGCCGCCGCCGAAGCAATGGCGATGGCAAAACGCGTCAGCAAGCTGAAAAATGCCAACCGCTTCTTCGTGGCGGCGGACGTGCATCCGCAAACGCTGGACGTGGTGCGCACCCGTGCGGAAACCTTCGGCTTTGACGTGATTGTCGACGACGCTGACAAAGTGCTGGATCACCAGGACGTCTTCGGCGTGCTGCTGCAGCAGGTAGGCACCACCGGCGAAGTTCACGACTACGGCGCGCTGATTGCCGAGCTGAAGTCCCGCAAAGTGGTTGTCAGCGTTGCCGCCGATTTTATGGCGCTGGTGCTGCTGACGGCACCGGGCAAACAGGGTGCGGATATTGTCTTCGGTTCAGCGCAACGCTTCGGCGTGCCGATGGGCTACGGCGGCCCGCACGCGGCGTTCTTCGGCGCGAAAGATGAATTCAAACGCTCCATGCCTGGCCGTATTATCGGCGTCTCAAAAGATGCTGCCGGTAACACCGCGCTGCGCATGGCGATGCAGACTCGCGAGCAGCACATCCGCCGCGAGAAAGCGAACTCCAACATCTGTACCTCCCAGGTGCTGCTGGCCAACATCGCCAGCCTGTACGCCGTGTTCCACGGCCCGGCTGGCCTGAAGCGTATTGCCAGCCGCATTCATCGCCTGGCCGATATTCTGGCCTGCGGTCTGCAGCAGAAAGGCCTTAAGCTGCGCCACGCTCACTACTTCGACACCCTGTGCGTGGACGTGGCGGACAAAGCGGCCGTGCTGGCGCGCGCGGATGCAGCAGAGATCAACCTGCGCAGCGACATTCACAACGCCGTCGGCATTACGCTGGATGAAAGCACCACCCGTGACGATATCCTGAACCTGTTCAGCGTGTTGCTGGGTGACGCGCACGGTCTGGACGTTGATACGCTGGACAAAGACGTGGCGCTCGACAGCCGCTCCATTCAGGAAAGCATGCTGCGCAATGACGCGATCCTGACGCACCCGGTCTTTAATCGCTACCACAGCGAAACCGAGATGATGCGCTACATGCACTCTCTGGAGCGCAAGGATCTGGCTCTGAACCAGGCGATGATCCCGCTGGGATCTTGCACCATGAAGCTGAACGCCGCGGCAGAGATGATCCCTATCACCTGGCCGGAGTTTTCCGAGCTGCACCCGTTCTGCCCGCCAGAGCAGGCGGAAGGTTATCACATGATGATCAACCAGCTTTCCGACTGGCTGGTGAAGCTGACCGGTTATGACGCGCTCTGCATGCAGCCGAACTCCGGCGCGCAGGGCGAGTACGCGGGCCTGCTGGCGATCCGTCACTATCACGAAAGCCGCAACGAAGGTCACCGCGATATCTGCCTTATCCCAAGCTCCGCGCACGGTACCAACCCGGCCTCTGCCCAGATGGCGGGCATGGAGGTGGTGGTTGTAGCGTGCGATAAGAACGGCAACATCGATCTGGCTGACCTGCGTGCGAAATCCGAGCAGGCGGGTGACAAGCTCTCATGCATCATGGTGACCTACCCGTCCACTCACGGCGTGTACGAAGAGACCATCCGTGAAGTGTGCGAAGTGGTGCACCAGTTCGGCGGTCAGGTTTACCTCGACGGCGCGAACATGAACGCTCAGGTGGGCATTACCTCTCCGGGCTTTATCGGCGCGGACGTGTCGCACCTGAACCTGCACAAAACCTTCTGCATCCCGCACGGCGGTGGCGGCCCGGGCATGGGCCCAATCGGTGTGAAAGCGCATCTGGCACCGTTTGTGCCGGGCCACAGCGTGGTGCAGATTGAAGGCATGCTGACCCGTCAGGGCGCGGTCTCTGCGGCACCGTTCGGCAGCGCCTCTATCCTGCCAATCAGCTGGATGTATATCCGCATGATGGGCGCGGAAGGGCTGAAGCAGGCGAGCCAGGTGGCGATCCTGAATGCCAACTACATTGCGACTCGTCTGAAGTCCGCCTTCCCGGTGCTCTACACCGGCCGCGACGGTCGCGTGGCGCACGAGTGCATCCTTGATATTCGTCCGCTGAAAGAGCAGACCGGCATTAGCGAACTGGATATCGCCAAGCGTCTGATCGACTACGGCTTCCATGCGCCAACCATGTCGTTCCCGGTGGCGGGTACGCTGATGGTTGAGCCAACGGAGTCCGAAAGCAAAGCCGAGCTGGACCGCTTTATCGACGCGATGCTGGCGATCCGCATGGAGATCGACCGCGTGCAGGACGGTGAGTGGACGCTGGAAGATAACCCGCTGGTCAACGCACCGCACACCCAGCACGAGATGGTCGCAGAGTGGAACCACGGTTATTCCCGCGAGCTGGCGGTCTTCCCGGCAGGCGTGGCAAACAAATACTGGCCGACCGTGAAGCGTCTCGATGACGTCTACGGCGACCGTAACCTGTTCTGCTCCTGCGTGCCGATGAGCGAATACCAGTAATCGTGCTGATGTAGTAACGTAGGCCGGGTAAGGCGAAGCCGCCACCCGGCTTTTTTTTATCTGGAGGTTGTGAATGGCAATTGCACTCGTCACCGGCGCGAGCCGGGGCATTGGGAAAGCCACTGCGCTGCAGCTGGCACGCGAAGGCTACACCGTGGCGGTGAATTTTCACCATAACATCAAGGCCGCGACGGACGTGATCAATCAGATTGTTGAGGCAGGCGGTAAAGCGTTTGCCGTGCGCGCGGATATCAGTGATGAAGCGCAGGTTATGGCGATGTTTGACAGTATCGATCGTGAAGGTGAGCCGCTGACGGCGCTGGTGAACAACGCGGGTATTCTGTTTGAGCAGTCGACCATCGAAAGCCTCTCAGCCGAGCGCATTAACCGCGTGCTGGCCACCAACGTCACGGGTTATTTTCTCTGCTGTCGCGAGGCGGTAAAGCGTATGTCGCACAAACATGGTGGTAAAGGAGGCGCGATAGTGAACGTCTCTTCCGCCGCCTCGCGTCTGGGCGCACCGGGGGAATATGTGGATTACGCCGCCTCCAAAGGGGCGGTGGACTCGCTGACGACGGGATTATCGCTGGAGGTGGCAGCGCAGGGCATTCGCGTTAACTGCGTACGCCCCGGGCTGATCTATACCGATATCCACGCCTCCGGCGGCGAGCCGGGGCGCGTGGATCGGGTGAAATCCATGCTGCCCATGCAGCGCGGCGGCCAGCCGGAGGAAGTCGCTCAGGCCATTACCTGGCTGCTGAGCGACAACGCCTCCTACGTGACCGGCAGCTTCCTGGAGCTGGCGGGCGGAAAGTAACAACTACGACGCAAGCCACAGCCGCAGCCGCATGCCCCAGCTGCTGGTCCAGCCGGTGGTGATCGACTTCACCTCTCCGTGAGAGATCACCACCAGCGTGGGCGTGACCTGCACGTCCCACTGGCGAGACAGGCTTCCGCTGGCGTCGTTGACCGTCGGCAGCGTCATTTTCTTCTTCGCCAGCCATCTCTCTAGCGTGTCGTTATCACCGGAGCGCAGTGCAACCGACATCACGTTGCCGCCCTCTGCGGCAAGTGCCGATACGGATGGCGTGGTGTAGCGGCATACGCCACACCAGGTAGCCCAGACGTACACCAGCAGCGGACGTTCCTCACTCATGGCGATAAGGTCGACGGGCTTACCGTCGAGCGTTTGCAGCGCGGCTGAGGCGAAATTCTGCGGCAGCGCGGGCTGGCGGAAATAATCTACTGCCAGGCTCACGGCAACGCCGATCAGCAGCCACATTGCGAGTTCGCGCACCAGGCGCGGGAGCTTACTGGCCACGGGCTTGCGTCAGCTGTTCTTTCACCAGCGCCTCCAGATCCTCATAAGGAATGGCTCCCGCGACCATCTGGTCGCCAATGATGGTCGCAGGGGTACCCTGAATATTCAGCACCTGCGACAGGATGAGGTTCATTTTCAGAGAGTCCATGGTTTTATCCTCCGTCTTAATGCTGTCTGTCCCGGTCTTTGTCTGAGCCGCCGCGATGCTGGCATCGTCGTGATACCCTTTTTTCATCATCAACCGCTGGTGCAGCGCCCAGAATTTATCAGGCTGTTGCTGCCAAACCGAAAGCGCCGCTTTTGCCGCATTCACCGAGCTTTGGCCCTTGAACGGTAACAGCTTAACGATGAGCTGCACGTCCGGGTTGTCATGCACGATTTTCTCCAGCATAGGGTCGAACTGCTTGCAGTAAGGGCAGTTGTAGTCAGTGAAAGAGACAATAATCAGCTTTGGCGCTTTCGCGCCGGTACGCGGGCTATTGGGGTCGTTGAACAGCAGTTTAGCCAGCTGGTCACTGGACGCGTCATCCGACGGCGCGGCGACGCTGAACGTGGATAAAGACAGCATAAGCAAAGCAATAAAGGCTCTCATGTTATTTTCCTTTCGCATCGGACAGGGTGGTAAGCACCGCGTCGCGGCTTAATAACGCAGGTAGCACGTGGCCCTGCGGTAACCCCGGTCCGTAAATCTGGTTAAACGGCACGGCGGCGCTGCCGCGCGTGGTTAAGAACTGGCTAATGCTGGCGGAAGGACGGCTCCAGTCTCCGCGCAGGGCGACAATATCCGGTGCGGAAAGCGCATCCTGCACGTCGTCGCGCAGCAGAACGTTGTATTTATTGGCTTTACAGGTCACGCACCAGTCGGCGGTCACGTCAACAAACACCCGCTTGTTGTCAGCCAGCGCGCGGGCAATCGCCTCTTCACTCAGCGGCTGCCAGTTCACCCGATCGCGACGGCCGTTCTCCCCGCCGGGGGCGGTCATGAACGCCGCTGCGGCGGCAACGACCAGGGCAAAGGCACCGGCACGCAGCGCGGTTTGCCAGCGGTAGCGCCAGGCAGTAACCAGCAGCAGGATAAGGATCAGCGTCACACCCAGCGTGATGACGGGCAGCGTGCCGATATGCACCACCAGCAGGCTCAGCAGCCACAGGGACGAGCCGAGCATCATCACTCCCAATACCACTCGCACCACGTTCATCCAGCGCCCCGGACGCGGCAGCCTCTGTGCCAGCCCCGGCCAGGCCGCCACCATTAGCCAGGGAAGGCTCATACCGACACCCATCGCAAAGAAGATACCCCACAGCAGCGGGAGCGGTGCCGCCAGCGCAACCGACACGGCAGTACCCAGGAACGGTGCGGTGCAGGGCGTTGCCAGCAGAGTGGCAAACGCGCCTTGCCAGAAATGGCCCGCGAGCCCGTTGCCGCCGCGCGTGGCGAGGAAGGTGCTGGCCGAGGAGGGGAGGCGGATCTCAAACAATCCCAGCAGGCTGGCACTGAACAGCACCATCACCAGCGCCATCGCAGCGATAAACCACGGGTTCTGGAACTGGATCCCCCAGCCGAGCGCCTGATTACCTAAACGCAGGACCGTCATCATGAGCGCCAGCGCAAGGAACGAAATGACGATCCCGCCTACCGAGGCAAGAAACTGCCTGCGTATCTGGCCGCGCGCCTGACGTTCGGTTTGCATCAGCGTACCGAGCTTCATGGCCAGAACGGGCAGCACGCAGGGCATGACGTTCAGGATCAGGCCGCCAGCCAGCGCCATCAGCAGGACCCAGCCTAACGAGAACGCTGGCGTGAGGGTGCCTTTCCCGATATTCAGACTGGACGCCTGCGCCTGGCCGCTATCCGCGAGAACGACTGACAGCGTTTTGCCGCTGATGTCAGGAGCCGCGTCGCCCCAGCTGTCCGTCACCGGGATGGTGGCGACAAGCGACCCGCTGCGCACGGAAAAGGTTGGCTTGCCGAAATCAACATCGTCCATGCTGTCGATAAACAGCGAGGGCTGCTGCCAGCCTGCGTCGCGTTGTGCCGTTACGGTCAGCTTGCCGGAGGTGTAGCTGGCGCTAATCGCTGACGTCAATCCGCTACTGAGCGGTAGCGTGCCCATCGCCCGACTGTAATCGTAATCAAAGTCGCCGCCCGCGCTGGTCGTCAGATCCAGTGAGAACGGGGAGTCGGTGAGAATACAGACGTTGCTGCAGGTAGACAGCGTCAGCACGCCGCTCAGAGTTTTTGGCGACTCGCCACGCACCGTAATGGGAAAACTCACGTCGCCGTGATAACCCTGCGTGGTGATGCCAGCAACGTCGAAACGCTCGGGCGTAGGCCAGCGCCAGGTGGCATCAACCGGTTGATGCCAGAGAATGGCAGGGGCAACGCCCCCTTCTCCCGGCGAGCGCCAGTAGGTTTTCCACCCTTTTTCAAGGGCGACATCCAGCAGCAGGCGGGTATCGCCATTTTTGTCAGGCTGCGCGCGCAGCCTGACGCTGGCGTGCTGATTATCGGCGGCACGCAGCCAGCCGCTGTCGGCGGCCTGGCTGAGGGGCAGCCATAGCCAAAGCAGGCAGACCAGCAGTCGCCTGAATACAGTAAACATAAATTTTCTCCGTAAATGATGAATTAACCTGATGTGTCAGGCGAATGCTCATTCACGGAAGACGCAGAGTCTTAGATGTACCCGTAATCGGGGCGGAGAGATAACGCGGGGAGGCCACAGCCGCTCGCGGCGTGGCGGATTAGCGGCCAGCAGCGCAAGAAGCAGGGTGACGGCAAAGAGAGCACCTTCAAACAGTATTGGCGGAACGGCCATCAGCGATTTCGCGCTGAGTTCACAGGGCGTCACCGGTGCGTCGATGCTCTCCTGCCCCTGCTGGACAGGCTGGCTTACGGCGGTGACGTTCATGACAAGCGCGTGCATCCCGGCCATCCGCTGGGCGGTGCATATCAGCACCACCAGACAGGCCAGGGCAACAAGCAGGATAGCGTTGCGTTGTCGTTTGATCATCTTTGCCTCAAATATTCACGAGGCTTATCTTATAGGGCGCAGGTTTTTTGGCAACGCTTAAGCTGTAAAGAAGTGTCTGGGAGATAAGAGGTTTGCCCTCTCCTGAGCAGAAGAGGGCGGTGCATTAGAGGGTTTCGCCGTTGCTGGCAATCACGGTTTTATACCATTCGAAGCTCTTCTTACGGGAACGGGACATGTCACCGGTGCCGTCGTCGTGCTTGTTCACGTAGATAAAGCCATAGCGCTTGCTGTACTGACCGGTGGTGAAGGAGACGCAGTCGATGCAGCCCCACGGGGTGTAGCCCATCAGATCCACGCCGTCGTACGTCACGGCCTTCATCATCTCTTCCACGTGGGCGCGCAGGTAGTCGATGCGGTAGTCATCGTTGATGCTGCCGTCTTCTTCCACTTTGTCGTAGGCGCCGAAACCGTTTTCCACGATAAACAGCGGCTTCTGATAGCGCTCGTACAGTTCGCACAGCGCATAGCGCAGGCCCACCGGGTCAATCTGCCAGCCCCAGTCGGAGGCTTTGACGTGCGGATTCGGCACGCTGCCTTCGAAGCCGGAAATCGCATCGCCGGTGCCGCCTTCCGCTTTGACCGCGTTGGTCATGTAATAGCTGAAGCCCAGGTAGTCGCACGTCCCATCACGCAGGATCTGCTCGTCCCCCGCTTCCATTTTGATGGAGAAACCGCGGCGCTCCCACTCGTTCAGCACGTAGGACGGGTAATAGCCGCGCAGCTGGACGTCGGTAAAGACGTAGCGCTCGCGCATGGATTCCTGGGCGAACATCACGTCTTCTGGTTTACAGGAGAACGGATAGAGGGCCACCATCGCCAGCATGCAGCCGACTTTCATCTCCGGGTTGATACGACGGGCAGCTTTCACCGCCAGCGCGCTGGCCACGAACTGGTGGTGCAGCACCTGGTACATGGTCTCTTCCGGATTGTCGTGTTCGGTATAGACCACGCCGGAGCAGCAGTAGCCGAACAGCGGCGCACGCCAGTTACGCTGGTTGTTAATTTCGTTGAAGGTCATCCAGTATTTGACCTTATTTTTGTAGCGCTCAAACACGACTTCGGAGAAGCGCACAAAGAAATCGACCACTTTGCGGTTGGTCCAGCCGCCGTACTCCTGCACCAGGTGCAGCGGCATTTCGAAGTGGGAGAGGGTGATGACCGGCTCGATGTTGTACTTCAGCAGCTCGTCGAACATGTCGTCGTAGAACTTCAGTCCCTCTTCGTTTGGCTGCGTTTCATCACCCTTCGGGAAAATGCGTGTCCAGGCGATGGAGGTGCGGAAGCACTTGAAGCCCATCTCGGCAAACAGCTTGATGTCTTCTTTGTAGTGGCCGTGGAAATCTACCGCGTCGTGGTTTGGGTAGTATTTACCCGGCACCACCTCCTGGGTGATTTCACGCGGTACACCGTGCGCACCGCCGGTCAGGACGTCGCAAATGCTTGGCCCTTTGCCGCCTTTATTCCAGCCGCCTTCAACCTGGTGAGCCGCAACCGCGCCGCCCCATAAAAAATCTTTCGGTAAGGTCAGTTTTTTCATCTTTGCTATTTCTCAATTCAGGACTCATTGAAATCGAGTCTAGCAAAGCGAAATTAAATGTCACGATATAACAATTTGTGCGCAATGTGATTTGTTACATCAAAAAAACAGGGTGTTTTATTCTGCTAATTTCTTCGCCAGCTTACGCCCAAGCGATTCCAGAATATAGATGACGGGAATTTGGGTGGTAATATCGTACACGCCTGCAATACGCGTTTGAGGCACATGCCAGGAGAGGTTAAAGTCCGCCAGCTTTGCCAGGCGTGAGTGTTCGTGACTGGTGATAGAGAGCACCTTGCAATGGTGCAGGCTGAACTGGCTGGCAAAGCGCAGGATCTCCTCGGTTTCACCCGAGACGGAGAGCACGATAGCCAACGCATTTTTTGCCATATCATTGGTGACGGGAAAATAAGGATCGTCGATATGGTTGCTGAATTTTCCGATATTTGAAAAAAAACGTGCGCCATATTTTGCCAGTGAACCGGATGTGCCCGCTCCGACAAATATAATGCGTTCTGAAGATAAATAATATCTACAGCGTCATCTAATAACGCATCAAACTCTTCATTGTTGACGCTTTTAAAGAAGCTGATAATTTCACTGGCACCAAAATTGGCCTGCTGCGGTTCATTTTGCTCTAAATAGAGCTTAAAGCGCACGCGAAATTCAGAGTAGCCGTCGCAGTTTAGCTTGCGGCAAAAGCGCAGGATAGTGGTGGTGGAGACGCCAGCCGCGTCCGCCAGTTCGCGGATGGTCATGTACATCACTTTGTCACGGTTCTTAATGACGTAGTTGTAGACCATCATCTCAAGATTGTTGAGACTGGCAACGGCGGAATGGGTGAACATACTCACAATGGCTAAACTCGCTGTCGGACACTATTCATAATCATACCATGTCGATGAAGGGCGAGAGACGGTTTTATCTCCTTGATTACTCAGGTGTTAATAAAATAATTTACATCTGTGTGGCGGATTATTTTTACATTATTTTGATTTGTAAGGATAAATCTTGAATGTGGATTTATTTTAGCTAACAGGTGTTCACTGGAATCATTCTCAGTTAGCATAGTCAGGCGATGAATAATCATCTTTTGTATTCCCGGAGTTAAGTATGGTAAGCAGACCAATAATCGCACAGGGATATTCGCTGGCTGAGGAAGTAGCCAACAGCATAAGCCACGGCATAGGCCTGGTTTTTGGGATTGTCGGTCTAGTATTACTGCTGGTGCAGGCGGTGGACACCAACGCCAGCGCGATGGCTATTACCAGCTACAGCTTGTATGGCGGGAGTATGATCCTGCTCTTCCTGGCCTCAACGCTGTATCACGCTATTCCCCATCAACGGGCTAAGATCTGGCTCAAAAAATTTGACCACTGCGCTATCTATCTTCTTATTGCAGGCACCTACACGCCGTTTTTGCTGGTGGGATTAAACTCGCCGCTGTCGCGTGGCCTGATGATTGTAATCTGGAGCCTGGCGCTGCTGGGGATCCTGTTTAAGCTGACCATTGCACACCGTTTTAAGGTGCTGTCGCTGGTGACCTATCTGACTATGGGCTGGCTGTCGCTGATTGTGGTATATCAACTGGCGATTAAGCTGGCGGTTGGGGGCGTAACGCTTCTGGCGGTGGGCGGTGTGGTCTACTCGCTGGGCGTGATTTTCTACGTCTGCAAGCGCATTCCGTATAACCACGCTATCTGGCACGGCTTCGTGCTGGGTGGCAGCGTGTGCCATTTCCTGGCGATTTATTTGTATGTGGGGCAGGTGTAGTTTGTTGTCGGGTGGCGGCTTCGCCTTACCCGACCTACGGGATCAGTAGGCCCGGTAAGCGCAGCGCCACCGGGCGATACAGCATCACTCTTCCAGTGAATACGGCAGCGGTTCAATGCTCAACGTATTGGCATCGTCGCGCACGCGGAATACGCTGTCGGCTTCCATATCGTTATTCATGACGACCTGCACCAGCAGACGACCATCATCCAGCTGAACGGCGGCGAGTACCGTGCCGGTACGGCGCCAGTTTTCACCCATTTTCAATTCGAGATCTTCACCTGCTTCCGGAACCCGGCTGGCGCGGCCCGCCAGGGTCCACAGGGCGCGTTTGTTGGCACCGCGGAATTTTGCACGTGCCACCATCTCCTGACCGGTGTAACAGCCTTTCTTAAAGCTGATGCCACCCAACGCCTGGATGTTTGTCGCCTGCGGAATAAACTGTGCGCTGTTTACCGCGTCAATGACGGGCAAACCCGCTTCAATGTTCAGCGCCAGCCACTGTTGGCTGTTATTCAACTGCGCTTCACCGCGCAGGGCGTCGGTCACGCGCTCAGCGGTGGCAACATCCGTCACCAGCAGGAAACGCTCGGCAGGATGCTCAAACCACAAAATAGAGGTTTCACCTTCGCTGACCACCTGTTTTTCCGCATCCGGCAGTTCGCTGAAGAGATTTTTGAGCGCTGCACGCGCCTGGAAACCTGCCACACCCAGCAATACATGCTCGTCGTCCGGCGCGATGGTGACTTTGGAAAACACCGCATATTTTTTCAGTTCGGTCAGTTGGGCATCACGCAGGCTGCGGCGTTCAATTAAGGCAAACCCATCCTGGCGGCGGAACAGGCGCAGATTGCTCCACATTTTTCCTTTTGGATCGCAGTGCGCTGCCAGCAGGTGCTGGTGTTCAGTCAGCTGCGCAACGTCTGCCGTCACCTGCCCCTGCAGGTATTTTTCGGCGTCGGCACCGGTAAGCGTCGCCAGCGCCCAGTCATCAAGAGTCATCAGCGTCAGCGGCAGACGCGCAGAGGCGGCGGGCTGGCGAGGAGTAAATGGAGTAAATGCCATAGTGATATCCTGAATTGCTTAACGCTTTGATAATGCCTAATGGTAAAAGAGACTACAGCCATTGCAAGCGCTTTCAGCACGCCATTCGTGCCATCGTGCGGTTATGCGTAGCGTCACGCAAAATAATGTAATTCACTGTCTTTAGAGTGGTTATTCTGGAATCCGGCTCGGCGATTGCAATATTCCAGTAAAGGAACGGCCAAAAACACGTTACACTAGCAACTGTTCCCGGAAAGAAATAATGAATACCTAACGGGATACCAACTGTGCCAAACGTAATGCAGGAAACAGAACATGGATATTAACAACAAGGCCCGTATTCACTGGGCGTGCCGTCGCGGCATGCGCGAACTTGATATCTCCATCATGCCGTTCTTTGAATATGAGTATGACAGCTTAAGCGATGACGATAAGCGCCTGTTTGTTCGCCTTCTTGAGTCTGACGATCCGGATTTATTCAACTGGCTGATGAATCACGGCAAACCCGCCGACACCGAGTTGCAACGGATGGTGCAATTAATTCAAACACGGAATCGGGAACGTGGTCCTGTGGCAATCTGATCTTCGCGTCTCATGGCGCTCGCAGTGGATGTCATTACTGCTCCACGGCCTGGTCGCGGCCTTTGTTTTACTGATGCCGTGGCCGCTAAGCTATACGCCTCTGTGGTTATTGCTGCTGTCGTTTGTGGTTTTTGATAGCGTGCGCAGCCAGCGCCGGATCAACGCCCGTCAGGGTGAAATCAAACTGCTGATGGATTCCCGTCTGCGCTGGCAGGGGAAAGAGTGGGAGATCGTCGGTACACCATGGATGCTTAGCGTTGGCATGATGCTGAGACTGCGTCAGCCTGAAGGTGGTCGTCGCCAGCACTTGTGGCTGGCTGCCGACAGTATGGATGCTGCGGAGTGGCGAGATCTGCGCCGGATGATGTTGCAACAACCGACGCAGGACTAAGTTCGCGTTAGCTGAACTTCTCGGCCATTTCACCCAGTATCTGTTCGCACCAGTTTTCCAGGCGTTCGTCGCTGAGGTCGTACTGGTTGGTTTCATCCAGGGCGAGCCCGACAAACAGCTGACCCTCCGCGATAATCGGTTTTTTGCTGGTGAACTCATAGCCTTCTGTTGGCCAGTAGCCGATAAACGTCGCGCCTTTTGGTGCCAGTTTATCGTGCAGCATGCCGAGCGCATCCAGGAACCACTCGCCATAGCCAAGCTGGTCGCCCATGCCGTACATCGCAATGATTTTGCCGTCGAGGTTGAGCGAATCGAGCTGATCCCAGATGGCTTCCCAGTCTTCCTGTATCTCGCCAAAGTCCCAGGTCGGGATGCCGAGGATCAGCACGTCGTACTGTTCCATCAGCGCGACGGCGTCATCTTTCAGGTTATGCAACGTCACCAGCTCCGGGCCGATGATGTCGCGAATTTTTTCCGCTGCCATTTCGGTATAGCAGGTGCTGGAACCATAGAAAAGACCAATATTCATCGCGTAACGTTCTCAATTCTTACTCTGACTTTGCGCGTAGTGTACCAGAAACCGATGGCAATCAGGCATAATGCCCGGATTGCAGAATCAAAGAGGTTGATGTGGAAAAGGATCTCGCACTCATCGAACAGTTTCTCGACGCGCTGTGGCTGGAGAAAAACCTGGCCGAAAACACGCTCAGTGCCTATCGGCGCGATCTCACCATGCTGGTGGAATGGCTGGCACACCGGGAACTGACGCTTGAGAGTGTCCAACGCGATGACCTGCAGGCTCTGCTGGGTGAGCGGATGGACGGTGGCTACAAGGCCACCAGCTCCGCACGCCTGCTTAGCGCAATGCGTCGTCTGTTCCAGCATCTCTACCGTGAGAAGATCCGGGCGGACGATCCTAGTGCGCTGCTGGCATCGCCTAAACTTCCGCAGCGGCTGCCGAAAGATCTCAGCGAAGCGCAAGTTGAGAGATTATTACAATCACCCGCTGTTGACCTGCCGCTGGAGTTACGCGATAAAGCGATGCTTGAACTATTGTATGCTACCGGTTTGCGCGTTTCGGAACTGGTTGGCCTGACGATGAGCGATATCAGCCTGCGTCAGGGCGTGGTTCGCGTGATAGGTAAAGGGAACAAAGAACGGCTCGTCCCGCTGGGTGAAGAGGCGGTGTACTGGCTGGAGACCTATCTGGAGCACGGCAGACCGTGGCTTCTGAATGGCGTGTCTATCGATGTGCTGTTCCCCAGCCAGCGCGCGCAGCAGATGACGCGACAAACCTTCTGGCATCGTATCAAGCATTACGCCACACTGGCAGGCATTGACAGTGAAAAGCTGTCGCCGCACGTTTTGCGTCATGCCTTTGCGACGCATCTGCTAAACCACGGCGCTGATTTGCGCGTGGTGCAGATGCTGTTGGGACACAGCGATCTCTCAACGACGCAAATTTATACCCATGTCGCGACGGAACGCCTGCGGCAGCTACACCAACAGCACCACCCACGCGCGTGAGTGCCGACGAATTGTTACAGGATTAAATATGAAAAAGTCTTTTGCGCTGTTCACCCTGCTGGCAGCCTCATTTACCGGTTTTGCTCATGCTGACGACGCCGCCATCAAACAGTCTCTGACGAAACTGGGTGTTACCAGCAGCGACATTCAGCCCGCGCCCGTTGCGGGAATGAAAACCGTCTTAACCAACAGCGGTGTGCTGTACGTGACCGAAGACGGAAAGCACATCATTCAGGGGCCAATGTATGACGTGAGCGGCGCGCAGCCGGTCAACGTGACCAACCAGCTGCTGATGAAAAACCTGAATGCGCTTGAAAAAGAGATGATCGTTTATAAAGCGGCGCAGGAAAAACACGTCATTACCGTCTTCACCGACATTACCTGCGGCTACTGCCACAAGCTGCATGAAGAGATGAAAGATTACAACGCGCTGGGTATTACCGTGCGTTACCTGGCCTTCCCGCGCGCAGGCGTGCAGAGCCAGCCAGAGCAGGACATGAAGGCTATCTGGTGTGCGAAAGACCGCAACAAGGCCTTTGATGATGCCATGAACGGCAAAGGCGTTAAGCCTGCTTCCTGCGACATTGATATCGCAAATCACTATGCGCTGGGCGTGCAGTTTGGCGTGACCGGTACGCCAGCCATCGTGCTGAGCAACGGCTACGTGGTGCCGGGCTATCAGGGACCAAAAGAGATGAAAGAGTTCCTCGACGCGCACCAGAAACAGACTGCGGGTAAATAATCCGCGTGAAAGCTCCGATAAAACTGCGCCGCCGCGAAGCGGCTGACACGGCTGATTTACCTGACGATCTTTCGCCGCTGCTTAAGCGGCTCTATGCCAGCCGCGGCGTGCGAACGGCGGACGATCTTGAGCGTAGCGTCAAAGGTATGCTGCCCTGGCAGCAGCTAAGCGGCGTCGAAAAGGCCACTGAAATGCTCTACAACGCGTTCCGGGAAGGGACGCGGATTGTGGTGGTGGGCGATTTCGATGCCGACGGCGCAACCAGTACCGCACTGAGCGTGCTCAGCCTGCGCGCGCTGGGCTGCGATAACGTCACCTATCTGGTGCCAAACCGCTTTGAAGACGGTTACGGTCTTAGCCCGGAAGTGGTCGATCAGGCTCACGCGCGCGGTGCGCAGATGATCCTGACCGTGGATAACGGGATCTCCTCCCATGCGGGTGTCGATCATGCGCATGCGCTGGGGATCCCGGTGCTGGTTACCGATCACCACCTGCCGGGCGAAACCCTGCCTGCCGCCGAAGCCATCATTAACCCCAATCTGCGCGACTGCGATTTCCCGTCGAAATCCCTGGCCGGTGTCGGCGTGGCGTTTTATCTGATGCTGGCGCTGCGAACGCTGCTGCGTGATAAGGGCTGGTTTGAGTCGCGCGGGATTGCCGTGCCGAACCTGGCCGAATATCTCGACTTGGTGGCGCTGGGTACCGTGGCGGACGTGGTGCCTCTCGATACCAACAACCGTATTTTGACCTGGCAGGGCTTAAGCCGCATCCGGGCGGGCAAGTGCCGTCCGGGGATTAAGGCGCTGCTGGAAATTTCAAACCGCGATCCGCTCAAGCTGGCGGCAAGCGATCTCGGCTTTGCCCTCGGGCCGCGTCTTAACGCCGCCGGAAGGCTGGACGATATGTCCGTCGGCGTCGCGCTGCTGCTGTGCGACAACATCGGCGAGGCGCGCGTGCTGGCGAACGAGCTGGACGCCCTGAACCAGACCCGTAAAGAGATCGAGCAGGGGATGCAGGCTGAAGCGCTGACCCTGTGTGAAAAGCTGGAACGCAGCGGCGAAACGCTGCCGGGCGGCCTGGCGATGTACCATCCCGAGTGGCATCAGGGGGTGGTCGGTATCCTGGCGTCGCGCATCAAAGAGCGCTTCCACCGTCCGGTGATTGCGTTTGCCCCTGCGGGCGACGGCACGCTGAAAGGCTCCGGTCGTTCAATTCAGGGGCTTCACATGCGCGATGCGCTGGAGCGCCTGGATACGCTTTACCCGGGTCTGATGATCAAGTTTGGCGGTCACGCGATGGCGGCAGGCCTGTCGCTGGAAGAGGCGAAGTTCGACGAGTTTCAGCGGCTGTTTGGTGAGCTGGTGACAGACTGGATTGACCCTGCACTGTTACAGGGCGAAGTGGTCTCCGACGGCGAGCTTTCACCGGCTGAAATGACCATGGAGGTGGCCCAGATGCTGCGTGACGCGGGGCCGTGGGGGCAGATGTTCCCGGAACCGCTGTTCGATGGCCGTTTCCGTCTGCTGCAACAGCGAATTGTTGGCGAACGTCACCTCAAAGTGATGGTCGAGCCAGCCGCTGGCGGCCCGCTGCTGGACGGCATCGCCTTCAACGTTGACACCTCTATTTGGCCGGACAACGGCGTGCGGGAGGTTGAGCTGGCCTATAAGCTTGATATCAACGAGTTTCGTGGTAACCGCTCCCTTCAGATCATCATCGACAATATCTGGCCAATTTAGCGTCAGTAAAGCTACAAAAAAGGGCGTGGATTCGGTACAATCCCGCTCTTATCACCGCATTTTGACAAGCCCATAAAAGAAAACAGACCATGTTTGAAATTAATCCGGTAAAAAACCGCATTCAGGACCTCACGGAGCGCTCTGACGTTCTTAGGGGGTATCTTTGACTATGATGCCAAGAAAGAGCGTCTTGAAGAAGTAAACGCCGAGCTGGAACAGCCGGACGTCTGGAACGAACCTGAACGCGCGCAGGCGCTGGGTAAAGAGCGTTCCTCTCTCGAAGCGATTGTCGATACCCTGGACCAAATGTCTCAGGGGCTGGAAGATGTCTCTGGTCTGTTGGAACTGGCTGTAGAAGCCGACGACGAAGAAACCTTTAACGAAGCCGTGGCAGAACTCGACGTTCTGGAAGAGAAGCTGGCACAGCTCGAATTCCGTCGTATGTTCTCCGGCGAATACGACAGCGCCGACTGCTATCTCGATATTCAGGCCGGTTCTGGCGGTACAGAAGCGCAGGACTGGGCGAGCATGTTGGCGCGTATGTATTTGCGTTGGGCAGAAGCGCGCGGTTTCAAAACCGAAATTATCGAAGAATCTGAAGGTGAAGTCGCGGGTCTGAAATCCATCACCATTAAGATTATTGGTGATTACGCCTACGGCTGGCTGCGTACTGAAACCGGCGTTCATCGTCTGGTACGTAAGAGCCCGTTCGATTCTGGCGGACGCCGTCATACCTCCTTCAGCTCCGCGTTTGTTTACCCGGAAGTGAAAGACGATATCGATATCGAAATCAACCCGGCCGATCTGCGAATCGACGTTTACCGCGCATCCGGTGCGGGTGGTCAGCACGTTAACCGTACGGAATCGGCGGTGCGTATTACCCACATTCCAACCAACACGGTAACGCAGTGCCAGAATGACCGTTCCCAGCATAAGAACAAAGACCAGGCCATGAAGCAGATGAAAGCGAAGCTTTATGAACTGGAAATGCAGAAGAAAAATGCTGAGAAACAGGCGATGGAAGACAACAAGTCCGACATCGGCTGGGGTAGCCAGATCCGTTCTTACGTCCTTGATGACTCCCGCATCAAAGACCTGCGTACCGGGGTTGAAACCCGCAACACGCAGGCGGTGCTGGACGGCAGCCTGGATCAATTTATCGAAGCAAGTTTGAAAGCAGGGTTATGAGGAACCAACATGTCTGAACAACAAGCACAGGGCGCTGACGCGGTAGTCGATCTTAACAACGAACTGAAAACCCGCCGCGAGAAGCTGGCAGCGCTGCGTGAGCAGGGCGTGCCGTTCCCGAACGATTTTCGTCGTGACCACACCTCAGACCAACTGCACGCAGACTTCGACGGTAAAGAGAACGAAGAGCTGGAAGCGCTGAACATCGAAGTGTCTGTGGCTGGCCGTATGATGACCCGTCGTATCATGGGTAAAGCGTCCTTCGTGACGCTGCAGGACGTTGGCGGCCGTATTCAGCTGTACGTTTCCCGTGACGACCTGCCGGAAGGCATCTACAACGAGCAGTTCAAGAAGTGGGACCTGGGCGATATCCTGGGCGCGAAAGGTAAACTGTTCAAAACCAAGACCGGTGAACTCTCTATCCACTGCACCGAGCTGCGTCTGTTGACCAAAGCCCTGCGCCCGCTGCCGGACAAATTCCACGGCCTGCAGGATCAGGAAGCGCGCTACCGTCAGCGTTATCTGGATCTCATCTCTAACGATGAATCCCGCAAGACCTTCAAAATTCGCTCTCAGATCATGGCCGGTATCCGCCAGTTCATGGTCAACCGCGATTTTATGGAAGTAGAAACCCCAATGATGCAGGTGATCCCTGGCGGTGCGTCTGCGCGTCCGTTCATCACCCATCACAACGCCCTGGACCTGGACATGTACCTGCGTATCGCGCCGGAACTGTACCTGAAACGTCTGGTGGTCGGTGGCTTCGACCGCGTGTTCGAAATCAACCGTAACTTCCGTAACGAAGGCATCTCCGTGCGCCATAACCCAGAGTTCACCATGATGGAACTCTATATGGCGTATGCGGATTACAAAGATCTGATCGAGCTGACCGAATCCCTGTTCCGTACCCTGGCGCAGGACATTCTGGGCACCACCGAAGTACCTTACGGTGAAGAAGTCTTCGACTTCGGCAAACCGTTCGTCAAGCTGACCATGCGCGAAGCGATCAAGAAATACCGTCCGGAAACCGAGATGGCCGATCTGGATAACTTCGACTCAGCGAAAGCCATCGCGGAAAGCATCGGTATCAAGGTTGAGAAGAGCTGGGGTCTGGGCCGTATTGTGACCGAGATCTTCGAAGAAGTGGCCGAAGCGCACCTGATTCAGCCGACCTTCATCACCGAATACCCGGCAGAAGTCTCTCCGCTGGCGCGTCGTAATGACGTGAACCCGGAAATCACCGATCGCTTCGAATTCTTCATCGGTGGCCGCGAAATCGGCAACGGCTTCAGCGAGCTGAACGATGCAGAAGATCAGGCGCAGCGTTTCCAGGACCAGGTAGATGCGAAAGCGGCAGGCGACGACGAAGCGATGTTCTTCGACGAAGACTACGTGACCGCGCTGGAGCACGGCCTGCCACCAACGGCGGGTCTGGGGATTGGTATCGACCGTATGGTGATGCTGTTCACCAACAGCCATACCATCCGTGACGTGATTCTGTTCCCGGCGATGCGCCCGGTGAAATAAGGCGTTAAGATGTAAAAAAAGCCCCGAAAGGGGCTTTTTTATTGCGCCGCAAAGGCTTTAAGTTTATCGCGGGCGGTTGTCGCTTCCATGATCATCCACGGGCTAAAGGCCCAGGGCGTCGCGTCCAGCGCGCGGAATAATGTGTCCAGCTCAACCCACTGATAGTCCATCACTTCATTTTCGTTTATCGTTACGTCATTAATGATGCGGGCAGCGAATACCGGGCAAATTTCATTTTCCACGATCCCGGACGGGTCGGCTTCCCGATAGCGAAACTCAGGGGCGACGGCGGTGATATCGGCCAGTTCCGCGCCCACTTCAAAGCGGCAGCGGCGGATTATTGCCTGTTCCATCTCTTCACCTGACTGAGGGTGGCCGCAGACCGAGTTGGTCCAGACGCCGGGCCAGGCTTTTTTGCTTAAGGCGCGTCGGGTAATCAGACATTCGCCGCGGGCATTAAAAAGCCAGGAAGAGAAGGCCAGATGCAACGGGGTATGCGAGGTGTGCGCGGCATATTTTTCCTGAGTGCCAATCACCTTTCCCTGGTCATTTACCAAAATAACGTGTTCTTGAATACTCATTGATGCTCCGGTACCAGATCAGCCGGATCATTATACGGCATTCTTATACGAACGGTTTGGCACCAGGAGCGGAAAAGGGCATGACCCCTGTTCGTTTTGGCTGCTATCATAGTGCGCCATTTACGCTGACCGAGGATCTGTTTTGTTTGCAGGAAGCCTGATGAGAAACCCCATCACTGCCATTTTTTGCCTGACGCTGACGCTACTTCTGGCGGGATGCTCGGGAAGCAAATCGTCGGATATGGGCAGCTATTCCGGTGCGGTCTATACCGTTAAGCGCGGGGATACCCTGTATCGCATTTCACGTGCAACGGGAACCAGCGTAAAGGATCTCGCGCGTCTGAATAACATCCCTCCCCCCTATACCATTGAGGTGGGGCAGAAACTGAAGGTCAATGGCGGCTCCTCTTCAGCCAAAAAATCCTCCTCAAAAGGCAAAACGGCCAAAGTGACGCCGTCGTACCAGGTGCCGAAGTCTTCCTGGCCACCGGTCGGGCAGCGTTGCTGGGTTTGGCCCGCCAGCGGTAAAGTTGTGGTGCCTTATTCACTTTCTGAGGGCGGTAACAAAGGCATTGATATTGCTGCTGCGCGCGGCACGCCGGTCTATGCCTCCGGCGCCGGGAAGGTGGTCTACGTCGGCAACCAGCTGCGTGGATACGGGAATCTGATCATGATTAAGCACGGCGAAGATTACATCACCGCTTATGCGCATAACGACACGATGCTGGTCAATAACGGACAAAACGTGAAGGCGGGGCAGAAGATAGCCACCATGGGCAATACCGGGACGGACTCGGTGAAGCTGCATTTCCAGATCCGCTATAAGGCGACGGCTATCGATCCGCAGCGTTATCTCCCGGCGCAGGGCAGCAAACCGAAGTGCTAAGTGGTTATTAAATCGCCACTTGGTGATGCTGACACTTGTATGAAAAAGCGTAAGGTCTATAATGCCTTACGCACCTCAAAGCGGGCGTAGTTCAATGGTAGAACGAGAGCTTCCCAAGCTCTATACGAGGGTTCGATTCCCTTCGCCCGCTCCAGTCCCTGCTTCATCATCCGGTCCATCAAGCACGACAATCTCTTTTTTATTGATCGACAGTTTACGCTGCGCCGCCAGCGTATCGAATGCGCGAGACAGCGTTGATTGAGAAATACCCAGCAGCTGCGCCAGCTCTTTTTTGCTGAGCGGCAGTTCAAGAATGTTATGCTCGAAGCCATACTCCCTGTTGATATCCACCATAAGTTGAATAAATCCACGCACTTTTTGCACGCCGTCATGATTCACCAGCACGCTGATAAACTGCTGTTTTTCCCTCGCGGAGCGGGAGAGGATAGCAATGATAAAATGGGTGAAGCTGCTGGTTATCTGGCTCAGGTGATAGAAATGGGTATTTTGTAACTCACAAATTTCTACCTCGGTGGCCGCCTGCACGCTGTACTGATAATGCTCGCTAAAGAGCTCCTCTGCCCCGATAACCTGACCGGGGAAGACAATTCCCTGAAGCGTTTGCTGAGCATCATAAATCTTCGCCACCCCACGCCTGAGCGCATACAATGCTTTTACTGTCGTTCCGTGCTGGTAGATAAATTCATTTTTAGCAATACGTTTTTTACGAGCGAAATCTTTAATAAACATGGGTTCCTGATGGTCGAAAAGATACGACTGGCATACCTCAGCAAACCCACATTTTGCACAGCTGACACAATTATTCTTCTTCATAAAATCGGGTTCTTACCAAAACGTCAGGACTGTATAACGCAATTCATCAACGGTGAAAGTGAATTTCCAATCGTAATAAAGTTATTATCATGCTTGTGCAGGTACATAGAATATTCGCCGGTAAGAAATAATATCTTAATGGCAAGAGGCGAGATGGCTGCCGGGACATTGTCATGCGCCATGGTTTCGTGCGAAATGATTTTTATTCTGTAGGCATTATTTTTAATATTGACATAGTTAAACTTTACATAGCGCGAGAACGTGTAGTTTTGTCCCTGATAGGAAACGTCACCGGATAAATTAAATTGTCCGGTTTTGTTCTTTGAAAATTCAAAGAATATGTTTCCTTTGAAATTGAATGCCTTTTCATTTGTGTTATCGGTATAGGTAAAATTGGCAAAGCACCGATCGTCGATATACGCTGAGGTGCGGTTAACCATTCCCCAGATAAGCGCACCTGTCAGGATCAGGACAGTCGCAGAAAGCGTTAGCGCAATCTTCATTTCATTTTCCAGTTAAAGGCGTAGTGATTTTCACAGTACGCTAGCGTTTCGTTTTCAGAATCTAAAGGACAAAAAGAGTAAAAAATGCGTCCGCTGCTGCCATAAAACACGCTGGGCTGAACGTTTACCGTTAACAGTGCTAAATGGTTTGCACATTTTTCTGCAAGCTGCGGCTGTGCCGACAGCAATACCTCATGTAACCGCTGCCGTTCATCGGCAGAAAGATGTTCATAGGTGGTGAGGGTACATTTTTCGAGCTTGCCTATCTCATTGACTCTGGAATAGCGTTCATTGGCTTTTGGCTGACTCCAGACCCATAAATTGGCCGCAATCAGCGCCAAAATAAGAAGCGCCGGGATGCTGTATTTAAGCGGCAACGACGGTATTTTCTTCTTGGCCGCAACGTTATCATCCCCGGGCGCTGGAGCACAGGGCTCATCCAGAAGCTGTACGTCAATATCGGCGGAAAAGTAAAACCCGACTTTGGGGACAACGATGATCGACTCTTCAATATCGGTCAGTGAGGTTAACGTCTTGCGTAAAATACTAATATATTGGTTGAGCGAAGAGCTAGACCCGGTATGCCCGGCGGATTCCCAAACGTGTTCCAGCAGATATTGACGCTCAAGCACTGTGCCCGGGGAAGCAATAAGCAGCGACAGAATACGGTTGGCCGTATTCGTCAGTTTTTGAGCCTCAAGGCGCTCTGCCCCGGGAAGAGTGAATTCCCCGCTCTCTGTATCGTAAATAACTTTGCTGGCAATCAAATATTTCATTAGCTGTTCTTTGGACGTTAACACATCGCGACAAGCGCTTTTACACTGCCAATATTATGGTCCAGCAATGTTACGATGTCCCTGTCCAGTCTGTAATTTCTTACTTCTTCGTGGAGTATAGCCATCGCCTTAGCGCTCTCCATCCCTTGTCTGTAGGGACGGTTTTCCGTCATGGCAGTAAACACATCCGCCACCGCAAGGATGCGAGACGGAATATCAAGTGAGGCGGCGCCTAACCTGAACGGATATCCACTGCCGTCCAGCCGCTCGTGATGGTTGGCGGCCCAACGGATAATATCCCCCAGTTCAGAGATAGGATGCAGCATCACCAGCGTTTTGTAGCTGTGCTGCTTCATCGTGGCGTACTCAAAGGATTCGAGCTTGCCATGCTTTTCCAGGATATGGAGCGGCGTAAAAAGCTTGCCGATATCATGCAGATAGCCTGCAATACAGATCTTTTCTTGCATATCGACATCATAACCGTAGAGTTCAGCCAGGCGGGCCGCAACATGCGCTACGCTGGCGCTATGGGTGCGGGTGAAGCTGCTGTACTTATCGACGATTTTTGAGATGAGCTGGCACACTTCGAGAAAATCATGATGGTCGAGCATGTGGTCGTGTAGCGGGCTGATGGCGTTCAACACCTGGGAAAGCGAAGGATTGCCGAGGCGAAACCAAAAGCCATCCTGACGGGTAGATTCTCGCAGCGCCTGCTCCAGAGGGGCGGGCCACTGAATGGGGTGGGCAAAGAAATCCGAAATGACCCTTTCACGTTGGGTAATAAAATCCCCGTCAATCCCGCGTAAAAAGAGCTCAAAGGTATCCGCCATATTAACCAAATGATGTACCACAGGAAGATCGTCCGAGCCCGAGGAAGACCATGCGGTATGATGGTTCTCAAGGATCGGCGTGACGGGTTGCAGGAAACGGATCCCCGCCGTCATTGAACCCGCCAGCTGTTCGTGCCCATCAAGAAACCCTTCGCTGCCGGGAGAAAGGTGTTCACGGTCTTTACTCAGCGTACCAATGTCGTGCAGCATGCCAGCCAGAAAAGCGTTGCCGATTCCGGTTTTATCCAGCCCAATGCGCTGGCTTAAATACCAGGTGATGATGGCCGTGCGTTGTAAATGATTAACCAGATCGGCAGAGACCGGATGAATAATGTTATGTAATAAGTTAAGCACGGTTTGAACAGATATTTTCATGGCGTTTAATTGGCAGAGGTCTTAAAAAAGAAAGTCATTATCTACGTAAGTGAATTAGTCATAGCCGAACATGATTTGTGCGGTTGCGACCACCGTGCCGGTCGATAAGGCCGAGGCGTCATACACTCTGTAGTAAGCATGCAGAAGAATGTATTGCGTATCCTGAATGTCATCGTCCTTAACAATATCAAGGATCTGAGTGGCATTTCCCATGCTTGTGCTGCTGGAGAGTTTGACCTCTTCGAAATCCCCCATAAAAGATCGACTACGAATAGCAATACCGACCCCGCCCGCGGTTGTTTCATCATTGACCATCGTTTGCGAACTGCCGTCCGTAGCGATCACATCATTGCTGGAAAGCCAGGCCTTAATATTCCGCGTAGATGTTTTTACGCCGGCAAGGTTTCCGCATTTGATAGGAATGGTGAAATCCGCCCCATTCGTTCTGCCGTACGTTTTAAGTTCTTTCAGCGGCGCAGGCGGAAGTTTTACCGTCATGTCACGCGTCATATTGCAGGTGGTTTCTTTCGGCTCGAATTGAATGGTCATTTTCTCGTACGCGAGGAAATAATCGGTATCCCAGCTTTTGCGCGCGGTATCTGACATCATGTTATTCCATGCCCTGGTCGCATACGTTTTAGAGGAGAGCAGGGGCGAGTCGGATCCCGAGCCGGTACCACTCATCACGGCAGGAATGACGCTCAGCGCACCGCTGGTGGTGGTTTTGGTATAGGTCGATACCCCAACAGGCGCCGAGGAAAGTAACTCTGCTCGCAAGGTATATTGCGTCTGGTAGGAGAGCGAGTGTATCCCCACAATACCGCTCACCGTGACTTTACTGCTGCCGGTTATTTCAGAGGTCACCTTAATCCAGTAACTGTTTTCACCATCAGCACTGTTAAAATTCAAATACACCGGGCTGTTATTAAACCCAGTGAAATAGTAGAGGTGATCCTGAAATACTCCCCCAATACCCACGTTGCCATAGGTACAGGTCATACTCCCCGACCAGCTGGTGGTATATGTCTTTTCAACCACCGTCGAGGTGATAAATGCAGACGATAAATTAAGCGACTTATCCGCTTCCGCCACGCTTTTAAATATAATGCCGCTATTACGGCAGGTATCCCCCGTCACGCCTCGGGTCTGTGGTGCCGCCTGGGCCGAAAAGCCAGGGATCGTTATCAGGCTGAATACGGCAACGATGAAAAATAAAGATTTGCTCATGATCGATTTCATACTCGTGGTCGGTTACCGGCAGATATTGACGGCATGCTCTGTCGGCTGCGTAATAACACAGGATTTTTTGACTTTGCCTTTACTGGTATTAATGCGAATTGCCTCTGGCTGTGCGTCAGACTTCACAAAGATTTGGCTCCCCTGGGCGACGTAACCCAGTTCCTGATGATGGCTATCGGAAACCAATGCGCCGAAGGGGAGTTGATTGCCCTCGCTGTCCAGCACGTCGAAGGTATAAACCTTGCGCGTATCGGTCTTGTACTTCAGGTACGTTATGCTGCCTTCGTAAGGGGCAATATTAAGTAAATTCCCCTGTAAATCGACGTCGCTGCTTTTTGAACCATCCTGTTCCAGATGGAAGTTATTCAGCCGGTAAGGCGTTGCGCTGGCGATAAGGGCAATACCGTTGCGATTCGTGCGCGTAGAGGTATCCCCATTGACCACGGCGTTTTCGACGCCAGGGGCCTCAAGAATGACAAAGTTTCGGCCATTGTTTGGTGAGGTGATGACCCCACCGCGCCACGCGAGAATATTGCCGCTTGCGCCGAGGCTGGCCTGACGATACTCGCGCGAAAGCGTCATCCCGCTGTTCAGGCTGGTGACGCTGTTTTTCCAGTTGGTATAGAGATCGGCGGAGCGGGAATTACCCTCACTGTCATGCGCCAGCATAAGGCTGTAATCGACATCCTGGGCGCTGCCGCTCATGCTTATATCTGATGAAGCGTATTTCCCCTGCTGAACCGTCGCATGCGAAGCAACGCTTCCCGGACTGCCGAAGAGTGACATCGGAACATTGACGGAGAAATAAAGATTATTTTCCGTCTTCCCACGGGTGCGCAGCGACGTAACAACATCACCTTCGTAATCTGTTTCATAGTTGTAGTACGACTGAGTGACTTCAGAGCGGCGCAGTGATACCGCATAATTCACGCTGTTAAACGCGTTGCTCCAGGTCAGATTATACTGGCGGCTGGTCTTTTGGCCGCGCCAGTAATCGCGCCAGTACGCCGTCAGGGAAAGTCGACCAAACCCATCGCCCAGCGGCTGGTTGAGGTTGGCGCTAAACGCCTGCTTGCTGTTAATGGTTGACGTGCCGGTGCCGCCATAATCCTGAATATTGGACTTCGCCAACACATAATCGTTAAACGATGCGTAATCCTGCGTGCGATAGTAATACGACGCCAGCGTCAGGTTAGTTTGCGTCGGGAAGGATTTACTCCATGAGAGCGCGTATTTTTCTCCCCTGCGTCGATTATCGCCCGGCAAGCGATACTGCGCTTGTTCAAGCGACGCTGATAGCGATCCTGCATAGGGAACAGAAAGAGCACCGCCGAGCAGAAAGGAGAAATAGTCCGCGCTCCAGATACTCCCGGCTGTGGCGGTTACGTAGTTATTCATTCCGCGAGAGTAGCTGAACTGCGCAAACTGGCTATGGTCATTGATGCCGCGCATGTCCACCTCACCGACGTTAAACTGGTAGTCGCTGGTGCCGGGACGCAGCATGTCCGGGATAGACGAAAAGGGAACCGCAAAGCGCTCTATCGTTCCGCCGCTGTTCTTTACCTCAACAGAGAGATCCCCACGCGAGCCGGTGGGCATTAAATCGCGGATCGTAAAGGGCCCGGCGGGGACAGTAATCTGATGGATAATGTGTCCATCCTGGTAAACGCTGACCACGGCCGAACTGGTGGCAATTCCGCTGATGACCGGCATATACACGCGTTCGCTGTCCGGCAGCATTTGACGGCTTTTATTCAGCGTCAGGCCGCGAAAACGAATCGTGTCAAAATAATCGGACGTGGTGTAGGTACGCCCCACGCGCATTAATGCCTCAATACCGACAATCGGTTTTTCAAGATAGCGTGTGGTGTTAATCCAATACCCTTTACCCATATTGCTGTAGCGCATCCACGTCGAGTTATCGAGGAGATGCCAGCCAGACATATTCAAACCGCTGTTTAGCGATAAATAGATATTATCGCTGTTGGTATACCCTTCACGCAGGCCATAAAAGTTGTAATAATTGAGGTTGTAGTTGGTAAATACCCCATTAATCCCCTGGTCCCATTTTTGTGGGGCCACCCAGTTCTGTTTTTCGGTCACCACAAAGGCCTGGGGTACTTCTAAATCCAGACGCAATTCTCCTGGCGCCAGCGTGCTTTTTCCGCCGTGTAGCAGGGTACTGATGTCGATTTGCCCGTCTGATTTATTCGCGACGAGATCGTCGAGATCGCGAATACCCAGTAGTGGCACATCATCTTTCGGAACAAGCACCGTCCCTTTACCGTCATTGGCAATCGTCATGTCGAATTTCCCGCGCCAGGCGTTATTCACATATACGTCGAGATCGTATGCGCCCGGTGTCATGACCAGTTTTGAATTACTCCAGTCCATATCGGCTGAATTACCGACCAGCAGGCTGCTATTAAATGTCTCACCGCTCGCCCCAAAGGAACATAAGGCGAGGCTGACGGAGTGAACCAACAGGCTTTTACGAAACAGGGATCTGTTCTTCATCAGAATTGAACCAGGCATAGCCATAAAAATAATCAGTGAAGGGTGCTGAATCTTTTGGCGCCGTAATCATCAAGCCATGTAATACGATACTGAGAACCGGCCTGGATTTTGTTGGAAACCAGCGCGCAACCGTAAGGCGGAATAAAAACGGTATCGCTCAGTAAATTATCGTCTCGATTCTGCTTCAATTTTCCGCCCTGCCAGGTCACAACCTGTGGAATGGTTAAATAGTAAGGGGAACTGTTTTTGAGACAGGTTTGACTTCCTGAGGTGGAAATAGTGACCTTTTCGACAATTTTACTGTCCAGTTCCTGCAACGAGGCGGGGCGATAAAACAGTTTAATGCGATTGCGGATCGCCACCTGGAGATAATTATCGTTGCTGCCTTCCGGCGTTGGCGGAACATCCAGCACGTTTAACCAAAATACGCTTTCTCTGTCTGAGGGCAGAGAGGAAGTATTGGTCGCGGCGATTTTCAGCGTTTGACCACTGTGGCCATCCATTTTGACAACCGGCGGCATGACGGAAAAGGGAACTTTAATCTTTTCCGGGGCGGCTGAAGCATCACCTTGATCAAGCCAGGACTGTACCAGGTGAGTTTTATCGCTCTCATTCACTAATTGCACGGTAACGAATTTTGCTTCGCTGGAATAAATCACGCGCGTCTGGTTAATTACCACGCTGGCCTGAGCCGCGTGTGAAGCGAACGCAACGAAGAGAAAGAAAATATGTTTTTTCATGGTCATTAAAAACCGGGGATTGCTCCCCGGTTGGGCTATTAATCGTAGCTAAAGGAGTAAGTTGCGTCGGTAACGACTTTACCGGTCGTCACGGCAGAACCGCCGAAGTTGTAGTAATTCGCGTGCATGGTCAGCGTAACGCCGTCGGTACCGGAAACATCATCAGAAGTCAGACCGGTGTTGAACGCGGTGTCGAATGGAACGGAGGTGGTGCCATCCTTGGTCAGGGTAATACCGACCCCTTCAGCGCCGCTTTCGCTGTAGTTCTTCAGGTATTTACCGTCATCAGACAGGTTGCTGCTTGAGAAGGTGATTTTCAGCGTTTTGGTTGCGGTGTCGGCGGCAGTGCAATTTTTCAGACTCATGGTGAAGTCTTTATTGTTGGCACTGACAACGCCAGTAGTGGTACCCATATCCGTCAGTGATATAGGCGCCAGGTTCACCGTAAAATCGGAACCATTGTTGGTGGTCACGTCACAGGTTGTATCGGATACAGAACCATTGAAGGTGATTGTGCCACCCGCAACGCCGGTGCTTTCCGCTGCCATTGCCGCGCCCGAAAACATCATAGCGACTGCGATAACTGTTTTATTGAACATGCTTTTATTTCCCGTTTTCATCATCATTTTTGTCTCCCAGGCGGTTGAGCGATGTGTTGCAGAACAACGTACCGCACCCCTTGCCTTTGGTTGGAATATAAGACCATCGCTGGTTGTTTTGGTAAACGTAAATATCGTTTAAAGGAATTTTTTAAACTTAAATATCCAGATTTAAGTTTATGTATAGATTTATATGCTGCTTGGTTGCGTTGGCGCAGTGGCAGGGAGAGAGGAATGGCTATTTAAAATTATCGTCAAAATCGTCATTTGACGGAATTTACGCGTGCGATGGAGGGATAATTGAACATGCTGTTAAATAATTTAGTGCTTAATATTAATATATTTAACATTGGATATACATTCATTGCCGTGCGCGCGTGGGTAAGGTGGGTAGAAAAAACGCGAATTGCGGACATGGCATCTAAATTCACATGCTCACTTTCTGCTACAGACGTGCGGGAATATTTAAAATTAAACATCCTTTCTTTTTACCCTTGTTGTTTCTGTTGATATACCTGTCGGCAAATTCGTTATTCACCAGGCTGACAGATGAAAACACGACTCCTTCTGTGCACGGGCTTGTTGGCAACATCCTGCGCCCACGCCAGCGCCCTCTATTTTTATGAAGCAGGCACCGAAGATACCGCACTTGCTGGCGCAGGGCAGGCAGCCCGCGCGCAGGATGCCTCCACAATAATGACCAACCCGGCAGGCATGACGCGATTACCCGATCGTATGATCACCGGTGGGCTACAGGTGATGGACGGCTCCATCGACTACCAGCTGAATAACGATGCGCAGAGAAGCCCCGGCGATGTGATGAAAACCGTTCCCAATGCCAGCGCCTTTTATAGCCAGAAAATGACCGACGATCTCTATGCCGGTATTGGGCTTTACGGCAATTATGGTCTGGGGATCGATTACGGTAACTGGACGGGCGACCGGCTGTTCAAAAAGAGCACCATGGTGGCGATGACGCTCAGCCCGTCCGTGGCGTACACACTCAACGATCGCCTCTCAATCGGGGCTTCCGCCAACGTTAACTACGGCTATTTTTCATTGACCCGCAATGTGAATGACGAAGACCGCCAGCAGAATGACCATGACTGGGCGATGAGCTATCGGCTGGGGCTGTTGATGCAACTGACCGAACAGACGCGAGCCGGTATCACATGGAACAGCAGGACGGACTATCACTACAGTATCGACGGCAAAGCACGCTTAGCGAGTGGCGCATACGAGCTCCCGGTGACGGCACAGGTGAGTGCGCCGCAGCAAATTATGCTCAGCGTTGTGCATGATGTTAACCAGCAATGGTCGGTGATGGGCGATCTCGGCTGGCAGGACTGGAGCCAGTTCGGCGCGCCGCAAATCACGGTGAGCGGGCAGACGCTTAACAACGTCAGCCGCATGAAAGATACCTGGCATGGTGCGCTCGGCGTGCAGTACCGCCCAACAGAACAGTGGCGGTTGAATGCCGGTGTCGCTTTTGATAGCTCGCCGTACCAGAGCCAGAGTGATGTGGCGATAACCTTACCGACCGGCGACGAATGGCGGTTCGGTACAGGCGCGCAGTATCAGATCACGCCAGCCAGCAATATTGGTGTTGCCGTCGAGTATCTTCACATGCAGTCATCGCATGTGAAATCACCCGCTGTCTTTGCTGGAAGCTATGATAACCCCCATCTTTGGTTTGCCAGCGTAAACTATAGCTATCAGTTTTAATTTGGTAACTGCTTAAATTATAGGGTCTATACTGGCAGTTACCCGATGTTATAAGGTTGTGCCATGCATATTTTACCGCCTGTTCGTCCTGAACAATCGATTGAACGACTGACCGCGATCCTTGAGCCGATAGCGGAGAAAATGAAAGTTGTGCCGCGCAAGCGCGTGACGTGGAAGCATAAAGGTCGGCAGCAAATGTATCTCTTTTTAGAGGGCGGATTGTCCCTGCTGCGCGCGTCCGACGGCCTGCTGCTGGTCACGGTATACGAACCCCATCTCTTCGGTATTGCAGAAATGATCCAGCCGACGCAGGGGCATATTCTGCGAGTGGAAACCGAGTCGACGCTTTTACGGGTGGATGCCGAACGTGCGGCGGAACTGTTCCGCGAGCAGGGGGTATGGGAAGAGGTGGCCGCACTTCTCTCCTATCATACAGCCTATTTAATTTATCGGGATGCCCAGGTCCTGCAGCAACGGACTTATTCCGTCATTCGCAACCATCTTCAGGAGATGATCTTATTACCTGAGGAAGCACGAATGCGCACGACGATCCTCGAATATATTCAGGACCGCACGCTGTTGTCGCGCAGCAGTATTCTCAACGTATTATCGGCCCTTAAGCAAGGTCAATATATCTCGTTCAAAAGAGGTGGGTATCTCCTTGAAATCAGAAATTTACCTGAGTCATTTTAATGTAAGTTTAAAATTAAACTAAAAACGAATTAACGATATTCTCGTTTTTGTTTATTGTTTGCTCACCGAAATGAATTTTGACGAAGCAAACAGGATACGTATGAAAAAGACATTGGTAGCTTTAATTCTGGTAAATGCATGTACCGCCACGACCGCTTTTGCCGCCGCAGATGCAGGCACCTGGTATAGCGGGGCGAAATTTGGCTGGTCACATTATTTTGACACCAATACAGGCTCTAAAGCACTCGAGAGTAATAACAGCTCTAACCATTTCGATATTGACCACGATAATGTTGGTGGCGGTATCTATACGGGTTACCAAATTACGCCATGGCTTGCGGTTGAAGGTGGTTATGATTATCTGGGTAATATGCAGATAAAAGGCCAGCATAGCGCGGGTGGACAAATGAAAGCCCAGGGCCTGCAGATGTCTTTAAAAGCCAGCTATGCCCTGACGAACAACTGGGATATCTATGGCCGTGCGGGTGCGATGGGTTACCGTGCTGAATCTGATGTAAGTGGTCACAATCGTTTTGAGACGGGTGTACGCCCGCTTGCCGCAGTCGGTACGGAATACGCATTCAATAAAAACTGGGCTGGCCGCATGGAGTACCAGTGGGTCAGCAACGTGGGCAATGCCAACCAGATTGGCGTTAGCAGCGATATTAGCTCCGTTACGGCGGGGTTGACCTATCGCTTTGGTCAACACGATTAGTCTTTATACCCGTCATACTTCAAGTTGCATGTGCGTTGGCTGCACTCGTTCACCCCAGTCACTTACTTATGTAAGCTCCTGGGGATTCACTCCCTTGCCGCCTTCCTGCAACTCGAATTATTTAGGGTATATGTTCTTCTCGATGATAAAAAAGCCCGGCTACCTTGTAGTCGGGCTTTTCATTGTTTAACCCGTTATTAAGGGTTTAAGGGCAAGATTGATATTTCTCAGACCAGCTTCATTTTTATCCTTCAGGTATTGCTGGTTCACCATATCTAACTGCTCCAGTTTCGTGAGGGAGGCGTAAACGCGCTGGACTGGACTGTCCTCTTTAAAAATATCTTTTGCCGAGGCATCCTGAAGATACTGTGATTTAAGGTTGCGTGTTAATGAATCAATTTGGTGTTTATTCTCCTGGTAGAGCGACGCAATATGTGACGTTTGTACTGCGGGTGGTTTCTCGCCAGGTAAAATTAAAGGAACCTGCAAATGGTTAATCTGTTCGACTTTATCGGGTGGAGCAGAGCGGCAGGCGGTTAAGGTGCTAAGGCTAAATATAACGAAAAAAAGCGGCGTTATCTTCATTGGTTATCCTGGAGTGAATAAATGGAGTGAACATTATCCTGACCGGAAATGACGACAACAGGTTAAGTTTGTTTATTTTTAAACGTTATTTGAATGGGGAAAGAAATAATTGGCTGGTAACCTTATTTCCTAAACACATATCCGAACGTAATGATGACGTGTAGGGGATTTATGAAACTGAAAACTCTCGTTAACGCAATGACCGTTGCCGGTCTGGTATCCACCTCGCTGGTGGCCGCTCCTGCCATGGCGCAGTCAACGGCAAAAGAAGCGACCACCCATACCAAAGCAAATAATGATGCGCTGTATGGCCAGCTGCCGTTTTTTGATAAAACCGATTTTAGCAACGCCCATAAAGGCTTTATTGCTCCGCTGCCACAGGATGTTATTAAGGGTGAAAAGGGCAATGTTATCTGGAACCCGCAGCAGTACGCGTTTATCAAAGAAGGGCAAAAAGCGCCGGATACGGTAAACCCAAGCCTGTGGCGACAGGCGCAGCTGATTAACATCAGCGGTCTGTTTGAAGTGACGGACGGCGTTTACCAGATCCGTAACCTCGACCTGTCAAACATGACCATCATGGAAGGCAAAGAGGGGATCACGGTTATCGATCCGCTGGTCTCTGCCGAAACCGCCAAAGTGGGGATGGATCTCTATTATAAAAACCGCGGTAAACGTCCGGTGGTGGCGGTGATTTATACCCATAGCCACGTTGACCACTATGGCGGCGTGCGCGGCGTGGTTGACGAAGCCGATGTGAAATCTGGCAAAGTGAAAGTCTATGCCCCGGCAGGCTTTATGAAAGAAGCGGTCTCCGAGAACATCATGGCCGGGAATGCGATGAGCCGCCGGGCCAGCTACATGTACGGCAACCTGCTGAAGCCGGACGCAAAAGGCCAGGTTGGCGCGGGTCTCGGGACGACCACGTCTGCCGGGACGGTGACGCTGATCGAGCCGACTCATTACATCACCGAAGATGGTCAGAAAGAGGTTATCGACGGTCTGACGTTTGACTTTATGATGGCGCCGGGGTCAGAAGCGCCGTCTGAAATGCTGTGGTACGTTGAAGAGAAGAAGATGATTGAGGCGGCGGAAGATGTGACCCACACGCTGCATAACACCTACTCATTACGCGGGGCGAAGATCCGCGACCCGCTGGCCTGGTCGAAATACATCAACAGCGCCATTGAGCGTTGGGGCGATAAGGCTGAAATCATCATGGCGCAGCACCACTGGCCGACGTGGGGCAACGACAACGTGGTGAAGCTGATGAAAAGCCAGCGCGATATGTACCGTTATATCAATGACCAGACGCTGAGACTGGCGAACAAAGGGCTGACGCGAGATGAAATCGCGGCCAATTTTGCGGTGCCGGACGGGTTAGCCAAATCCTGGTCGGGCCGCGGCTATTACGGCTCGGTAAGCCATGACGTGAAAGCGACCTATGTGTTTTACCTCGGCTGGTTCAACGGTAATCCGGCAACGCTCGACGAACTCCCACCCGTCGATGCCGCGAAAAAATATGTTCACTATATGGGTGGTGCGAGCGCCATCCTTGAAAAAGCCAAAGCCGATTATGCTCAGGGTAACTACCGCTGGGTCGCGCAGGTGGTAAGCAAGGTTGTGTTTGCCGATCCCTCAAACAAAGCGGCGCGTAATCTGAAAGCGGACGCGCTCGAACAGCTGGGGTATCAGGCGGAGTCGGGCCCGTGGCGTAACTTCTATCTGACCGGCGCGCAGGAACTTCGTAACGGCGTACAGAAATTGCCGACGCCGAATACCGCCAGCCCGGATACGGTTCGCGCCATGTCCCCGGAGATGTTCTTTGATTTCCTCGGGGTGCACATCAACGGCATGAGAGCGGCGAATGCAAAAGCGGTGTTCAACGTTGACCTGGGTAAAGATGGCGGTCAGTACAAGCTGGAGCTTGAGAACGGCGTGCTGAATCACAGCGCGAATACGGTCGCAAAAGCGGCGGATGCCTCAATCACACTCAGCCGCGATACGCTGAACAAAATCATCCTCAAGGAGACCACGCTGAAACAGGCGCAGGAGCAGGGGGATGTGACGGTGACAGGCAATCAGGCGAAGCTTGATGAGCTGCTGAGCTATATGGATAGCTTTGATTTCTGGTTCAACATCGTCACCCCGTAGACGAAAAAAAGGCTGCTCACGCAGCCTTTTTATTTTTAGATAGTCCCGTCGCCCCCGTCCGAGCACCACACTTGCCCGGAGGTAAACGAACATTCGTCAGAGGCTAACGTCACGTACAGCGGCGCGATTTCAACGGGCTGACCCGGACGTCCCAGCGGGGAACTCTCGCCAAAGTGTTTCACTTTCTCCATCGGCTGCCCGCCGCTCGACTGAAGAACCGTCCAGTAAGGCCCCGGCGCAACGGCGTTGACGCGTATCCCTTTAGGTCCCAGCTGTTTCGCTAAGGCCTTAGTAAACACCGCCAGACAGGCTTTCGTCTGCGCGTAATCGAGCAGCACGGCGCTCGGCTGTACCGCCTGCACGGAGGAGGTATTGATGATCGACGCAGGCGCTTTCAGGTGGCGCAGCGCCGCTTTGGTGATCCAGAAGGGCGCGTAGACGTTGGTTTTGAAGGTGGCGTCAAAATCTTCGGTGGTGAGTTCTTCCAGCGTTTCGCGATACTGCTGGCGACCGGCGTTATTGACCAGAATATCCAGCCCGCCAAGTTTTGCTACCGCCTCTTCCACCAGGTTCTGGCAAAAGGTCTCATCACGCACGTCGCCGGGAAGCGCGACGGCTTTCCGTCCCTCGGCTTCGATCAGCGCAATCACCTCAGCGGCGTCCTGCTCCTCTTCGGGCAGATAGTTGATGGCGACATCGGCACCTTCGCGGGCATAGGCAATCGCCACGGCGCGGCCAATCCCTGAATCGCCGCCGGTGATCAACGCCTTCTTACCGGCCAGTCGGCCATGCCCTTTATAGCTCTTTTCCCCGTGATCGGGCACGGGTTGCATCTCGGACGCCAGACCCGGCGGCGTTTGCGGCTGCTCAGGGAACGGCGGTTTTGGGAAAGCGTTGGTACGTTGTGTGGTATCACTCATTGCTGACTCCTTACAGGCCAAGGGGTGAGATTTGATGGATAGTGACAGCGTTAACGCTTCGCTGAATTTATTTCTGCAGATGATCGACGCGTACGACAGGAGGTGATGATTTCTTATCCAGTGAGCCGTTAATACTGATCATCTGATCGGGTTTGACGGTTCTGTCGTCAAACACCGCTTTAGGGATAATGACGTCTATTTTTCCCGTTTTATCCTGGAAAACATATTTGTCGCCGCTTCCGTCAATCAGGTTTCCGCGCAGTGAGATGGTTGCGCCGTCATGCATTCCTTTTGCCTGGTTAATGGTCATAATCCGCGCGTCATCCGTGCCCCGATAACCGTCGTCCAGCGCATGAGGCGGAGGAGGCGCTTCGCCTTTTTGTAACCCGCCGTTATTATCTGCCCAAGCGGAGGGAACCAGTAATATTAATAAGGCTGAAATGACTGATAATTTCATCCGATATCCTTCATTTTGGCTGTCTTGACTTATTAAGTATTGTTGCTATTCCTTTATGTGGCAAATGTGATAAGTCCTAAAAGCATTTGCTTATAGAAATCATAAATTTCGACAAATAAGCGAAGCGGTGAGGGCGACGATGAATCGTAAAAATGAAAAGCTGCCCGGGATAAATGAAAGTTATCGTTTGCTGTCGTTCGAGTATGCATTTCGGCAGGTCGGTTTTATCCTGTTGCTGGCTATTATTATCGCGGCAATTGCCGGTCTGTTTTCGAGCGGGGCGGTCAGTGATACTGAGAAAATCAATTCGGCAAAAACGCTTACTCTCAACTATGAGCGTTTTGGTCGCCGGGAAACAGAGTTTCCGCTGCAGATCGCCTTCCCGGTAAAAACCCAGGGGGAATATGTCATCAGCATGGCGAGCGAGAGCGGTGATGTCTATGAGCCGGGCAGCATCTGGCCGCAGCCTGACAGCATGTACAGCCGGGGAGATACGCTGTTTTTCGTCTATAACAACCTAAAATATAATGAAAAATTCACCGTCAGACTATTTCTGACGCCATCGAAGGCGGGGAAGTGGGCAAATGCAATTCGTGTAAACAACGAGCCAGAAATTCGCTTCTGGCAGTTCATTTACCCTTAGGAGACGAATATGGATATGGTCTTTCGAGCCTTGGCCATTTATCTTTTTTTGGTCGTGGTATTCAAAGTGGCTGGACGGCGCGCGCTGCTGCAAATGACCAGTTTCGACCTGATCCTGCTGCTCATCATCAGTGAAGCAACGCAACAGGCGCTGTTGGGACAAGATTTTTCGGTCACCGGTGCGATGATTACGATCGCCACGCTGGTGGTGGTAGATATTATATTTGGCTTAATGAAAAAGTATTTCTCTCCCGTTGAGAATATTCTGGACGGCACGCCGGTTATATTAGTGGAAAACGGTATTCCACTCATGGATAAGCTTAAAAAAGTGGATGTTTCTTGCGATGATATTCTGGTTTCAGCGCGTCAAAATAACGGCGTGACGGAGTTGAAAGAAATTAAATACGCTATTCTGGAAAGGAATGGTCATATTTCAATCATTCCTTTTGAAAATTAAGAGGCACCGGTATGCATAATCTGATGCATGATAAAAATGAAACCGTCGGGGAGTTAACGAAAAAGCTGGCGACAAAACTCACGGATTTAGGGCTGCGTTTGACCACGGCGGAATCCTGCACGGGCGGCAATCTGGCGGTTGCGCTCTGCGCCGAGGAGAACACGGCAGAATTCTATGATGTCGGGATGGTGGTGTTCAGCGATGAGGCGAAAGAGAGGATCCTGGGCGTTCGTCATGAAACCCTCGCGCGCTTCACCGCCGTCAGTGAACAAACGGTCACCGAAATGGCAGCGAAAATTCGCGATATTGCGCAGGCCGATATCAGTATCGCTATCAGCGGTTATGCGGGGGGCCAGAAGGCGGGGATGACGGTACGGCAGCCGGAACCGTCTGCTTCGCCTGGAATTTAGGCGAGCGTACGGAAACGAGTACCGTGCACTTTTCCGGTGAATGCCAGGATGTGGTGGAAAAAGCGGTCCGCTATGCCTTATCTGAACTGATCGAGAAGCTACCAGGCTTGAAATAAAGGCGGAGGTTGTATGGCTGTAATTGTCATTACCGGCGGGACGGCGGGCGTGGGGAAAGCGACGGCGCTGCACTTTGCGAAAGCGGGTTACGATGTGGGCATTATTGCCCGCGAGGAAGAGAGCCTGCACTCCACGCAAGAGGAGCTACGTCGTTTTGGCGTCAATGCGTATGCCGTGCAGGCCGACGTGGCGGACAGCCAGGCCGTCGTCGATGCCGCCAACGAGATTGAGTACCGCCTGGGTGCAATCGATGTGTGGGTTAATAACGCGATGGGGGCCGTGCTGGCACCGTTTCGCACGATGACGCCCGATGAATTTCGCCGCGTTACGGAGGTCACCTATCTGGGCTACGTGAACGGCACCCGCGCCGCGCTGGAACTGATGGTGCCCCGCGATCGCGGGACGATCGTTCAGGTTGGCTCCGCGCTGGCCTATCGATCCATCCCGCTGCAGTCTGCCTACTGCGGCGCAAAGGCCGCGATCCGCGGATTCACCGACGCGGTGCGTACCGAACTGATGCACGAAAACAGCCGGGTTCAGCTTTCAATGGTGCAAATGCCGGGTCTCAATACGCCGCAGTTTGACTGGGCGAGAAACAAATTTGCCTGGGCGATGCGCCCCGTTCCGCCCGTCTTCCAGCCCGACGTGGCGGCCAGCGCCATTTTTAAGGTCGCGCAGAAACCGGTGCGTGAACTCTGGGTGGGCAGCAGTACCATTCAGTCGATTGTCGGGCAGTTTCTCTTCCCCGGTTTTCTTGACAGGCTGATGGTAAAAAAGGCGTGGGAAGGGCAGATGACCGATAAGCTGAACGCCGAAGATCGCCGGGACTATCTGGATCAGCCGGTCAACGATCTGCACAAAATCCATGGACGCTTTTCTGCCGAAGCGAAGGATCGTGCCACGACCGTCTCCTCCGGTATGCCGGGGAAAGTGTTGCTCGGTTCGCTCGCGGTCGCGGGGCTGGTCATGGCTCGCCTGCTGTCGACCCGGAAAAAATAGTCAGCGCAGCGCGGTGCGGTTGGTCCAGAACCAGCGGTAGCCGTATCCGCCGATATTAAGCTCCACCGTTTTACCGGGCAGTAGCGCATCCTCGTACCGTTTGTCGGCCAGACAGGCGGTCCAGGTGGCGTGCCGGATCCCTTTCGCGGTGAACTGAACCGCCTTGTCGCTGAAGTTCACGAAGGTCAGAATGCTGCGCTCGTCGGTTTCATAATAGAGCCCCAGGACTGCATCGTTGTCGATGTTGATGAGTCGAAACGGCGCCATACCAATTTCCGGGAACTCTGAACGCGTATTGGCAATATCAATGATGCGATGCAGAAGCGAGTTGCGGTGCAGAAGGGAATCCGCCACGTTGATTTTTTGATAGCGGAAAGGACCGCGATCGATGACAGGGGCGATAAAGGTGTCGGGGTCGGCATCCGAAAAACCACCGCCCTGCGAGCCCGCCCACTGCATGGGGGTGCGGACGGCGTAGCGCTCTTCCAGCTCCAGATCGTCACCCATGCCGATTTCATCCCCGTAGCGCATCACCGGTACGCCCGGCAGAGAGAACAGCACCGCATGACAGAACGCCAGCCGTTTTTGATCGCCATTCAGCATCGGCGCCAGGCGGCGGCGAATACCGCGCTGATACACGTTCATGTCGTCATCCGGGGCAAAGGTATCAAGAACGGTCTGCTTCTCTTTTTTGCCGATCCCCTCCAGATCCAGCTCGTCATGATTGCGCAGCCAGTTGGCGAAACAGCAGGAATCCGGCGGCACGATCATTTTCTTCACCGCCTTGCGCAGCGGGCGGGCGCTTTTCTCGGCCAGGCTGACGTAAAAATACTTGTTGAGCCAGAAGTTCAGCACCAGATTCAGGCGATCGTTATCACCAAAGTAGTCTTTATATTCCTCGACCTCGACGTCTACTTCCCCGAGCAGGATCGCCTCCGGGTTGTGTTGCTCAATCAGCTGACGCATATGTTCGAGGATCCACAGCCCCTTTTTCTCATCCCCACGCCCGGCCTGTTTTGTCAGATGAGACGCCGCATCCAGGCGAAAGCCCGACACGCCGAGCTTGAGCCAGAAGAGGATGATGTTGTCGATCTCTTTGAGCACCGCAGGCGAGGCCAGATTCAGATCCGGCTCATGGCGATAGAACATATGCCGGTAGTATTGTCCGGCTTCCTCGTCCCATGACCAGATGCTTTTCTCCACGCCGGGAAACATGGGCGGCGTGTCGTCATCGTCGTTATCGGACCACAGGTAATAATCGCGAAAGGGGGACTGCGGGTTGCGGCGCGCCTGTTGAAACCAGGGATGCGCGTCCGAGGTGTGCTGGATCAGCAGCTCGATAATCACCTGCATGCCCAGCTCGCGGGCCTGCTCGATAAACGCGATGATATCCTTCAGTTTCCCAAAGCGCGGGTCGACCTGCAGGTGGTCGCTTACGTCGTAGCCTTCATCCAGAAACGGCGTCAGATAAAACGGGGTGATCCAGATAACCGTTGCCCCCATCCGGCGGATGTAGCGCAGCTTGGCCCCAATTCCGGCGATGTCCCCGCAGCCATCGCCGTTCAGATCGTAAAACAGGGCGGTATCAATCTGGTAGATAATCGCTCGTGTATGCCAGCCAGCCATAGCGTCCCTCAGTGATAGCCTTCCGTATCAGACACTTTGCCCCGGAAGACGTAGTAGCTCCAGGCGGTGTACACCAGAATCACCGGAATAATCAGCAGCGTCCCGACCAGCATAAACAGCTGGCTGGCAGGCGGCGCGGCGGCCTCCCACAGGGTAATACGCGGCGGAATAATATGCGGCCACAGGCTGATGCCCAGCCCGCTAAAGCCGAGAAAGATCAACCCGAGCGTCAGCAGGAACGGGCGGGCGTGGCTGTCTGGATTGCGGGTCAGGCGCCAGATCCACAGGCTAAACACCGCCACCAGAAGGGGGACCGGCAGGAACCAGAAGAAATTCGGCAGGGTGAACCAGCGGTCGGCCACGTACTGCCAGCCAAGGGGCGTCCAGATGCTGACCACCGCGATAACCACCATCAGCGCCAGCAGCACGTGACGGGTCAACTCGCGCATGCGGGTTTGCAGCGCGCCCTCGCTTTTCATGATGAGCCAGGTCGTCGCCAGCAGGGTATAAGCGACGATCAGCCCCAGCCCGCAGAACAGGTTGAACGGCGTCAGCCAGTCCAGCGATGAGCCGACAAAACGTCGTCCTTCCACATCGAAACCGTTGATCATCGCCCCGACGACGATCCCCTGACTGAACGTGGCGAGCAAGGATCCGCCAGCAAAGGAGTAGTCCCAGAATTTGCGGTGCGACGGCGTCGCCTTGAAGCGAAATTCGAATGCCACGCCGCGAAAGATCAGGCCAATCAGCATGGCGGTAAGCGGAATGGTCAGCGCATCAATGATCACCGCATAGGCCAGGGGAAACGCACCAAACAGCCCCGCACCGCCCAGCACCAGCCAGGTTTCATTTCCGTCCCAGACCGGGGCCACGCTGTTTACCATCACGTCGCGCTCTTTGGCATCACCCACAAAGGTGAAGAGCATTCCAATTCCGAGATCGAAGCCGTCCATGATGATGTACATCAGCGTGGCGAAGACGATGATTGCAAACCAGATAACCGAGATATCAACGCCCATCAGCTTCTCTCCTCTTCAGGAACAGATTCAGCGGCAGACAGCGGACGGGCAGGGGTGCCCGAGGTGTTAGAGGTTAGCGTGCCAACAGGCTGCGGCCCTTTCTTAATTAGCCGAACGAGATAGACATAGCCCACGCCAAATACCGAACAGTAGACCACGATAAAGGCCAGCAGGCTGATGCTCATCTGCAGCGTGCTGTGCAGCGACACCGCGTCGATGGTGCGCAGGTAGCCGTAGACTACCCACGGCTGGCGGCCCACTTCGGTGGTCACCCAGCCGGCCAGCAGTGCGAGGAGCCCGGCGGGCCCCATGCAGAGGGCAAACCAGTGGAACGGACGCGAGTGGTATAGCCGGTGCCGATAGCGCAGCCAGACGCTGAGCGCGCCGAGCGCAATCATCAGCAGCCCCATCCCGACCATAACGCGGAACGACCAGAAGACAATCAGGGAGTTCGGGCGATCTTCTTTCGGGAAGTCCTTCAGGGCGGGAACCTGTTTATCCAGGCTGTGGGTCAGGATCAGGCTGCCGAGCGCGGGGATCTCAAGACCGTATTTGGTGCGCTCTTCCTCCATGTCCGGCACGCCAAACAACAGCAGCGGCGTGGCTTCGCCCGGCGGGTTCTCCCAGTGTCCTTCGATGGCGGCAATTTTGGCGGGCTGGTGCTCCAGCGTGTTCAGGCCGTGCATATCGCCGACCACCGCCTGGATGGGGGCGACCAGCAGCGCCATCCACATCGCCATTGAGAACATTTTACGCACGGCGGGCGTGTCGTTGCCGCGCAGCAGATGCCACGCGCCCGACGCGCCCACAAACAGCGCGCTGCTCAGGAAGGCGGCGATAGACATGTGGATCAGCCGATAGGGGAAGGAAGGGTTAAAGATGATTGCCAGCCAGTCCTCAGGGATCACCTGGCCGTTCTGAATACTGAAGCCCTGCGGGGTGTGCATCCAGCTGTTGGAGGCGAGGATCCAGAAGGTGGACATCAGGGTACCCAGCGCCACCATGCAGGTCGCGAAGAAGTGCAGGCCAGGGCCGACCTTGTTCCAGCCGAACAGCATCACGCCCAAAAAACCGGCTTCAAGGAAGAAGGCGGTGAGCACCTCATAGGTCAGCAGCGGGCCGGTGATACTGCCTGCGAACTGGGAAAAGCCGCTCCAGTTAGTCCCGAACTGGTAAGCCATCACCAGCCCGGACACCACGCCCATGCCAAAGTTGACGGCAAAAATCTTTAGCCAGAAATGGTACAGCGAGCGCCAGACGTCGTTTTTGGTGCGCAGCCACATGCCTTCGAGCACCACCAGATAGCTGGCAAGCCCGATGGTGATGGCGGGAAAAAGGATGTGAAACGAGACGGTAAAGGCGAATTGTATTCTGGCCAGATGAAACGCATCGAGTTCGAACATGGGCCGTACCTCTGGAACGGAGGGCTAACGAGAATTGCCAGGCAGCGTCAGGCTACCTGGCAAAACCGATTACGGTTTTTTCTTCCCTGCGCCAAGCTCGGCGCCGGTTAGCGGATCGGCGTTGGGATCGGACTTCGTGCGTGCAGACATTGCTTTGACGAGCGTGGCCTGCTCGGTCGTTAGCGTTACGCTTGCACTGCCGTCTCCTCCGTCAACCGCTGGCTGGGGAGATTCGACGTAGTCGAAATGCTTATCGCTGTTCCAGCTTCCGCGAACTTCTCCACCTTCAGACATATTGTAGTACTTGTTGGTGTACTCCTCGATTGGCGGCAATTTTCCGGGCGGAAAATTATTGCGGATGGACTGCAGCGCTTTTTCAAAGGAGAGCTGGTGCGCCGCCTCACGCGTCATCAGAAACGCCAGCGCATCCTTAACCCCCGGATCGTCCGTCACGTTGATCAGTCGTTCATAAATGATCTTGGCTCTGGCTTCCGCCGCCACGTTTGAGCGCAGGTCGGCGGTGGGTTCGCCGATGGTGTCAATGTAGGCTGCAGTCCACGGCACGCCCGCCGAGTTGGTCAGCGGCGTCCCCCCGCCGTATAGCAGTGACGTGATGTGGCTGTCGTTGCCGTTTTCGGTCATTGACCGATACAGTTCCGCTTCGCTTTCTACGCCTTCCGCCAGTTCACCTTTGGCCCCTTTGTTAAGCATACCGACCAGGGTGCCGATAATTTCGAGGTGGCTAAGCTCCTCGGTCGCGATATCCATCAGCATATCTTTGCGGCCAGGATCGTCATCGCTCAGTCCCTGAGTGAAGTAACGACAGGCGGCGGCAAGTTCGCCCTGCGGCCCGCCAAACTGTTCCAGTAACAGATTGGCCAGGCCCGGATTGGGTTCGGCAACGCGAACCGTATACTGCAGCTGTTTTACGTGCCGGAACATAGACTCTCCCTCTCCCGTTATTTTTTCGCTTCAACGCCGTCCGCGTCCGAGCGCAGCAGGAACTGTTCCGTCGTTTGCGGAATATGGCGAATCAGCCAGTCGGCCATTTCGCGCTCTTCCGCCAGGATGGTCTCAATGGCGGGTATCGAGGCGGTATCACCCGCTTTTTTGGCGGCTGCCAGCAGGGAGGTATAACAGGCAATTTCAAACTGCTCGAAAACGTAGCCGCTGATTGAGCCTTTTACGATCTCATCGGAGGGGAACATGCCGCCAATGGACTGTCCCAGGGCCGCCATTTTGCTCATTGAATCTTTTAAAACCGAACGTGAAATATCATTGCGGTCGAGTATTTCTTCCAGCAATGTAATTTGGCGTTTTGTCTCATTAATATGTTGTTCGATACGAGCACGTAAATCGGGATAATTTTCAATACGGCTGGCCATGGATTCCAGCATCGATTCGGCTTGCTTTTCCATCGCATGGGCATCGCGCAGCCAATCATGGTAGTGTTCTACATGATTCATAATAAACTCCTGTGAGTTATTTGATTTAATTAAATGCTGATGCTCATTTATTTTCGGGGTTAACCTTTTTGGGCTTTTTGATTAATATTACCAACGGCCAGATCGGTTAATTTAAGATCGGTTTCTTTCTCTTCTTCCAGCGTTTCGGCGAGAAGTTTAACGGCTTTTTTATAGCCAAGCTGTTCAGCCAGTGTTGCAAGAGTACCGTAACTGGCTATTTCGTAGTGCTCGACTTTTTGTGCGGCAGCAATTAATGCTGCATCGCGCACTTCATTTTTCTCTGTGCTCTCAATGACTTCGTTTGCTTCTTCAATCAGGCCTTCCATTGCCACGCATTTCATGCGCTTTAATTTAATGCCGGATTCCTGCTCAATAATTTGGTCTATACGCTCAATTTGTCCCTGCGTCTCTTCAAGGTGTGCCGTAAACGCGGCGCTGAGCTGTTCGCTTGATGCTGCGCGGGAAAGTTTGCTTAGCGCACGAGTCAGCTGCTTCTCAGCGCTGTAGGTATCCGACAGGAGGTGAATAAAGACGTCTTCGATACTTTTCATGTTCATATTTATGTTCCCGTTAAATAAGTAAAGGGTACTGCGAGCCTGCAGGCCCGCAGCATGCTCTCTGGTTTATTTATAAGAGACTTAAATAAGATCAGGAGTTATCAGATTTACGGCCCCCGCCGTGACTGTTCTGTCCCCCTTTCTTACCTGCTTCAGACGCGCGTTGCGGATCGTTTTTGAAATTACCACCGCTGTGCTGGCCGCCTTTACGTCCAGCTTCTGATGCTTTATCACGGTCTTCAGCGAAATTACCGGAACCACCACGATGTTCTGCCATATATCAACCCTCTTGTTGCGTTTATGTCAGGAGATACGATTTTTAATTCGTATCATTTGTCGTTCAGCAATTAACATTAGTCGTTATGCTGGAAGAGTCAAATTACAGTTTCGCTTTATTTTGGGGCGAGGTGGTTGTCGCTGCGAAATATACCGCTTCGTTATTTTACAGGTCTGTGCCTATAAATGGTTACGATATCTGTTGCTTACAGGTTCGATTCTTCGGTGTCTGCCGCCAGGTGCAGGTTTTTTTACCGTAAACCCGCCGCGGAAATGAATTACATGAGTTTACAAATTGCGTGAAAGAGAATGAAACGGCAACGTGCGCAATGAGAATAGTCTCAAGGTGATAAATATATGGAGGTAATAATTTGGGGGTAGGTGCGTGCGTTATTTATAAATAAAATTGGTCATTGATGCAAGAACCAGTGAAATAAAATTTAACCCTTATTCTTGCAAGCCCATTGCTGGGTTTTTGATATCGATAGACAGAAAACTTCGTAGTGCACTATGTGGCGAAATGGCAAGGTGAGCGCATTGTCATAAGCTGGAAAAAAACGATGAGCACAGCGCATAAACTCTCCTTACCTGTTATTGAACTCTCCCGGTTGCAGGGCGATCCTCAACAGCGTAAAGCCTTTCTTGAAGACCTGGGGAAAGCAGCCCGCGAGGTGGGTTTTTTTTATCTTACCGGGCACGGTATTTCTCAGGCGTTGCTGGACGACGTGCAGCGCGTCTCGCGTGAATTTTTTGCCCTGCCGGAGCAGGAGAAGCTGAAGGTCAGGATGGCCAATTCACCGCATTTTCGCGGCTATAACCGCGCGGGTTCGGAAATTACCCGCAGCCAGCCGGACTACCGCGAGCAATTTGATATTGGCGCTGAACGCTCTGCCATCGAAAGCAGCACTGGCCCGGTATGGCAACGCATGCAGGGACCCAATCAGTGGCCCGAAGCGCTGCCGGACATGCGTGATGTGATCACTCTCTGGCAGCAGAAAATGACCGACGTGGCGCTTGAACTTCTGCGGGCTTTTGCCGAAGCGCTGTCCCTGCCGAGAAACGCCTTCGATGACCTTTACGGCGACTATCCCAACGAGCACATCAAGCTGATCCGCTATCCGGGGCGCAGTGAAAATGAATCCCGCCAGGGCGTTGGCGCGCATAAAGATTCGGGTTTCCTGACGTTGTTATTGCAGGACGAGCAGGGCGGTTTGCAGGTTGAGGTCTCGCCGAATGAATGGGTGGACGCGGTGCCGCTGCCTGGCTCATTCGTGGTTAATATCGGCGAACTGCTCGAACTGGCAACCAATGGTTATCTGCGCGCTACCGTACACCGCGTCGTCTCCCCGCAGGCTGGCCGGGAGCGCCTGTCATACGCTTTCTTCCTCGGCGCACAGCTGAATGCGGTCGTGCCGGTCTTTCAACTGCCCGACTCCCTCGCGCGGTTGGCACACGGACCAACCAGCGATCCGCTCAACCCCCTGTTACGCGAAGTGGGCTGGAATTATTTGAAAGGCCGACTGCGCTCACATCCTGATGTGGCAAACCGTTTTTACGCGGATCACCTCAACGGCGAACCACAGTTTTAATAAACAATAAGAGATAAGACGATGATGAAATCTGCATTCTTTACGCTGGCTGGGCTCGCTTTACTGGTTTCACAAACGCTGCACGCCGCACCGTTACGTATCGCCGCCGATCCTATTCCCCATGCGGAAATCCTGGAGTATGTGAAAAAAATCGATCCTAAACTCGATCTGAAAATTATCGAGATGAGCAGCGGCGGGATTAACCCGAATGAGTTACTGGCTTCCGGAGAGGTGGATGCCAACTATTTCCAGCATCTGCCGTACCTGAAAGATCAGGAGAAGGCGCTGGGAAAAACCTTCAGCGTGGCTGCTGAAGTTCATATTGAACCCCTGGGTATCTATTCCCGTAAGGTGAAATCACTGGATGAATTACCGGAAGGGGCAAGCATTGCCGTGCCGAATAACGCCACTAACCTCAGCCGTTCATTGTGGCTGTTGCAGAGCAAAGGCGTGCTGAAACTGAAGGCCAGCGGCGACGCGGCCTCTACGCTGGTGACGCCTGCTGACATCAGCGACAACCCGAAGAAAATCAAGATAGTGGAGATTGAATCGCCGCAAATCCCGCGTGCGTTAGACGATGTGGACGCTGCGGTGATCAACGGCAACTATGCCCTTGAGGCGGGGCTGGTTCCGGCGAAAGACGCTTTAGGGCTGGAATCCGCCAGCAACAATCCTTATGCCAACCTGCTGGTCACCACGCCTGAATTGCTGAAGGACCCGCGTATTGCCGAACTCGCGAAAGACTTAACCTCCCCGAAGGTGGCAGCCTTTATCCGCGAGAAATACAACGGCTCGGTGATCCCCGTTACGGCGCCACAGCATGATTAAACTCGAGCACATCAGTAAACAGTATCCCGGCGCAACCGCGCCGGCCTTGACGGACATTTCGCTGTCGATAGAAGAAGGAACGATCTTTGGCATTCTCGGGCGCAGCGGGGCGGGAAAAAGCACCCTGCTGCGCTGTCTGAATCGCCTTGAACAGCCGACGTCGGGTCGCGTACTCATCGATGGCCAGGATATCGCCACGCTGGGCGTGGCGCAGCTTCGCCAGCAGCGTCAGCAGATGGGCATGATCTTCCAGCACTTCAATCTGCTGCACTCGCGTACCGTCAACGACAATATCGATCTGCCGCTGGAGATTGCCGGTGTCCCGCGCCCGTTGCGTCAGCAGCGGGTTGCCGCCCTGCTCGAACTGGTGGGGCTGGGAAATTTTGGTCACGCGTGGCCCTCGCAGCTCTCAGGTGGTCAGAAGCAGCGGGTGGGCATTGCCCGTGCGCTGGCGGTACAGCCTCGCTACCTGCTGTGCGATGAAGCGACCAGCGCGCTCGACCCGGAAACGACTCGCGCTATTCTCGATCTGCTGGCTGATATTCAACAGCAGCTCAATATCACCATTGTGCTAATCACCCACGAAATGACGGTCGTGAAGCAGATCTGCCATGCAGCGGCCCTGCTGGAGCAGGGGGCGCTCATTGAGAGCGGGTCGCTTTCGCAAATTATGTCGCGTCGGGAAGGGCGGCTGCGTCAAATGCTGCTGCAGGATGGCGAAACCGATCGTGCTTTCCTGGCAAAATATGCGTCAGAGACGGGGGCGAGATGCGTAGCGTGAACTGGGATCGCTTTCAGGACTTAATGATTAACGCCACCCTGGAAACCCTCTACATGGTGGCGCTGGCGACGCTCTTTACGGTAGCCATTGGATTACCCATTGGCGTGCTGCTGTTTATCACGCGTCGGGACGGTGTGTTACCCAACCGGGCGGTGGCTGTCGTGCTCAATAGTCTCGTCAATATTGGGCGAGCCTTGCCCTTTGTTATTTTGCTCATTGCCCTTATCCCGGTCACCCGGTGGATTGTCGGCACCACGCTTGGCAGCACCGCCGCCGTGGTACCCATTACGCTTGGTGCCTTTCCCTTTTTCGCACGCATTGTTGAAAGCGCGCTGGATGAGGTGGATAGGGGGCGCATTGAAGCGGTGGAGTCGATGGGGGGCAGCCACTGGCATATTGTCAGCCGGGTGCTCTTGCCCGAAGCGCTGCCCGCGCTGGTGGCGGGAATTACGCTGACCATTGTGATGTTGATCGGTTTTTCCGCCATGGCGGGCGTCGTCGGCGGCGGCGGGCTGGGAGACCTGGCCATTCGCTATGGCTATCAACGCTTCGATAACACCCTGATTGCCGGCACGGTCATCGTATTGCTGCTGCTGGTGCAGACTATCCAGAAACTCGGCGACAGACTGGTACGATCGCTCGCTTACCGACGCTAACCGCCTCCCGCTTTCCTGTGCTATAACCCATTCACCAACATAATAACAACAGAGGCTATGTCGTGGATAAAGAGCTACTGGAAGCGGGATACCGGGCCTACACCGGTGAGAAGATCGACGTCTACTTCAATACCGGGATCTGCAAACATTCAGGAAACTGCGTGCGCGGCAGCGCGAAGCTGTTCAACCTGAAACGTAAACCGTGGATCGTGCCGGATGAGGTGGACGTTGAGACCGTCATACGCGTGATTGATACCTGCCCGAGCGGCGCGCTGAAGTATCGCCAAAAATAAGCGAGGAACCATGGATATTCTGGAAGGCCATAACAAATTTTACGTGAATGATGCAGACGGGAACCAGGTGGCGGAGATTGTCTTTGTTCCGACCGGTGAACACCTCAGCATTATTGAACATACCGACGTGGACGAGAGCCTGAAAGGGCAGGGCGTGGGTAAGCAGCTGGTGGCGAAAGTGGTGGAGAAGATGCGCGGTGAAAACCGTAAAATTATCCCGCTGTGCCCGTTTGCCAAACATGAATTTGATAATACGCGGGAATATGACGATATTCGGGCGTGAGAGAGGTGCCCGGCATTGCGCCGGGCACCGCGGGCTTATCCTACAAACATCACCGACACGCACAGCACGCCGACGATTAGCGTCAGCAGGTTGCCGATGGAACGATACTGCTTCAACGACGGGATCAGGTACGTCGACAGCGTCGGCATAATAAACAGGATCATCGCGATAAGCGGGCCGCTAATGGCATAAATCATCGAAATGGCGTTCGGATTGATGCAGCAGACCGCGAAGGTGATCAATGACACGCCAAGAATTGAAATCGCGCGGTTAAAGGCGCGGCTCTTTTTAACCCCCACCTGATTCAGCGACGATTTGACAATTTCCGTCGCCCCTTCAATCACCCCGAAATAGGTGCCGAGGAACGATTTCGACATCGCGATAATGGCCACAATAATCCCGGAAATGCCCAACCATGCAGGTGAAGAGGGCATCATCGACAGCGCTGAAAGGATCGTGACCCCTTGCTCTTTCGCCGACACAATGTACGACGGCGGGATAGAGAGCAGGCAGCTAAACACGAAGAACAGCACGCTCAGGCAGATAATCAGATACGCCACCTTCATGATTTTCTTGCATTTACCCATGGCCTCATCACCGAACTTCTCACGACGGTCGACCGCGAACGTCGAGATAATCGGGGTATGGCTAAAGGCGAAAACCATCACCGGGATCGAGATCCACACCTGATGCAACGTATGCCGATCGAACGCCATCTGGCTGGTGAGCAGTGAGGGCTGCCAGCTTCCCGTCAGGTACAGCGAGACAAACAGAAAATAGGCAATCAGCGGAAACACCAGGAATCCCATCACTTTGATGGTGATGTGCCGTCCCATCAGGAAGATCAGATTCAGTACCAGCACCACGCCAAAACTGACCAGCACGCGAACGGCGGTATCCACGGTCATCTGTTTTGCCAGTTGCTCGGTTAACGAGTTGGTGATAGCCACGGCATAAATCTGCACCACCACAAAAAAGGCGATGAAATAGAGCGTGGTGATCAGATTCCCAATCTTTCTGCCGTAGTAGTGGGAAACGGCACCGGTGATCCCCTCATTACCTTTTGTCTTCGACGACAGAATAAACTGCGCCAGCGCTCTGTGCGGCCAGTAGGTTAATGGGTAGGCCACGAGGGCGGTAATAAACAGGACAATGGCGCCTGCGGAGCCCAGCTGAATGGGCAAGAACAGCGTTCCTGCGCCCACGGCCGTGCCATAGAGAGCGAAACTCCAGAGAGTCTCATCTTTTGACCAAATTTTCGACATTAGAGCAACGTTTCAACTATCAAACCATCAGAATGGCGTGCAATTTACCATAATTATGCGTGGAGAGCGCAGTTGCTTCGAAGGAGTTTGGCCGGAACGGACGTCCGGCCAGAGGGCGTTTAGCCAGCCAGGGCGCGTCGTTGCTGGCGACGCTTAAGGAATTTTTCGCGCAGGGTATCGTACGCCCAGTTATAGAACATGGTGTACGGCAGGAAGAACAGGAAGAAACCTATTTCCAGCGTGAATGCCTGAAGCAACGTCACGCCGAGAACGGCGGCGACGATGGACACGCCAATCACAATAAACCCGCATTCGAAGCCCAGGGCGTGCAGGGCGCGCACTTTCGCCGTGCGTTTGACCCGCTGAACGGGCCAGAAACGGTCAAAGCCAAAGTTATAGATAATGTTCCACAGCATCGCCGTGGTCGCCAGGATAATGGTTAACCCACCCATTTCCACCACGGAGCGCTGCATGAGCCAGGCTGCGGTTGGGGCGAGGATCGCCGTGGCAATCCCTTCAAAGCAGACGGCATGGAAGATCCGCTCCGGCAGTTTACGGTGGAGTGCATCTTGATGTTGCATAGTGACCTCATTCATTCGCCAGGATGGGCGTCGATGGGGCCTATTTTTATCGCTAAAGCTGATATATTAAAGATGGTATCCATCGATAAAGTAGATAGTTCATGCGCTATTCCCCTGAAGCCCTCACCGCGTTTGTCGAGACCGTTGCCGCAGGTTCCTTTTCCGCCGCCGCCCGCCGCCTGCGTAAAAGCCAGTCCACAATTAGCACGTCCATAGCCAACCTGGAAGCCGATCTCGGGTTTGATCTGTTTGACCGCTCGGCGCGTCAGCCGGTGTTAACCGTCCAGGGCGAGCAGGTGCTGGGCTATGTGCAGTCGATCCTGGCCGCCAGCGCGCGGCTGGACGAACTGGCGGTGTCGTTAACCGCGCAGACCGAGGCGCGGCTGACGTTTGTGCTCTCCGATACGCTCAACCCGGACGTGCTTGAAAACCTGATGAAACAGTTCGACCAGCGTTTTCCACATACGGAATTCGAATGTCTGATTGGCGAAGAAGAGGATGTCATCGATCTGCTGCAGAAGGAGAGGGCGCAAATTGGCCTGACGGAAGCGCGCGGCAGTTATCCTACCGATATCGGCGTGACCCGGCTTCCCCTGCAGACCCGGATGGCGATTTACGTCAGCGCGGAACACCCGCTTGCCGGGCAACACGAAACCAGGGCTGATGAGCTACAGGGCTGGCGCGAGCTGCGCCTGAGCACCTATCTCGAACGCGAAGCCACCCTTGCCCGGGGGCCGGTCTGGTCAGCACCGAATTACCTGTTACTCTTGAGTATGGCGGTTCAGGGATTTGGCTGGTGTGTACTGCCGTGTGCGCTGGTCGATGAATTTGCGGCGGCGAAATCGCTGGTGCAACTCAATGTCCCCGGCTGGCCACGCGCGATTGGTGTCGATCTGCTCTGGAACAAACGATCTCCCCCTGGCGTCGCCGGAAGCTGGCTGCGACAGTATTTGCAGGACGCGCGCTGATCCTTGTGATTTAACTCACTAATTTTAAACAATCGCGATAATTGTTGATAACAATACTCTACTATCGTCAGGTCATTTAACACTGAGGTCGTGATGAAAGATGTCGTTATAGTGGGTGCGTTGCGTACAGCTATCGGCTGTTTTCAGGGGGCATTAGCGCGCCACTCGGCTGTCGATCTGGGTAGCGTGGTGGTGAAAGCGCTGGTGGAACGCAGCGGGATTGCCGCCCATGAAGTCGATGAGGTGATCCTCGGCCAGGTGCTGACCGCCGGAGCCGGGCAAAACCCTGCCCGACAGGCGGCACTGAAAGGCGGGCTGCCCAACACGGTTTCCGCCATTACCATCAACGACGTCTGTGGTTCCGGTTTAAAAGCGCTGCATCTCGCCACGCAGGCCATTCAGTGCGGCGAGGCGGATGTGGTGATTGCCGGTGGGCAGGAGAACATGAGTCGCGCGCCACACGTTCTGACCGACAGCCGTACCGGCGCGCAGCTTGGAAACAGCCAGTTGCTCGACAGCCTGGTGCATGACGGCCTGTGGGATGCGTTCAACGATTATCATATGGGCGTCACGGCGGAAAACCTGGCGCGTGAATATGGCATCAGCCGCGAGCTTCAGGACGCCTACGCGCTGAGCTCGCAGCAAAAAGCCCGCGCCGCAATTGATTCCGGACGGTTTCGCGATGAGATCGTCCCGGTCAGCACCCAGCGTCAGAACGGTGAAGCCGTGATGGTGGATACCGACGAGCAGCCGCGCACCGATGCCAGCGCAGAAGGGCTGGCGAAGCTTAACCCGGCCTTTGAAACGCTGGGGTCGGTGACCGCAGGGAATGCCTCTTCCATTAACGATGGCGCTGCGGCCGTGATGATGATGAGCGAAAGCAAAGCCCAGGAGCTGGATCTTCCCGTGCTCGCACGTATTAAAGCCTTTGCCAGCGTGGGGGTGGATCCGGCGTTGATGGGGATCGCCCCCGTCTATGCGACACGCCGCTGTCTGGAGCGCGCAGGCTGGCAGCTTAGCGACGTGGATCTGATTGAAGTCAACGAAGCCTTTGCCGCGCAGGCGATCTCGGTGGGCAAAATGCTGGAGTGGGATCCGCTGCGGGTCAACGTCAACGGTGGCGCTATCGCGCTGGGGCACCCTATCGGCGCGTCCGGCTGCCGTATTCTGGTCTCCTTAGTGCATGAAATGAAAAAGCGTAACGCCCGTAAAGGCATTGCCACGCTCTGTATTGGCGGTGGGCAAGGGGTGGCGCTGGCGATTGAGCGGTGATCCTTTCCTTTCAAAAAGCAAACCTCCCCTTGGGAGGTTTTTTTTACACATAGCGTGACGTTTTTACGATTATCAGTTCAATCTCAATGCAGAGTGGAATAATTACGCGCTGTATTATTATCCCCGCTAACGTCTTACTGTGATCTCTCCCCTGAAATTTAAGGTTAATAATCCCCTTTTGTTGACTGACATCACGTCCATCTTTGCCAAAAAAAATGAAACAAATAATTACGATCCTGATCACTAAAATAACGTTTATTAAAAATAAACTGCAGTTCCATAAAAACGAAACGCTATTTTATTTGAGGGTTTTTTCATGTTTAATAAATCTCTGGTCCTTGCCTCTCTTATTGGTGCGTCTTTTGCGGCTCAGGCGGTTACCGTCGATCTGCGCCATGAATATATTGATAACGGCGCGAACGCAGACCGCGTTGCGGTCTCGCATCGCTTTGCTAACGGCTTCGGCTTCTCTGTTGAAGCGAAATGGAAATCCGGTGGCGACAAGGCCGACCAGCCGTTTGCCGATGTTGTGGGTAACGGTCATGAAGACCAAATTAGCTGGCGCTGGAAAGCAACCGACAATATTGCGCTGACGCCTGCATTTACCATTGAGAGTAATGACAGCCGTACCATTTATAAACCGAACCTGCACCTGCAATACAGCTTCGATAATGGTTTTTACGTGGCGGCACGTTACCGTTACGAATATACCCGTTATCCGTCCAGCTCAAATAAAGACGATGACAAAGTTAACCGTGGCGATGCCTGGGTGGGTTGGGTCATGGGGGACTGGCGTACCGAGCTGAATTACGTTTATGCGAAAAGCACCGAGGGTATGATTCGTAATAATAATAAAGATTATTCTAACGAATATAACGCCAAGCTGGCCTATAAATGGGATCAAAACTGGGCACCGTATGTTGAGGTGGGTAACGTGGGCGTAAAAGACACCGACGAGCGCCAGACCCGTTTCCGTTTAGGCGTGGCGTACTCCTTCTGATAATCCTGCTCCTTTTCTAAAAACCGCCGGGTGGCGCTGCGCTGACCCGGCCTACTTTGATCCCTCCCATTTCACTCTGTAGGCCCGGTAAGCGTTAGCGCCACCGGGCAAAACGCGCGCACCAGGCCCAAAAAAAAGCCCTCCTTAGGGGAGGGCAAGGCCAGTTACAGAAACACTAACTCAAATCATGCATGCAACATTTCAGGTTGCTCGGGGAGTTTCGCGATATAGAGCGCCGGTTTGCCGTCTTTATCGGAACTGTACAGCACCGCTTTATCATCCGGGGTAAAGGATGGATGCGGGTGGGTGACCTGGCGGCTGTTTGCCACCGTCGCCCAGGAGGTGTCGTGACGCGCGATGCGGAAATACGCTTTTTTCGCGACGTCGAAGGCATACAGGTACGGGTCGTTATCGATGGTGTAACCCCCCGTGTCCTTCACGTCGACCGGCGTGCCGGAACCGTCGCCTACCAGCAGCGTGCCGTCAAAATTACTCATCAGATGCGAGCAGGCGGGCATCTGCATCACTGCCTCGTTAACGCCGGTTTCCGGGTTAAAACGGGAGATGGTGCGACCCTGCTGACCCTTCAGATACGAGACGTACACCAGCGCAGATCCGTTCGGCACCCAGAATTCGTGCGTGCAGCTTTCGCCTTCTGCATGCGTTTTCACCTTACGCACGTTGCTGCCGTCTTCGTTAACCAGCCACATCCGCGCGTCGACCAGGTCGTGCGGGCCTTCGTGGCAGAAGGCCACCGTGTTGTCGTCGAACGGACGGTAAATAGGATGGCCCAGCCAGTTCTTCTCTTCATGGATAGTGGCGCTTGCGCCCGTTTTCAGATCCACGCGCAGCAGGCGGCAGTGCGGCCCCTTGTGGAAGAAATCGTGGAAAATCTTCCAGTCGTTCAGCGGCGTCCAGTCGCTTTTGGCGATCTCAATACCCACCAGTTTGGTGCAGTCGCTGTTGGCAACCCAGGTGCCGTAACCGACCCAGTCGTCAGAGACGCGATACACTTCGCGTTCTTCCAGCGTCTGCAAATCCACTTCCAGCAGGGTGCGATCGTTCTTCACATAGTAGAAGGCAGTGTCATCTGGCGAAAGGAAACCACCAAACGTGTTATCCCCCGCGCCTTCCGTCAGCTGCACCGCTTCAGCCTTTTTCAGATCCAGCAGATAGTAGTTCCAGTGACCGTCGAACGCCCCTGCAAACAGCAGATGGCTGCCGTCGTTGAAGAAGCACTTCTGGTAAAAGTAGTTGCGATGACAGGTGACTTCCGGGGGGGTCAGGCGGGTGACTTCCACGCCTGTATCCGGATCGCGGCTGACCTCGTAGTTCAGCTTGACCCGCATACCTTTAGCCATAATGCACTCCTTTGGATGAGGTTGAGTTAAAAACTGGGTGTTAAATTATCAAAACAATGTTTCATTTTGTGTGACTGGTGGCGCAATTCGTAAGCGTCATCGGGATTGATAAGGATGTTCTGGCATTATCGTGATCGAAACATCATTTTCGGTATTAAGATGCAGAAAAAGTGAAACGTTGTTTTAAATGGAATTGAAAAGCCAAATCTCAGCGGATACTATGTGCTCATCAAGAAAACGGAACGTCGTTTCGTTAATCATCTTTGCCCTTGGGCACGATCATTTCTGGAGGTCAACGTGGACATCAGACAAAGCATCCACAGTGCGCATGCTAAGGCGCTGGATACGCAGGGATTGCGTAATGAGTTTTTGGTGGAACAGGTATTTGAAGCCGACAAGTACACCATGGTCTACAGTCACATCGACCGCATCATTGTGGGCGGGATTATGCCCGTGGCGAAAACCGTCTCCGTGGGTGGAGAAGTGGGTAAACAGCTGGGCGTGAGCTATTTCCTTGAGCGTCGTGAACTGGGCGTGATCAACATCGGCGGGCCGGGCACCGTTACCGTCGACGGCCAGTGCTATGAGATCGGCCATCGCGACGCGCTGTACGTCGGAAAAGGGGCGAAAGAGGTGGTCTTTGCCAGTATTGACGGCGGTAAGCCAGCGAAGTTCTACTACAACTGCGCTCCGGCGCATACCACCTACCCAACCAAAAAAGTGACGCCAGCGGACGTCGCGCCGGTCACGCTGGGCGATAACCTCACCAGCAACCGCCGCACCATCAACAAATACTTCGTTCCGGACGTGCTGGAAACCTGCCAGCTCAGCATGGGGCTGACCGAGCTCGGGCCGGGCAACCTGTGGAACACCATGCCGTGCCATACCCACGAGCGCCGCATGGAAGTCTATTTCTACTTCAACATGGATGAAGATGCCTGCGTATTCCACATGATGGGACAGCCTCAGGAAACCCGCCATATCGTGATGCACAACGAGCAGGCGGTAATTTCGCCAAGCTGGTCCATTCACTCAGGCGTGGGGACGAAAGCCTATACCTTCATCTGGGGAATGGTCGGTGAAAACCAGGTCTTTGATGACATGGACCATGTCGCTGTTAAGGATCTGCGCTAGTCGCAGGCAGTGAAGCATAAACCTGCCTGTTGGTGACAGGCGCTGAACGATTAAGGAACAAACATGATTCTGGATGCATTTTCTCTGCAAGGTAAAGTGGCTGTGGTTTCCGGGTGTGACACCGGGCTGGGTCAGGGTATGGCGCTGGGTCTGGCGGAAGCGGGCTGCGACATTGTCGGTATCAACATTGTTGAGCCAACGGAAACCATCGAGCGCGTCACCGCGCTGGGTCGCCGTTTCCTGAGCCTGACGGCTGACCTGCGTAAAATCGACGCGATCCCTGAACTGCTGGATCGCGCGGTGGCGGAATTCGGTCATATCGATATCCTGGTGAACAACGCGGGTCTGATCCGTCGTGAAGACGCGATCAACTTCAGCGAGCGCGATTGGGACGACGTCATGAACCTGAACATTAAGAGCGTGTTCTTTATGTCTCAGGCAGCGGCGAAGCACTTTATCGCCCAGGGCAAAGGCGGCAAGATCATCAACATTGCCTCTATGCTCTCCTTCCAGGGCGGTATCCGCGTGCCGTCTTATACCGCGTCGAAAAGTGCGGTGATGGGCGTTACCCGTCTACTGGCCAACGAGTGGGCGCAGCATAACATCAACGTTAACGCGATTGCGCCAGGCTACATGGCTACCAATAACACCCAGCAGCTGCGTGCGGATGAAGAGCGCAGCGCGGCAATCCTGGAGCGTATCCCTGCGGGACGTTGGGGTCTGCCGAGCGATCTGATGGGGCCGATTGTGTTCCTGGCATCCCCGGCTTCTGACTATATCAACGGCTACACCGTGGCCGTTGACGGCGGCTGGCTGGCGCGTTAATTCCGCCTGCATGACGAACCTCTGCCCCCGGGTGGAGGTTTTTTTGGGCTAAAAATTGCCATTATCCATATGGCATAAGATGAAAAATCCATACTGAAAATTCATAAATGATGCGCATCACAGTTTTATTGCTTAAATATTAGGTGATTAATAAAAAACGGTGCTATTTCAGCATTAGTTGAAATTGTAATGTCCATCACAGAACGCTATGCCATAGCGAAATAATCCATATCTTCACGAATTCCCGCCTGACACTTTTCTTCACTATCTCGTAATTTCACTTAACGAATTTTGCTGTTGAGGCAGGAAAAATATGACATCTATAAATGACTCTACCCTGATGCCCGCCGCGTTGCGCGATACCCGACGCATGAATCAGTTCGTCTCTATTGCGGCAGCCGTGGCCGGTTTGCTGTTTGGTCTGGATATCGGCGTCATTGCCGGGGCGCTACCGTTTATTACCGATCACTTTACGCTGAGTAACCGCCTGCAGGAGTGGGTGGTGAGCAGCATGATGCTCGGCGCGGCTATCGGGGCGCTGTTTAACGGCTGGCTCTCGTTCCGCCTCGGGCGCAAATACAGCCTGATGGTCGGGGCGATCCTGTTCGTCGCGGGGTCGATTGGCTCGGCGTTTGCCACGAACGTGGAGGTGCTGCTGCTCTCCCGCGTGCTGCTGGGCGTGGCGGTGGGGATTGCGTCTTATACCGCGCCGCTGTACCTCTCCGAAATGGCGAGCGAGAACGTGCGCGGGAAGATGATCAGCATGTACCAGCTGATGGTGACGCTCGGCATCGTGCTGGCGTTCCTGTCCGATACGTACTTCAGCTACAGCGGCAACTGGCGCGCGATGCTGGGCGTACTGGCAATGCCTGCGCTGCTGCTGATCGTGCTGGTGATTTTCCTGCCGAACAGCCCGCGCTGGCTGGCGCAAAAAGGGCGTCACGTGGAGGCGGAAGAGGTGCTGCGTATGCTGCGCGATACCTCGGAAAAAGCGCGTGAAGAGCTGAATGAAATCCGCGAAAGCCTGAAGCTGAAGCAGGGCGGCTGGGCGCTGTTTAAGGTCAACCGCAACGTGCGTCGTGCGGTGTTCCTCGGCATGCTGCTCCAGGCGATGCAGCAGTTCACCGGGATGAACATCATCATGTATTACGCGCCGCGCATTTTCAAAATGGCCGGGTTCACGACCACCGAACAGCAGATGATTGCCACGCTGGTGGTGGGGCTGACCTTTATGTTCGCGACCTTTATTGCGGTATTCACCGTGGATAAAGCCGGACGTAAACCGGCGCTGAAGATTGGCTTTAGCGTGATGGCCCTCGGTACGTTGATCCTCGGCTACTGCCTGATGCAGTTTGATAACGGCACGGCCTCAAGCGGGTTGTCCTGGCTCTCCGTCGGCATGACCATGATGTGCATCGCCGGTTATGCGATGAGCGCCGCACCGGTGGTGTGGATCCTGTGCTCTGAAATTCAGCCGCTGAAGTGCCGTGACTTTGGTATCACCTGTTCCACCACCACCAACTGGGTGTCGAACATGATCATCGGCGCGACCTTCCTGACGCTGCTGGATGCGATTGGCGCAGCGGGAACCTTCTGGCTCTATACAGTGCTGAACGTGGCGTTTATCGGTGTCACCTTCTGGCTGATCCCTGAAACCAAAGGCGTGACGCTGGAGCATATTGAACGCAAGCTGATGGCGGGGGAGAAATTGCGGAACATCGGCATCTAATTATAGCGACTCTCGGGGGAGCCACGGGCTGGCGACCCGAACCGTCTCACGATGGCTGTCACCGTTGATAATATGCAGGGCGCTCAGGCGCCCGATTTCATAATGAGGTAACTGCACCGTTGAGAGGGGCGGTAAGAACAAATCGCCAATCCCCACCATGTTATCGTACCCCACCACGGCCACATCCTGCGGAATGCGCAACCCGTGTCCCAGCAGCGTTTGATAAACCATAAACGCAATGCGGTCGTTGCCGCAAATCACGGAGTCGAACAGCGGCGTTTGCTGCTGAATATGCGCCAGAACGCGTGCCGGAATATCGCGATAGTGCTCATCGCCATATTCCATATAGCAGTGAACCAGGGTATTTGGGTCGATTCCCGCTTCCCGACAGGCGCGCTCCAGCCCCTGGCGACGGCGAAGGGTAGCCAGATGGTTAGCTGGCAGATGCAGGCAAAGGGGGCGGCGGTAGCCCGCAGCCAGCAGAGCCTGGACCGCAGAGAACTGGCCCTGCTCGTCATCGGGTATGTAGCTGGCCACCGGATCGTGCAAACTTTCGCAGTTTGCCAGCACGCAGGGAAGGGTTAGCAGCTTGGACGGGAGCGGCACCTTGCGCAGCCCCATGGTCGTGTAGATGATCCCGTCCGGGCGATGAGAGAGCAGAAGGTCTACCATGGTCTCCGGGCTATCGTCGGTAAACATGTTAACCACAAAGCTGTTCCACCCGTGCGCCCGCGCGGTTTCTTCAATCGACAGCGTGATGTCTACCGAAAAGGGCGTGGTCACCGTATCCAGCGCCAGCACCCCGATGGTGTTCGGCATGGCGTGAGCCCCGCGAATTTTTTTTGCTGACAGGTCGGGCACGTAATGGGTCTGTTCAATAGCGGCCTGAACCCGGGCCAGCGTCTCCGGTTTTAGCCTTTCCGGGCTGTTTAGCGCGCGGGATACCGTCATCAGTGACACATTGGCCAGCTTTGCCACATCCTTAAGCGATGCCATGTTGATTACTCCGCCCTTGCTAAGCTGCTGATGTAAAAGATCGTTCGATATTCTATCTTACGCGTGACGCGCGCGCAGGTAAGAAATAGTTGATCGCGATCGCACTCCATTAATGTTAACGTTAACTTTTGTGATTAACATCATGAATCTCAGCAAAATGACATGAGTTAACCCATTTGTTAACGTTACCATTTTCGACATTCCTCCACGATGAGAATGTCATGATGAAGAAACATCACTCTCACAGCTACCCGTTACTCAGTGCGTTACTGTTTTTCTTTTTTGTCTGCTGGTCCTCTTCCGGATCGCTGCTCTCTATCTGGCTGCACCAGGAGGTAGGGCTCAAGCCGGGGGATACCGGCATTATCTACGCGGTGCTCTCCGTCTCCGCGCTGTTTGCACAGGTCTGCTACGGTTTTATTCAGGACAAGCTCGGCCTGCGTAAAAATCTACTCTGGTACATCACCGTACTGCTGCTCCTCTCTGGCCCGGCCTTTTTACTGTTTGGCTATCTGCTGAAGATTAACGTGTTGCTTGGCAGCATTTTCGGTGGGATTTACATCGGCTTGACCTTTAACGGCGGTATCGGTGTTTTAGAGTCCTATACCGAGCGTGTGGCTCGACAGAGCCAGTTTGAGTTTGGCAAGGCGCGGATGTGGGGCTCGCTGGGCTGGGCAGTCGCGACGTTCTTTGCCGGTTTACTCTTCAATATCAACCCAAAACTCAACTTTGCGGTGGCCAGTTGCTCAGGGCTGGTATTTTTCATTTTGCTGGCGCGGCTGCGGGTTTTCTCCGCCTCGCAGGCGATGGAAGAAGCGGTGGCGGGCGGTAAGGTGACGCTGGAAGATGCGCTGCGCCTGCTCACCCTACCGCGCTTTTGGGCGCTCGTGTTCTTCGTGATCGGCACCTGCATTTACGGCGTTTACGACCAGCAGTTTCCGGTTTACTTCTCTTCTCAGTTCCCGACCCTACAGGAAGGGAACGCCATGTATGGCTATCTGAACTCATTCCAGGTTTTCCTTGAGGCGGCTGGCATGTTTTGCGCGCCATGGCTGGTTAACCGCATTGGCGCGAAAAACGGCCTCATCTTCGCCGGAATGGTGATGGCGAGCCGCATGGTCGCCTCCGGGCTGGTGGAAGGCCCGCTGCTTATCTCTATCACCAAGCTGCTGCACGCGCTAGAGTTGCCGGTTCTGCTGGTGGCCATCTTCAAATACAACAGCCTTAACTTCGATAAACGACTTTCATCCACGCTGTATCTGGTGGGCTTTGCGTGCACCAGTTCGGTCATCGCCACGGTACTTTCGCCGCTGGCAGGCTATAGCTACGAGAAGTACGGCTTCGCCCAGTCCTATCTGATTATGGGGCTGCTGGTGTTTAGTACCACCTTTATCTCCATTTTCTTGCTGCGCTCCTCGCGGTCGTCCTCAGACCCGCTGGTCTCGCAACCCTCCGCTATCTGAATCAAAAAGAGTGAAGACTATGATGTACACCATTTCTAACGCAGAACAGGAATTCCAGGCTAAACGCGAGGCGCTGAATCTGCGCTGGTATCCGCGCTACCACCTGGCCGCCCGTGCGGGCTGGATGAATGACCCGAATGGGCTGGTTTGGTTCGATGGCTGGTACCACGCGTTTTACCAGCATCACCCGTATTCAACCGAATGGGGACCAATGCATTGGGGGCATGCGCGCAGTAAAGATCTGGTGCACTGGGAACATTTGCCGGTGGCGCTGGCCCCGGAAGGCCCGGAGGACAAAGACGGTTGCTTCTCCGGTTCGGCGGTGGTCGATGGCGATACGCTGGCGCTGATTTACACCGGGCATAAATTTCATGGCGATCCCAGTGATGAGTCTAACCTCTATCAGGTCCAGTGTCTGGCGACCAGCCGCGACGGTATTCACTTTGAACGTCAGGGTATTGTGGTGGACACCCCGGCAGGGATACATCATTTCCGCGATCCGAAAGTGTGGCGTGAAGGGGATGACTGGTACATGATCGTTGGCGCTCGCGACGGTGATACCGGGCAGGTGCGGCTATATCGATCGGCCGATCTTCGCCAGTGGCAGGACGCGGGTGTGCTTGATGAAGCGGAAAAAGAGATGGGTTATATGTGGGAGTGCCCGGATTTTTTCACCCTCAACGGCAAGCGCGTTCTGATGTTCTCTCCCCAGGGACTGGAGGCAAACGGCTACCAGAACCGCAATCTTTTTCAGAGCGGGTATCTGCTCGGCGAATGGCAGCCAGGGCAGGCGTTTGCCCGCGAGGACGACTTTGTTGAAATGGATCACGGTCACGACTTTTATGCGCCGCAAAGTTTCCTGACGCCAGATGGCCGACGCATTGTCATTGGCTGGCTGGACATGTGGGAATCGCCATTGCCGGAGCAACGGGACGGGTGGTCGGGCATGCTTTCACTGCCGCGCGAGCTGAGTCTGAGTGCGGACAATCGCCTGCAAATGCGTCCAGCCAAAGAGGTTGAGGGAATGCGCGGGGCCTGGTTCCCATGGCCGATCGCCACCGTTAAAAACCAGCAAAGCGTTATGATGGAAAACGGCGAGGCGCTGGAGGTTATCCTTCACTGGGACTGCGCAAACAGCAGTGCAGAACAGTATGGACTCCGTTTCGGTAATGGCCTGCGCGTGTATATTGATGCGCAGATGCAGCGGCTGGTGCTGGAGCGTCATTATCCGCAGTATGGACTGTGCGGCGTGCGCAGCGTGCCATTAACCGCCGGGAAGGCGCTGAGGCTACGGCTGTTCTTCGATAGTTCGTCAGTGGAAGTTTTTGTTAACGACGGTGAGGCTTGCCTGAGCAGCCGTATTTATCCGGATGCCGACCATAGGGATTTAGCGTTATTCGCCTGGAGTGGTTTGGCCGTTTTAACCGAGGCTGGTGCCTGGCAACTTGAGTAATCTCTACTACCGCTGTGCCTTTCCGGATCGCGGAAAGGCACAGTTTGCCGCCCTGCTAAGCGCAGGACGGGCAGGGAGGAGACTATTACCGCATCGCGCGTTTCAAAATACGCTCTGCCTGACGCTGGAAGTCAGCCGCCGTCTCTTCCACGGTTTTCTGACCGTAATCGATATACTGCAGCGAGGTCCCGAACTGGGCCACAATCTGCGGGTCATCAAAGTAAGGCGACACGGTAAGCTTCGCTGGCAGCGACTGCGCCAGGCGCAGGCCCGCAACGGACGGGTCGTTCTCCTTGATGGTGCCGTCTTCGGTCAGGAACTGCACCGCCGCTTTGCTCAGCGGAACGCCGCGCTCCAGACCCAGCGTATCCACTCCCTCTTTGCTGTTCAGCAGGAAGTTAATCAGCTTCGCCGCCGCTTCCGGGTTTTTGGTGGATTTACCAATCGACAGCATCTGCGCCGGTTTGAAGAACAGTCCCGCATCGGTGGCGCCCGGCAGCATAGGGTAGCTGCCCAGTTCCAGCTTCGCCGGTGGCTTCAGGTTGTCGGAATACTTGTTGATGGTCGAGTTCCACATGTAAGTGCCGCCCCATTCGCCCTGGATCCACGGCTTCATCTCATACATGTTGCTCTTACCAAACGACGCGTAGTATTTGGTATCCGGCATCACGTGGCTATCCACCAGCTTTTTGTAGGTCTGGAAGAACTCCACCCACTGCTCTTTGGAGTAGCTGAATTTTTTGGTTTTCTCGTCCACCGCAGGGATGTTGTATTTCTGGATCATGTACGAGTTCAGCAGCGCCAGCGTGTCCTGATGCTCCAGCACGACCGGGTAATACTGCTTGCCGAGCTTGCTCTCGAATGTTTTGCCCGCCGCCATCAGCTCGTCCCAGGTTTTCGGGTATTCAACGCCTGCTTTTTTCCAGGTCTCGTCGTTGAAGTAGAACACGCGCGCGGTTACGGAAATCGGAATGCCGTTCAGCTTGCCGTTAACGGTGGTGGACTGCAGCTCTTTCGGATCGAACTGCGTTAAGTCGATGACGTCCTTCATCTTATTCAGATCGTAAAAGCCGTCGCCGGTTTTGGAGAAGATCGGCAGCCAGTTCCAGTTGGTCTGCATCACGTCCGGCTCGGTACCGCCCGCAATCTGGGTAGTCAGGCGGGAGAGATGACCGTCCCAGCCGGTGTACTCCGCCTTCACGTTGATGTCCGGGTTCTGCTTGTGGAACGCCTCCAGGGCTTTCAGGGTGACCTGGTGACGACCGTTGCCGCCCCACCAGGACATACGTAAATCAATATCTTGCGCCATCGATGGCAAAGCGGTAAGGCCCAGAGTCGCGGAGATTGCTGCGCTTAAAAGCACTTTTTTCATTTTTATCACTCCATCAGAGAGAGAGGTTCTGTTCAGTTTTTGCGTCAAAAATATGACACTTGTTCATATCAAACGTGAAATACACCTTACGGTGAAGTCCCTTATCAATCATTGGTTTAGCTTCATCGGAAGGAATTCGGGCGGTCAGTTCGTAGTCCGCGACTTTCAGATATACAAAGAATTCGTGGCCCATGTTCTCGACGCGCACCATCTCGCCGCTGCAACTGCCGTCCTGGAACGGCTCGTCAGAGAGGGACACGAACTCCGGGCGCACGCCGTAGAAGACCTCCTGACCGGCGTAAGCGGAAACCTTCTCCTGCTTTTCCGCGTTCAGCGGCATGGTTTCATTGCCGATGGCGATGTGCAGCTTCCCTGCTTTTTCCACCAGCAGGCTTTTACGAATGTTCATTTCAGGCGCGCCGATAAAACCCGCCACGAACATGTTCTTCGGCTTGTGGTAGAGGTTATCCGGCGTATCCACCTGCATGATGTGGCCGAGCTTCATCACGCAGATGCGGTCGCCCATGGTCATGGCTTCGGTCTGGTCGTGGGTGACGTAGACGGTGGTGGCCGGTTTACCGGAGGCTTTCAGCTGCTTGTGCAGGTCAGAAATACGGATTCGCATCGAGGCGCGCAGCTTGGCGTCGAGGTTAGATAACGGCTCGTCGAACAGGAACACGTCCGGCTTTTTCACAATCGCGCGGCCTACCGCCACGCGCTGCGCCTGGCCGCCGGAAAGCTGGCGCGGCAGGCGGTCGAGCAGCTCTTCCAGCTCCAGGATTTTCGCGGCTTCGTTCACCTGAGACTCAATCTGATCTTTCGGCAGCTTGCTCAGCTTCAGGCCGAAGGCCAGGTTCTCGCGCACCGTCATGTGCGGATAGAGCGCGTAGTTCTGGAACACCATCGCAATCCCGCGCTCCTTTGGCGCGAGGTTGTTCACAATTTTATTGCCAATACGCACTTCGCCGCCGCTGATGGTTTCCAGTCCGGCCAGCATGCGCAGGGTAGTGGATTTGGCGCAGCCGGACGGCCCGACAATCACCATAAACTCCCCTTCGGAGATGGAAAGGTCGATAGCATGTACCGCTTTGAAGCCGTTGGAGTAGACCTTTTCCAGTTTGTTGAAGATTACTTCAGCCATGATATTTCCCTCTTAACCTTTAATTCCGCTGCTGGTGACGCCCTGTACGAAGTAGCGCTGTGCCAGGAAGAAGACAATGATGGATGGCAGAATGGAGATGCTCGCCATTGCCAGAATTTCGTTCCACGGCGCACCTTCGGTGACGTCGATGGACATTTTCAGCGCCAGTGCAATCGGGTATTTATCCACGCTGTAGACGTAAATCAGCGGCCCAATAAAGTCGTTCATCGACCACATGAACTGGAACAGGGCGACGGAGATAATGGCCGGTTTCAGGATCGGCACCACCACGTACCACAGCACCTGGAAGGAGTTACAGCCGTCAATTTGCGCCGCTTCCTCCATGTCACGCGGCACGCCGCGCAGGAACTGGATCAGCATAAAGACGAAGAACCCCCTGCGTGGCGAAGACGAACCCCTGCGTGGCGAAGGCCAGCGGCAGGTACAGCGGCATATAGCTGTTGAGCATGCCCATTTCACGGAACATCAGGTACTGCGGGATCAGCAGCACGGTGCTGGGCAGCAGCATGGTGGTGATGAGCGTGGCGAACCAGAATTTCTTCCACGGGATCTCGAAGCGGGCAAAGCCGTACGCCACGATGGTGGAGGAGATAATGGTCAGGATCACTTTTGGGATCACATACTTAAAGGTATTGAGCATGTAATGGCCGAAGTTGTATTCGGTCCCGGTTTTCCAGCCGTTCACAAAGCCGTCCCAGGTGGCGTGCGCAGGCCACAGGCTCAGGGTGGTGAAGATCTCGTGGTTCGGTTTGAACGATGCTGAGAACATCCACACCAGCGGGTAGAGCATCAGCAGGCCGACAAACAGCAGGATCGCGTAGCGAATAGTGGCGTTGATTTTCTCTCTGCGCAGCGTACGGGCGACTTCGCGCTCTGCAACGCTTCTTGCCGTGGAGAGTTCCTGAATATCAGCCATTTTTGCCTCCTTTATCGGCGGAGTAGAACACCCAGTATTTCGACGACTTAAAGGCGATACCGGCAAAGACGGCCACCACCAGGAACAGGATCCACGCCAGCGCCGCGCCGTAGCCCATATCGAAGTATTTGAACGCGGTATCGTAGATGTAGAGCGAGAACAGATAGGTCGAGTAGGTTGGCCCGCCGCCGGTAATCACGTACGGCCCGGTAAATTCCTGGAACGCCTGGGTGGTCTGCATGATGAAGTTGAAGAAGATCACCGGCGTAATCAGCGGCACCGTCACTTTTGTGAACATTTGCCATTTGGATGCACCGTCGATCATCGCCGCTTCATACTGCGACTGCGGAACGTTTTGCAGCGCGGCCAGGAAGATGACCATCGCAGAGCCGAACTGCCAGACGCGCAGCAGGGTAACGGACATCAGCGCCAGCGACGGCTCGCCGAGCCAGTTCACCGGGTCGAAACCAAACACGCCGATAAAGCTGTTCAGCAGGCCATCAATGGCAAACAGCGCGCGCCACAGAACGGCAATAGCCACGGAGCTGCCGAGGATGGACGGAATATAGTAGGCCGTACGGAAGAAGCCGATGCCGCGTAATTTAAAGTTCAGAACAAACGCAATCCCTAATGCGAACGCGAGCTTTAACGGGATGGTTAAAAATACGTAAGCAAAGGTCACGCCCATGGATGTCCAGAAGAGCGTGTCTTCGGTAAACATGTAGCGATAGTTCTCAATGCCGTTAAACACCGGCGGACTCATTAAATCGTAATCCGTAAAACTGAGGAAAAACGATGAAACAAAGGGGAAGGCGGTAAAGAGTATCAACCCGATGATGTAGGGAGATATCCACGCTAACCCCAGCAGCTTGTTTTCATTCATACATACCTACCTGGCGATCAATGGTTAAAACGGAATCTGGTTTGTTACAACTTTCTCGCGCTTGCCCTGCTCAGCATGAGAGGAAATATGTCAGGTGATGTGTTGATCTTTTCTTTTTACATTATGTTTTTTAAGCCTTTTATGGGCATTGCCTTAATGCGTCATGGTCAGATTTCAAAACTTACGAACCGGCGTTCTTGAATACTAAAACAACGTTTTATTTTATATTATTGCTATTTATTTCTGCGTCATTCGCTTAATGATGGAAATGTGATCGGCGTCGAAACGCTGTTTCAATAAGGTGATGAGAGTGGCATTTTTGCGCTATTTCACACAATCGCACCCGACAGTAAGGAAAGGAGGGGGAAGAAACCGAATGATTAATAAGAACAATACCGCTTAGAAACTTCCTACTAAATCTGATAGTCGGTCTACAGATAGATCAATCTGGCGTTCAGATTATTCTTACTTTCTTGTATCATCCGACCACTGCAACCAATCAGGCAGAAATTTACTGCACTCCAAAAAGAAGAACGGTTATGTCAGCGATGGATTTCAAGAAAAACACGGACCTCGATTTTCCCCGTTATGCCACTCCGGCGGTAAGCACCAAAGAGATAGATCTCCTGGGGTTGTTAGACGTACTTCTGGCAGCCAAAAAACGTATTGTGACGATCGTCCTGGCGTTCGCCGTAGTAGGGTTGGCCATTGCGTTTTTAATCCCGCAAAAATGGACCAGTAAAGCCGTGATCACACCGGCCGAGCAGACGCAGTGGAACACGCTGCGCCAGATGATGGTGACGCTGCAGGTGTTGGACGTCGACGCGAAGGTGAGCCATGGAGACGTGTTTAACCTGTTCATCAAAAAGTTTCAGTCGCAGTCGCTGCTCGAAGAGTACATGAAAACCTCCCCGTACGTGATGTCTCAGCTGGAAGGCACCGAGGTAGACCCGCTGGAGCTGCATCGCGCGGTGGTGAACATTGCTGAAAAAATGAAAGCGACAGATAACACGCAGGTTAAAGACGCAGACAAAGCGCCGTATACCTCGTGGACGCTGAGCTTTACTGCCCCGACGGCGGGAGACGCGCAGACGGTTCTGGAAGGTTACATCAACTATATCTCCCGCATTGTTGAGCAGGAGACCATGGAAAATATCCGTAACCAGATCACGCTGAAAACGAAAGTCGTTCAGCAGCAGCTGGAGCTGGATCGCGTGCGTCTGACCAATATCCACAACACCAACCTGCAGCGCCTCAACTATTCGCTGGAAGTGGCGAACGCGGCAGGCATTAAGAAGCCGGTTTACAGCAACGGGCAGGCGGTAAAAGACGATCCTGACTACTCCGTGGCGCTGGGGGCTGACGGCATTGCGCAAAAGCTGCAGATTGAAAAGAATCTGAAGGACGTGGCCGAGCTGAACGCGGATTTCCAGAACCGTGAATTTTATCTGGCTCAGCTGCAAAAACTGTCAGTGGAAGACGTGAAGCTCGAGCCCTTCAGGTATCAGCTTTCACCGTCACTGCCGGTGAAAAAAGACGGTCCGGGCAAAGCCCTGATTGTGCTGCTGGCAGGGATTCTGGGCGGCCTGTTTGCCTGCGGCAGCGTGCTGCTGCGTGAGGCAATGCTCTCGCGCAATCCGCTGCCAGAACCGATAACGGCCGTAACGCCAGCAACAGAGTAACGACGATATTAAAAAGGCGCTGATTCAGCGCCTTTTTTTATTTCAGGAAATCGTTGCGCACCGGCGTAAAGGTATCCAGAAGGGTGCCGGGCTTCAGGCAAACGCAGCCGTGCATCACGTGCGGCGCTTTATAGAGCGTATCGCCCGCCGTCACGATCTGCTTTTCTTCACCTATCGTAAACTCGAACTCCCCGGAGAGCACATAGGTAAGCTGTTCATGCGGGTGATTGTGCATCGGGCCAATCGCACCCTGCTCAAAATTGACCTCCACCGCCATCATCTTTCCATCGTGCGCCAGAATACGCCGCGTCACGCCATTGCCCAGATCCTCAAGCGTGGTCTCTTTGTGGAAAATAAACATCTCTCCGCTCCGTTATGTAATGAAACATTGTTTCATTTAACTTATCTCACCCTGCGATAAAAAGAAATGACGCGACAAAGAAGTGGAAAGAGGATCACAAGTTTGCTTCACTGGCAGAAACACATAAGGAGGGATGCATGAAAACGATCGGCCTGTTGGGTGGGATGAGCTGGGAATCGACCATCCCCTATTACCGCCTGATTAATGAAGGGGTGAAACAGCGTCTGGGTGGCCTGCACTCCGCGAGCCTGCTGCTGCACAGCGTCGATTTCCATGAAATCGAAGCCTGCCAGTCGAGCGGCGAGTGGGATAAAGCCGGGGAGATCCTGGCGCAGGCGGCGCTGGGGCTGGAGCGTGCGGGGGCGGAAGGCATTTTGCTCTGTACCAACACCATGCATAAAGTGGCGTCTCATATCGAAGACCGCAGTTCGCTGCCGTTCCTGCATATCGCGGATGCGACCGGGCGCGCGATTCGTGCATCCGGGATGTCGCGCGTGGCGCTGCTGGGCACACGCTATACGATGGAGCAGGATTTTTATCGCGGCCGTCTGAGCAGTGAGTTCGGCATTGAAAGCTTAATCCCGGACGAGGCTGACCGGGCGCGCATCAATCAGATCATCTTCGACGAGCTATGTCTCGGCACCTTCAGCGAAGCGTCCCGCACGTACTACCTCAGCGTCATCGAGAGGCTCGCGCAGCAGGGAGCGGAAGGGGTGATCTTCGGATGCACGGAAATCGGTTTGCTGGTGCCGGCCGAGCGAAGCGCCATTCCGGTGTTCGACACTGCGGCCATTCACGCCGCCGATGCCGTCGAGTTTATGCTGTCATAGGGCGTTTTGCAGGTCAGGTAAGCGAAGCGCCACCTGACGCGCGTGCTCGGTCAAATGCCCGGTGAAAGCGTCCACCAGCGCCGAAGCCGGACGATGCAGGGGGCGAATCAGGCTCACGGTGAAGGGAACGGACACGCTAAACCGGCGAATGACGATCCCGCTTCCGGCATAGTCCAGCGCCGTGAGGGGATTGACGACCGCTACGCCCACGCCCGCGCGCACCATGGCGCATATTGACGCCGCGCTGTGCGTTTCCACTACCATCCGCCGTTTCACCTGATGTTCGGCAAACAGCGAATCCAGCAGCTGACGGTAGCTGTCGGTCTGGGACAGGCTGATGTAGTTTTCCCCGTGAAAATCTGCAGGCGTCAGCACGGCCTTACCGGCGAGCCGATGCCCGGCGGGCAAGACGCAAACTTCATCCAGCGAGAGCAACTCCGTGCGCTCGGTGCCTGCGGGTGTGGCGAGCGTTTCCGTCAGGCCCAAATCGTGGCGCTGGGCGGAAAGCCACTCTTCAAGCAGCGGTGACTCCTGCGGAACAATGGTGAGATTGACCTCAGGATAGCGGGCCAGAAACGGCTGCAGCAGCGTCGGCAGAAACGACTGGGAAAAGACGGGCAGGCAGACGATGGAAAGCTCGCCCTGGCGAAACTCCCGCAAACTCTCCGCCGCGCTGACGATCCTGTCCAGCCCGTACCACGAGCGCTGGACTTCTTCGAACAGACGTAATCCCTGCACCGTCGGGTGAAGCCTGCCGCGCGCGCGTTCAAACAGCTTAAGCCCCAGCACCTTTTCAAAACGCGCCAGCTCACGGCTGACCGTTGGCTGCGAAGTGTGCAGCATCTGTGCGGCTTCCGTGAGATTACCGGCAGTCATCACGGCGTGAAAAATCTCGATGTGGCGTAGGTTAACGGCGGGCATAGGGCACCTGAAAGCGGGTGAGAGTTCCATATCATTTTTGCATAGAGTCGGGATAAAACGATATTTTTTATTCCCTTCGTTTTGTGGCGTAATCATAAAAATTGATTCATGCCCCGGAGATAACCATGCCACGCCCGCTGAACCAGACTGATACTGATTTGAACGCCGATAACCTGCTGCGCCTGCCTGCCGAATTCGGCTGCCCGGTGTGGGTCTACGACGCGCAGATCGTTCGCGAGAAGATCGCCGCGCTGCATCAGTTCGACGTGGTGCGTTTTGCCCAGAAAGCCTGCTCGAATATTCATATTCTGCGCCTGATGCGCGAGCTGGGGGTAAAGGTTGACTCCGTTTCTCTTGGCGAAATTGAGCGCGCGCTGGCGGCCGGGTTTGATCCGAAAGCCGACGGTGACGCAATTGTCTTTACCGCCGACGTGATCGACGACGCGACGCTTGCGCGCGTGCATGAGCTGCAGATCCCGGTCAACGCCGGTTCTGTGGATATGCTGGAACAGTTGGGTCAGGTGTCTCCCGGCCACCGCGTCTGGCTGCGCGTGAACCCCGGTTTTGGCCACGGTCATAGCCAAAAAACCAATACCGGCGGCGAAAACAGCAAGCATGGCATCTGGTATGCCGATATGCCTGCCGCGCTGGAGGTATTGCAGCGTTATAACCTGAAGCTGGTTGGGATCCATATGCACATTGGGTCAGGCGTGGATTATGGACACCTTGAGCAGGTGTGCGGTGCGATGGTGCGCCAGGTGCTCGACTTCGGGCAGGATCTGGAGGCGATCTCCGCAGGCGGCGGGTTGTCCATTCCATACCGTGAAGGGGAAGAGGCGATCGATACCGATCACTATTACGGACTGTGGAGTGCGGCGCGCGACAAAATTGCTGCCCATCTGGGCCATCCGGTAAAACTGGAGATCGAACCGGGGCGTTTCCTGGTGGCGGAGGCTGGCGTGCTGGTGGCACAGGTGCGTAGCGTGAAAGAGATGGGAAGCCGTCACTTTGTGCTGATTGATGCAGGCTTTAACGATCTGATGCGTCCGTCTATGTACGGCAGCTATCACCACATCACGGCGCTCGCTGCGGACGGTAGCGATCTGATTAACGCGCCGCGCGTAGAAACCGTCGTGGCGGGCCCGCTGTGCGAATCCGGCGACGTGTTTACCCAGCAGGAGGGCGGCAAAGTGGAAACGCGCGCGCTGCCAGAAGTAAAACCGGGTGATTATCTGGTGCTGCACGACACCGGGGCGTACGGCGCGTCGATGTCTTCAAACTACAACAGCCGCCCGCTGCTGCCGGAAGTGCTGTTTGATAACGGCGTGGCGCGACTGATTCGCCGCCGCCAGACCATTCAGGAACTGCTGGCGTTAGAACTCGTCTGAGTAAAATACGGCCCCGTTGTCACCGAGTCGCGCAATACCAGCGTGCCGGTAAACGGCGGGATCGCTTCGACCGGCTGGTTTTTTGCCAGCCGGATCGCCTGATCGATGGCCGTGACGATCATGTTGTCAATCGGCAGATACACCGATGAGAGCGCAGGCTCCAGCCATTTTGCACTCGGCGCATCGTCAAACCCAAACAGCGAAATATCCTTCGGGATCTTCAGCCCGGCCTGGTGTAATGCTTTGGACGCGCCGAGCGCCATATCATCGTTACAGGCAAACAGCGCGCTGAACGGTACCTTTTCCTCAATCAACGCTTTGCACAGCTCATATCCCCGCGTCATTCCCGCATCGCCGTATTTAATCCGCCGCTCGTCCAGCCGAATACCGTGCTTTTCCAGCGCCTTGCGGTAGCCCATCAGACGCGCTTTTCCGGTTGGGGTGTGGATAGGAACGGTGATGCAGGCGATCTCCCGGTGGCCCTGGCTTATCAGGTAATCCACCGCTTTGAAGGCCGCATCCTGCTGTTCGAAGAAGACGCAGCGATCCGCCGCCTGGCTGACCTCGCGGTTGATCACTACCAGCGGGGTCTGCACCCTGTTCATCAGCTTGATGATCGCCTTTTCACTCATGTAGCGGGTGTACAGCACGATGGCATCGCACTGGCGATCCGCCAGCATCTGTACCGCCTGCTCTTCCTGCTCCGGCGCGTCGTGACCGTCGGTCACGATCAGCTGTTTACCGTGCGTTTCAGTTTGTCGGGAGGCCTGCTGTAGCAGGCGGCCGAAGTAAAATCCGTCGAAGGTGGAGACCACCAGACCAATGCTGTTGCTGGTCTGGTTGGCGAGCGAACGCGCGAGAAAGTTTGGGCGATAGCCCAGCTCTTCCATCGCCGCGAACACCTGCTGACGCGTACTCTCTTTAACCTGACCCGTGCCGTTCAGCACGCGCGAGACGGTGGCCTTTGATACGCCCGCACGCAGTGAGACATCCAGCATTGTTGCCATTCGAAATTCCTGCTTCCACGTAATGGCATGCAGTTTAACACAGACCATCCGGCGCATAAGCGACGCGGGAAGGGCAAAACGCCCACCAGGATCACGCTTTTCAGTAACGATCCATCAGGTCAGGACAAATGGCTGTAAGTGGTATGCCAAATCAGTCATAAATCATAATCTGGAATACCGGACGTCGCGTTGAGAGCTTAATCACAGAACAGATCGGGGCGTGAAGCTATTTTTGGTATGCCAATAGTATCCGGCTGTACACCTTATTCAATAAAAGCCCTTTTACTGAGGTATTACCCTATGGCATTACAGGAAAAACTGATCGACGCTCTGGGCAGTTTTGCCACCAAATTCAACAGCTATCGCTATATCATGGCGATCAAGTCTGCCTTTATTACCTTAATGCCGGTCATCATCGTTGGGGCATTTTCTGTGCTTATTTCCAACATGGTGCTGGATCCGAAAAATGGCCTGGCGAGCTTTGAGTCTTTGTCATTTCTCGCTGCGCTAAAACCGATTACCAGCGCGCTCAATTACGCCACGCTGAACTTCCTCAATATCGGCGCAGTGTTCCTGATTGGTATTGAGCTGGGGCGCATTAACGGCATTAAATCGCTGTTCCCCGGCCTGCTGGCGGTGATTTGCTTTATCTGTGTCACGCCGACCACCGTAGAGATGCTGGTGGACGGCGAAATGCATGTGGTGAAAGACGTGCTGCTGCGCCAGTTCTCCGATACCCGCAGCCTGTTCCTCGGCATGTTTATCGCCATTCTGTCGGTTGAGATTTACTGCTGGCTGGAGAACCGCAAGGGGCTGAAAATCAGAATGCCAGACACCGTGCCGCCTAACGTGGCGGCGTCGTTCTCCGCGCTGATCCCGGCCATTATCACTACCACCGCCATTGCCACCTTTGGCTTCGTGTTCCACCAGCTTACCGGCATGTACCTCTACGACGCGGTTTATCAGGTGGTGCAGCAGCCGCTTGAGCGCGTGGTGCAAAGCCTGCCGGGCATTCTGCTGCTGATGTTTGTCGCCCAGCTGTTCTGGGTGATCGGCATTCACGGCAACCAGATGATCAAGCCGATCCGCGAGCCGCTGCTGCTGGGGGCGATCACCGTCAACATGAGCGCGTTCGAGCAGGGCAAAGAGGTGCCAAACATCATCACCATGCCGTTCTGGGATGTGTATATGAGCATTGGCGGATCAGGGCTCACTATCGGTCTGCTGATCGCGGTGATGATTGCCACCAAACGCAAAGAGATGAAGGAGATCGCCAAGCTTTCCATCGGTCCTGGCCTGTTTAACATCAACGAGCCGGTGATTTTCGGCATGCCAATCATGCTCAACCCGATCCTTGCCATTCCGTTCATCATTACCCCGCTGGTGACGGGCTCCATCGGTTATTTTGCGACGGTGACCGGTTTTGCCGGCAAAGCCGTGGTGATGGTGCCGTGGACCACGCCGCCGCTCATTAACGCCTGGCTCTCTACCGCAGGATCGATGGGAGCGGTGATCACCCAGCTTATCTGCATTGTGACGGCGGTGATTATCTATCTGCCGTTTGTGAAAATTGCCTCACGCCGTGCGGAGCAGGCCGCGTTGAAGCAAGCCACCGATAACGTATGAGGACGTGATGAGCACAAAACAGATTACGATACCGCAGGATTTCATTCTGGGCGCAGCGGCATCAGCCTGGCAAACCGAGGGCTGGAGCGGTAAAAAACCGGGTCAGGATTCGTGGATCGATCTCTGGTACAAGAACGATCGTCACGTCTGGCATAACGGCTACGGCCCGGCGGTGGCGACCGATTTTATCAACCGCTTTCGCGAGGACGTGGCCCTGATGAAGCAGGCGGGGCTGACGCACTACCGCACCTCCATCAACTGGTCGCGTTTTTTGACCGACTATGAAAACGCGACGGTGGATGAAGAGTACGCCGCGTATTACGACGCGCTGTTCGATGAGATGCTTCGTCAGGGCATCGAACCGATGATCTGCCTGGAGCATTACGAGCTCCCTGGCGCGCTGCTTGAAAAATACGGCGGCTGGGCGTCGAAGCATGTGGTTGAGCTGTTTGTCCGCTACGCGGAAAAGGTGTTTGACCGCTACCACGGCAAAGTCACCCGCTGGTTTAGCTTCAACGAGCCGATCGTGGTGCAGACCCGCGTTTACCTGGACGCGCTGCGATGGCCGTACGAGCAGAACACCGGTACGTGGATGCAGTGGAATCACCACAAGGTGCTGGCGACGGCGAAGGTCGTGAAGCTATTCCGGGAAAAGGGATATGACGGTTCCGTCGGCTGTATTCTCAACCCGGAAGTGACCTACCCGCGTTCCCGCGCGCCACACGACGTGCGGGCGGCGGAGATCTACGATCTGTTTTATAACCGCGTGTTCCTCGACCCGCTGGTGCACGGCCGCTACCCGCAGGAACTCGTTACCCTGCTTGAGCAGCATCAGGTTGAATGGGACTACACGGCGGAAGAGCTGGCGCTGATTGCCGACAACACCGTGGACGAGCTGGGCATCAACCTCTATTACCCGCACCGGGTGAAAGCGCCTTCCCGCGCCTGGCACCCGGAGACGCCGTTCCACCCGGCGTACTACTACGAGCCGTTCGAGCTGCCGGGGCGGCGGATGAACAGATCCCGCGGCTGGGAGATTTATCCGCGCATTATCTATGACATGGCGATGCGGATTAAAAAGGAGTACCGCAATATCGACTGGTTCGTGGCGGAAAGCGGTATGGGGGTTGAAAACGAAGCCCAGTTCCGCAATCGTGACGGCGTTATCGACGATTCGTACCGCATCGATTTTATCAGCGAGCACCTCTACTATGCGCTGCTGGCGCATGAAGAAGGGGCAAACTGCCACGGCTATATGCTCTGGGCCTTTACCGATAACGTCTCGCCGATGAACGCCTTCAAAAACCGCTATGGGTTAATTGAAATTGACCTCGAAAACAACCGCGCCCGCCGCGCGAAAACATCGGCCACCTGGTTCCGTCAGCTGCGCGATGAGCGCGTGCTGACGCTCAGCGTTGACGATGAATGGAAGTAGGCATTCTGATAAAATAGCGCACAAACTGGCCGGGAGGACGCCCGGCCTGCGCTTAACTGAAAAACACAGGTGAAAACGTGGATAAGGCTGTCATCCTGCCGGAAAAAAAACAGTACCAGGAAATTGGCGAGGATTTACGGGCGCAAATTATCCAGGGGCATTATCCCGTTGGGTCGCGCCTGCCGCCGGAGCGCAACATAGCCGAGACCTACGGCGTAAGCCGTACTATCGTGCGTGAGGCGCTGCTGATGCTGGAGCTACAGGGCACGGTGGATATTCGCCAGGGGTCCGGCGTCTACGTGATGCGTATTCCTGAAGAACATGAAAACGAGGAAGAACGCTTCCTCAATAGCGACGTTGGCCCGTTTGAGATCTTACAGGCGCGCCAGCTCCTCGAAAGCAACATCGCCGCCTTTGCCGCCAAAATGGCAACGCGCGCGGATATCGACAACCTGCGCCGCATCATCGAGCAGGAGCAGCGGGCCATCGCCGCGGACGATCGCAGCCAGGACAACAACAAGATGTTCCACCTGGTACTGGCGGGAGCGACGCAAAACCAGATGCTGCTGGCGACCGTCGAGAGCATCTGGCATCACATGGACAGCAGCCCGCTGTGGCAGCAGTTTAACGTCCACATCGCCAGCCGCGCGTATCGCCTTAAATGGCTGGGCGACCGGCAGACCATCCTTGCAGCCCTGCGCCGTCGCGACGTCATGGGCGCGTGGCAGGCCATGTTCCAGCATCTGGAAAACGTGAAAAAGAGTTTGCTGGAGCTGTCGGATGAAGATGCGCCGGATTTCGACGGCTATCTGTTTGAATCTGTTCCGCTGTTCCAGGGGAAACTGGTATGACGATCCTGCCGCTGTACGCCGCGCCGCAGTTTGCAGAGCAGGCGATCGACTGGATTTGGCGGGCCTTCGGCGACGGCCTGCCGCGTGAATTTTTCCAGAGCGTTATCGATCACAGCCAGACACCCGGCGCGCTGCCGCTGACGTTTATTGCCGTTGAGGATGAACGGCTTCTGGGCACCGTCGGATTATGGCGCTGCGATCTCATCACGCGTCAGGATCTTTATCCCTGGCTGGCGGCGCTGTACGTGGATGAGGCGGCGCGAGGAAAAGGACTCGCGGGGAAGCTTCAGGAGCATGTTATTGCGTATGCCGCGCAGGCCGGGTACACCGAGCTGCATCTGTGGTCTGCCTGCCGCGACTTCTACGAACGCTACGGCTGGCAGTACATTGGCGATGGGCTGGAATACCCGAATACGCAGGTTCACCTCTACCGTTACTCGCTCTGTGCTTCTGCAAGAGACGCAACGGAATGACGGCGCACCAGCGTCGGGCTGAACAAATGCGTAATATCCGGCGGCTGGCGCTGTTCAGCCAGCGCTAACGCCAGCTCGGCGGCCTGCGTCGCCATGGTGATAATGGGGTAACGCACTGTCGTCAGGCGCGGGCGCACGTAGCGTGAGACCAGCACGTCATCGAAGCCAATTAGCGAAATTTCTGCCGGAACCTCGATGCCGTTGTCATTTAACACGCCCATTGCCCCTGCGGCCATCGAGTCGTTATAGCTGGCCACCGCCGTGAAATTTCGTCCGCGACCTAACAGTTCCGTCATGGCCTGCTCGCCACCGCTTTCATCGGGTTCACCATACGCCACCAGCCGGTCGTTACACGGCAAACCATTTTCACGTAGCGCGTCGTAATACCCCTGCAAACGATCTTCCGCGTCGGAAATAGGGTGGTTTGAGCACAGGTAGCCAATTCGGGTATGACCTTGCTGAATCAGGTGTCGCGTGGCAAGCCAGGCGCCGTAGCGGTCATCCAGCGCCACGCAGCGCTTTTCGAAGCCGGGAATGATGCGGTTGATGATCACCATACCGGGCATTTGCTTCATCAAATGAATGAGTTCGGCATCGGGGATCATTTTCGCGTGAACCACCAGGGCGGCACAGCGGTGACGAATCAGCTGTTCAATGGCCTGGCGCTCTTTGAGTTCATTATGATAGCCGTTGCCGATCAGCAGAAAATTACCCGTCTGGTAAGAAACCTGCTCAACTGCTTTAACCATCGCCCCGAAAAACGGATCGGACACATCGCCCACGACCAGCCCGATGGTTTCGGTAGATTGCTGCGCAAGGGCGCGCGCATTGGCGTTGGGGTGATAATTCAGGTTTTCCATGGCGTCCTGCACGGCCTGGCGTGATGCGTCACTGGCTTTAGGAGAGTTATTGATCACGCGGGAGACGGTCGCGACGGAAACACCAGCCAGACGAGCCACATCCTTAATTGTCGCCATTTATTACCTTCTTATTAGGGGTAAGCGTTTACACACTAACTAGTGTTACGGAAAAGCGGCACGCATTCAAGGGGAGCGGGGTAACACCCTCACCAAACGTGACGCAGAACACCCCTGGTCGTGTAATCGTTACACGGGAAGACGTGTCAAAATAATGTTAATCCGAACCTTTAGTTACACTTTGCCTCAGGCTGTTGCGATTGTCCGGTAGCGAGGACAATGTCGGGGTTGATAGAGTCGAGATCCCAGAGGTATTGATAGGTGGAATCAACTCCGGTTGATTAACACGATTTACACCAACCTGCGTTTATACGCAGGTTTTTTTTGCCTGTAAGTTCAACCTGTAACAGCAAAGAGAATATACACACCTGGTTGCACTTAGGCTCATTCCCTTGCGTTTTCTCACTGGCGAAGCGCCGGGTGAACAGCCACAATCAAGATCCCAGAGGTATTGATTGGTGAGAATTCTTAGTACGGTTTCGTACTCATCTCTTGCACCAACCTGCGCGGATGCGCAGGTTTTTTTTCGCCTCCGTTTTTGCTGTCGCTCCCTCCCCACTTCTCGTGTAATCTGCCACCATTTACTATCAACCCTTCATTCTGGCTGGCAAAGGGAGTTGAAATGCTTTTTGGGTTCTTCCGCACACTGTTCCGTATTCTCTTCCGTCTCCGCGTCACGGGCGATGCGCAGGCACTTTATGGCGAACGTGTTCTTATCACGCCGAACCACGTTTCTTTTCTTGATGGCATATTGCTGGCGCTGTTTTTACCCGTGCGGCCCGTCTTTGCGGTCTACAGCTCCATCAACCAAAAATGGTACATGCGCTGGCTGGCGCCGCTGATTGATTTTGTCCCGCTCGACCCAACAAAACCGATGATGATCAAACATCTGGTGCGTCTGGTTGAGCAGGGGCGTCCGGTGGTCATTTTCCCCGAGGGGAGAATTTCCGTGACCGGTTCGCTGATGAAAATTTATGACGGGGCCGCTTTTGTCGCGGCGAAGTCACAGGCCACCGTGGTGCCGCTGCGCATTGATGGGGCAGAACTGACCTATTTCAGCCGCCTGAAGGGGTTAGTGAAGCAGCGCCTGTTCCCCAAAATTACCCTGCATATTCTGCCGCCCACAACGCTCCCTATGCCGGAAGCGCCGCGCGCGCGCGATCGTCGTAAAATCGCCGGTGAAATGCTCCATCAGATAATGATGGAAGCGCGCATGGCCGTCCGTCCGCGCGAGACGTTGTACGAATCTCTGCTGTCGGCGCAGTACCGCTACGGCGCGAAGAAAAACTGCATTGAAGACATCAACTTCACCCCGGACACCTATCGCAAACTGCTGACCAAAACCCTGTTCGTGGGCCGTATTCTTGAGAAGTACAGCAAGCGGGGCGAAAAAATTGGCCTGATGCTGCCTAACGCCGGGATCAGCGCGGCGGTGATTTTTGGTGCCGTTTCTCGCGGGCGTATTCCGGCGATGATGAACTACACGGCGGGTGTGAAAGGGCTTACCAGTGCCATCACTGCCGCCCAGATTAATACCGTCTTTACTTCCCGCCAGTTCCTGGAAAAAGGCAAGCTCTGGCACCTGCCGGAGCAGCTTACCCAGGTACGCTGGGTCTTCCTGGAAGATCTGAAAGCGGACGTCACGACGCTCGACAAGCTGTGGATTTTTGCTCACCTGCTCGCGCCTCGCCTGGCGCAGGTCAAACAGCAGCCGGAAGATGATGCGATTATCCTTTTCACCTCCGGCTCTGAGGGCAACCCGAAAGGCGTCGTCCACAGCCACAAAAGCATTCTGGCGAACGTTGAGCAGATCAAAACGATTGCCGACTTTACCGCTAACGATCGCTTTATGTCCGCGCTGCCGCTGTTTCACTCTTTCGGCCTGACCGTCGGTCTCTTTACGCCGCTGCTCACCGGTGCTGAAGTATTCCTCTACCCAAGCCCGCTGCACTACCGCATTGTGCCGGAGCTGGTTTATGACCGTAACTGTACCGTGCTGTTCGGCACGTCAACGTTCCTTGGCAACTATGCGCGCTTCGCCAATCCGTATGATTTCTTCCGCGTGCGCTATGTGGTTGCCGGTGCGGAAAAACTGCAGGACAGCACGCGGCAGATTTGGCAGGACAAGCTTGGCCTGCGCATTCTGGAAGGCTACGGCGTCACGGAGTGCGCGCCGGTGGTCTCTATCAACGTGCCGATGGCGGCGAAGCCGGGGACGGTTGGCCGCATTCTGCCGGGGATGGATGCGCGCCTGCTGGCGGTACCGGGGATTGAAGAGGGGGGGCGCCTGCAGCTGAAAGGACCCAACGTGATGAACGGCTATCTTCGCGTAGAAAACCCAGGCGTGCTCGAAGCGCCAACGGCGGAAAACGTCAACGGGGACGTTGAGACCGGCTGGTACGACACGGGTGATATTGTTCGCTTCGACGAGCAGGGCTTCGTGCAGATCCAGGGACGGGCAAAACGCTTCGCTAAAATTGCGGGCGAAATGGTCTCCCTTGAAATGGTGGAGATGCTGGCAACAGCGGTTTCCGCTGACAAACTGCACGCCACGGTTGTGAAGAGCGATGCGAATAAAGGTGAGGCACTGGTGCTCTTCACCACGGACAGTGAGCTTAAGCGTGACGCGTTGCTTAAGCATGCGCGCGAGCATGGTATCCCTGAACTGGCCGTGCCGCGTGATATTCGCTACCTCAAACAGCTTCCGGTGCTGGGCAGCGGTAAGCCCGATTTCGTGACCCTCAAGGGCATGGTGGAAGAGGCGGAACAGCAAAATGCATGAGTCAGCACAGGCTAACAACTCACTCCGGTCGAAGGGCATGATGGCGGTTATCGCCGCGCAGTTTCTTTCTGCGTTCGGTGATAACGCGCTGCTGTTTGCCACGCTGGCGTTGCTCAAGGCCGAGTTTTACCCCGACTGGAGCCAGCCGATCCTCCAGATGGTGTTTGTGGGTGCTTACATTATTTTCGCGCCGTTTGTGGGGCAGGTGGCGGACAGTTTCCCTAAAGGTCGGGTGATGATGTTCGCCAACGGCCTGAAGCTGTTGGGTGCGGCAAGCATCTGCTTTGGTATCAACCCGTTTATCGGCTATACGCTGGTAGGCATTGGCGCGGCATCTTACTCTCCGGCGAAGTATGGCATCCTGGGCGAGCTAACGACGGGCGATAAGCTGGTGAAAGCCAACGGTTTGATGGAGTCCTCTACCATCGCGGCGATTTTGCTCGGGTCCGTGGCGGGTGGTGTACTGGCGGACTGGCATGTGCTGGCGGCTCTGAGCGTTTGTGCGGTGGTGTACGGCGGGGCGGTTGTCGCGAACCTGTTTATTCCCAGACTGCCGGTGGCGCGTCCGGGTCAGTCCTGGCGTTTCGGGCCGATGACCGGCAGCTTCTTTAACGCCTGCCGCGTACTGTGGCGCAACGGTGAAACGCGTTTCTCATTGATGGGAACCAGCATGTTCTGGGGGGCGGGCGTCACGCTACGTTTCCTGCTGGTGCTGTGGGTACCGATGGCGCTGGGGATCACCGACAACGCAACGCCAACCTACCTGAATGCAATGGTCGCCGTTGGGATTGTCGTCGGGGCAGGGGCGGCGGCGAAACTGGTCACGCTTGAGACCGTTGCGCGCTGTATGCCTGCAGGGATTTTAATCGGTGTCGGCGTACTGTTCTTCTCGCTTCAGCATGCGTTGTTGCCAGCGTACGTGCTGCTTATCCTGATTGGTATACTGGGTGGTTTCTTTGTGGTGCCGCTGAATGCGCTTTTGCAGGAGCGCGGAAAGCAGACCGTGGGGGCCGGAAATGCCATTGCCGTGCAAAACCTTGGCGAAAACGTGGCGATGCTGCTGATGCTGGGCCTTTATTCGCTGGCGGTCAAAGTGGGTGTGCCGGTGGTGGCCATTGGCGTCGGGTTTGGCGCGCTGTTTGCGCTGGCGATTACGGGATTATGGATCTGGCAGCGTCGGCGTTGATAAGTATAGCCGGGTGGCGGCTTCGCCTGACCCGGCCTACGTTTAAGTACCTGTAGGCCCGGTAAGCGTAGCGCCACCGGGCAAAAAGCATCAGGCTACGGTGCAGGATAAGTATAAACCTGATGCACCGCTTCAATCTCCGCTAACACCTCTTCACTCAGGTTCAGATTGAAACTCTCAATATTGGTTTTCAACTGTTCCATTGTGGTCGCGCCCAGCAGGGTGCTGGCAACAAACGGCTGACGCCGCACGAAGGCCAGCGCCATCTGCGCAGGGTCAAGACCGTGACGCTTCGCGATATCCACATAGGCCGCAACGGCTTTCTGCGTTTGCTCACCGCTGTAGCGGGTAAAGCGGCTGAAGAGCGTGTTACGCGCCCCGGCAGGCTTCGCGCCGTTCAGGTATTTGCCCGTCAGCGTGCCAAAGCCGAGACAGGAATAGGCCAGCAGCTCCACCTCTTCATACTGCGTCACTTCCGCCAGACCGACCTCATAGCTGCGGTTAAGCAGGCTGTACGGGTTCTGGATGGTGACGATGCGCGGGAGATCGTGTTTATCGGCAAGGTGCAGATAACGCATCACGCCAAATGCCGTTTCGTTAGACACGCCGATGTAGCGGATTTTCCCCGCGCGCTGGCACTCGGTCAGCGCTTCCAGCGTTTCCAGCAGCGTAACGGCGGGCGCGCTCTCGTTCCAGCTGTAGCCGAGCTTGCCAAAGCAGTTAGTCGGACGCTGCGGCCAGTGTACCTGGTAGAGATCGAGATAGTCGGTTTGCAGACGCTTCAGGCTGGCATCCAGTGCGGCGCGAATATTCTTACGATCGAGGATCTGGTTTGGGCGGATCCCGGCATCGTTATTACGAGAGGGGCCGCTGACTTTTGAGGCGATAACGAGCTTTTCGCGATTGCTGCGTTTTGCCAGCCAGTTTCCCACATAAGTTTCAGTTAGCCCCTGCGTTTCCGGGCGAGGAGGGACAGGGTACATCTCTGCGACATCAATCAGGTTAATACCCTGGCTGACGGCGTAATCGAGTTGTGCATGGGCATCGGCTTCGCTGTTTTGTTCACCAAATGTCATCGTGCCCAACCCCAGTTGGCTTATCTCCAGAGCGCTATGGGGGATACGGTGATAATGCATAGCCGGCTTCCTTCATTAAACATACAGACGCGTCAGGAACTTCCCGACAAAGGAATATAAACATGGCAGAGGGGAAGCAAAAGGGGAAGGGAAAAATCAAAAAGGCCAGCAAGCGACTGACCTTTAACGGGTTTAGCGCTCGATAATTTGCGAGACTTCGTCGCGGTTAATCTGCATTTTATTCCCTGCCGGGTCGCGGTAACTCACCAGCCCGGTATCGTCGTCGACTTCGGGTTTACCATCGGTCAGGATCATCCGACCATCTTTTGTAGACATAACATAATCACTGCTACAGCCCGATACCGCAAACGCCAACCCGACTGCAGAAATTAACACTGCCCATTTTTTCATCGTTATCGTCCTCACCTGGCTTGTATTAAATCATAGTGTAGTAATAACCTGATATGACGAAAGCAGGAAGTAGTAAAATCTTAAAAACCAGGTGATTATGTTTGTTAGCTCGCAAAATTCGTTAAAAACCTACGTTTTTAGTAAAAAATGGCGTGCGAGCAGCGTGCCAGTGAAATTCTTTTTGAGATAAAAGCCGCGAGGTAACGTCAGGATCGGCTCGCCATGAGCGCCGATCGCTTCGGTAAGGGCCTTGCTGTTGGCCGCCTTTGGACGCAGCTGCAACACCTCACCATGACGGGCGGTGATGCGCTCAACTTGCCCAAGGACGATCATGTCCATTAACTCTTCCCAGTCCAGACGCAACTGCTGCTCTTCGTCTTCATCAGGGCTCCAGAGCAGCGGCGCGCCCACCCGCCGTTCGGCTAGCGGGATCTGCCGTTCACCTTCCACCGGAACCCACAGTACGCGTTTCAGTTTATGACGTACGTGGCTGGTTTCCCAGGTTACGCCGGTATTGCCGGTCAACGGCGCCACGCAGACAAACGTGGTTTCCAGCGGTCTTCCCTGTCTGTCGATGGGGATCGTTTTTAACTCCACGCCCAGTGCGGCGAAATCTTGTTCTGGCTTACTGCCCGCGCTGGCACCTAACCACAGTTCCAGCAGCATGCCGATCCAGCCCTTGTCTCTTTTCAGATCGTCAGGGATCGGTAGACCCGCCATTGCCGCCAGATCGCCAAGTGAATAGCCTGCCAGGCGCTGCGCCTGAGTCAGCAACTCGGTTTCGCTGGAAGGGGGAGTAAGCAAGGGAGCAAGCGGAAGCATGACGGTAACCTTCTGATTAAAAAATAAACTAAGAAATTATCCCTTGTGGATAGAGTCTACCGTTTTCTGTACGAATAATCCATGTGTATGATTTATAGGTTTTTTTACTACTGAAAAATTATTATGTCCGCGGCTAAAAACAGGTTGTTCAAATCTGGTCACTGACAATAAACAGGATCTTACACCCTGTTATCCACAGAAAAGTGGGATAACTGGGAATAACCCACACTACTGTTTCGATTTACAGCCTTGACGTGCGACGAAAATCGAATTTTCAGACAAATTGTGCCTAACTTATTGGCACAATCTGTGGATAAAACCGACGCTGTTCGATCTTTCATCAGTACAACGATCGCTGATGTGATGATCGTCACGCTATCAGTTCTGGTATCAATAATTAAAGGTATAACCTAATGAAATATAGCATTTTTTATAATGAGCGGTGTAAGCGGCTCTAAACGACGATTCAGGTTGTTCATCGGTAATTCCATACTTCTTCACAACTATATCCACAGAAAAGGTGAATAAAATTGCCCTTACGGTCCTTCATCTGTTTATAACTCCCCACATATTTGTGAGTTATTCAAATGTTATTAGGTTGCAAGCCTGTAAGAGAGTGGTTTACCGCCTCCCTGTAGTGTGAAACAATCATTCATATATAAGGTTTAGTTTGGGGTAGTCCGGTGATTGATGACGATGGCTACCGCCCGAACGTAGGAATAGTAATTTGTAATCGTCTGGGTCAGGTCATGTGGGCCCGTCGATATGGTCAGCACTCCTGGCAATTCCCGCAAGGCGGGATCAATCCAGGAGAGTCCCCAGAACAAGCGATGTACCGGGAGCTGTTTGAAGAGGTCGGTTTAAGCCGAAAAGATGTTCGCATCCTGGCTTCGACCCGCAACTGGTTGCGTTACAAGTTACCGAAACGTTTGGTGCGTTGGGACACAAAGCCGGTTTGTATCGGCCAGAAACAGAAGTGGTTTCTTCTGCAGTTGGTGGGCAACGATTCAGATATCAATATGCAAACCAGCAGTACGCCGGAGTTTGATGGCTGGCGTTGGGTGAGCTATTGGTATCCTGTTCGTCAGGTCGTGTCATTTAAGCGCGATGTTTACCGTAGGGTGATGAAAGAGTTCGCAAGTGTTGTCATGCAGCTTCAGGAGATCCCGCCTAAGCCGCAAAGCGCACCTGCCTGGCGACGTAAAAGAGGTTAAGCTACGCAAATCATGCTCACCCGCTTGCGCGAAATAGTCGAGAAGGTCGCCAGTGCGCCTCGCCTGAACGAGGCGCTGAATATTCTGGTGACTGATATCTGTCTGGCGATGGAAACCGAAGTTTGTTCGGTGTATCTGGCCGACCATGACCGGCGTTGCTATTACCTGATGGCGACTCGTGGCTTGAAAAAACCACGAGGCCGCACCGTTACGCTCGCTTTTGATGAAGGTATTGTTGGGCTGGTTGGTCGTCTGGCCGAACCCATTAACCTTGCTGATGCGCAAAAACACCCTAGCTTCAAATATATTCCTTCCGTAAAAGAAGAACGCTTCCGCGCCTTCCTGGGCGTGCCGATTATCCAGCGTCGTCAGTTGCTTGGCGTTCTCGTTGTTCAGCAGCGGGAACTGCGCCAGTACGATGAAAGCGAAGAGTCATTCCTTGTGACGCTTGCCACGCAGATGGCCGCCATCCTCTCTCAGTCTCAGCTTGCTGCCCTGTTTGGCCAGTATCGTCACACGCGCATTCGTGCGCTCCCGGCGTCACCGGGTGTGGCAATTGCCGAAGGCTGGATGGACGCCACGTTGCCGCTGATGGAGCAGGTTTACGAGGCCTCGACGCTTGATGAAGCGCTCGAGCGCGAGCGTCTTACCGCTGCACTGGAAGAGGCTTCCAACGAATTTCGCCGTTACAGCAAACGCTTTGCTGCGGGTGCGCAAAAAGAGACGGCGGCGATCTTTGACCTCTATTCACACCTGCTTTCTGATGCGCGTCTGCGCCGTGAGCTTTTCGCGGAAGTGGATAAAGGTTCGGTGGCCGAATGGGCCGTTAAAAAAGTCATTGAAAAATTTGCCGAGCAGTTTGCGGCACTGACCGATGGTTATTTGAAGGAGCGTGCCGGGGATTTACGCGCGCTGGGGCAGCGTTTGTTGTTCCATCTTGATGACACCATTCAGGGCGCGAATGCCTGGCCAAAACGGTTTGTGCTGGTAGCAGATGAACTTTCAGCGACGACGCTGGCAGAGCTACCGCAGGACAGGCTCGCCGGGGTAGTGGTGCGTGATGGTGCCGCCAACTCCCATGCTGCCATCATGGTGCGCGCGCTCGGTATTCCAACCGTCATGGGGGCCGATATCCAGCCCTCGGTGCTACACCGCCGCACGCTGGTGGTGGATGGCTATCGCGGTGAACTGCTGGTCGATCCTGAGCCCGTACTGCTGCAGGAATACCAGCGTCTCATTAGTGAAGAGAATGAATTAAGCAAGCTGGCAGAAGATGACGTCAACCTGCCCGCGCAGCTCAAAAGCGGTGAGCGGATCAAAGTCATGCTCAACGCCGGGTTAAGCCCCGAGCACGAAGAGAAGCTCGGCAGCCGCATCGACGGTATCGGCTTATACCGCACTGAAATCCCGTTCATGCTGCAAAGCGGTTTCCCGTCAGAAGAGGAGCAGGTGGCGCAGTATCAGGGGATGCTGCAGATGTTTAACGACAAGCCGGTCACGCTGCGCACGCTTGACGTCGGGGCGGATAAACAGCTGCCGTACATGCCAATCAGTGAAGAAAACCCGTGTCTGGGCTGGCGCGGGATCCGCATCACGCTCGACCAACCGGAGATCTTCCTGATCCAGGTTCGTGCCATGCTGCGTGCAAATGCGGCAACGGGCAACCTCAGCATTTTATTGCCGATGGTCACCAGTATTGACGAGATCGACGAAGCAAAACGCTTGATCGAACGCGCGGGCCGCGAAGTGGAAGAGATGATCGGCTATGCGATCCCTAAACCACGTATTGGCGTGATGCTCGAAGTGCCGTCGATGGTCTTTATGCTGCCGCAGCTGGCAAACCGCGTTGATTTTATCTCCGTCGGGACCAACGATTTAACGCAGTACATACTGGCCGTTGATCGAAATAACACGCGCGTCGCGAGTATCTATGACAGCCTGCACCCGGCAATGCTCCGGGCACTCGCCATGATTGCCCGTGAAGCGGAGCAGCACGGTCTTGATTTGCGTCTGTGTGGTGAAATGGCGGGCGATTCGATGTGCGTCGCCATTCTGATTGGCCTGGGCTTCCGTCACCTGTCCATGAACGGCCGTTCTGTCGCGCGTGTGAAGTATCTGTTACGTCATATTGAAATAGAAGATGCCCGCGAGTTGGCGGAACGCAGTCTGGACGCACAGATGGCAGCCGAAGTACGGCATCAGGTTGCGGCGTTTATGGAAAGACGCGGCATGGGTGGCCTAATTCGCGGCGGCCGCTAATTTGCATTTCTCCCTCTCCCACAGGGAGAGGGCCCGGGTGAGGGCATCAGGCCGCACAATACCCTATACACATCTTTTACATCTCAGGCGCATCCTCCATGCCTGCCTTATGCTATGATTCGCACCTTTGGAGCCTCTGCGACACGCAGCAGCGCATTTCTACCGCTGTCCACTTTCAGCGGAATAACAACATCTTGTGGTGACAGATGAACAGTGGTTATCTGCATTTTCCGGAATTTGATCCGGTTATTTTCTCAGTTGGACCTGTCGCGCTGCACTGGTACGGTTTGATGTACCTGGTGGGCTTCATTTTTGCGATGTGGCTTGCGGGCCGTCGCGCGGGTCGTCCCGGCAGTGGCTGGACAAAGAACGAAGTTGAGAACCTGCTGTATGCTGGCTTCCTCGGGGTATTCCTGGGCGGGCGTATTGGCTATGTCCTGTTCTATAACTTCCCGGTATTCCTCAACGATCCGCTCTATCTGTTCCGCGTCTGGGATGGGGGAATGTCCTTCCACGGTGGCCTGATTGGTGTGATCCTGGTGATGGTGATCTTCGCCAAACGCACCAAACGCAACTTCTTCCAGGTAGCTGATTTTATTGCTCCACTGATCCCATTCGGGCTGGGAGCGGGGCGTCTGGGTAACTTTATCAACGGCGAACTGTGGGGCCGCGTTGACCCGAGCGTGCCGTATACGATGCTCTTCCCCGGCTCTCGTGCAGAGGATATCGCGCTGCTGCCATCGCATCCGGAGTGGCAATCCATTTTCGATACCTACGGCGTTCTGCCGCGCCATATGTCCCAGCTTTATGAGCTGGCGCTGGAAGGTGTGGTGCTGTTTATCATCCTGAACCTCTTCATCCGCAAGCCGCGTCCTATGGGGGCTGTCTCCGGTCTGTTCCTGATCGGCTACGGTGCGTTCCGCATCATCGTTGAATTCTTCCGTCAGCCGGACGCACAGTTCACCGGCGAGTGGGTGCAGTACATCAGCATGGGGCAGATCCTCTCCATTCCGATGATTGTCGCGGGTGCCATTATGATGATTTGGGCGTATCGTCGTCGTCCACAGCAACAAATTTCCTGAGGAACCATGAAACAGTATCTTGAATTGATGAAAAAAGTGCTCGATGAGGGCACGCCGAAAAATGACCGCACCGGTACCGGTACGCTCTCCATTTTTGGCCACCAGATGCGCTTTAATCTGCAAGAAGGCTTCCCTCTGGTGACGACGAAGCGCTGCCATCTGCGCTCGATCATTCATGAACTGCTCTGGTTCCTGCAAGGCGATACCAACGTTGCCTATCTGCATGAAAACAACGTCTCTATCTGGGACGAATGGGCAGATGAAAACGGCAACCTGGGTCCGGTTTACGGCAAGCAGTGGCGCGCCTGGCCAACGCCTGACGGTCGCCATATTGACCAGATCACCACCGTGATGAATCAGCTGAAAAATGACCCGGATTCGCGCCGAATCATCGTTTCCGCCTGGAACGTGGGTGAACTGGACAAAATGGCGCTGGCACCCTGCCACGCGATCTTCCAGTTCTATGTGGCGGATGGCAAGCTCTCCTGCCAGCTTTATCAGCGTTCTTGCGACGTGTTCCTCGGTCTGCCGTTTAACATCGCCAGCTATGCGCTGTTAGTTCACATGATGGCGCAGCAGTGCGATCTCGACGTGGGTGATTTCGTCTGGACGGGGGGGGACACCCATCTCTACAGCAACCACATGGAGCAGACGCATCTCCAGCTGACTCGCGAACCGCGTGCGTTGCCGAAGCTGATTATCAAACGTAAACCAGACTCGATCTTCGATTACCGCTTTGATGATTTTGAGATTGAGGGTTACGACCCGCATCCCGGCATCAAAGCGCCCGTCGCTATCTGATACGGCAGATACTCACACAACCGGTGCTTTTTAGCGCCGGTTTTTTTTCGTTCTCGATGTGTTTTACGAGCCGTTTTCCAGAGACGCTGCAACGTCCTGCAACAGTCGACATTCACTGGATGACGGCTCGTAAAAACCTGATTTGCCCCTCGCTGCTTTTCCCGCATTTCGCCACACTCCCGGCATGAAAAAAGAGAACGGATTTACGCTTATCGAAACCCTGGTGGCCATTTCGCTGGTCGTGATCCTGAGCACAACGGGTTTATACGGCTGGGACAGTTGGCAACGACAGCAGCGGCTCTGGCAAACTGCCCTACAGATACGCGACTACCTGGTGTTTCTTCGCAACGATGCGAATCGGCACAATCGCGACCACCACATCACGCTTCAGCGAGATGAAGCTGGCGTCTGTCTGTTGAGTTCTGTCGTACAAGGTTGTGTGAAGGAGAGTGCCTTTGTGCTGATTCCACTTTGGGCTGACGTCACCATAAGTGAGTTAACACCCTCATTAGGGTTCTATGGATTAAGAGATACAGCGTGGGCAGGGCGGATACGTGTGAAAAGCCGTGCAGGAGAATGGCTGATTATTGTCTCAAATGGAGGGCGCATCAGGATGTGCAATGCCTCAGAGGGAGGGGGATGTCAATGAACCAGCACGGTTTCTCACTTACAGAGGTCTTGATTGCCACGGCTATCAGCAGCCTTTTGCTCATAAGCGCATCGCGTTTTTTACCGGGTTTACAGCGGGCTGTATTACTGCAGTCCGGTCAGCGGGAGGTGGAAGAAGAGGTCTGGCAAAGGCTTTTTGCCCTCGGCAAACAGCTGCAGAGAGCGGGATATTGCGCGGGTAACTGTCCAGGGCAAGGCCTGGTGACGGCAAGGCAGGGGAGCTGCGTCATTGTGCAGTGGGATGCAAACAGTAACGGCATCTGGGATGCCTCTGCAGCAGAAAACGACAGCACAGGGTTTCGTCTTGAGTCTGGTGCGCTAGAAACGCTGCGTGGGGCGACATCCTGTGAAGGAAAAGGATGGGAAAAGCTCACTGACCCGAACAGGCTGGTGATCCAGCACTTTAGGGTGGATAAGGTGGAACACGCCGGTTTCGCGCCTGAGCTGAATATCGAACTGGCCGCCATTCGCCAGGGTGAAAAGGGTGAGCCCTTCCAGGCTGTTTATGGCGTCACGGGGTATAACTTGTGAACCGTCAGCGCGGGATGTCTTCGCTGGCGCTGGTACTGCTTTTACTGGTGTTAGGCACGCTGATCCTCACGGGACTTAATCAGCAACTGACTACATTTAGCGCACTCGTTGGCGGCGAGAGCCGTTCACTCCAGCAGCAGGCATCTGTGCAATCAGCGCTTGAGTGGGGGCGCGTTCAGGATTGGCTGGTCTCCCCAGGGGTTCAATGCAAAAAGGTGTCGACGTGGCGAGCATGCCTGCGGCGGCTGAGCGAGTCGCGTGTTTTGCTCATTGCCGGAAACAATGACCTTTTGCTCTGGCGCGCAGGAGAGATCGTCGATGGGAAGATTCACTTTTTGCCACACGGCTGGAGTGATTTTTGCCCGCTTAAGGAGAAGGCGCTATGCCAGTTGCCGTAAACAGAGAAAAAGGATTTAGCCTGGTTGAGGTTCTGCTGGCGATGATGCTGCTGGTGATAATCGTCACGGCACTGTCGGGTTATCATCGGGCACTGGCGGCGCGATTTACCCTGTTTAACCAGTATCGTCAGCTTTGGCATCATGCCTGGAATCAGGCTCAGCTCTCAACACCCATACTCCCCGAAGGCTGGCAGGCCAGTCGGGTGCAGACAACGCACGCCAGATGTGTCAGCATCACGGTTACACTTATTTCTCCTCTGGGGCGGCGCGGCGCGATGACGCGTCTGCATTGCCCGGTTAGCCAGTAGTCGGGAGCGTCTATGTTAAGGGTCTACCACTCAAATCGTCTGGATGTGCTGGAAGCACTGATGGAATTTATCGTTGAGCGCGAGCGGCTTGACGATCCTTTTGAGCCTGAAATGGTGCTGGTGCAGAGCACCGGTATGGCGCAGTGGCTGCAAATGTCGCTTTCCCGGAAATTTGGCATAGCGGCAAACATTGATTTCCCGCTGCCCGCGAGTTTTATCTGGGAGATGTTTGTGCGCGTACTGCCCGACATCCCTGAACAGAGCGCCTTCAACAAGCAGAGCATGAGCTGGAAGCTGATGGCCCTGCTGCCCGATATGCTGTCAGGCGATGCGTTCGCCATGCTGCGCCACTACCTTGATGACGATACCGATAAGCGCAAGCTGTTCCAGCTGGCGTCGCGCACGGCCGATCTCTACGACCAGTATTTAGTGTACCGGCCTGAATGGCTGACAGCCTGGGAAGCGGGTGAACGGGTGGAGGGCTTGCCGGAGGCACAAGTCTGGCAGGCACCGTTATGGAAAGCACTGGTGGAACATACTGAGGCGCTCGGTCAACCAAAGTGGCACCGTGCAAACCTCTATCAACGGTTTATCTCGATACTCGAAAATGCGTCGGAGCGACCGGCTCGTCTGCCGTCACGCGTGTTTATCTGCGGTATTTCGGCTTTGCCGCCGGTCTATCTGGACGCGCTAAAAGCGCTGGGTAAACACATTGATATCCATATTTTGTTCACGAATCCCTGCCGCCACTACTGGGGCGATATCCAGGATGCGCGCTGGCTTTCACGGCTGGTCACGCGACAGCGTCGACGCCTCTTTGAAGACCGCTCCGTGCCCTTGTTCAAGGATAGCTCGACAGCTGCGCAGCTTTTCGATGAAGAGGGCATTCAGAACCTGCCGAATCCGTTGCTTGCCTCATGGGGCAAGCTGGGACGTGACTACATTCACATGCTCTCTGACATTACGTCATCTGGCGAGGGGGACGTGGATGCCTTTGTCGAAATCGAATCTGACAGCCTGCTGCACAACATTCAGTTAGATATTCTGGATCTGGAAAACCGGGCCGTTATGGGCGTGACGGAGGAAGAGTTCGAACGCAGCGACAGGAAACGGAAGCTGGATCCTGACGATCGCAGTATCACCCTTCACGTTTGCCATAGCCCACAGCGTGAGGTGGAAATCCTGCACGATCGCTTGCTGGCAATGCTACAGGACGATCCTGAGCTCACGCCGCGCGACATTGTGGTGATGGTGGCAGACATCGACAGCTATAGCCCCTTTATTCAGGCCGTTTTTGGCAGCGCGACGGGGGAGCGATACCTTCCTTACGCCATTTCTGACCGTCGGGCACGTCAGTCCCATCCGGCCTTGCAGGCATTTATCTCCCTGCTGTCGCTACCGGACAGCCGGTTTATCTCTGAAGATGTGCTGGCGCTGCTGGATGTCCCTGTTCTGGCTGCCCGTTTCAACATTAATGAAGAGGGGCTACGCTATCTTCGCCAGTGGGTTAACGAATCCGGCGTTCGCTGGGGGATTGATGACGACAACGTGCAGGAGTTTGAACTCCCACCAACGGGGCAGCACACTTGGCAGTTTGGCCTGACGCGAATGCTGCTCGGGTACGCAATGGAGAGCAGCCAGGGCGAATGGAATGACGTTCTGCCATACGACGAGTCCACCGGGTTAATCGCGGAGCTGGTCGGGCATTTAGCCTCGCTGCTGATGCAGCTCAACCGCTGGCGACGGGAGCTGATGCAGCCGCGCCCGCTGGACGCCTGGCTGCCGGTGTGCCGGGAAATGCTCACGGATTTCTTCCTGCCGGACAGTGAAACAGAAGCGGCGATGGCGCTCATTGAAAAGCAGTGGCAGGCCATCGTGGATGAGGGCGTGAATTCGCACTATCAGGAGGCGGTGCCATTGTCGCTTCTGCGTGATGAGTTGACCCTACGTCTCGATCAGGAGCGTATTAGCCAGCGTTTCCTGGCAGGGCCGGTCAATATTTGTACCCTGATGCCGATGCGATCCATCCCGTTCAAAGTGGTGTGTCTGCTCGGGATGAATGACGGCATTTATCCTCGGGCACTACCGCCGTTAGGCTTTGACTTGATGAGTCCAAAACCGAAGCGGGGCGACCGCAGCCGCCGTGATGACGACCGTTATCTATTCCTGGAAGCGCTTATTTCAGCGCAGAGCAAGCTGTATATCAGCTATATCGGCCGGTCGATTCAGGACAATAGTGAACGTTTCCCGTCGGTTCTTGTGCAGGAGTTGGTGGACTATATCGGGCAGAGCCACTATTTGCCGGGAGACGAAGCGCGTAATTGTGATGAGAGCGAGCAGCGGGTGAAGGCCCACATCACCTGCTGTCATAGCCGTATGCCTTTCGATCCGGTGAACTATGTCACCGATGAACACCAGAGTTATGCGCGCGAGTGGCTCCCGGCTGCGAAGAAAGAAGGGATGGCGCATACCGATTTCATTCAGGAACTGGATGAACTCCCCCTGGAAACGTTGACCTTCGAACAGCTTCAGCGTTTTTGGGCACACCCGGTGCGCGCGTTCTTCCAGCAGCGTTTGCAGGTCAACTTCCGTTCTGAAGAGAGTGAAATTCCTGATGCCGAACCCTTTATTCTGGATGGGTTGGAGCGCTACAAGCTGAACCTCCAGCTCCTGAATGCCCTGGTAGAACAGGAAGATGCTGCCACTCTATTTCGCCGCTACCGTGCCGCGGGCCAGTTGCCTTACGGTGCGTTCGGGGAGATTGTCTGGGAGGCGCAGTGTCAGGAAATGAAGGCACTTGCTGAACGCGTCATTGAGTGCAGACAACCCGGTAAAAGCATCGAAATCGACCTTGACTGTAACGGTGTCCATTTGACCGGCTGGCTGACGCAGGTTCAGCAGGACGGACTGCTGCGCTGGCGGCCCTCGATGCTCAGCGTTTCACAGGGTTTGCAACTCTGGCTCGAACATCTTGTCTACAGTGCTGGCGGCAATACGGGTGAAAGCCGAATTTTCGTGCGCAAAGAGGGCGAATGGCGTTTTCCGCCGATGGAGGCTGAGCAGGCGTTGTGTTATTTGTCGCTTTACATCGACGGTTACCGCCGGGGAATGAATAAACCTCTGCTCCTGTTGCCGGAAAGCGGTGGCGCGTGGATAAAAGCCTGTTATGACGCGCAGAATGATGCCATGTTAACGGATGATGCTTCACTGCAGAAAGCGCGGAATAAGTTTGTGCAGGCCTACGAAGGTAACATGATGGTGCGTGGCGAAGGGGAAGATGTCTGGTATCAACGTTTGTGGCGAACGCTTGAGCCAGAATACTTCGATATGATCACTGTAGAGGCACAGCGCTACCTGTTACCGTTGTTCAAATTTAATCAGTCCTGAGCGCTGTATAAAAATTGCGCAGTATGAGGTGTTCATTTATGATGCACTTCTTATCACGGACTGATGTACCCAATAAAAAGATGTTGGCGTGCCCAGCACGCAATGTATTAATGATGTAGCCGTGATAAAGAGGTAGCACCTTGTTTAAAGCGTTTGTTTTGTTTTTCGCCCTCTGGGTACCCATCACTCAGGCAGACTCCGGTTGGCAACCCGTTCAGGAAACTATTCGTAAAAGCGAAAAAGATACCCGCCAATATCAGGCTATTCGTCTTGATAACGGCATGACCGTACTGCTGGTTTCCGATCCGCAGGCGGTGAAATCCCTTTCGGCATTAGTGGTGCCGGTTGGATCGCTGGAAGATCCTGACGCTCATCCTGGGCTTGCACACTATCTGGAACATATGACCCTGATGGGGTCAAAAAAATACCCTCAGCCAGATAGCCTGTCCGAATTTCTGAAAATGCATGGCGGCAGCCATAATGCCAGCACGGCACCGTACCGCACGGCTTTTTATCTTGAAGTCGAAAATGATGCGCTGGAAGGCGCAGTCGATCGCCTTGCTGATTCCATCGCCGCCCCCTTGCTGGATAAAAAGTATGCCGATCGTGAACGCAATGCGGTGAATGCCGAGCTGACCATGGCCCGCACGCGAGACGGTATGCGCATGGCCCAGGTTAGCGCTGAAACCATCAACCCTGCGCACCCGGGTTCGCGTTTCTCCGGCGGTAACCTGGAGACGTTAAGCGACAAACCGAACAGCCCGGTGCTTGATGCCCTGCACGCGTTCCGCGATAAATACTACTCCGCCAACCTGATGAAAGCGGTCATCTACAGCAATAAACCGTTGCCAGAACTGGCAGGCATGGCGGCTAAAACGTTTGGCCGGGTGCCGAATAAAAATATCGACAGGCCGCAGATAGACGTCCCGGTGGTCACGGACGCGCAAAAAGGGATCGTTATCCACTACGTGCCGGCGCTGCCGCGCAAAGTGCTGCGTGTGGAATTCCGCATCGATAACAACACCGCACAGTTTCGCAGTAAAACCGATGAGCTCGTGACCTACCTGATAGGTAACCGTAGTCCGGGTACGCTTTCTGACTGGCTGCAAAAACATGGGCTGGTGGAAGGTATTCGCGCCGATTCCGATCCGGTTGTGAACGGCAATAGTGGCGTGCTGGCGATCTCCGCCACCCTGACCGACAAAGGGCTGGCAAATCGTGATGAAGTGGTAGCAGCGATTTTCAGCTACCTCTCTTTACTGCGCGAGAAAGGCGTCGATAAGCGCTACTTTGATGAACTCGCCCACGTGCTGGATCTCGATTTTCGTTACCCGTCCATTACCCGCGACATGGATTACGTTGAGTGGCTGGCGGACACCATGATCCGCGTGCCGGTGGAACACACTCTTGATGCGGTCAATATTGCCGACCGGTATGACGCCGAGGCGGTAAAAGCCCGCCTGGCGATGATGACGCCGGAGAATGCCCGCATCTGGTACATCAGCCCGAACGAACCGCATAACAAGACGGCGTATTTTGTCGATGCCCCCTATCAGGTGGATAAAATAAGCGCGCAGACCTACGCCGACTGGCAGAAGAAGGCTGGAGAGATTGCGTTAAAGCTGCCGGAGCTGAACCCTTATATTCCGGATGACTTCTCGCTGATCAAAACGACTAAAGATTACCCACATCCGGCGCTTATCATTGATGAGCCGACGCTGCGCGTGGTGTATACCCCCAGCCGCTATTTCGCAAGTGAGCCAAAAGCCGATGTCAGCGTGGTGCTGCGTAACCCGAAAGCGATGAATAGCGCTAAAAATCAGGTGATGTTCGCGCTCAATGACTATCTCGCCGGGATTGCGCTCGATCAGCTTAGCAACCAGGCGGCCGTGGGCGGCATCAGTTTCTCCACCAACGCCAACAACGGTTTGATGCTCAATGCAAACGGCTATACCCAGCGTTTGCCTCAGCTGTTCCAGGCACTGCTGGAAGGGTATTTCAGCTACACGCCGACGGAAGAGCAGCTTGAGCAGGCCAAATCGTGGTATGCGCAGATGATGGATTCCGCGGAGAAGGGCAAAGCCTACGATATGGCGATCATGCCTGCGCAAATGCTGTCGCAGATCCCTTACTTCCAGCGTGAAGAGCGCCGTGCGCTGTTGCCTTCGATCACCTTAAAAGACGTGCTGGCTTACCGTGACGGGCTGAAGGTCAATACGCGCCCGGAGTTCCTGATCGTGGGGAACATGAGCGAAGATCAGGCTAAAACCCTGGCGCAAAATGTCCGTACACAGCTGGGTTCAAAAGGTGACGAGTGGTGTCGCAATCAGGACGTGCTGGTTGAGAAAAAGCAAAATGTGATTTTCGAAAAAGCGGGTAGCAGCACCGATTCCGCGCTGGCCGCCGTGTTTGTTCCGACCGGGTATGATGAGTTTGCCAGTTCTGCGCAGAGTGCTGTTCTCGGACAAATCATCCAGCCATGGTTCTACAACCAGTTGCGTACTGAAGAGCAGCTTGGCTATGCGGTCTTCGCCTTTTCCATGAACGTGGGCCGCCAGTGGGGTCTTGGCTTCCTGCTGCAAAGCAGTGATAAACAGCCTGCCTACCTCTGGCAGCGCTATCAGGCTTTCTTCCCGCAGGCGGAAGCAAAACTGCGCGCCATGAAGCCAGACGAGTTTGCCCAGATCCAGCAGGCGGTCATCGCGCAGGTGATGCAGGCACCGCAAACGCTGGGTGAGGAAGCTTCTCAACTGAGCAAAGATTTTGATCGGGGTAATCTGAAGTTTGATTCGCGTGATAAAGTAGTGGCCGAAATAAAACAGCTGACGCCTCAGAAGGTTGCCGACTTCTTCCATCAGGCGGTGATTAAACCGCAGGGGATCGCCATTCTGTCTCAGGTTTCCGGTAGCCAAAATGGCAAAACGGATTACGTAAACCCGAAAGGCTGGAAAATCTGGAAGAGCGTCACTGCGCTGCAGCAATCAATGCCCTGGAGTAAGAAAGAATGACCGATACCGCTGAGTCCCTTGATCCCTTACGTTTACCTCTACAGGGTGAACGATTGATTGAAGCCTCAGCGGGAACGGGAAAAACCTACACTATCGCCGCGCTCTATCTGCGTCTGCTGTTAGGGCTTGGCGGTACTGCCGCTTTTCCGCGTCCGTTAAGCGTGGAGGAGCTGCTGGTGGTGACCTTCACCGAAGCAGCTACCGCCGAGCTGCGTGGCCGTATCCGTGCCAATATTCACGAGCTGCGCATCGCTTGCCTGCGACAGAGCACCGATAACCCGCTTTACGCCAGCCTTCTGGAAGAAATTGCCGATAAGCAGCAGGCTGCGCAGTGGCTGCTGCTGGCGGAACGGCAAATGGATGAAGCGTCCGTTTTCACCATCCACGGTTTTTGTCAGCGCATGCTGAGCCTGAATGCCTTTGAGTCCGGCATGCTGTTTGAACAGCAGCTCATTGAAGACGAGTCTGAGCTTCGCTATCAGGCCTGCGCAGATTTCTGGCGTCGCCACTGCTACCCCCTGCAGCGTGACATCGCCGAAGCGGTGCATGCGTTGTGGAAAGGCCCTGAAGAGCTTTTGCGTGCTATCGATCGCTATCTACAGGGGGAAGCGCCCGTCATCAAATCACCGCCGCCAGCGGACGAAACGCTCGCATCACGCCATGAAAAGATCGTCACGCAAATTGCGACCTTGAAGCAAAAGTGGAATGCGTCCGTCGGTGAAATTGCCTCGATCCTCGAAAACTCCGGTATTGACAGGAAAAAATTTAACCGCGGCAATCAGGGCAAATGGATCGACAAGATCAGCGCCTGGGCACAGGAAGAGACGCGAGGCTATCAGCTTCCGGATGCTCTGGAAAAGTTCTCCCAGCGTTTTTTGACCGAGCGGACGAAAGCCGATGGCATCGTGCCAGAGCATCCTCTTTTTGTTGCCATCGAGAGTCTACTGGCTGAGCCGTTAACGCTTAACGACTTAATGATTACCCGCGCCATGACGGAAATCCGTGAAGCCGTGGCGCGTGAAAAACGCCGTCGGGGTGAGCTGGGCTTTGACGATATGCTAAGCCGTCTGGACGCCGCGCTGTGCAGTGAAAATGGCGAAGCGCTCGCTGCGGCAATCCGCACGCGTTTTCCGGTGGCGATGATCGATGAGTTTCAGGATACGGACCCCCAGCAATACCGTATTTTCCGCCGTATCTGGCGTCAGCAGCCCGACACCGCGCTGCTGTTGATCGGTGACCCGAAGCAGGCGATTTACGCCTTCCGTGGCGCCGACATTTTTACCTACATGAAGGCCCGTAGCGAAGTTGCAGCCCATTACACCTTAGAGACTAACTGGCGATCCGCTCCGGGTATGGTGGAAAGCGTCAACACGCTCTTTAAGCAGATGGACGCGGCGTTTATGTTCCGTGAAATTCCTTTCCTGCCGGTCAAGTTTGCTGAAAAAAATGCCTCGTTGCGCTTTGAGTTCAATGGCGTGACTCAGCCAGCCATGAACCTTTGGCTACTCGACGGTGAAGGCTGTGGCGTTGGGGATTATCAAAGTGCGATGGCGCAGCACTGTGCCGCACAGATCCGCGACTGGCTGAGTGCCGGAGCGCGTGGCGAAGCCGTGTTATGGCGAGGGGAGCAGGCGAACCCCGTCAAGGCATCCGATATTACGGTGCTGGTGCGCAGTCGCCAGGAGGCGGCGCTGGTCCGCGATGCGCTGACCTTGCTCAACATCCCGTCCGTCTATCTCTCGAATCGCGACAGCGTCTTTGAAACTCTGGAAGCTCAGGAAATGCTATGGCTGCTGCAGGCCGTGTTGGCTCCCGAGCGTGAAAGCACGCTTCGCAGCGCCCTGGCCAGCGCAATGATGGGGTTGAATGCCCGAGATATTGACGCGCTAAACAACGACGAGGAAGCATGGGATAACGTCGTAGAAGAGTTTGCTCACTACCGGGAACGCTGGCAAAAACGCGGCGTAATGGCCATGCTGCGCGAGCTGATGGCGAAGCGTCAGATTGCGGAGAATATGCTCGCCACTGCAGGCGGTGAGCGCCGCCTGACCGATATTCTGCATATCAGCGAGCTGTTGCAGGAAGCGGGAACGCAGCTCGAAAGCGAGCATGCGCTGGTGCGCTGGCTGTCACAGCAGATTGCCGATCCGAACAGCAATTCATCCAGTCAGCAGATGCGCCTCGAAAGCGATAAGCATCTGGTGCAGATCGTCACCATTCACAAGTCGAAAGGTCTTGAGTATCCGCTGGTCTGGCTCCCGTTTATCGCCAACTACCGCGTGCAGGACCAGGCCTTTTACCACGACCGTGAATCATTTGAAGCCGTGCTCGATCTCAGTAAAGCGGAATCCAGCGTTGAGCTGGCGGAGGCTGAACGTCTGGCAGAGGATTTACGCCTGCTCTACGTGGCGCTGACCCGCTCGGTCTGGCACTGCAGTCTGGGTATTGCGCCGCTGTTTCGTCGCCGCGGTGAGAAGTCAGGAGAGACTGATTTCCATTTAAGCGCGCTGGGACGTCTTATTCAGCTCGGAGAGCCAAAAGATGCGGCAGGGCTGCGCCAGTGCATCGAGGCGCTGTGTGGTGACCATATTGCTCTGCATATTCCCTCATCGCCGGATAACAGCCGCTGGCAGATGCCGGAGCAGTCTGTTGCCGATCTGAATGCCCGGCAAATCAAGCGAACTCTCGCTGACGACTGGCGCGTAACCAGTTACTCCGGTTTACAGCAGCATGGGCAGAGCATTGCGCAGGATCTGATGCCGAAGCTGGATGTGGATGCCGCCGGAGTGGGAGACGTTCATCCTGAGCCTGCCCTGACTCCGCATCAGTTCCCACGCGGCGCGTCACCCGGCACTTTTTTACACAGCCTGTTTGAAGAACTGGATTTCACCCAGCCGGTTTCTACGGAGTGGGTGCTGAAAATGCTCCAGAGCGGCGGCTTTGACGAGAAATGGCAGCCCGTCCTCACCGACTGGGTCACTGCGATTTTACAGGCACCGCTCACGCAGCAGGGGATTTCGCTCAGCCAGTTGACCGCTAAAGACAAACAGGTGGAAATGGAGTTTTATCTCCCTATCGCCAGCCCGCTTAAAGCCGATGCGCTTGATGCGTTGATCCGTGAGTACGATCCGCTTTCCGCTGGCTGCCCGCCCTTGAACTTCCGCCAGGTTCAGGGGATGTTAAAAGGTTTTATCGACCTGGTTTTCCGCCACGAAGGGCGTTACTACCTGCTGGATTACAAATCGAACTGGCTGGGGGACAGCAGCGACGCCTACACGCAAGACGCGATGGCATCAGCCATGCAGCAGCATCGCTACGATTTGCAGTATCAGCTTTATACGCTGGCTCTGCATCGCTATCTGCGCCACCGCATTGCCGATTACCGTTATGAAGATCATTTCGGCGGCGTTATTTATCTCTTCCTGCGCGGGGTGGACGCTACGGATCCCAACTCCGGCATTTTCAGCACACGCCCGGACGCGGCATTGATAGAAAAGATGGATGAGTTGTTTGCCACAACCACGGAGGAGATGGCATGACGATGCAGGAACTATTGCTGGAAGCCGTGGAACAACGCGTGCTGCGCCCCCTTGACGTTCAGTTCGCCATGATGGTGTCGGGCGAGGAGCCGGAGGTGATGCTCGCTGCCGCTCTCCTCAGCAAAGACGCGGGAGAAGGGCACGTTTGCCTGCCGCTTTCGCGTCTGGTGCCAGATGAACAAATGCCTGCGGCATTGCAGTCCTGTTTCGTTCTGCTGGGGGAATCGGTGGACTGGCAGGCTGTATTACTCCGCTCTCCCGCCGTCAGCGGGGCCGAAACGCAAACGCCGATGATCCTGAACGGCGAGCGTTTATACCTTAACCGCCTGTGGCGCAACGAGCTGACGGTGGCGCGCTTTTTCAGCGAAACGAATGCCCCGCTTCCGTGTGATGAAGCGCAGCTTCGACAAACGCTGGATGGCCTGTTTAGCTCGGGTGAGGCCATCGACTGGCAAAAAGTGGCGGCGGGCCGTGGCCTTAACGCGGCGGATTTCGGTGATTTCTGGCGGCCCGGGCACCGGGAAAACCACCACGGTAGCAAAACTTCTCGCGGCGCTGATTCAGCTATCTGGCGAGCAGAAATGCCGTATCCGGCTGGCCGCACCTACCGGTAAAGCCGCGGCGCGACTCACGGAGTCGTTGGGTGGGGCGCTGCAAAAACTGCCGCTAACCGAGGCGCAGCTTGCACTTTTTCCCAATGAGGCCAGCACCTTACACCGTCTGCTTGGCGCACAGCCGGGCAGCCAGCGGCTGCGATATCATGCCGGCAACCCGCTGCATCTGGACGTGCTGGTGGTGGATGAAGCCTCAATGATCGACCTGACGATGATGTCGCGGCTGATTGATGCGCTGCCGCCTCACGCGCGGGTTATTTTCCTTGGCGATCGCGACCAGCTTGCCTCTGTGGAAGCCGGAGCGGTGCTGGGGGATATTTGCACCTACGCCAGTTTTGGCTATACCGCTGCGCGTGCTCAGGAGCTGGCACGCCTGACCGGCTGCGCGCTCGAGCCCGATAACTCCCCGGTAGCGGGGGCGCTGCGCGACAGCCTGTGCCTGCTGCAAAAAAGTTACCGTTTCGGCAGCGACTCCGGCATCGGCCAGTTGGCTGCTGCGGTAAACTGCGGCGATCGGCACAGCACGCGCGGGGTGTTTGACGGCACCTTTACCGACATCGAGAAAAAATCGCTGCAAAGCAGTGAAGAGTATCAGGCGATGCTGGATGACGCGCTGGAGGGATATCAGCACTTCCTGACCTGTGTACAACAGCAGAATACGCCGGAGCAGGTCATTGCTGCGTTCGGTGAATATCAGCTCCTGTGTGCGCTGAGGGAGGGGCCGTTTGGCGTCAGTGGGCTAAACGACAGGCTGGAACAGCTGCTGGCGCAGAAGCGTAAAATCAACCGTTTGCCGCATTCGCGCTGGTATGAGGGGCGACCGGTAATGATCTCCCGCAATGACAGCGCGCTGGGCTTGTTTAACGGGGATATCGGAATTGCGCTCGATCGCGGTCAGGGGCTGCGCGTCTGGTTCATGATGCCTGAGGGAAGCGTGAAGTCCGTACAGCCAAGCCGTCTGCCCGAGCATGATACGGCGTGGGCGATGACGGTACACAAATCCCAGGGCTCTGAGTTTAATCATGCGGCGCTGATCCTGCCTACGCAGCTGTCACCCGTCATCACCCGAGAGCTGATTTACACCGCCATTACCCGCGCGCGCCAGCGGCTGTCGCTCTATACCGATGAACGCGTTCTGGTACAGGCCATTGCCGCGCGAACGGAACGTCGAAGTGGCTTAAGTGCGATATTCGAGTCCCTCTAAGTAAAACGCCCTCACCGTCCAGTGAGGGCGCTGTATTATCCCAGGTCAGCCATTAGCACTTTTGAACGACGCTGATAGTTGTACATCTCTTTCTTGCTTTCCGGCAGTGAATCAATGTCGACCGGCGTAAAGCCGCGTTCCTGGAACCAGTGAATGCTGCGGGTCGTCAGAACAAACAGCTTGCTGAGCCCAATCTGCCGCGCCTGAGCTGCCACACGCTCCAGCAGCATCTCGCCGCGGGAAGAGCTGCGGTAGTCAGGATGCACGGCAACGCAGGCCATTTCGCCGATCTTCTCCTCCGGGAACGGATAGAGCGCGGCACAGGCGATGGTCAGGTTATCGCGCTGGATGATGGTGAATTTGTCGATCTCCATCTCCAGCTGCTCGCGTGAACGGCGAACCAGAATTCCCTGCTGTTCCAGCGGACGGATCAGTTCCAGAATGCCGCCAATATCGTTGATGGTCGCGCGGCGGATCTGCTCGGCGCTCTCCATCACAATCTGCGTACCAATACCGTCGCGGGAGAACAGCTCTTGCAGCAGCGCACCGTCTTCCTGATAGCTGATCAGGTGGCTACGGCGCACGCCGCTGCGGCAGGCTTTCACTGCTCCGCGCAGAAAGCGCACGGTGCCGGAGTGGTAATCTCCCGCTTCTTCGAGCGCTTCAACGCGCGCCTGCGCTTCGTTGGGAAATAGTTCAGGCACAATCATCCCTTCATCGTTTTCGACACCCTGCGAGGAACAAAACCCAATCATTTTTTCCGCTTTCAGCTTGATAGCAAGCTGGGTGGCAATCTCTTCAGACGTCAGGTTAAAACTTTCGCCCGTTACAGAAACCGCGACCGGACCCATCAGCACGATGGCACCGCTGTCCAGCTGGCGGTGAATGGCCTCTTCATCGATACGACGAATACGACCGCTGTGGCAATAATCCACGCCGTCGTCCACGCCAAGCGGCTGAGCGATGATGAAGTTGCCGCTCACGACGTTAATATGCGCGCCCTGCAGCGGCGTATTGTTCAGGCTCATCGACAGGCGGGCGGTAATGTCCAGCTGCAGCAGACCCGCAGCCTGTTTCACCAGTTCAAGCGTTTTCGCATCCGTCACGCGGGTATGTTTGTGATAAATAGGCTCATGCTGATGAGAGGCCAGGTTGGCATCGATCTGCGGGCGTGCGCCATACACAACAACCAGGCGGATGCCGAGGCTGTGCAGAAGGCCTATATCATTGACGATACTGGAAAAATTTTCATGCTCAATGGCTTCGCCGCCGAGCATGATGACGAACGTTTTCCCCCGATGGGCGTTGATATAGGGAACAGAATGGCGGAATCCCTGGACCAGTTCGGTTCTACGTTCCTTCACCATGGCACAACCCTTAATGAATGTTTATTCGTAATTTCTGTATTTTTATTCGATTATAGCCGCGTGTGCAAGCCTAAATTTTCCGCGACACACAGAAAAGAATAAGTAATCCGTGCGTTAACGTATGATTGTTTACCCTTTTATAGATGACAGTTTATGCGTCATTCGTTAAAGTTTTCGGTCAATCTGGACATTTTGTATATCAGTTCGTTTTCTTGCTCGGGAGAAGCATGTCGGGATCCAATTCAGCAATAAGCCGCCGCCGTTTGTTAAAAGGGGCCGGGGCAATGTGGTTGCTTAGCGTCAGTCAGGTCGGTCTTGCTGCCACAAGCCAGGTGGTGGCGGTGCGCGTCTGGCCGTCGTCGACCTATACGCGCGTGACGGTCGAATCCAATCGCGTGCTGAAATATAAGCAATTTGCCCTCAGCAATCCTGAACGTGTGGTCGTGGATCTCGAAGGTGTAAACCTCAATTCTGTGCTTAAGGGGATGGCGGCGCAGATCCGCGGTGACGATCCTTTTATCAAGTCAGCGCGCGTTGGCCAGTTTGATCCGCAGACGGTTCGTATGGTGTTTGAACTGAAGCAGAACGTGAAACCGCAGCTGTTTGCGCTTGCGCCGGTAGCAACGTTTAAAGAGCGTCTGGTGATGGATCTTTATCCCGCCAACGCAACGGACATCCAGGATCCGCTTCTGGCGCTTCTGGAGGATTACAACAAAGGCGATCTCGAACGTCAGGTTCCGCCCGCGCAAAGCGGCCCACAGCCGGGTAAAGCAGGGCGCGATCGTCCTATTGTGATCATGCTCGATCCCGGCCACGGCGGGGAAGACTCCGGTGCCGTCGGGAAATATCACACCCGTGAAAAAGATGTGGTGCTGCAGATCGCCCGTCGCCTGAAGGCATTGATTGATAAAGAAGGCAATATGCGCGCCTACATGACGCGTAATGAGGATGTCTTTATTCCGCTGAAAGTTCGCGTGGCGAAAGCGCAGAAGCAGCGCGCGGATCTGTTCGTCTCCATCCATGCGGATGCCTTTACCAGTCGCCAACCGAGCGGTTCATCGGTTTTTGCACTCTCGACCAAAGGGGCGACCAGTACTGCGGCAAGATACCTTGCGGATACGCAGAACGCCTCGGACTTAATTGGTGGCGTGGGCAAGAGCGGCGACCGCTACGTCGATCACACCATGTTCGATATGGTGCAATCATTAACCATCACCGACAGCCTGAAATTTGGCAAAGCGGTGCTGGGCAAGCTGGGTAATATCAATAAGCTGCATAAAAACAGCGTCGAGCAGGCTGGGTTTGCGGTACTGAAAGCGCCGGATATTCCGTCCATCCTGGTCGAAACCGCGTTTATCAGTAACGTGGAAGAGGAGCGCAAGCTGAAGACCGCTAAGTTCCAGCAGGAAGTGGCGGAGTCGATTCTGGCAGGGATACGGGCGTATTTCTCAGACGGGGCGACGCTGGCGCGACGTGGTTAGTGCTGTACGCCGGGTTATCGCCCGGCAGTTTCACAAACTGCAGATACAAAAAAACACCCTTAAGGGTGTTTATTGTTTTTAGAAGTGTTGGTTGCGGGGGCCGGATTTGAACCGACGACCTTCGGGTTATGAGCCCGACGAGCTACCAGGCTGCTCCACCCCGCGTCCGTCTTTCTACAGTCGTAGAAACTTACTTCTTCAAATTTGATTGGTTGCGGGGGCCGGATTTGAACCGACGACCTTCGGGTTATGAGCCCGACGAGCTACCAGGCTGCTCCACCCCGCGTCCGTCTTTCTACAGTCGTAGAAGATACTTCATCAAATTTTAATTGGTTGCGGGGGCCGGATTTGAACCGACGACCTTCGGGTTATGAGCCCGACGAGCTACCAGGCTGCTCCACCCCGCGTCCGTGGATGCGCACTATACTCGGATAGGTTTGTGATGCAACCCCTTTTTCACATAAATCATGATTTTGTATGCAAATTGAACGACATGGCTTGGTTTGGACTATTTTTTGCGCAAAATTTGCCAAAGGGCATGTGATTGCATTTCATTAGCCCTGGCGGTTTGTTATCTTCATCACGCGGATAAGGGCAACTTAAAGACGAGATATAATGAAAGGACGTTGGGCGAAGTATCTGATGACGGGCGCAATGGTAGCGATTCTTGCGGCCTGTTCTTCCAAACCGACCGATCGTGGTCAACAGTATAAAGACGGGAAGTTATCCCAGCCTTTCTCTTTAGTTAATCAGCCTGATGCGGTCGGCGCACCGATCAATGCCGGAGATTTCTCCGAGCAGGTCTACCAGATCCGCAATGCGTCACCGCGTCTGTATGGCTCACAGAATAATGTCTATAGCGCGGTGCAGGACTGGCTGCGTGCGGGCGGTGATACGCGCAATATGCGCCAGTTTGGTATTGATGCCTGGCAGATGGAAGGGGCGGATAATTACGGCAACGTTCAGTTCACCGGGTATTACACGCCAGTGATTCAGGCGAGACACACCCGCCAGGGCGAGTTCCAGTATCCTATCTACCGTATGCCGCCAAAACGCGGCCGCTTGCCGTCTCGTGCGGAGATCTACGCCGGTGCGCTGAGCGAAAATTACATCCTGGCCTACAGCAACTCGCTGATGGATAACTTCATCATGGATGTTCAGGGCAGCGGGTACATTGATTTCGGTGATGGTTCGCCGCTTAACTTCTTCAGCTATTCCGGTAAAAACGGTCATGCCTATCGCAGCATCGGCAAGGTGCTGATCGACCGTGGTGAAGTAAAGAAAGAAGATATGTCGATGCAGGCGATCCGCGAGTGGGGCGAAAAACACAGCGAGGCCGAAGTGCGTGAGCTGCTGGAGCAGAACCCGTCGTTCGTCTTCTTTAAACCGCAAAACTTCGCGCCGGTGAAAGGGGCGAGTGCGGTACCGTTGATTGGTCGCGCATCGGTCGCCTCGGATCGGTCGATTATTCCTGCGGGCACCACGCTGCTTGCTGAGGTTCCTCTGCTGGACAACAACGGCAAATTTAACGGCAAGTATGAGTTACGCCTGATGGTGGCGCTGGACGTCGGCGGTGCAATCAAAGGCCAGCACTTCGACATCTATCAGGGTATTGGCCCTGACGCAGGCCATCGTGCGGGCTGGTATAACCACTACGGACGCGTATGGGTGCTGAAGGCGGCACCGGGTGCCGGAAACGTATTCAGCGGCTGATTGTGGTATTCTGAGCGCAATACGGATTACTGTTCAGGGTGAGGAAAACCTCACCCTTTTTACATCTGAGGTTTTATGTCTGTGGTAATCAGCGACGCCTGGCGCCAGCGTTTTGGCGGTACGGCACGTTTATATGGTGAAAAAGCCCTCCAGCTGTTTGCGGATGCGCATGTCTGCGTCGTGGGCATTGGTGGTGTAGGGTCGTGGGCGGCAGAAGCGCTGGCGAGAACCGGTATTGGCGCAATCACGCTGATTGACATGGATGACGTTTGCGTGACCAACACCAACCGTCAAATTCACGCCCTGCGTGATAGCGTCGGCCTGGCGAAGTCTGAGGTGATGGCGGAGCGTATTCGTCTCATCAACCCCGAGTGCCGCGTGACGGTGATCGACGATTTTGTGACGGCAGATAACGTCGCGGAGTACATGAGCAAAGGCTACAGCTATGTGATTGACGCCATCGACAGCGTGCGGCCAAAAGCGGCGCTGATCGCATACTGCCGTCGCTACAAGGTGCCGCTGGTCACGACGGGCGGGGCGGGCGGTCAAATCGATCCGACGCAGATCCAGGTGGCCGATCTGGCGAAAACGATCCAGGATCCGCTGGCCGCCAAGCTTCGCGAACGCCTGAAAAGCGACTTCAACGTGGTGAAGAACAGCAAAGGCAAGCTGGGTGTTGACTGTGTGTTCTCAACTGAAGCGCTGGTTTATCCCCAGGCAGATGGGTCTGTCTGTGCGATGAAGAGTACGGCGGAAGGGCCAAAACGAATGGATTGCGCCTCCGGCTTTGGTGCGGCCACCATGGTGACCGCCTCCTTTGGCTTTGTGGCGGTCTCTCACGCCCTGAAGAAGATGATGGCGAAGGCGGAACGTCAGGCCTGAGTCTGACGCGCTGCGTCCTGTACCGCGTCGCTGAGCGCGATCAACCCCTGACCGCGCGAGGCGCTGAGCTGCGCGCGCAGCCCAAGCTCATCAAACAACGCCAGCGGCGAATGTGCCAGCAATTCTGTCGCGTTTTTCCCTTCCACTGCGGTTAACAGCACCGCCAGCAGCCCTCTGACGATACGGCCTTCGCTGTCGCCAAAGAAGTGCAGTTTCTCGCCGGAGAGGCTATACCCCAGCCAGACGCGGTTTTCACAGCCTGCAATCTCTTTCGCTTGCGCTTTGAGATCGTCTGAAAGCGCAGGGAGCTGTTTACCCAGCAGGATCAACTGACGATATTTATCTTCCCACTGTGTAAGCGGGGCGAAGGTCTGTTTTAACGTCTCTTCGGTGATCGCGGTGCCGAACGGATGCCCGGCTAAAGCAGCGCTAGTCATTAATCCACCAGTAATTCAAGGGCGCGGTCAACGGCGGCAACCAGCGCGTCAACATCGCTTTGTGTGTTATAGGGCGCGAAGGAAGCACGTAGCGTACCGCTAACGCCAAGCGCCGTTAGCAGCGGCTGGGCGCAGTGCTGTCCGGCGCGCAGGGCGATGCCATATTCCGCCAGCAGCGTGACCATATCACTGTGATGCACGCCTGCAAAATCAAAGGCGAGCAGGCTGGAATCCTGCACGCGGAACGAGCGGAAACCGGGGCGTTTTTTAAGCTCTTCTTCTGCAAGCGTAGCCAGACCCCGGCTCCAGCTTTCAGCCTGAGCCACGTCCGTTTCTTCCAGCCACTCAAGCGCTGCGCTGAAGCCAATCACGCCCGCCACGTTCGGCGTACCGGCTTCCAGACGGTAAGGCACCTCCTGGGTTTTAAAGCCGTCGAAGGTGACTTCGGCGATCATCTTTCCGCCGCCGAGCCACGGCGTCATTTGCGCCAGCAGTTCAGGCTTGCCGTACAAGGCCCCGATGCCGGTTGGCCCGTACAACTTGTGTCCTGAAAAGGCATAGAAATCAATATCCAGTGTTTGCACATCCGCCGGAAAATGCACCACGCCCTGCGCACCGTCGACCATCACCACCATATTGCTGGCATGAGCGAACGCAATGGCTTTAGCCAGATCTGGACAGCCACCGGTAACGTTAGACATCTGCCCCAGCGCCAGAATCCGGCTGCGGGGGGTGGTAAGCTCTGGTAAACGCGCCACGTCCGGCAGTAAATCGGCACCCAGCGGGAGCTTCACAATGCGCGCGCCCGTTTGCTCTGCCACCATCAGCCACGGCACCAGGTTGGCATGATGTTCAGCCTCGCTGACGATGATTTCATCGCCCGGTTGAAGCCGCGGACGTGCGTAGCACTGGGCCACCATATTGATGGCCTCGGTGGTGCCGCGCGTCCAGACAATATTTTTCCCGCTTTCGGCATTAATCAGCCGTGCGACCCGATCGCGAGCGGCCTCATAGCGCGCAGTAAGACGCTGCGCTTCAGCGTACTGGCTGCGATGCACATTGCCTGCACTCAGGCTGTAGAATTGCTGCGTTGCTTCAATGACCGCCTGAGGCCTCAGGGCCGTGGCAGCGCTATCAAGGTAAATACCGGCATCGGCCAGCGCCGGAAACTGTGCGCGAAAGTGCGCAGGACTGAAAGCGTTCATGGAATTCCTCGTGTCGATAAAGAGATCGTCGCGCAATTTCATCGGCAGGGCAAGGAGGTTGGTATCTATAAGATTTGTCTGCATATCCTGGCGACCTCGGAAAAGCAGGTTATGCTAAATAGTGTTAGGTGGATGTTTTAGCCTGTTATAAATCGAGGTTTGAATAGCATTAATTGCTAAAGGAGAATAATCATGAAAAAGACAGCCGCAATCATCTCAGCCTGTGTGTTTACTTTTGCCCTGAGCGCCTGTTCCGGTAATAACTACGTGATGCATACCAACGATGGTCGATCTATCGTTTCGGAAGGGAAACCGTCTACCGATAATGATACTGGGATGATTTCGTACAAAGATGCAAACGGGAACAAACAGCAAATCAATCGCAGTGATGTGAAAGAGATGAAAGAAATCGAGCATTAACAGCGAGATAAGCGAAAAAAAAGCACCGCAAGTTGGCGGTGCTACATTAATCACTATGGACAGACAGGGTAAATGTACAGGAAGTGAAAAATTGGTAGCGTTGCTACCGTGGTCTGAATCGCAGACCAATTGCAAACACAACAACACAACATCACAACCGTAAGCCAAAAGCCCTTCAGAACACGCATTCCAAAAAACTTTTCGTTCCGGCTCAGGAAGTGCCGCCACTATAGGTATTTGCTGGTAGTTCCTCAACGGACAAATTATAATGGCTCAGATAAAAAAAACTAATAGGTTAAACGTTGTTTCCTATATGTTAAATCTCGTTAACATCTAAGCCAGATAACCATGTCGAAGCGATTGCCACCTCTTAATGCATTACGTGTTTTTGATGCAGCAGCACGTCACCTGAGTTTCACCCGCGCAGCAGATGAGCTTTTTGTGACTCAGGCCGCAGTAAGTCATCAAATCAAGTCCCTGGAGGATTTTCTGGGGCTTAAGCTGTTCCGTCGACGCAACCGCTCCTTGCTTCTGACTGAAGAAGGCCAGAGCTATTTTCAGGATATTAAAGAGATTTTTTCCCAACTGACGGAAGCCACGCGGAAACTGCAGGCCAGAAGTGCCAAAGGCGCGCTGACGGTCAGTTTATTGCCCAGTTTTGCCATTCAGTGGCTGGTGCCAAGACTCTCAAGCTTTAACTCAGCTTATCCGGGAATCGACGTTCGAATCCAGGCCGTGGATCGTCAGGAAGACAAACTGGCTGACGATGTGGATGTCGCTATTTTTTATGGCCGCGGCAACTGGCCGGGCTTGCGTGTTGAAAAATTATACGCAGAATATCTGCTGCCTGTTTGTTCGCCGCTGCTGCTGACAGGCGACAAGGCGCTGAAAACGCCCGCTGATTTGGCGCAACATACGCTTTTGCATGATGCTTCTCGCCGTGACTGGCAAACTTATACCCGCCAATTAGGTCTTAACCATATAAATGTGCAGCAGGGACCCATTTTTAGCCACAGCGCGATGGTGTTACAGGCTGCTATTCACGGGCAGGGCGTCGCGTTGGCGAACAACGTGATGGCACAGTCCGAAATTGAGGCTGGCCGTCTGGTCTGCCCGTTTAATGATGTTCTGGTCAGCAAGAATGCGTTTTATCTGGTTTGTCATGACAGTCAGGCAGAACTGGGTAAAATAGCCGCCTTCCGACAGTGGATCCTGTCTAAAGCGGCAAACGAGCAAGAAAAATTCCGCTTCAGGTATGAACAATAACTTTTGTGTGCTGTGCACGCATCACTTTAGGACTGAAACATGACCAGCCGATTCATGCTGATTTTTGCCGCGGTGAGTGGCTTTATTTTTGTGGCACTGGGTGCTTTTGGCGCGCATGTGTTAAGCAAAACTTTAGGGGTGGTAGAGATGGGCTGGATCCAGACCGGCCTTGAATATCAGGCGTTTCACACCCTGGCAATCTTTGGGCTGGCGGTGGCAATGCAGCGCCGCATCAGCATCTGGTTTTACTGGAGTAGCGTGTTTATGGCGCTGGGTACCGTGCTGTTCAGCGGTAGCCTGTACTGCCTTGCACTCTCTCATTTGCGCCTGTGGGCGTTTGTTACTCCTGTCGGCGGCGTCAGCTTCCTGGCGGGATGGGTATTAATGTTTATCGGAGCTATCCGTCTGAAACGCAAGGGCGTTGTTCATGAATAAGGTTGTTTTATATTGTCGCCCGGGGTTTGAGAAAGAGTGCGCCGCGGAAATTACGGATAAAGCCGCGAAGCGCGAAGTCTTCGGTTTTGCTCGCGTAAAAGAGAACGCGGGTTATGTGATATTCGAATGTTATCAGCCTGAAGACGCCGACAAGCTGGCTCGTGAGCTGCCGTTTAGCTCGCTGATCTTCGCGCGTCAGATGTTTGTCGCGGGCGAGCTGCTGAAAGATCTGCCGCCGGAAGACCGCATCACGCCGATTGTCGGCATGCTGCAGGGCGTGGTGGAGAAGGGGGGCGATCTGCGCGTTGAGGTTGCCGATACCAACGAAAGCAAAGAGCTGATGAAGTTCTGCCGCAAATTTACCGTGCCGCTGCGTGCGGCGCTGCGTGACGCGGGCGTGCTGACGAACTACGAAACGCCGAAGCGTCCGGTGGTGCATATCTTCTTTATCGCCCCTGGCTGCTGCTATACCGGCTATTCCTATACCACCAACAACTCGCCCTTCTTTATGGGCATCCCGCGTTTGCGCTTCCCGTCCGATGCGCCGAGCCGTTCCACGCTCAAGCTGGAAGAGGCGTTCCACGTCTTTATCCCGGCGGATGAGTGGGATGAGCGTCTGGCAAACGGCATGTACGCCGTCGACCTTGGCGCGTGCCCGGGCGGCTGGACCTATCAACTGGTGAAACGCAATATGTGGGTTTCGTCTGTCGATAACGGCCCAATGGCGCAAAGCCTGATGGATACCGGACAGGTCACCTGGCTGCGTGAAGACGGTTTCCGCTACCGTCCAACCCGCAACAACATCTCCTGGATGGTGTGTGATATGGTTGAGAAACCGGCGAAAGTGGCTGCGCTGATGGCCTCCTGGCTGGTGAACGGCTGGTGTCGTGAGACAATCTTCAACCTTAAGCTGCCGATGAAAAAGCGCTACGAGGAAGTCTCTCAGAATCTGGCGTACATTCAGGAGCAGATGGATGAACACGGTATTAACGTGGAGATTCAGGCGCGTCAGCTGTATCACGACCGTGAAGAAGTGACGGTGCATATTCGTCGCTGGTGGGCTGCGGTCGGCGGACGTCGCGACGAGCGATAGTCCCCTCACCCTAACCCTCTCCCCACTGGGGAGAGGGAACTAGCTGCGTTCTAATCGCAACTGCTGTAAATTCCCGTCCAGCTGTAAATCCGTCTGTAGCGTTGCGATTTCCCGGCAGATAAACGCCATCTCTTTATGCGCCTCCAGCTTCTTGCGCCACTTTTCCGGTACCTCATCCAGACGGGCGTAAATCCCTTCCAGACTTTGAAAATCCGTTAGCAGCTGCGCGGCGCTTTTCGGCCCAATACCGGCAACACCCAGAACCTTAGAGCTGCTGATGCCTGCCAGCCCCCAGTAATCCGGCAGTTGCTCAGGCGAGACGCCGAACTCACCGGCAATAAACGGCGCGTCCAGCCAGCGTTTTTGAAAATAGTCGCGAATGCGGACAGTCGGCGAGAGCAGCTGACAGTAGCCTTTGTCAGTTGAAACGATAGTGGCCTGATGCCCGGCGCTCGCCACCTTTACGGCCAGAGTGGCCGCGAGATCGTCGGCTTCATTTCCGTGTGCGCCCCAGCAGGGGACGCCGCGCTGTTCAAATGCCGCGCGTATCATGGGTAACTCTGCATGAAGATCGTCCGGCATCGGCGCGCGTCCGGCTTTGTAGTCAGGCAGACGCTGGTGTCGCCAGCCCGTGTTGCGGGCTTCGTCATCAAATACCGCGACCGCGTGGGTGGGTTCACTGTGGCGGATAAGCTGTTCCAGCGCGTGCAGGCAAGTGTCCTTACAGGGCGTGCCCTGTACCGCATGGATACGGCGAATCAGGTTGAGTGCATCGACGATAAGTAAATGAACGGCCACAGATAATCTCCCTTCTATCTAATGCGTGAAGGGTAACACTGTCAGCAGCATGAAACTATGAATGGTGGGGAAAACAGGAAGAAGCCTCGCAAAACGAGGCTTCCTGAGAGGCTTAATCGCAGGTCACGATCTTCATCGCCAGGCCACCGCGTGAGGTCTCGCGGTATTTGGCGTTCATATCTTTACCCGTTTCGTACATGGTTTCGATAACTTTATCGAGACAGACGCGCGGTTCGCTGGTGCGGCGCAGCGCCATACGTGCCGCGTTCACCGCCTTCACGGAGGCAATCGCGTTACGTTCGATGCACGGTACCTGCACCTGTCCGGCGACCGGGTCGCAGGTCAGCCCCAGGTTATGCTCCATGCCGATTTCAGCCGCAATGCACACCTGCGCCGGGCTTGCACCCAGCAGTTCAGCCAGACCCGCCGCCGCCATGGAGCAGGCCACGCCGACTTCACCCTGACAGCCCACTTCCGCACCGGAAATGGAGGCGTTCATTTTATACAGTGAGCCAATTGCGCTGGTGACCAGCATATAGCGCGCCAGTGAGTTTGCGTTCACTTCGCGGATAAACTTGTCGTAGTACGCCAGCACCGCCGGAACGATACCGCACGCACCGTTGGTTGGTGCGGTAACAACGCGGCCGCCCGCGGCGTTCTCTTCGTTTACCGCCAGCGCGAACATGTTGATCCAGTCCACCACCGCCATCGGGTCAGTCGTGGTTTTGTCGGTGCTCACCAGCATACGACGCAGCGCTGCCGCACGGCGCGGCACGCGCAGTTTACCCGGCAGGACGCCTTCCGTGGTGATCCCGCGCTCGATACCGCCGCGCATCACGTCCCAGACGTTTGCAAAGTGCTGTTCCAGCTCTTCTTTGCTGTGCAGCGCCAGTTCATTTTTCATCATCAGGCCGGAAAGGGACAGGCCTGTCTCCTGGCAGTGACGCTGCAAATCCGCCGCGTTTTTGTACGGATAAGGCACGTCAACGGCGGAAGTGTTGGTTTGACCAAAGTGGTCTTCGTCGACAATAAAACCGCCGCCGATAGAGTAATACGTCTGGCTGTATACCGCTTTGTCGCCCGCCAGCGCGGTAATGCGCATGCCGTTTTCGTGCAGCGACAGGTTGTCCGCATGGAAATTCATGCAGTGGTCAACCGGGAATTCAACCTCATGCTCGCCGTTTGCCAGCAGCAGGCGACCGTGGGTGTTTACGTCCTGGATGAAGCCAGGGATCGCGTCAATATCAACGGTATCCGGCAGGTTACCCGCCAGGCCCATGATAATGGCGATATCGGTATGGTGGCCTTTACCGGTCAGGGAAAGGGAACCGTATACATCGACGACCACGCGGGTGATGTCGTGCAAGATGCCGCGTGCAATCAAGTCATCCGTGAATTGTTTACCGGCTTTCATTGGTCCGACGGTGTGAGAGCTGGAAGGACCAATACCGATTTTGAAAATATCGAATACGCTAATCATGATGCGTCCATTGCTATCAGTCAGAGGGGAGGAGTGCGCCGCCCGAAGACGGCGCAGGAGGTATTAGCTGAACAGCGAGTAGAAAATGGCGGAGATGGCAATCAGGCCCATAATCACAACGAATACGTTGCTGATATGGCCGCTGTATTTACGCATCGCAGGGACTTTCTGAATCGCGTACATTGGCATAAGGAACAGAATCATCGCGATGACCGGGCCGCCCAGGGTTTCAATCATGCCCAGGATGCTTGGGTTCAGGGTCGCTACCGCCCAGGTGGTGAGCAGCATGAACAGTGCAGTGATTTTGTTCAGCTTGTTGATTTCAATGCTCTTGCCTTTACCGCGCAGAGATTTAATCACCATACCGTTGAAGCCTTCACGCGCGCCCAGGTAGTGGCCCAGGAAGGATTTGGTGATAGCGATAATCGCGATGATTGGCGCCATCCAGGCAATGACCGGTGCGTTAAAGTGGTTCGCCAGGTAAGACAGAATAGAGATGTTCTGCTCTTTCGCTGCCGCCAGATCCACCGGGGAGAGGCTCAGTACGCAGCTGAAGACGAAGAACATCACGGTCAGTACCATCATCACGTGAGCGCGAGCCAGGATGCTGGAGCACTTCTTCTCTGCGCCATTGCCGTACTCTTCGCGCTTCGCTACCGCGAAGGAGGAGATGATTGGCGAGTGGTTGAAGGAGAATACCATGACCGGAATGGCCAGCCACAGGGTCATCAGCAGGCCGTTACCGGTTGCGGATGCGCTGCTCAGGGACAGGGTTTCCAGCGCGGCACCGTTCCACTGCGGGATCAGGTAGCAGGCCAGTACCATCAGAGCAATAACGAACGGGAAGACCAGTACGCTCATTGCTTTCACAATCATCTGCTCACCGAAACGCACGATGGTCATCATGCCGACGATCAGGATCAGAGACAGAATGGCGCGCGGTGGCGGCGTCATCTGCAGCTGGTGCGTCATGAAGCTTTCAACGGTGTTAGTGATCGCCACGCTGTAAACCAGCAGAATTGGGTAAATCGCGAAGAAGTAGAGCAGGGTAATCAGTTTACCTGCGCCGACGCCAAAGTGCTCTTCAACCACTTCAGTGATGTCTTCGCCCGGGTTTTTACCGGACAGCACGAAGCGGGTCAGGCCGCGGTGTGCAAAGAAGGTCATCGGGAAAGCGATGATAGCCATGATGATCAGCGGGATCAGACCGCCGACGCCTGCGTTGATAGGAAGGAACAGTACACCAGCGCCGATTGCTGTGCCGTAAAGGCCAAGCATCCACATGGTATCCGTTTTGCGCCAACCACTTCGGGAATCAATCGAAGCAACGGTGCTGGTTTGAGTGGTTTCCATCTGTATCTCCTGGAGGAAGCAAATTGTCAGGTTTTTAGTCAAATCCGATGAAAAAGTGCCTGACGGTAATATGAAATTCGTTCAGTGACGGTTTTTTAATAATTTTCACCCGTAACTATTGGCGGGCGGAAAGATACATTTTCGTTATGAATCCTTCAGTGATCCTGATCCCAATTGCAATAATCCACTCTCTATGTGGGCATGTTTAGACCATTTATCTGTCAAAAAAACGTCAAAGAGAATTTACGGGCGCGAAGGCTACCATTAACGACATGTAGCTTGAAAGGCTGGCCCGTGAGTTAGGAGGGTTACGCTGTAAAGAAATGGGTTTTTAGGATTTTCTGGCAGGTAATTTTGATTAAGGCTGATATTTTACGGTTACGAAAACGAGGTAATCGTTTGCGTATGGGGGAAAGGTATAAATAACATAAATGATGTCTATGAATTGCATCAGTAATAAAAAAGCCGGACCCTGATGGACAGGATCCGGCTTTGAAAGCGCAGGTTGAAATCTTATTTGATGATTTCGTAGCAAGGAATATAGGCCGAACCCGGCAGCTTCATGCGGTGCTGTGCGACAAAGCCCTGCAGCATGTCATCCATGCGACGCATCATTTCCGGGTCACCGTGGATCTTATACGGCCCAAATTCTTCAATGGCGCGGATCCCCACCTCTTTCACGTTACCTGCTACAATGCCGGAGAAGGCGCGGCGCAGATCGGCGGCCAGCACTTCCACTGGCTGATCGGGATAGAGCTTCAGGTTCGCCATATTTTCATGCGAAGGTTCAAACGGGATCTGCAGATCCGGCGCGATGCGGATTGACCAGTTAAAGCTGTAAGCATCCCCGGTATCACGACGGTTCTCTTTCACCAGCGGCATTGATTTCTTCATCTGGCGAGCCACTTCTGCGGCATCGTCAATGATGATGCGATAGTGACGACGCGCGGCTTCACCCAACGTATGCACGATAAATTCGTCCAGTACGCGGAAGTAGTCTGCGCTCTCTTTCGGCCCGGTCAGGATCAGCGGCAGAACCTGATCTTTGTTGGCCGGGTTCATCAGAATACCCAGCAGATAAAGCAGCTCTTCCGCCGTGCCCACGCCGCCAGGGAAGATGATAATGCCGTGAGCGATACGGACAAACGCCTCAAGACGTTTCTCTATATCTGGCATGATAATCAGTTCGTTAACCAATGGGTTAGGCGGCTCAGCCGCGATGATGGACGGCTCGGTCATACCGATAAAACGTCCTTCTTTATAGCGCTGCTGCGCGTGTCCCACTGCGGCACCTTTCATTGGCGCTTCCATCGCGCCCGGACCACAGCCGGTACAGATATTCAGTTCGCGCAGGCCAAGCTGGGTGCCCACCCGACGCGCATACAGGTATTCGGTCTCGTTAATGGAGTGACCGCCCCAGCAGACGACCATGTTCGGTGCTTCGCCCACGTGCAGGGCACGGGCGTTACGCAGAATCGAGAACACCAGGTTGGTGATATGGACCGAGCTTTCCAGGTCGAGATGCTGGAAACGGCCAGCGTTGTGGATCTGCCCGTTAACGAACAGAATGTCGCGCAGCACGGCAAACAGGTTGGCCTGCAGAGAGCGAATAATGCGCCCGTCGACAAAGGCGTCTTCCGGCGGGTTGATGACTTCAAGCTTCACGCCACGCTCGCGCCGCAGCACGTTGATATCAAAGCTTTCGAAGCGAGACAGCAGCTCTTTACTGTTGTCGGTCAGGCTTCCGGAGTTCAGTACGGCAAGTGAACAGTTACGAAACAGTTGATAGAGATCGCTACTGGCCGTGCGTTTAAGCATGTCCACTTCCAGCTGCGACAACATATCCATTGAGCCAAGCGGGCTAATATGTGTAATCAAGTGAGCTCCTTACGGGACGATTATCGTCTTTCCCTGTTGATTACAATAGCCCTGGCGCGTGACGTTTCACAACCTAAAGCGCGGAAGATACCGCGCATATTGTGAAAATATTTATATTATTGACGCACCAGACGGCCCGTTGCAGGCACAAAATCGGTATTGGTACGCCACGGGTTGATGTCCAGTCCACCACGGCGGGTGTAGCGCGCATAAACGCTCAGCTTTTCTGGCTGGCAGAAACGCATAATGTCGTTAAAGATGCGCTCCACGCACTGCTCGTGGAATTCGTTGTGATGGCGGAACGACACCAGGTAGCGCAGCAATTTTTCCCGGTCGATTTTCGGCCCGCGATACTGGATCTGCACCGAGCCCCAGTCTGGCTGGTGGGTGATCAGACAGTTGGACTTCAGCAGATGGCTCACCAGCGTCTCTTCAACCACCTTTCCGCTTGCCGCGTTTTCGAGGTAGTCGGTACTGAACTCATAGCTTTCAACGTCAATGTCCTGATCGTCAATGCAGGCACCGTTAAAGTGGGCGATAGGCTGCCCTTCCAGCTCATTCAGGCGATACAGCGATACGGCAACGTTTCCTTGCGCACAGGCGCGTAAATCCCGCTCCAGCGTAGCCTGGACGTCTTCCCAACTGTTGAATGTTGTCTGGTTAAAACTGTTGAGATAAAGCTTGAAGCTTTTCGACTCGACAAGGTTAACGCTGGCGTAATCCAGCTCCACATGGCCGACGGCCACCTGCGGCAGCCCGCGCGCGTTAAGCCAGGAGAGTTCGTACAGCGTCCAGATGTCGCCGCCGACAAACGGCAGTGCGTCCGCGTGTAACCCAAGCGGGTCGCGGTTCAGGCTGCGGGGCACGCCCTGCAGAAGGCTTGCATCGTAGGTGTCGCGGTAATCGGTCGATTTACCCAGCGTTAAGCCGGTTAACGCCTGATGATTTTCGTAAGACATGTTTCATAGCCACTTTACAGGTACACTTATGGCCTGAGTTTATCCTGTCTTACAAGAAGAGAGAAATCGGTGGATATTGAAACTGCAAATGCCCTGACGACCTTCACGACCCGCTATTGCGATGCATGGCATGAAAAACAGGGGACGTGGCCGCAAAGCGCTGATTTATATGGCGTACCCTCGCCGTGCATTATCTCTTCGCTCGACGATTACGTTATCTGGCAGCCGAAACCCTTTGCAGGCGAGCAAAATGTAAATGCGGTTGAACGGGCAATGGACATTGTGGTACAACCAGCGGTTCACGCGTTTTATACCGCGCAGTTTGCAGGGGATATGCCTGCGCGCTTTGCTGATATTACGCTGACGCTGTTGCAGACCTGGAGCGAAGACGATCTGCAGCGTGTACAGGAAAACCTGATTGGTCACCTGGTCACGCAAAAGCGCCTTAAGCTTTCTCCGACGCTCTTTATTGCCACGCTGGACAGCGAACTGGATGTTATCTCCGTCTGCAACCTGTCCGGTGAAGTGGTTAAAGAGACTATCGGTACCCGCAATCGCGAGACTCTCGCCCCCTCTCTTGCGGATTTCCTCACCCAACTTGAGCCACTTCTGTAATCCATGATGCTACGGCGCGTGTGAGAGATCTCTTACAAGGTTTGTGAGAGATCGCTGGATCATTCAGTATTACCTCATTTAATTAAGATTAATATTACGCTGTTTTTCAATGGATTACTTATTCATTGCATCGTTTTTAGGGATTTCTGACGTCTTACAGCGCTCACGGGGTGGGTTGTAAGACGAAGCGGAATAGCGGATTCTATCTCCGTCGACAGGAAGCCGACACGAGAAACGAACATCAGGATGATGGCGTTTCTTACTCAGGACTCGTCAGGATGGCGCTGCAGGAAGGCTTCAGGATGAAGCAAAGTGGATCGCGCAGGATGCGTAAAGGACACCTCCAGGAAGGAGAACGAGAGCCGGTCAGGATGGTCGGTGGGTCTGGACGGCCAGGACGTTTCAGGATGAAACAATCACGTCAGGATGATGTGAGCAGGATGCGAAAGGTAGACGGATGACCGGGCCTTCGGGCTTCAGGAAAAGTTGTCACGGATGAGCAGGGAGCACGAATTGTAGCTGGAATGCTGCGGAACGAACCGGGAGCACTGTTTTTACAGTGCTCCCTTTTTTTATTTCTGCGTTCTGCAATGCTATGCTGCGCGCCGTTCAGTTTTTCAGTTGAGGTGACTATGACGCAACACGATAGCGTTCGTGCCCAGTTGCACGCCATCGAAGCACTCTTGCGCCAACATCAGCTGTGGCAGGAGATCGCGCCGCAGCCAGAAGCATTCGCAAGTACCCAGCCATTCTGCCTGGATAAGCTGGCTCCCGTTGAGTGGCTGCAATGGGTATTGATTCCGCGCATGCACGCTCTGTTGGACGGTGACCATCCGCTGCCGCAGGCATTTGCCGTCTCTCCCTATTATGAAATGGCGCTGGAAGCGACCCATCCCGCCCGCGAGGTTATGCTGGTTGAATTAGAACGCCTGGATGCGCTCTTTGCCGGTGACGATGCATGACGCTTGAGATCCTCTATCAGGATGAGTGGCTGGTGGCAGTCAACAAGCCGTCAGGCTGGCTGGTGCACCGCAGCTGGCTCGATCGCGATGAGAAAGTGGTGGTGATGCAGACCGTTCGCGACCAGATTGGTCAGCATGTATTTACCGCCCATCGTCTGGACCGTCCAACCTCCGGCGTACTGCTGATGGGACTTTCCAGCGAGGCGGGACGTCTGCTTTCGCAGCAGTTTGAACAGCATCAGATGCAAAAGCGCTACCACGCGATTGTGCGCGGCTGGCTGACGGAAGCCGCCACGCTCGATTATCCGCTGGTGGAGGAACTGGATAAAATCGCCGATAAATTTGCCCGTGATGACAAGGGACCACAGCCCGCAGTGACGGATTATCGCGGCATGGCGACGACCGAAATGCCGGTGGCGACCAGTAAGTTTCCGACCACACGCTACAGCCTGGTTGAGCTTTTGCCTAAAACCGGGCGCAAGCATCAGCTTCGCCGCCACCTTGCGCATCTGCGCCACCCGATTATTGGCGACAGCAAGCACGGTGATTTGCGCCAGAACCGCAGCGCGGCCGAGCATTTTGGCTGCCATCGCCTGATGCTGCACGCCAGCGAGCTGAGCCTGACGCACCCGTTCACCGGCGAACCGCTGACTATCCGCGCGGGGCTGGACGACGTCTGGATGCAGGCGCTGTCACAATTTGGCTGGCTGGGGCAACTCCCCGAAAATGAAAGGGTTGAGTTTGTATCAGGCAACGTTCAGGATGAACAGCAAGCGCAATAATTAAGGGAGCAAAGCATGGCTGAAGTAGGCATTTTTGTCGGCACAATGTACGGCAACTCGCTGCTGGTCGCGGAAGAAGCAGAGGCAATACTCGCCAGCCAGGGCCATAAAGCCACGGTCTATGAAGACCCGGAACTGGCAGACTGGGAAAAGTATCAAGATAAATACATTCTGGTGGTGACCTCCACGACCGGGCAGGGCGATCTGCCGGACAGCATCGTGCCGCTGTTCCAGGGCATTAAAGACCGGCTTGGCTATCAGCCGAACGTGCACTACGGCATCATTGCCCTGGGCGACAGCTCTTACGCCAACTTCTGCGGCGGCGGTAAACAGTTCGATGCCCTTTTGCAGGAGCAGAGCGCCCAGCGCGTCGGCGAGATGCTGCTGATTGACGCAGGCGAACACCCGGAGCCAGAAAGCGAATCAAACCCGTGGGTTGAGCACTGGGCAACGCTGCTTAACTAGTTTTGTCGTTTGTAGGCCGGGTCAGGTGAAGCCGCCACCCGGCAACAAAGCCGCACGAAAACCTCAATTCCGTGAACCATCTTCCACTGCTTTGGGCTTATGCCCCAAACCACGTCTCACTCCCCCTTCAATGTTGTGTCGATGCACGGTGAGGAAGAGCGACACTCCTTCATATACTTTTCCCGTCAGTTACCCAATAAGGCAGCGCTTCACCATAAAACGGCCTTCAGCCGTACCAAAACTGCCGAACACTTATCTCTCATTCTGATTACCCTACAGGTGCTGTACAGAATGAACCAGGCGAAAGCTATGATTCAGGAGTGCAACTATGAGTTCATTAAGCCAGGCGGCGAGCAGCGCAGAGAAGCGCACTAACGCTCGCTACTGGATAGTGGTGATGCTGTTTATCGTCACATCCTTCAACTACGGTGACCGCGCCACGCTGTCGATTGCTGGTTCTGAGATGGCAAAAGATATCGGACTTGATCCGGTCGGCATGGGTTATGTTTTCTCGGCGTTTTCATGGGCCTATGTCATCGGCCAAATTCCTGGCGGCTGGCTGCTTGACCGCTTTGGCTCAAAACGGGTCTATTTCTGGTCCATCTTTATCTGGTCGATGTTTACCCTGCTGCAGGGTTTCGTCGATATCTTCAGCGGCTTCGGCATTATCGTTGCGCTCTTCACGCTGCGCTTCCTGGTTGGCTTAGCGGAAGCGCCTTCCTTCCCGGGGAACAGCCGCATTGTCGCAGCCTGGTTCCCGGCACAGGAGAGGGGAACCGCGGTCGCGATTTTCAACTCCGCACAATACTTCGCCACGGTGATCTTCGCGCCAATCATGGGCTGGCTGACGCATGAGGTGGGCTGGTCACACGTCTTCTTCTTCATGGGGGGGCTTGGGATCGTCATCAGCTTTATCTGGCTGAAAGTGATCCATGAACCCAATCAACACCCGGGCGTGAATAAGAAGGAGCTGGAGTACATCGCAGAGGGCGGGGCGCTGATCAACATGGATCAGAAATCCGCAAAAGCAAAAGTCCCGTTCAGCCAGAAATGGGCGCAGATCAAACAGCTCGTCGGCTCGCGCATGATGATCGGTATCTATCTGGGCCAGTACTGCATCAACGCCTTAACCTACTTCTTCATCACCTGGTTCCCGGTTTATCTGGTGCAGGCGCGCGGCATGTCGATTCTGAAGGCGGGGTTTGTTGCCTCGATCCCGGCCATCTGCGGCTTCGTGGGCGGCGTGCTCGGCGGGGTGATTTCCGACTGGCTGATGCGCCGCACCGGCTCTCTCAATATCGCGCGTAAAACGCCTATCGTGCTCGGGATGCTGCTCTCCATGACCATGGTGTTCTGTAACTACGTGAGCGCTGAGTGGATGATTATCGGCTTTATGGCGATGGCCTTCTTCGGCAAAGGCATTGGCGCGCTGGGCTGGGCGGTGATGGCGGATACGGCACCGAAAGAGATCAGCGGCCTGAGCGGCGGTCTGTTCAACATGTTCGGCAATATTTCGGGGATTGTTACGCCAATCGCTATCGGCTACATCGTCGGCACCACCGGCTCCTTTAACGGTGCGCTGATTTACGTAGGGGTGCATGCGCTGGTGGCGGTGCTGAGTTACCTGGTGCTGGTCGGCGATATCAAACGCGTCGAACTTAAACCTGTAGGGGAGCGTGGATGATGACAACGCAATCAAGCCCTGTCGTCACTGAGATGAAGGTCATCCCGGTGGCTGGACAGGACAGCATGCTGCTCAATATTGGCGGCGCGCATAACGCCTGGTTTACCCGCAATATCGTGGTACTGACCGACAGCGCGGGGAATACCGGCGTTGGCGAAGCGCCGGGCGGAGAGGTGATTTACCAGACGTTGGTTGATGCCATTCCACAGGTGGTGGGCCAGGAAGTGGCCCGTCTGAACAAAGTGGTTCAGCGGGTACATAAGGGTAACCAGTCTGCTGACTTTGATACCTTCGGAAAAGGTGCCTGGACGTTTGAACTGCGCGTCAACGCGGTTGCCGCGCTGGAAGCCGCTCTGCTCGATTTGCTCGGTAAGGCGCTGAATGTCCCGGTCTGCGAACTGCTGGGGCCGGGCAAACAGCGCGATGCGGTAACGGTGCTGGGCTACCTGTTCTACGTAGGTGACCGTAATAAAACCGATCTGCCTTATCTGGACCGTTCGCCGGGCAACCATGAGTGGTATCACCTGCGCCATCAGGAGGCGCTCACCGGCGAGGCGGTGGTGCGTCTGGCGGAAGCCGCACAGGACCACTACGGTTTTAAGGATTTCAAACTGAAAGGCGGTGTGCTGCCCGGCGAGCAGGAAATTGAAACTGCCCGCGCGCTGAAAAAGCGTTTCCCCGATGCGCGGATCACCGTTGACCCGAACGGCGCATGGTTACTGGATGAAGCCATCTCGCTGTGTAAAGGTCTGGGCGATGTACTGACCTACGCGGAAGATCCGTGCGGTGCCGAACAGGGTTTCTCTGGTCGTGAAGTGATGGCCGAGTTCCGACGCGCCACCGGGCTGCCGGTCGCCACTAACATGATCGCCACCAACTGGCGTGAAATGGGCCATGCGGTCATGCTCAATTCGGTGGATATTCCGCTGGCTGACCCGCACTTCTGGACGCTGTCCGGTGCGGTGCGCGTGGCGCAGCTGTGCGACGACTGGGGGCTGACCTGGGGCTGTCACTCCAACAACCATTTCGACATTTCGCTGGCGATGTTTACCCACGTTGGCGCGGCGGCACCGGGTAACCCGACCGCCATCGACACCCACTGGATTTGGCAGGAGGGGGAAGCCCGACTGACGCCGACCACCGCGAAAACACGCTGCCGACGGGAGGGGAAGCCCGACTGACGAAAAATCCGCTGGAGATCAAAAACGGCAGCATTGCCGTACCGGATGCGCCAGGGCTGGGCGTGGAGCTTGACTGGGATCAGATCCACAAAGCGCACGAGGCGTATAAGAGGTTGCCAGGCGGCGCGCGTAACGACGCGGGCCCGATGCAGTACCTGATCCCCGGCTGGACATTTGACCGTAAGCGCCCTGTTTTTGGACGTCACTGATAAAAGGATTGAACCATGAGCACATTTTCTACCCCTGTAGTCACTTCCATGCAGATCGTTCCGGTTGCGGGCCATGACAGCATGCTGATGAATTTGAGCGGCGCGCATGCGCCGTTCTTTACCCGCAATATCGTGATTATCAAAGACAATTCCGGCCATACGGGCGTGGGCGAAATTCCGGGCGGGGAAAAGATCCGCAAAACGCTGGAAGACGCCATTCCGCTGGTGGTGGGGAAAACCCTCGGCGAATACAAAAATGTTCTCAATAGCGTGCGTAGCACCTTTGCGGACCGCGATGCGGGCGGGCGCGGGCTGCAAACCTTCGACCTGCGTACGACCATCCACGTGGTCACCGGTATTGAGGCGGCAATGTTGGATCTGCTTGGTCAGCATCTTGGCGTGAACGTTGCGTCCCTGCTGGGCGAGGGTCAGCAGCGCACCGAAGTGGAAATGCTGGGCTATCTGTTCTTTGTCGGCAACCGCAAGCTGACGCCGCTGCCGTACCAGAGCCAGCCGGATGAGCACTGCGACTGGTACCGCGTTCGCCACGATGAAGCGATGACGCCTGACGCGGTGGTGCGTCTGGCCGAAGCCGCTTACGAAAAATATGGCTTCAACGACTTCAAACTGAAGGGCGGTGTACTGGCAGGGGAAGAAGAGGCGGAGGCCATTACCGCGCTGGCAAAACGTTTCCCGCAGGCGCGCGTCACGCTGGATCCGAACGGCGCATGGTCGCTTGATGAAGCGATTAAAATCGGTAAGCAGCTTAAAGGCGTGCTGGCCTACGCGGAAGATCCGTGTGGGGCCGAGCAGGGCTTCTCCGGGCGCGAGGTAATGGCCGAGTTTCGCTGCGCCACCGGTTTGCCAACGGCAACCAATATGATCGCCACCGACTGGCGCCAGATGGGGCATACCTTATCCCTTCAGTCCGTCGATATTCCGCTGGCGGACCCGCACTTCTGGACGATGCAGGGGTCAGTTCGCGTGGCGCAGATGTGCCACGAGTTCGGCCTGACCTGGGGCTCACACTCCAACAATCACTTCGACGTGTCGCTGGCAATGTTCACTCACGTTGCCGCTGCCGCGCCGGGCGCGATCACCGCCATAGATACCCACTGGATCTGGCAGGAGGGCAATCAGCGTCTTACTAAGCAGCCGTTTGAAATCAAAGGCGGCATGGTGCAGGTGCCAACCACGCCGGGTCTGGGCGTTGAGCTGGATATGGACCAGGTGATGAAAGCCCACGAACTGTACCTGAAACACGGTCTGGGCGCGCGCGACGATGCGATAGCCATGCAGTATTTGATCCCGGACTGGACATTCGACAATAAACGTCCGTGCATGGTACGATAAACGCATTGGGACCGCTCCCATGAGCGGTCGTTTACGTGGTGTATGCTTAACGTAATGACTATGCGTAAGGATGGCTTATGAAAATTGTTATCGCACCGGACTCGTATAAGGAAAGTTTGAGTGCTCTTGAGGTAGCGACAGCGATAGAACGCGGCTTTCGCGAGATTTTTCCCTCGGCTAACTACGTAAAATTACCGGTTGCCGATGGGGGCGAAGGCACCGTTGAGGCGATGGTTGCGGCCACTCAGGGGCGAATCATTCATGTCCCGGTGACAGGTCCGCTGGGGGAGCCTGTCGAAGGGTTCTACGGGTTATCCGGTGACGATCAAAGTGCGTTTATTGAAATGGCGGCGGCGAGCGGTCTGGAGCTTGTGCCACCTTCGCAGCGCAACCCGCTGAAAACGACCTCGTGGGGAACCGGCGAGCTCATCCGTCACGCGCTGGACGCGGGCGTTAAGCATATCATTATCGGCATTGGCGGCAGTGCCACCAACGACGGCGGCGCGGGCATGGTCCAGGCGCTGGGCGCGAAATTGCTGGATGCCGCTCAGAAGCCTGTCGGACTCGGGGGCGGCGAACTTGCCACGCTGGCACATATTGACCTTACCGGTCTCGATAAACGGCTGAAAGCGTGCCGGATTGAGGTTGCCTGCGATGTCACCAACCCGTTAACGGGGGAGGAGGGAGCCACTGCGGTGTTTGGCCCGCAGAAAGGGGCGACGCCAGAGATGATTGTCAACCTGGACAACGCGCTTGCCCATTATGCGCAGGTTATCGCCCGCGATCTGGATATCGACGTTCTGAACCTGTCCGGCGGCGGTGCGGCGGGCGGGATGGGGGCCGCGCTATACGCCTTTTGCGGCGCTCAGCTGCGTCAGGGGATTGAGATCGTCACCGATGCCTTGCATCTCGCGGATCAGGTTGCCGATGCCGACTTAGTGATCACTGGTGAAGGGCGCATCGACAGTCAGACAATCCACGGTAAAGTGCCCGTTGGCGTGGCGAAAGTCGCAAAACGCTTTAACAAACCGGTTATCGGGATTGCGGGCAGCCTGACGGCGGATGTCGGTGTGGTGCATAAGCACGGTATTGACGCCGTGTTTAGCGTGATTTACACCATCTGTTCACTGGAGGATGCGCTGGAAAATGCCAGCGAGAATGTCAGGATGGCCGCAAGGAATATCGCGGCGGCGCTAAAAGTGGGGCAGGCATTTTAGCTGTGATTGCCGGGTGGCGGCTTCGCCTTACCCGGCCTACGTTAGGGCACCTGTAGGCCCGGTAAGCGTAGCGCCACCGGGCTTTTCTATCAGCTCCCCAACACCTTCATCGCTTCCCGCGTCACGTTATCCATTTCATCCAGCAGCTCCAGAAACTCGGGTTCAAGCTCGGATTCTGGCGTACCGGCGCGTAACTGTTGCTCCAGCAACTGACAAAGGTTCTTCAACCGCGGCACCCCGCTGTAGCCGCAGCTGCCGTGCAGCTTGTGGATGGCTTCCAGCAGTTCTTCGGGGTTTTCTCCCACCAGCTGTTCTTCAACTTTATTGCGGATTTCCGGCAGGAAGTCGACCAGCATCTGCAACATGTCGCGGGCTAAATCGGTTTTCCCTGCCGCCTGGCGCAGCGCCAGCGACCAGTCGAAGGTGGCATTCTGATTGACGCTAATCTCCGGCGATTCTGCTGCAACCGTGTACGTCCCGCCAATATGCCCCGGTTTGTAGCGCACCAGCAGGCTATGCAGTTTCTCTTCGTCGATAGGCTTAGCCAGATAATCATTCATCCCGGCGCTCAGCAATTTTTCTTTCTGTCCGGCCATGGCGTGCGCGGTCACCGCAATAACCGGCGTTTGCTGCTGATGCGGGAGCTGGCGGATAAGCTCGCAGGCGCGAATACCGTCCATACCCGGCATCTGAATATCCATCAGAATCAAATCGAACTGCATTTGTTTAGCCTGTTCCACTGCCTGCGCACCGCTGGTACACAGTTCCACGTGCTGAACCTGATCCTCCAGCAGCACGCCAATCAGCTTCAGGTTTGCCGGGTTATCGTCCACCGCCATCACGCTCATCGGCAGCTTTTGCTCGTCGCTGACGAGCGGCAGCGCGTGCTGGCTCAGACGACAGTATTCGGTGAGCGCTGGCAGCAGGCGTGTGGCCGTGAGCGGTTTGAGCAGGCAGGCGGCGGCCCCGTCGTTTTTCAGCTCTTCGGCGTTAATTTGTGCATGGCAAGGCAGGGCCAGCAGCAGGTAATCGGTCATTGATGTCGCTTTCGCCAGGCGCTCCTGCTGCATGGTCAGTTCGCCCGTAAAGGTGACCGGGATCCCCATCAGCAGGATATCGTAGTGCTCAACGGCAAGCGCAGAGAAGGTCGGACTGTAGACCACCTCCAGCGGCGTAGTGCTTAACACGTCCAGCGTGCACTGTGCCGCTGCGGCATTTGGCTCAACGTAGGCCAGACGCATCCCTTTCAGGCAGTCGGTCACTGGCCCATCGGTCATGACGTTCGGGTTGAGATCGAGATTGATATGGAACCAGAAGGTCGAGCCCCGGTTAGGCTGGCTGTGGAAGGAGATATCGCCGCCCATCTCTTTTACCAGTTTTTGGGTGATCACCAGCCCCAGGCCGGTTCCCCCGTGGCGGCGGGAAATACTGGCGTCCGCCTGACGGAATGCCTGGAACAGACGCGACTGATCGCGCTCCGGTATGCCGATACCGGTATCGCGGATCTGCACCTCAATCTGTACCTTGTTATTACTGAGCGCCCGCTTTTCGACAAGAATGTCGATATTGCCGCTCTCGGTAAACTTGATCGCGTTACCCACCAGATTGGTGATGACCTGCTGCAGACGCAGCGGGTCACCAATGACGTTATCCGGCACGTCGTTTTTGATATTGAGCGTCAGCTCCAGCCCCTTATCGTGTGACGAATGCGCAAGCAGCGTCACTACTTCATCCAGCGTGCCGCGCAGCGGGAACGGAATACTCTCGAGGATCAGCTTGCCCGCCTCCAGCTTCGAGAAGTCCAGCACGTCGTTAATGATCGCCAGCAGGTTGTTGGCCGAACGTTCGATAGTATGCAGGTGGTCGCGCTGGGTGGGGTTAAGCTCGCTTTTCAGCGTCAGACGGGTAAAGCCGATCACGCCGTTCAGCGGGGTTCTCAGCTCGTGTGACATATTGGCAAGGAATTCGGATTTAATGCGCGCGGCTTCCTGGGCGCGTTTTTTCGCCAGATCCAGCTCGACGTTCTGAATCTCCATTTGCTCCAGCGTTTCGCGCAGGTCGGAAGTGGCCTGGTCAACGTTGTGCTGCATCTCTTCATGATACGCCGCCAGCGACATCGCCATTGAGTTGATGCCGTTTTTCAGCATATCCAGCTCGCCCAACATAAACCCTTCTACGCGGCTGTCGAGCTGGCCGCGACGGATACGGTCAACGGTGTTGACCATGTTTCGAATCGGCCCCGTCACATCGCGCATCAGTCGCCAGCCGAAAATCAGCGCAATGCCGATACAGAAGAGCATCATCACGCCGGAGATAAATATTTCTTTGTACTGCTGCAGTCGGACTGACTTGAGATCCAACTCCAGCGCCACATATCCCAGCATGTTGTTGCTGGATTTGGCTTCAGACTGAGCGGATTCATCAGGAGAATAGCTTTCGGAGATGATTGGCGTGCGCAGGATCATAATATCCCCTCGCCGCAATACGGTGAGATGGCGCGGGAACGGCGTGCCGTCAGGAATTTTCAGGGACGTCGGGTCAAGGTGAAAATTCGAGGTAACAAACAGACGGTTGTTTTCATCATAAACGGAGATAGCCCGCACGATGTCCGAGTGACGACGATGCAGGACGCTAATTAACTGACCAATGGATTCCCGGTTTTGCAGGTTCATCCCGTACTCGCTGGAGACCGCCAGCGGTTCGATAATGCTGGCTCCGGCGTCTTCCAGCTGTCGCTGCAAATCGTTATAGCGATGCACCACAAAGAAGATACTCAGCAGCAAACCGATCAATACGGTGGGGGCGAGGATCAAAATCATCATGCGTGCACGCAGGCTGTAGTTGGTCATGGCGTTCCGTTATGGGACAATTAGGACAATTATGTTTATATGTGAGAAAAATCTCAGCGATGGCGCAATTCTACTCTGCAAAGCGACGCGTGACGACGCGTCAGATCATAACTGTTGAAGCCACGGACCTAGATCCCTTTGGTCAGGGGGTAGCGCGGCACAACGGTAAGACACTGTTTATAACAGGTTTGCTGCCATCAGAACGAGCAGAAATTACGCTGACGGAAGATAAACGCCAATACGCGCGCGGCCAGGTAAAGCGCCGACTGAGCGATAGCCCGGAACGCGAAGTGCCTCGCTGCCCCCATTTTGGCGTCTGCGGGGGCTGCCAGCAACAGCATGCCAGCGTAGTTTTACAGCAAAAAAGTAAAAGCAGCGCGCTGGCGCGTCAGCTTAAGCACGAGGTTAACGAGATTATCGCCGGGCAGCCCTGGGGCTACCGTCGGCGCGCGCGCCTGAGCCTCAGTTATCAGCCAAAAACCGAGCGGCTGGAGATGGGATTTCGTAAAGCCAGCGCCAGCGATATCGTGGATATAAAGCAGTGCCCTGTTTTGGTGCCCCAACTTGAGGCATTGCTCCCTGATGTGCACCAGTGTCTATCCAGGCTCGAAGGTGTTCGCCATCTCGGACATGTGGAACTGGTTCTGGCTAACAACGGCCCGCTGATGGTGCTGCGCCATACTGCGCCGCTGTCTGAAAAAGATCGCGAAAAACTGGAACGCTTTTCGCATTCCCACAAGCTTGCGCTTTTCCTGGCACCACAAAGCGAGATACTTGTGCAGGTTACGGGAGAGGCTCCCTGGTATGCGTCAAACGGGCTACGCTTAACGTTCAGCCCGCGGGATTTTATCCAGGTCAATGACGGCGTGAATCAGCAGATGATTGAAAAAGCGCTGGACTGGCTGGATATCCAGCCGACCGACCGGGTGCTCGATCTCTTCTGCGGTATGGGTAATTTCACGCTGCCCCTGGCGCAGAAAGCGGCAAACGTGGTGGGTGTGGAAGGCGTTGAGGCGCTGGTCGCCAAAGGACAGGAAAACGCCCTACAGAATGGCTTGCAAAATGTGACATTTTTTCATCAAAACCTTGAGGAAGATGTGACTCAACAGCCGTGGGCGAAGCAGGGCTTTGATAAAATTTTGCTCGACCCGGCACGTGCCGGTGCTCCGGGCGTAATGGCACATATTATTAAACTCGCGCCGAAGCGTTTGGTCTATGTTTCCTGTAACCCGGCGACGCTTGCCCGGGACAGCGAGGCATTAATCAGTGCGGGTTACCAGATTCAGCGTCTGGCAATGCTGGACATGTTCCCGCACACTGGACATCTGGAATCGATGGCGTTGTTTGAGCACATCTAATTTGTTTGGCTTGTCGACTTCGACAGGCCCTGGTCCCTAAAGGAGAGGACGATGGTTGCGGTAAGAAGTGCACATCTTAATAAAGCTGGTGAGTTTGACCCTCAAAAATGGATCGCAAGTCTGGGGATTTCCAGCCAGCAGTCGTGTGAACGCTTAACCGAAACCTGGACCTATTGTCTGCGCACCACGCAGGGACATCCTGACGCCGAGCTGCTGTTGTGGCGCGGCATCGAAATGGTCGAAATTCTCTCCATGCTGAACATGGATATCGAAACGCTGCAGGCCGCGCTTCTGTTTCCGCTCGCCGATGCTGACGTGGTCAGCGAAGACGTGCTGCGTGACAGCGTCGGAACCTCCGTCGTCGCGCTGATCCACGGCGTGCGCGATATGGCGGCCATCCGCCAGCTTAAAGCTGCCCATACCGATTCCGTCTCCTCAGAACAGGTTGATAACGTCCGGCGAATGCTGCTGGCCATGGTGGATGACTTCCGCTGCGTGGTCATCAAGCTTGCCGAACGTATTGCGCACCTGCGCGAAGTGAAGGATGCGCCGGAAGACGAGCGCGTCCTTGCCGCCAAGGAGTGTACAAATATCTATGCGCCGCTGGCGAACCGCTTAGGTATCGGTCAGCTGAAATGGGAGCTTGAAGATTACTGCTTCCGCTATCTGCACCCTGCGGAATACAAGCGCATTGCCAAACTTCTGCATGAACGCCGTATCGATCGTGAACACTACATCGACGAGTTTGTCAGCGGGCTGCGTCAGTCAATGAAAGAAGAGAACGTGCGCGCCGAAGTCTACGGTCGACCTAAGCACATCTACAGCATCTGGCGCAAAATGCAGAAGAAACACCTCGCCTTTGACGAGCTGTTTGACGTGCGCGCCGTGCGTATTGTGGCGGAGCGTCTGCAGGACTGCTACGCCGCGCTGGGGATAGTACATACTCACTTCCGCCACCTGCCGGACGAGTTCGACGACTATGTGGCGAACCCGAAACCGAACGGCTACCAGTCTATTCATACCGTGGTGCTTGGCCCCGGCGGCAAAACGGTTGAGATCCAGATCCGCACCAAACAGATGCACGAAGACGCCGAGTTGGGCGTGGCCGCGCACTGGAAATACAAAGAGGGTACGTCCGGCGGCGCGCGTTCTGGCCACGAAGACCGCATCGCCTGGCTGCGTAAGCTGATTGCGTGGCAGGAAGAGATGGCTGATTCCGGCGAAATGCTCGATGAAGTGCGCAGCCAGGTCTTCGACGACCGGGTCTACGTCTTTACCCCGAAAGGGGACGTTGTCGACCTGCCCGCGGGCTCCACGCCGCTCGACTTCGCCTACCACATCCATAGCGATGTGGGGCACCGCTGCATCGGGGCGAAAATCGGCGGACGAATCGTGCCATTCACTTATCAGCTGCAGATGGGGGACCAGATTGAGATCATCACCCAGAAGCAGCCCAACCCGAGCCGCGACTGGCTGAACCCGAACCTGGGCTATGTCACCACCAGCCGCGGGCGCTCCAAGATCCACGCCTGGTTCCGCAAGCAGGATCGCGATAAAAACATCCTTGCCGGTCGCCAGATCCTCGATGACGAACTGGAGCATGTGGGGATCAGCCTGAAAGAGGCGGAGAAATTCCTGCTGCCACGCTACAACTTCAACGAGCTTGACGAACTGTTAGCGGCCATTGGCGGCGGAGATATCCGTCTGAATCAGATGGTGAACTTCCTGCAGGCGCAGTTCAACAAGCCAAGTGCGGCGGAGCAGGATGCGGCGGCGCTGAAGCAGCTGCAGCAGAAAACCCATGCGCCGCAGCAGCGCAGCAAAGATAACGGCCGGGTGGTCGTGGAAGGCGTGGGCAATCTGATGCACCACATTGCCCGCTGCTGTCAGCCTATTCCAGGTGACGATATCGTCGGCTTTATCACTCAGGGGCGCGGGATTTCGATCCACCGTTCAGACTGTGACCAGCTTGCTGAGCTGCAGTCACATGCGCCGGAGCGCATCGTGGAAGCGGTCTGGGGCGAAAGCTACTCTGCAGGCTACTCGCTGGTGGTGCGCGTCACCGCCAATGACCGCAGCGGCCTGCTGCGCGACATCACGACCATTCTCGCCAACGAGAAGGTTAACGTGCTGGGCGTTGCCAGCCGCAGCGATACCCGCGAGCAGCTTGCCACCATCGATATGACCATCGAAATTTACAACCTGCAGGTACTGGGCCGCGTGCTCGGCAAACTGAACCAGGTGCCGGATGTGATAGACGCGCGTCGTCTGCACGGCGGTTAACTGCACTTTCTTATGTAGGCCGGGTAAGGCTTTGCCGCCACCCGGCTTGTTTTTTAATGGAACAGATTATGACTCAAATCGACCGCCTGCTCGGCATCATGAAACGCCTGCGTGACCCGGAGAACGGTTGCCCGTGGGACAAGGAGCAGACTTTCGCCACCATCGCCCCGTACACCCTCGAAGAAACCTATGAAGTGCTGGACGCCATTTCACGCGAGGATTTTGACGACCTGCGCGGCGAGCTGGGCGACCTGTTATTCCAGGTGGTGTTCTATGCGCAGATGGCACAGGAAGAAGGGCGCTTTAACTTTGACGACATCTGCGCTGCCATCAGCGACAAGCTGGAGCGCCGCCATCCGCATATTTTTGGCGATGCCACCGCAGGCAACAGCGCGGAAGTGCTGGCTCGCTGGGAGCAGATAAAAAGCGCCGAGCGGGCCGAAAAATCCCAGCACTCGGCGCTGGATGATATTCCGCTAAGTCTGCCCGCGCTGATGCGCGCGCATAAAATCCAGAAACGCTGCTCCGCCGTGGGTTTTGACTGGGACTCCCTGGGGCCGGTGCTGGATAAAGTGCATGAAGAGATCGACGAAGTGATGCATGAAGCGCAGCAGGCGGTTGTGGATGAAGCAAAGCTGGAAGAGGAGATGGGCGACCTGCTTTTCGCGACCGTCAATCTTTCGCGCCATTTGGGTGTAAAAGCGGAAACCGCCCTGCAAAAAGCCAACATTAAGTTCGAGCGACGCTTTCGCGAAGTTGAGCGGATTGTGGCCTCACGCGGCCTGGAAATGACCGGAATCGACCTCGAAGCCATGGAAGAAGTCTGGCAGGAAGTAAAACGCCAGGAACATGATCTCTAAAGAGATTTTGCGATCAAGCGCAATTTGTGTGATTTTTTAAATGACAAGCGCTTGATTTGCGTCAAAAACATTTACCCAAAAGGGGCTATTTTCTCACTCCTTATGTTTGTCATGGCCTGGAATGGAGACGGAGAATGAAAGTTTGTGGCGCTCGCCGTGTTCGGGTATACTACTTTCCCGTCCTGGTTATTCCATCGTTTCACCCTAACTTCTCAGGTTCAGCATGACAACGAACTATATTTTTGTGACCGGCGGGGTCGTATCCTCTCTGGGTAAAGGCATTGCCGCAGCCTCCCTCGCAGCCATTCTTGAAGCCCGTGGCCTCAATGTGACCATGATGAAACTGGATCCGTACATCAACGTCGATCCGGGCACCATGAGCCCAATCCAACACGGGGAAGTGTTCGTTACTGAAGACGGCGCTGAAACCGATCTGGATCTTGGCCACTACGAGCGTTTCATCCGCACCAAAATGACCCGTCGTAACAACTTCACGACTGGCCGCATCTACTCAGACGTTCTGCGTAAAGAGCGCCGCGGTGACTACCTGGGGGCAACTGTTCAGGTTATCCCACACATCACTAACGCAATCAAAGAACGCATCGTTGCGGGCGGCGAAGGCCACGACGTGGTGCTGGTCGAAATCGGCGGAACCGTAGGTGATATCGAATCCCTGCCATTCCTTGAAGCGATTCGTCAGCTGGCTGTCGATATTGGTCGTGAGCACGCGCTGTTCATGCACCTGACCCTGGTGCCGTACATGGCCGCCGCAGGTGAAGTGAAAACCAAGCCGACTCAGCACTCAGTAAAAGAACTGCTCTCCATCGGTATTCAGCCAGACATCCTGGTTTGCCGCTCCGATCGCGCGGTTCCAGCGAACGAACGTGCGAAAATTGCATTGTTCTGTAACGTGCCTGAAAAAGCCGTTATTTCAATGAAAGACGTCGATTCCATTTATAAAATCCCGGGCCTGTTGAAATCACAGGGCCTGGACGATTATATTTGTAAACGATTCAGCTTGAACTGTCCGGAAGCTAACCTGTCTGAATGGGAACAGGTTATTTACGAAGAAGCCAATCCGGCTGGTGAAGTGACTATCGGTATGGTCGGCAAGTACATTGAACTGCCGGACGCCTATAAGTCAGTCATCGAAGCGCTGAAGCACGGTGGTCTGAAGAACCGCGTCTCCGTGAACATCAAGCTGATTGACTCGCAGGATGTTGAAACGCGTGGCGTCGAAATTCTGAAAGATCTGGATGCGATTCTCATCCCTGGCGGCTTCGGCTACCGTGGTGTAGAAGGCAAGATCGCCACCGCGCGCTATGCGCGTGAAAACAATATTCCATACCTCGGCATCTGCCTGGGTATGCAAGTTGCGCTGATCGAATTTGCGCGCAACGTAGCGGGAATGGAAAACGCGAACTCTACGGAATTTGTGCCAGACTGTAAGTACCCTGTAGTGGCGCTTATCACTGAATGGCGCGACGAAGAAGGTAACGTCGAAGTCCGTACCGAGAAGAGCGATCTGGGTGGCACTATGCGTCTTGGCGCACAGGCCTGCCAGCTGTCCGACGATAGCGTGGTTCGCAAGCTGTATGGCGAGCCAACCATCACCGAGCGCCATCGTCACCGCTATGAAGTCAACAACATGTTGTTGAAACCGATTGAAGCTGCGGGTCTGCGTGTTGCGGGCCGTTCCGGGGATGATCAGTTAGTCGAGATCATCGAGGTGCCTAACCATCCATGGTTCGTTGCCTGCCAATTCCACCCGGAATTTACTTCTACGCCGCGCGACGGGCATCCGCTGTTTGCAGGCTTTGTGAAGGCCGCCAGCGACTACCAGAAGCGTCAGGCGAAGTAAAAAAAGTTAGAACGGCAACGCGTACCTCTGGTACGCGTTGTTTGTCTGGAGTTTTAGTTTAACTTGTACTGAGGAAAATCTAATGTCCAAAATCGTTAAAGTCATCGGTCGTGAAATCATCGACTCCCGTGGTAACCCGACCGTTGAAGCCGAAGTTCACCTGGAAGGTGGTTTCGTTGGTATGGCTGCTGCTCCATCAGGTGCTTCTACTGGTTCCCGCGAAGCGCTGGAACTGCGCGATGGCGACAAATCCCGCTTCCTGGGCAAAGGCGTACTGAAAGCGGTTGGCGCTGTAAACGGTCCTATTGCTCAGGCAATCCTTGGCAAAGACGCCAAAGACCAGGCTGGCATCGACAAGATCATGATCGATCTGGACGGTACTGAAAACAAATCTAACTTCGGTGCGAACGCAATCCTGGCTGTTTCCCTGGCGAACGCCAAAGCAGCAGCAGCAGCGAAAGGCCAGCCACTGTTCGAGCACATCGCTGAACTGAACGGCACCCCAGGCAAATACTCCATGCCTGTACCAATGATGAACATCATCAACGGTGGTGAGCACGCAGACAACAACGTTGATATTCAGGAATTCATGATTCAGCCAGTTGGCGCGAAATCCCTGAAAGAAGCAGTACGTATGGGTTCTGAAGTGTTCCACAACCTGGCTAAAGTTCTGAAGGCTAAAGGTATGAACACTGCTGTTGGTGACGAAGGTGGCTATGCGCCAAACCTGGGTTCTAACGCAGAAGCTCTGGCGGTAATCGCTGAAGCAGTTAAAGCAGCAGGCTACGAGCTGGGCAAAGACATCACCCTGGCGATGGACTGTGCAGCATCTGAATTCTACAAAGACGGTAAATACGTTCTGGCTGGCGAAGGCAACAAAGCATTCACCTCCGAAGAGTTCACTCACTTCCTGGAAGACCTTACCAAACAGTACCCAATCGTGTCTATCGAAGACGGTCTGGACGAGTCTGACTGGGCTGGCTTCGCATACCAGACCAAAGTACTGGGCGACAAAATCCAGCTGGTTGGTGACGATCTGTTCGTAACCAACACCAAGATCCTGAAAGAAGGCATCGAGAAAGGCATCGTTAACTCCATCCTGATCAAATTCAACCAGATCGGTTCTCTGACCGAAACTCTGGCTGCGATCAAAATGGCGAAAGACGCTGGCTACACCGCTGTTATCTCTCACCGTTCTGGCGAAACTGAAGACGCTACCATTGCTGACCTGGCTGTGGGTACCGCTGCAGGCCAGATCAAAACCGGTTCTATGAGCCGTTCTGACCGTGTTGCTAAATACAACCAGCTGATTCGTATCGAAGAAGCGCTGGGCGAAAAAGCACCATACAACGGTCTGAAAGAGATCAAAGGCCAGGCATAATTGCTTAAGCCTTAAAATGAAAATGCCAGTCGAATGACTGGCATTTTTTTTGGCTATTTAAAATCAACCGCCATTTGCTCCGGAATGGTCAACCCCTGGGTGGTTTGCACGCAGCGGGCGATATAATCCGTAAACCGGGGTGGCTTCGGCATCCCCATGCTCAGCAGCTTATCGTTGCTAAAGCGCACGTTAAGCGTGGCAAACGCACCGTATAAACGCATGGCTTTCAGCATCAGACGTTCGTTGCACGGGCCAAAAATATGTTTTAACTCGCGGCGCATTCTGACCAGCGTTTCGTAGCTGACCTGCGCATATTTATCACCGACGGGGGCTTTCTCCAGCGCCAGCGCCATTGCCCGATCGATATCCGCAAAGCGAACGCTGTTCTCTTCTCCCGCAGAAATATGTACCACTTCCCCCGGACGAACGTTGCTGTTGAGCAGCATTAACAGCGCGTCGGCGCAATAATCCACCGGAACAACGTCGATTCGGTCCTCCATTGAGCACATAAACTTCTGCAGCATCAGGCCCATGCTAAAGACCCAGAAAATGCTGCTCGACGGCGTGCAGCCATGACGAGTATGGCCGACAACGATGGACGGACGGGCAATGAGCAGCGGCAGGTTCGGACACTCCTGGCGCATCAGCTGTTCGATGGTTGACTTCGAAAACGTGTATTCCACCAGGTGTTCAGCATTCTCTCTGAATTCAGCGCTTTCGGCGACCAGTGAATCCTGCTCCGGCGTGCATGACATTGCGGTGCCGACGTGGAGGAAACGCTGTAGTCCTGCGACCTGCTCCATACGGCGCGCCAGCGCGAGCGTACCTTCAACGTTGACCTTCCAGATCAGTGGGTTATTACCAAATGAGGCGACAGCCGCACAGTTAACGACATGCGTGACGCGATCCAGACGGGGATCGTTCAGAAAGGCCTCTGGCTGGCTGAGGTCGCCAGTCAGGATATTATCCACGCTCAGGGAGGCCAGTTTGTCCTCAGGAACATTGAACTTGCGCATATTCTCCAGCACGCGCTCCAGCCCGCTCTGCGGATCGCCGGCGCGCGTAAGCAAAAGGAGTTCTACGGATTGATCGTTGGTCAGGATTTTTTCAAGAACTGCACCGCCCAGAAATCCGGTCACGCCTGTAATCAATAGCATCTTCATTAATACCGTCTCATTATGATTGATGAGGCGGATTGTAGGCGCGCAAAAGTAAACGGCATTTAAATAATAAAACGCCGAAATCAGTGGCGTCTTAAGCTTATTTTAAGGAAAGGAAATCGGGTGGAGATATTCGACATTAGTAGAAGGGTAAAGATTCATTATATAAAAATATAAATTTCAACTCATTGAATTTTATGATTTTTGTAGAGGCGCCGTCAAATGATGAACTTAATTCAAAATGTAATAAATATAATAATTTGTTACACCAAGTATTTACCAAATAAATGATTTAAACACCACTTAACTAAAGTTATTCGCAGGCCGATTTATTTAGCCTGCGAATGTTTTTCAGAGCAAAAGGGGAAGCGTGGCGCTGGCTGTTTGTTGGCTGACGTCGCCGTAATGACCATCCAGCGCAATCATGGACGTGGTCAGCAGCTCGACCAGCAGCATCACCCCAACCTTAGCATTGAGCGCGCCTGCGCTAAGGGGACCCTCTGGTTTTGCGGCCACCAGCTGCATGTCGCTCAGGGATGCCAGCGGGCTGCGGGGCGTATTGCTGAGTGCCAGCACCTTAACGCCGCGCTTGCGGGCAAGCTTCACCACGTGGAGTAAATCCCGCGTTGAACCCGAGCTGGAGATGGCCACAACCAGCGTCTCTTTCGAAAGCGTTGTCGCATTCATGGCTGCGCGGTGCATATCGCTAAACAGCTGTGCAGGTTTGCCCAGCCGCAATAGCTTGTAATGCAGGTACTCCCCGAGGATGGCGCTGGCCGCGACGCCATAAATCTGCACGGATTGGGCCTGATGCAGCGCCAGCGCTGCCTTTTCAAGCAGCGTGCGGTCGAGAAGTCGGGCGGTATCCTGCAAAGCCTGCACCGACTCATCCACGACGTTATCAATCTCATCCCCCGCCTGACGCGCGGGCTGGCCCTGCTGTATATCCAGCGCAAGCGCCATTTTAAATTCGTTATAGCCCTTGCAGCCCAGCGTTCGGCAAAGACGCGTGACGCTGGCCTCGCTGGTGTGGCTCTCGCGCGCCAGTTCAGTGATCGTCAGGTAGAGCACCCGGGCAGGATCGCTGAGGACAAACTCGCCGAGTTTTTGTTGCGTTGGGCTGTACCCGGAAGCCTCCTGGCGGAGCTTCAGCAGCAGATTTTCATGGTCCGACATGCCACGTCCTTAATGTGTTTCGCTGCGACTAGTGTGGCGGAAAGGAGGGGAAAGATGCCAGTCATTTTGAAAAAGTATGATCGGCTTCCTGGTTTGTGATGATAATTTTCACTATATAATATTTATATGGTAAAAATTTTCATCGTTTAATGGGGAGATGAAAAAAATGATGCAAATGTTCAGTGGCGCTTCTTCGGGGGGATGGTTTGAAAAAGCGCAGCGCTTTGGTAAATCCTTTATGTTGCCCATTGCCGTGTTGCCCGCGGCGGGTCTGCTGCTGGGGATAGGCGGCGCGTTATCGAATCCCAATACGCTGGCGGCTTATCCGTTTTTAGATGTGGGCTGGCTTCAGGCCATTTTCACTATCATGAGCAGCGCAGGTTCAATCGTCTTTGCGAACCTCTCGGTGCTGTTTGCCGTTGGGGTTGCCGTCGGGTTGGCAAAAAGCGATAAGGGCACGGCCGGGATGGCGGCGCTGCTCGCGTTTCTGGTGATGAATGCCACCATCAACGCGCTGCTGATCCTCACCGGAAAACTGGCGCACGAGAACCCGGGCGCTGTAGGGCAGGGCATGACGCTGGGGATTCAGACGCTGGAAACCGGCGTGTTTGGCGGCGTGGTGATTGGGCTGGTGACCTGCACGCTCCATCATCGGTTTAATAAAATTGCGCTTCCGCAGTTCCTCGGGTTCTTTGGCGGCTCGCGCTTTGTCCCCATTATCAGCTCCCTGGCGGCGATACTCGTCGGGGCCGCAATGACCGTGGTCTGGCCGCATTTCCAGAAACTGATTTTTGGTCTCGGCGGGCTGGTGGATGCCACCGGTTATCTGGGCACCCTGCTGTACGGCTTCATTTTACGCATGCTGGGCCCGTTTGGTTTGCACCATATCTTCTATCTGCCGTTCTGGACCACCGCGCTCGGCGGCAGTGAGATTGTCAACGGTCACCTGGTTGAGGGCACACAGCGGATCTTCTTCGCCCAGCTGGCCGATCCTACCACGCGTCAGTTTTACGAAGGCACGTCACGCTTCATGTCTGGGCGCTTTATTACGATGATGTTTGGCCTGCTCGGCGCGTGTCTGGCGATGTACCACACGGCAAAACCGGAGAACAAAAAGCGCGTTGCCGGGCTGCTGCTCTCTGCGGCGTTAACCTCGTTCCTGACCGGGATTACCGAACCTATCGAGTTCTCCTTCCTGTTTATTGCGCCGGTGCTTTACGTCATTCATGCGCTGTTTGACGGGCTGGCGTTCATGCTCGCACACATGCTGCATATCACCATCGGACAAACCTTCTCCGGCGGTTTTATTGACTTCGTGCTGTTCGGCATTTTGCAGGGGGAGGCCAAAACCCACTGGATGTTCGTTCCGCTGGTCGGTGTGCCGTGGTTCTTCGTTTACTACTTCACCTTCCGCTACCTGATTAACCGCTTCGATTTTGCCACGCCGGGTCGGGAAAAGGAGGCGATGGCCAATGAAGTGACTTTTTCGCAGAGCGAGCGCGCCGTTGCGGTGATCGCTGGATTAGGCGGAAAAGAGAATCTGGAAGAGGTGGACTGTTGCGCCACGCGTCTTCGCGTCACGGTTAAGGACGGCAGCAAAGTGAATGACGCGGCGCTGAAAGCCACCGGCGCGCGCGGCGTTATCGTACGCGGTAACGGTGTTCAGGTCATTTATGGCCCGCACGTCACGATTATCAAAAACGAAGTGGAAGAGATCTTATCGTAATGAAAACTGTACTGGATAACCTGAAGGGAAAACTGGTCGTCTCCTGTCAGGCGCTGGAAAACGAACCGTTACATAGCCCGTTTATTATGTCGCGCATGGCGCTGGCGGCGGCGCAGGGCGGAGCCGCCGCCATTCGTGCCAACAGCGTGGTAGATATTGAGGCCATTAAGCAGCAGGTCTCTTTGCCTGTTATCAGCATCATCAAACGGGATTACCCGGAAAGCGAGGTGTTTATCACCGCCACGATGAAAGAGGTGGATGAGCTCATGACCGTCTCTCCGGAAATCATTGCGCTTGATGCGACGGCGAGGGATCGTCCCGGTGGGGAGTCTCTGGAAACGCTGGTCACGCGCATCCGATCGCGCTATCCCTCGGTCCTGCTGATGGCGGATATCTCCACCGTGGATGAAGCCGTGACGGCGCAGGCGCTTGGCTTTGACTGTGTCGGCACTACGCTTTACGGCTATACGGCGGAAACGGTGGGCCATTCGCTTCCGGAGAATGACTGCGCGTTCCTGCAGGCAGTGCTGGCTGCCGTGACGGTTCCCGTGGTTGCCGAAGGCAACGTGGATACCCCTGAACGCGCGGCCAGATGCCTGGCACTGGGTGCGCATACGGTTGTTGTCGGCGGCGCGATCACCCGTCCACAGCAAATTACCCAGCGTTTTATGGCGGCGATTGGCGCGCAAAGCACCGATGGAGCATGACCATCCGGCGGGGATCTGCGATACTTATCGTTTATCCCCTTTACTGAGATGACTATGCAGTACCCGATTAACGAGATGTTCCAGACCCTGCAAGGCGAGGGTTACTTTACCGGTGTTCCCGCTATTTTCATTCGTTTACAGGGATGCCCGGTTGGCTGTGCCTGGTGTGATACCAAACATACGTGGGATAAGCTCGCAGATCGGGAAGTGTCGCTGTTTAGCATACTGGCGAAAACCAAAGAGAGCGATAAGTGGGGGGCGGGCAGTCCAGAAGATCTGCTGGCCATTATTGGTCGTCAGGGCTGGACGGCGCGCCACGTGGTGATCACCGGCGGTGAACCCTGCATCCACGATCTGACGCCGCTGACCGAGCTGCTCGAAAAGAACGGCTACAGCTGCCAGATTGAAACCAGCGGCACCCATGAAGTGCGCTGCTCACACACCACTTGGGTGACGGTATCGCCAAAAGTGAATATGCGCGGCGGATATGACGTGCTGTCTCAGGCGCTGGAACGCGCGGATGAGATTAAGCACCCGGTAGGGCGCGTACGTGATATCGAAGCGCTGGATGAACTGCTGGCCACGCTGACGGATGAAAAGCAGCGCGTCATTGCGCTACAGCCGATCAGCCAGAAAGACGACGCGACGCGCCTGTGCATTGAAACCTGTATTGCGCGTAACTGGCGCCTGTCGATGCAGACGCACAAGTACCTGAATATTGCATAAAAAAAGCCCGGTGGCGCTAGCGCTTACCGGGACTACGGTTCGAGGCTCTTACAGGCCGGGTAAGCGTTAGCGCCACCCGGCAAGCATCACTCCCCGCGATACACGCAGCCTGCCGTGCAGGTCTCTTTGATCATCACCGCGCTCAGCAGCGGCACCAGCGGCTTCATCTGATCCCAAATCCATTTCGCCAGCACTTCGCTGGTCGGGTTTTCAAGGCCCGGGATATCATTCAGGTAGTAGTGATCCAGACGATCGTAGGTCGGCTTAAACGCCGCCTTCAGCTCGGCAAAATCCATGATCCAACCGGTATGCGGATCGACTTCACCGGTGATCTCAAGACGCACCATAAACGAGTGCCCGTGCAAACGGCCACATTTATGCCCTTCAGGGACATGCGGAAGGTGGTGGGCGGCTTCGAAGGTGAAATCTTTAAACAGTGTGGTGGACATGATCGCTCTCAGTAATGCGGAAAAAACCGCCGCATAGTACCGGAAAGCACAATTTTTAGCATTAACTAAAACGGCTCAATAGGTACGGAGCAGCGATACGCCCTTGTTTTGTTAATTTTCGTATTATATTTCAATGGTTTAATTAATCGCTTTTACTGTTAAGAACGATAAGTAAAACAGGTTAGTCCATTTGGTTATTTATTATTTCCATCCCTTCTTTAATTGTTATTATCCTCGCCGTTAACCTTATCTTCAGTTTGGATTTATTCGCTTAAAGTCCGCTTGGCTACTGGAACATAACGACGCATGACAACACAGGCCCCACCTTCAAATTTGCTTCCCCTGAACCCGGAGCAACTGGCGCGCCTTCAGGCTGCCACCTCTGATTTTTCTCCCACTCAGCTTGCCTGGGTCTCCGGTTATTTCTGGGGAATGCTCAATCAGCAGCCTGGCACTGTGGTGGGTGCACCGGCAACGGCCGTTGAAATTCCTGCCATTACGCTCATTTCCGCCTCGCAAACGGGTAACGCCCGCCGCGTGGCCGAAGCGCTGCGTGATGACCTGCTCGCCGCTAAACTGAACGTGAACCTGGTCAACGCCGGGGATTATAAATTTAAACAAATCGCGTCAGAAAAACTGCTGGTGGTTGTGGCCTCAACGCAGGGTGAAGGTGAACCCGCTGAAGAAGCGGTGGCGCTGCACAAGTTTCTGTTCTCGAAAAAAGCGCCGAAGCTGGACGGCACGGCTTATGCCGTGTTCGGCCTTGGCGATACTTCCTATGAATTCTTCTGCCAGTCCGGTAAAGATTTCGACAGCAAGCTGGCGGAGCTGGGCGCGGAGCGCCTGCTGGACCGCGTTGACGCGGATGTCGAGTACCAGACCGCCGCCGCGGAATGGCGTGCCCGCATTGTTGAGGTGCTGAAAGCCCGCGTGCCGAAAGAGAGCTCGGCGCAGGCCGCCTTCACCGCAACGGGTGCCGTCAACGACATTCACACCAGCCCGTACACCAAAGAGGCGCCGCTGACCGCGAGCCTGGCGGTGAACCAGAAAATTACCGGCCGCGACTCGGAAAAAGACGTGCGCCATATCGAGATCGATCTCGGCGACTCTGGCCTGCGCTACCAGCCGGGCGACGCGCTGGGTATCTGGTATCAGAACGATCCTGCTCTGGTAAAAGAGCTGGTTGAGCTGCTGTGGCTGAAGGGTGACGAGCCTGTCACCGTTGACGGCAAAACCCAGCCGCTTTCAGAGGCGCTGCAGTGGCATTTCGAGCTGACGGTGAACACCCCGAATATCGTCGAAAATTACGCCACCTTAACGCGCAGCGAATCCTTGCTGCCGCTGGTGGGCGACAAAGCGAAACTGCAGCATTATGCCGCGACGACGCCAATTGTCGATATGGTGCGTTTCTCTCCGGCTCAGCTGGATGCCGATGCACTGATCGGCCTGCTGCGTCCGCTGACCCCGCGCCTGTACTCCATCGCCTCTTCGCAGGCCGAAGTGGAGAGTGAAGTGCATGTTACCGTCGGCGTGGTGCGCTACGACATCGAAGGCCGCGCCCGTGCGGGTGGGGCATCAAGTTTCCTGGCGGACCGCGTGGAAGAAGAGGGCGAAGTGCGCGTCTTCATTGAGCACAATGACAACTTCCGCCTGCCTGCGAACCCGGAAACGCCGGTCATCATGATTGGCCCAGGCACCGGCATTGCGCCGTTCCGCGCCTTTATGCAACAGCGCGCAGCAGATGAAGCGCCGGGTAAAAACTGGCTGTTCTTCGGCAACCCGCACTTTACCGAAGATTTCCTCTACCAGGTTGAATGGCAGCGCTATGTTAAAGAAGGCGTACTGACCCGCATCGATCTGGCCTGGTCCCGCGACCAGAAAGAAAAAGTATACGTACAAGACAAACTGCGCGAACAGGGCGCAGAGCTGTGGCGCTGGATCAATGACGGTGCCCACATTTATGTCTGCGGCGACGCCAATCGCATGGCGAAGGACGTTGAGCAGGCACTGCTGGAAGTGATTGCCGAATTCGGCGGTATGGATGCCGAAACGGCGGATGAATTTTTAAGTGAGCTGCGCGTAGAGCGCCGTTATCAGCGAGATGTCTACTAATGAGCGAAAAACATCCCGGCCCACTGGTGGTCGAAGGCAAACTGACTGATGCCGAGCGCATGAAGGTAGAGAGCAACTACCTGCGCGGTACCATTGCCGAAGATTTAAATGACGGTCTGACCGGCGGTTTCAAAGGCGACAACTTCCTGCTGATCCGCTTTCACGGTATGTATCAGCAGGACGACCGCGACATCCGCGCCGAGCGTGCTGAACAGAAGCTGGAGCCGCGTCACGCGATGCTGCTGCGCTGCCGTTTGCCGGGCGGGGTGATCACCACCAAACAGTGGCAGGCCATCGACAAGTTCGCGGGTGAAAACACGATTTACGGCAGCATCCGCCTGACCAACCGTCAGACCTTCCAGTTCCACGGCATTCTGAAGAAGAACGTGAAGCCGGTGCACCAGATGCTGCACTCGGTCGGGCTGGACGCGCTGGCAACCGCCAACGACATGAACCGTAACGTGCTTTGCACCTCGAACCCGTATGAGTCCGAGCTGCACGCCGAAGCGTATGAGTGGGCGAAGAAGATCTCTGAGCACCTGCTGCCGCGCACGCGCGCCTACGCAGAGATTTGGCTCGATCAGGAAAAAGTCGCGACCACGGACGAAGAACCGATCCTTGGCCAGACCTATCTGCCGCGTAAGTTTAAAACTACTGTCGTGATCCCGCCGCAGAACGATATCGACCTGCACGCCAACGACATGAACTTCGTGGCGATTGCCGAAAACGGCAAGCTGATCGGCTTTAACCTGCTGGTGGGCGGCGGCCTGTCCATTGAGCACGGTAACAAGAAAACCTATGCCCGCACCGCGAGCGAGTTCGGCTTCCTGCCGCTGGAGCACACGCTGGCCGTGGCGGAAGCTGTGGTCACCACCCAGCGCGACTGGGGCAACCGTACCGACCGTAAAAACGCGAAAACCAAATACACCCTGGAGCGCGTGGGCGTAGAGACGTTCAAAGAGGAAGTGGAGCGTCGCGCAGGCATCAAGTTTGAGCCGATCCGCCCTTACGAATTCACCGGTCGCGGCGATCGCATTGGCTGGGTGAAAGGTATCGACAATAAATGGCACCTGACGCTGTTTATTGAAAACGGTCGTATTCTGGATTATCCGGGACGCCCGCTGAAAACCGGTCTGCTGGAAATTGCTAAGATCCATAAAGGCGAGTTCCGCATTACCGCCAACCAGAATCTCATCATTGCCGGCGTGCCGGAGAGCCAGAAGGCTAAAATCGAGAAGCTGGCGCGCGATCATGGGTTGATGAATGCGGTTAAACCGCAGCGTGAAAACTCGATGGCCTGCGTGTCGTTCCCGACCTGCCCGCTGGCGATGGCCGAAGCGGAACGTTTCCTGCCGTCATTTACTGACAAGGTAGAAGCGATTCTGGAAAAACACGGTATTCCGGACGAGCATATTGTGATGCGCGTCACCGGCTGCCCGAACGGCTGCGGTCGCGCGATGCTGGCTGAGCTGGGTCTGGTGGGCAAAGCGCCGGGTCGTTACAACGTGCACCTTGGCGGCAACCGTATGGGGACGCGCATTCCGCGTATGTACCGTGAAAATATTACGGAACCGGAAATTCTCGATTCCATTGACGAGCTTGTCGGGCGCTGGGCGAAAGAGCGCGAAGCGGGCGAAGGCTTCGGCGACTTTACGGTGCGTGCGGGCATCATTCGCCCGGTGCTCGATCCCGCACGGGATTTCTGGGAGTAACCCATCCTTTGCCCGGTGGCGCTTCGCTTACCGGGCCTACGGGTTTTGTAGGCCGGGCAAACGCAGTGCCGCCCGGCGAAACAGGCAAACGAGGTTCTTATGTCCGTACTCGATCTAAACGCCCTTAATGACCTGCCAAAAGTCGAACGCATTCTGGCGCTGGCAGAAACCAACGCTCAGCTGGAAAAACTGGACGCCGAAGGGCGCGTGGCGTGGGCGCTGGAAAACCTGCCGGGAGACTATGTGCTGTCGTCGAGCTTTGGTATTCAGGCGGCGGTCAGCCTGCATCTGGTGAATCAGATCAGCCCAGACATTCCGGTGATCCTTACCGATACCGGCTACCTGTTCCCGGAAACTTACCAGTTTATCGACGAGCTCACGGACAAGCTCAAGCTGAACCTGAAAGTCTACCGCGCGACGGAAAGTGCGGCCTGGCAGGAGGCGCGCTACGGCAAGCTGTGGGAGCAGGGCGTTGAGGGCATTGAGAAATACAATGAGATCAATAAAGTCGAGCCGATGAACCGCGCGCTGAAAGAGCTGAAGGCTCAGACCTGGTTTGCGGGTCTGCGCCGCGAGCAGTCGGGAAGCCGCGCTACGCTACCGGTGCTGGCGGTTCAACGCGGCGTGTTCAAAGTGCTGCCGATCATCGACTGGGATAACCGCACCGTGTACCAGTACCTGCAAAAACACGGGCTGAAGTACCATCCGCTGTGGGACCAGGGCTATTTGTCGGTGGGGGATACCCACACCACGCGCAAATGGGAACCGGGAATGGCAGAAGAAGAGACGCGATTCTTTGGGCTGAAGCGCGAGTGCGGGCTGCACGAAGGATAATGTCATTTCGCCCGGTGGCGCTGCGCTTACCGGGCCTACAAAGGCTCGATCGATACGTAGGCCCGGTAAGGCGTAGCCGCCACCGGGCTTAAGGACCTCAGGCTTTCCCCGCTTTCGCCAGCTCCTTCACCAGCGGCAGCATCACCTTCACCACATCACGGCTGCGACGCTCAATTCGCTGAGGCAGCGCGCTGTCAATGTGCTGCTGATTGTCCAGCATCACGTTATGCCAGCTTGTCCCTTCCGGGAACGCTTTCGTTTTCGCCCGCTGCTGATACCCATCTTTCTTGCCCAGACCCCAGTTCGTCGCCTCAACGTACAAAACCGGAATACCCGCTTTATCAAACACTTCGCCGTCATTACAACAG
>NZ_SGWD01000013.1:0-613519 GCF_013337145.1 Enterobacter sp. JMULE2
CCTGCTCATCAGAACGTCACCCGACGCCCCTTAAACCTGCACGCGCCCTGCCGCATGCGACGTTCGCTGAACCTGTCGCAGGGCTCCCCGTGCCATTGATACAGAAAGGCTATCCCATGAACCACCCCATTTATGCTTCAGCAACCCGCTGGGTTTGCACGCAGTGCCACCGCCAGTACAGCGGGGCTAAATCCTGTTCTTTCTGCCGCAGCGCGCTGTTCAGCGTGCCGCTCCTGACCCGGGGCATGCGCGATGGACGGTAAGCAACCCGTGGCTGACGCGCGTCTGCGCCTGCTTCGCGAGGCGACTGCTCCGTATCCGGCATTGCTCGCGCAGCGCGCAACGTGCCCGTTACCGGCTCCGCCGACGTACATCCGAATGCTATGGGGCAGATCTTCCGTTGCCGCCATGCCGATCCTGGTGCTGCTCAGTCAGCACAGCCTTTACCGCCCCCGGCACGATCGCTCGCGGCAATGCCAGACCGGCGCGCTCCTTGCCCTGGCCGGCGAGGCCTGGTCAGCGGTTCATCCCGCTGGCATCCGGTGCCTGTTATCCGCCCCCGTCTGGCTGCAGGTTAGCCGGGAAGATACCGGACCTTATCCCCTGCAATACGCGGCCCTGGTGCGTGAGGTCATGCCGCTGTCCCCGGTTCTTCAGGGAGGGTGAGCGTGTACTTTACCACCACCATCAGCTACGCCATCGGTGCCGGTGGCAGACGCGTGCGGGCTTCAGCGCCGGGCCTCAGCGACCGGGTTCTGTATGTCTGTGAAGGCTGCGGTGGCGGGCTGCTGCTGACGACCCTCGATGGCGTTCGCCAGTTTGTGCACAGCCTCCACAACAACGTGGCGATCGTAAAAGCGGCGACGTGTCCGCGCATGCCCCGCGAGCGCAGGCGCACGCCCCGCCAGGCCACCGTGACGCAGCGCTGGTACTGCATCCCGTGCCGGACCCGCTGGTACGGACCCCGGATGTGCCCGTACTGTGAGGACGATCAGTGCGCCATACCGGCACTCTGACCTTCAGCCGGTCACGGTGATTATTGACCATCCCCGGAACATTTTTGAGGCGAGGTCACGAAGCCTCCCTCCCCATTTTCAGCAAAGGTAAAACATGAACATGATGAACATTCACGCCGCGGGTGCGGCCAGTGAACAGCCCGTTACGCCGGAGGAAAACCGATGGAGCCGGTAAAGATTATGTATGCCCTGAACGAACACGGTGATCTGGTTTATGCGCAGGATGCGTGGTTTATCTGGCGTCATTACTGCGTGCTTTGCGGTGCGCTGATGGTGCCGGTGGCCGAAGCCGTGTTCGATTTCGACCACTTTATTCACGATCCGGATGCCGCCGCGCCCGAACAGAAGATCGTATGCCCGCTGCTGGAGAAGGCTGACCACGCCGACGACAGCGACAGCCCACTCCCGTAGTGTCCGGGCAGGATACAGGGGACGATCGGCCGATCCTCCCCGCTTCCTGCGATATCCCTAACCCCGCTGTTCACACGTCACCAGGCTGCCCGTACCGGGACGCCTGGCGCCTGCATGTCGTATGGCGGTAAGGAGAACCACGATGTATGCCAAATCTTTCATAGCCCTTGACGGTCATGGTCGTCTTACCGGAGCCCGAACGGCACAGCGGTATCCGTATGACCGCTACACCTGCCACCTGTGCGGCAGTGCGCTGCGTTACCATCCTGAATACAACACTGAGCGACCGTGGTTTGAACACCGGTCCGACATGCTGACAGATAACGGGGATCAGCATTGTCCGTATGTCAGACCAGAGCCTGAGGAGGCCTGTCTTACCCGGCAACTTAAATATTATGTACCCCATGCCCGCCCGCTTGTTTACCAGTATGACTGGCACTGCAGTGGCTGCGACAGCCATTACCATGGCGAGCACTACTGCCTGTGCTGCCGAACCGGTGAGTTCAGCAGGATGCTCTCTGAGCGGAAATCCGGACGGCAGAGGTAAGGGGATGCGCCTGCTGAAATGTTATCTGGCAAATGACCGTGAAGGTCACTTTGTGACGGCCGGTGAGGCCATGAGCGCACAGGGGCAGATATGGAGCTGTGCTTCCTGTGGATGTCGTCTGGTACTGCATGCCGGCACTTTCAGCGACCCGGCGTGGTTTGAACACGATACGCTGGCCGTGGCCCGGGATGTGCTGATGAACTGCGCTCATCTCGACCCGGAAGTGAAAGCGGAGGCCCGGCACAGGAAGCTGCGCAATATGCTCAACGGACTGGATGCAACGGTAATGACGCTGTCCTGGTACTGCGCGTGGTGCGGGGATCATTACCATGGTCTGAAGCACTGTTACCGGTGTCAGACCGGTATCTACAGCATCGAAGAAGTGAACTGGCAGAGAAACTACTGCTGCAGTATCAGGTAGTCCCCCATCCTTATGAACGCGATACCACCACAGAGGGGGCCTCCCTGATTTAATCCAGAGAGAGTTTGCATTGTGAATCAATCTTATATCCGGGCGTCTGATGCTGTCAGCGTGCGTTTCTGCAGCGGGCCGTTGACCATGACCCGGAACTGGTGGCGCTCAGCGTTACGCCTGGATTGCCGTACCGCGAGAGTATGGCCGATTACCGGTCATTGATTCTGCGTTTGCATACCGAAGTCAGGCAGCGAACTGGTGAATCAATCGAACGTTTAGGTGCCTGGCGGATCTTATCGCTACAGTTTCTTCAGCATCGGATCCCCATAGCAAAGCAAAAGTTTAAAATCACCAACGGGTCAGCTTACAACAACGCGCTCAGGCAGCATGGTTCGATTACAGTCTGGCTTGATGAATCAGCTATTGCTGCATGGACTGACAGTGCACAGCCTGAAGGCCGTAGCCGATCTCTCCACTACACCGATATGGCGATCACCCAGGTTCTGATGAAGCGCGTGTTAAACCTGCCGCTCCGGGCATTAGCTTCATTGACTCGATTTTTACCTGACGGTTCTGCCGCTGCGCTGACTACTCTCAGGTCAGCAAACGGGCAAAGCGCGCCAACGTCAGCATAAAGGTGCCAGCCCGGGGGGAATCTCGACTCTGGTTATCGATGCTACTGGCCTGAAGGTCTTCGGCGAAGAGGAATGGAAAGTCAGGCTAAAGGGGGCTGGCAGGCGCAGAGTATGGTGCAAGCTCCATCTGGCCGCAGACACGAAATGGTAGAGTCTTAGGGCGTGGTGTAAATTCGGAAGGATGGTGAGAGCCATCGGTTTATCCGGTAAGGTAATGGTTAATCAGACAATGATCTTAGAAGGAGTCAACCGATGGCTGACAACAGCATGACATTCAGCAACACCCTGATGTAACTTGGCGGCGAGGATTTTCTGCGTGAGCTCACCGAGTTTATGCTCAACCGCATCATGGAAGCTGATGTTACGCAGCGTATCAACGCAGAGCCTCACGAGCGCAGTATTCAAACCGGCATCGGCGATGTCTGCATCAAAGTGCCGAAGGTCAGGGATCGCAGTGGCAGCGGCATTCGCTTCAACAGCCCCCTGCTACCGCCCTACCTGAAGCGGGCTAAATTTGTTGAGGAGCTGTTGCCCTGGCTGTACCTGCGTGGCATTTCTACCGGCGATTTCAACGAAGTGCTGTCTGTCTTACTCAGCGAAGGCGCTTCCGGCCTCTCAGCCAGCACCATCAGTCGTCTGAAAGCGCAGTGGCTGGATGAGCACCATGCCTGGGCGATACGCGGTATGTCTATCTTTGGGCTGATGGCATTTACAGCAATATACGGCAGGCTATGCCTTCTGGTTGTCATCGGCGTCACTGAACACGGACGTAAAGAACTGATAGCGGTTGAAGATGGCTACAGGGAGTCGGAATCCAGCTGGTACGAGCTCCTGAGCGGCCTTCGCTCACGTGGGCTGACGGCATCGCCGAAGCTGGCAACCGGCGATGGGGCTATGGGCTTCTGGAATGCACAGGCAAAGGTGTTTCCTGATACCCGGCACCAACGCTGTCTGGTACATAAGACCGCTAACGTAATGGCTTCCTTGCCGAAGTTGGTGCAGCCGAAGATAAAAAGTGACCTGAGGGATATCTGGCTGGCAGAGAATCGTGAGTCAGCAGACACGACGCTGGATGCGATGCTGGTGAAGTATGGCGACAAATATCCGGCTGCCATGAAGAAGCTGACGAAGGATCGCGAAGAGCTGCTCGCTTTCTACGATTTTCCGGCGGCGCACAGGGCGTCAATAAGGACGACTAATCCCGTCGAGTCAGCGTTTGCGACAGTCAGGCTACGTAGCAAACGGGCGAAGAACTGCGGCTCAAAAGCAACGACGCTGGCAATGGTATTCAAGCTGCTCCAGACAGCGCAAAAAAGCTGGAATCGACTTAAGGGGGTTGAGCTGTTGACTCTGGTGGCCAACAACGTGCCGTTCAAAGACGGCGAACAGGTGGACGATGAAGCATCAGATCGGAGCGTTGCCTGATGGCTTCATACACCAGATTTGACAATAACTCGTAAGCCATTTGCCCTCCAGTTTCGTGTTACGTTCATGCGCTGATGAAGGTTCAGATTCTCTCCTGACCGACTGACGTCTCAAAATACCAGTAAGACATAATGACTTTCCGTGAGACAGGCGCTGGCCAACGTGGGATATTGAACGCGGGTTAACATCGTTGCCAGTGCCGCATAGCTGAGCTGTTGCTACACCCCGGTATTTCCATCACGGAGGCCTGCATGAACAACAATAGCACGTTGTACGTCGGATTAGATGTTCACAAAGAATCCATTTCTGTTGCCTATGCCATCAATTCAGAACAAGTTGAATTTATGGGTAAAATTAGCTCGACACCCACTGAGATTGAACGTCTTTGCAAGCGCCTGCAGTCAAAGTCATCTCAGGTAAGTATCGTTTATGAGGCCGGCCCCTGCGGCTACGGCCTTTATCGGCGACTGGTGAAGTTCGGCTTTGATTGCATGGTCTGTGCCCCTTCGCTTATGCCAAAAAAACCGGGCGAACGGATCAAAACTGACCGGCGTGATGCCATCAGACTGGTGCGCTCACTGCGTGCCGGAGATCTTTCTGCTGTCTACGTACCCGGTATTGAAGATGAGGCATTCAGAGATTTGGCCCGGGCATGGGCATCTGCCCGCGATGATTTACGGCATGCCCGACAACGACTGAAGTCGTTTCTTTTGGTCCATGGAATCCATTATGTCGGACGGGCTGACTGGGGGCCAGCGCACCGACGCTGGCTCAGCAAATACTCATTCGAGAGTCCCTGGCGGCAATTAGCTTTCGACGAGCACCGCCGCACAATAGAAGACCGGCTGGCACAATGCGAACGGCTGGAGTCAGCCCTGAGGGAGGCGGTTACCGAATGGAGACTTTACCCTGTGGTGGAAGCTCTGCAGGCGATGCGGGGAATTCAGTTTATTACGGCAATTGGATTGATTTCTGAACTGGGCGACCTGACCCGTTTCGAACATCCTCGACAGCTAATGTCATGGTTTGGTATCACTCCATCGGAATATTCGTCAGGTGGAAACAGACATCAGGGCAGCATTACTAAAGCCGGGAACAGCTTTGCAAGGAAACTGCTGGTTGAAGCTGCGTGGAGTTACCGGCATCCGGCACGTATCAGTCCGGCAATACAAAATCGTCAGGAACATTTACCCCGCCCCGTCATTGACAGGGCATGGGATGCTCAGGTCAGGCTTTGCAGAAGGTATCGAAAACTTCAGGCAAAGGGGAAGCATGTCAATATAACGATTGTTGCTGTTGCGCGAGAACTGGCGGGTTTTATCTGGGATATCGGTCGGATAGCAATGTCATTGACACGGCAATCACAACATCAAAAACCAGCATGACGACAGAGGCATCATTTAAAGAAGAAAGATGTATCAGTTTCCTGAAGGCGGCGTAGCCCGGTACAAGAGTAACCCACGTTTACGCTTAGCGACGGCGGAACAGAGCCAATTCGCGACGTAAGAAAGTGGCAGGCTCATATGACGGACCTCTGTAATGCGGTACCCAACCCGCGAATATCAGCGTGATTCACCGTCGGATTTACTGCTACGTCGCCCTCAGGGAATTAGACCCAAAAGATAATTGCAAAAAACCAGAGGTTTCGGTTTGACCCGGAAAGTCATATCAGCGTACAGCGAGAGCCGTATTGACGGGGAGGTGTTATTCAGTTGGCAGTGTGATGCGCCAGGGTAGCAGTTCGCTGACCCGGTTGACCGGCCAGTCAGCTATGACGTCAAGTACATGGCGAAGGTAGCTTTCTGGATCCACGCCGTTCAGTTTGCACGTCCCGATCAGGCTGTACAGCAGCGCTCCCCGCTCACCACCATGGTCAGAGCCGAAGAACAGGAAGTTTTTACGACCCAGACTGACCGTCCGCAGGGCATTTTCAGCGATATTATTGTCTGCTTCGGCCCAGCCATCGTCCGCATAGTACGTCAGTGCCGGCCACTGGTTAAGTGCGTACGCGAACGCTTTCGCCAGCTCTGAGTGTCGCGACAGCGTTTTCATCTTTTCACGCAGCCAGCTTTCCAGGCATTTCAACAGCGGTTTCGTTTTTCGCTGACGTTCAGCAAGCCGCTGCTCCGCCGGCATTCCCCTTATATCCGCCTCTATGGCGTACAGCTCGCCGATACGCTTCAGGGCGTCTTCCGTCAGCGCTGACGGGGGGCGGACGTGCACATCGTGGATCTTTCGGCGGGCATGAGCCCAGCAGGCGGCTTCCGTTATCCGGCCATTGCGGTACAGCTCGTTGAACCCGGCGTACGCATCCGCCTGCAGCACACCGCTGAAGCCGGCAAGATGGGTCTGCGGATGGATGCCTTTTCTGTCCGGGCTATAGGCGAACCAGACCGCCGGTGCCAGCGCTGAACTGGCGTTGCGGTCGTCACGAACATACGTCCACAACCGTCCGGTTTTCGTCTTCTTATTGCCCGGCAACAGCACCTGGACCGGGGTGTCATCGGCATGGAGTTTGCCGTCGGTCAGGACATAGCCCTGAAGCGCCTCTTCCAGCGGGGACAGCAGCCGGCAACATGCATCCACCCAGCCCGACAGCAGTGAGCGGCTCAGCTCCACACCCTGCCGGCCGTATATCTCTGACTGCCGATATAGCGGCGTGTGCTCTGCATACTTCGAGGTCAGCACGCGGGCCAGCAGCCCCGGTCCGGCGATCCCCCGCTCGATGGGCCGGGAAGGCGCCGGAGCCTGCACGATGGCATCGCACTGAGTACAGGCATGTTTTTCCCGCACCATCCGGATAACCCTGAAGGCGCTGCGCATCAGCTCCAGCTGTTCGGCGGTATTTTCGCCCAGATAGCTCAGCGAACCGCCGCAGTCCGGGCAGCACGACTCCGCAGGCAGTAGTCGCTTTTCGTCACGGGGGAGTGATTCGGGGAACGGTTTACGTGTACGGGTCTGACGCAGCGGGCGCTGTACTGCCGGGTCATCCACCCGACCGGTCAGCGTATCGCTCTCTTTCTGCAGCCGGTTCAGATCGGCTTCCATCTGTGCGATACGGCGGGATACCTTTTCGGAACGACTGCCGAAGTTCATCCGACGCATCTTGTCCAGTTGCGCCTGCAGGTGGTCTATTTCGCGTTCACGATCGGCCAGTTTTTCCAGCAGAGCACGGTTCAGCGCTTCCTGTTCGGCCAGGCGCTGTTTCAGTAGAAGGATGTCGTCAGGAGAGGTGTCGTTCATAAGCCCGCATTTTACCAGGCTTATTCAGTGACAACCAGGATAAAGAGATTTACAGCATGGTCAGAGAGGTCAGCAACCGTTTAGGCTGACGCCAGTCGATACCTTCCAGCAGCATCGCCAGCTGCGCCTGCGTCAGGAACACTTTGCCATCACGGGCTGACGGCCAGGCGAAGCGGCCGCGCTCCAGCCGTTTGGTCAGCAGACACAGCCCGTCACCGGTAGACCACAGCAGTTTGACCTGGCTGCCGCTGCGGCCCCGGAAGATGAAGACGTGGCCCGACATCGGATCATCTTTCAGCGCTGTCTGCACCTTTGCGGCGAGGCCGTTGAAGCCGTTTCGCATATCGGTGATACCGGCGACCAACCAGATCTTGGTTCCTGATGGTAGTGGGATCACCGTTTGAGCTCCTGTATCAGCAGGTTCAAAATAGTTTCGCTGATGGCTCCATTCAGGCGGAGTGAACCGTGCCGAAACGTCACTTCACAGCTGATATTGAGTGATTCAGGTACCGCCGTTACAGGCTGTGACCGGGTGGACATTGCAGGGACATCTTCAGCATCAAGCGTTATCGGCAGCAGCTCAGGCATGCGATTCTCTGTTGTTGCAGGAGGTCGGAGTTTTCCTTCACGCCAGTACTGGCGCCACTTGAACAGCAGGTTGTCGTTGATCCCATGCTCACGTGCGAGTTGTGCTACGGAGATCTCTGGTCGGTGTGAGAGTTCAACCATTTTGATTTTGAACTCAACGGGATAATTAGGGCTTTTTTTACGCACTGTGGTTAATGATTTCATGGATAGTGTCCGCCATATTTAGTGTCCACTATCCTCTCAGGAATTTCAGGATCTACCAGACGGTGCTGGGACGACGCTTACAAATACCACGTAGTTTCCCAATTAAATCCATCGTTCTGTTTCCTTTTAATCCTGCCTGGCAGCAATATAAATGTAAGCGCTACGGCAATGACGTCTGTCGACGCCTCTTAGTTCCGCCGATGACAGAATCGGCATCCCCACGCCAGCGGGTAACCTACGCCATGCTGTTCAGACTCGACCTGGTTCAGCGCTCACTACAGCCCGGTGCCGGCGCATTTCTGCTTGTCGTCACTGAGCTGATGGTACTGGGCGATACGACAAGATACCGAGTTATAAATCTTTCAGTGAAAAGTCAACGTTAAGAAATAATCAGTCACACACGTTTTGTGTGAAATTATACAATAAGAAAAATAAAAAAAGCCGCACGGGGCGGCTGCTGGTAAATCTAAACGTCCAGACAAACAGGGAATAGTGTGGATTTGCAACAAACGATTCATTGTTTCATATTGAGGGATGCTGGCAAGTTGCCTTGACTGGTAATTTTATATATCAAAATGATTTATTTTTTCGTTGGCGGTATGTTGCGTCATTCCTTTTATAAATCCGCATTTTTTGCAAACTGGCTTTTTGAAAAATATTGTAGCTTAGCGCCCCTCAACCGAAATGGCGTTACGGCGAGTGAAAATCAAGGCATCTTTGAGTCAGGCGGCGGACGCCGTAGCGCCATCCCGGTTGCGGTGAATCCCCCTCAGCGGCGGGGCTGTTTAGCTGGCATTACCCGAACACGCGTACCTGAGAGCGGATCTGTAGTGGCTAAATACAGGTTCACCTGGAGGCACCATGCGCCGCAATTTCTTCGATTTATGTATCTGTTGTTATCAGCGCGCAGAGTGCAGAGATGTTTAATGAGCCTTTCCGCGCATTTGCATTTATGTGGCCCTGTCCCTGATTCTTGTTTACGGCAACTGAGCAAAGGGAACCGAATGTTAAGCCACCGTATTTACCACGTTCACAGACTGGTTTAACAGCCGTCAAATCGGGTGCCCTATTCGATATTCTCGCGGCTTCTCATAAAAACACTCTTTCATCTTTTATCCCTCCGTTTATACTCCGGCACCATGAAACAGAACAACACATTGACTGCAGAAGAAACCCTGGCCGCGCTGGGGCATCTGGCCTGGTGTGCGCTTGTGGCGCTCAGGCTTGCGCAGCGCGACGGTCAGGCGCTGTCCCCGCTGATGGCGCACGCCTTCCTGATGCGCTGGCTTGGATCAGCTCAGCGGCAGAAACGCTTTTCCCGTGCCATCGCCGATGAAATTGAGGACCTGCTGCGTTGCGGGCGACAGAAGGGGGCGGGCGCGCAGCTTCAGCAGCGGCTGGAGGGCGTGCTTGCCGCCAGTAATGGTCCGGTGCAGGCGCAGTCTGAACTGCACCGCCTGACGTTCGCCATTGACCGGCTTAAATCGCAGGGCTGGGTAAATGCGGTGGTGACGGATAAGGAATGGCGGCGGGAGAGTCTTCAGAGGGAGTATGCCGGGGAGCGGGCCCTGCTGGTCCGCAAATCAGAGCTGGTGCGCCAGTTCTCGGACGCCGGCAGGCTGCTGGGACCGCTCACGTTCATGACCACCGGTGAGCCGGATGCGGTGCGCGATACCCTGTCGGCATTTGCCCTGCTGTCTGAGGTCGCAGAGCCGGACCTCATTATCGTTAAACCCTCTTCAGACGGCGCCTGAAGCGCTTTGTTGACCTTACCCGTGAGCGCCCGGTAAACCGCAGGGCGTGCCTGGCCCGCAGCTGAGTGAACGCTGTGAAGAAGCGCGAAACGGTCTGAACTCTGAAGGTTTTTTCAGAACAGGAGGTGTGGGCTGGCGGGGAGCTTAACAGCACAGAAGAGCAACAGGAAAACCACCGGGCCGATGGGGGGGCGTTTCACGCGCGGCAGCTTTATGGCGTTAACCGTTAAAACAGTCCGGGAAAACATCCACGCCCCCCTTTTCACCTGGGGGGGACTGGTGGCGATGTACGCCGCGTCTGACAGGCTGAACGCTTAAAGGCTGGCGCCGGCCCCCAGGTTTAGTACGGGCGTGAGGTCTGAGCAGAATATCAGTCTGTGCCTGTGCGCTGCCGGAAGTACCACAGCGTAAAATGAAGCAGCCCCATCGCAGCGTGCGCGACACTGTAGACTTCAATCAACCCGGTAAGCGTGACATGCCATTCGCGAAGGGCTGGTGCAAGAGAGGAGTCAAGGAGCCAGAGTATAAACCAGCCGGCACCGGAGAGCACAACAAGCGCTACTGCGCCGAGTCCCAGCCCCTGCACGGAGCCTGCAAGCCCTCGCAGAGAAGCCTCAGGCAGTCTGCGCTTAAGCACTGTGCGAACATCCCGCCGGATTTGTGCCGTGTCTCCCCAGAGATAAGGACAGTAATGCCGCAGACCGCGGAGCATTATGCAGTAAACCGCGGAGCATTATGCAGTAAACAATCAGTATGGCGCTGAGTATGAGTAAAGTCAGGCCCGTGGTGATATGCGCGAGGGCCGTACGGCGTACCGTCTGCGGTAAAAGCGATACCGTTGCTGGTGACGACCTGGCTGAGCACCAGAGCGGCGATAAAACCGTGCAGATAACGTAAAAAAAGCGGGCTGGGTGAGCTACAGGAAATGCCAGAAACTTCGCGGGGTGTTGCGGGTCTGGTACATGGTTTCTCCTTCATGAGTTAACGTGGCGGCGTTCTTTTACGCCGGTTGATTTCACTTTCGCGTCAGTCTGCGTCGTTATCAGCAACACGGACGGAGCCGACTTTCTGATAAAACTCGCTGCGCTCCTGGCATTCCACGCAGGTACTGACGCCGGGAAGCAGCTGGCGACGGCGTTCGGGTATGCTCACACCACAATGCCGGCACTCTTCAGTGCCAGACGATGCAAGCTGCGCGCGAATGGAGGTTAAGCCCTGCGTGATGAGCTGTTCTTCAGCGCCCTGCGCCTCATCTGCAATATCAGCCATGACGGTATTCTCCCCCGGTTTTTTGAGGTGCTGAGCCGCGAACACAACGCTGTTCGCAGTATGCTTTTCGTGCCTGCGCCCACTCCAGATTAACCCTGAACCGCGCTGCCGTTGATGCATCCTGCCAGAACAGCGCGGCATCGTCATAATTCCCTTCTCGTTCCGCATTGACCGCCTGTTCTGCCAGGCGGCTGAATTCACTGTATGGTTTCATTGCTGGTTCCTTGTCCTGTGCCTGCGATCCTTTGCCCTTTCACTGTCGGGGGCCGTGATAGTAGAGCCGGGATTAAGTCTGTACCCGAAACTCTGGTTAATTGGCTGAGAATAATAAATGCAGCATTAACCATTATTTTATTTTCCGGGTAATGCAAGTGTTTTTTAGGTCTTATTTTTATATCAAAATAAATATGTTTTCTTTTTTAAATAGTCTGGGGTGTTTTTTTTGTGTAATTTTAAACATTGAAGGGGCGGGTTATTTTTGGCTGGCATCCATTTACATCGCATTATAAATTGTGCAAACTTAACCTGATGGTGTTACGGCGAAAGCGAGTGAAAATCAAAAGCATCTTTGTGTCGGGCTGTGAAAGCTGTAACGCCATCCCTTTTTCAGTTTATGCAAGGCATCTGCCATTCAGATGCAATCAGCGCAACTGATTATTGCTGGTAGTGAAAGATATATTTTTATGTCTGTTGATATAATTTAACTGAAAGGGACGTCATGTCTGAGATTTGTATTGTAACCGGTGGCTCCAGTGGTATAGGCAAAGCAACCGTGCTCCTTGCCCTGTCACGTGGCTATCGTGTTTACAATCTTGATTTATTCCCGCCAGAGGCTGAACCGCCAGAGGCTTGCGGAATATTTGTCAAATGTGATGTAACAAATCGCAATGACGTGGACGAGGCTGTCAGTTCCGTCTTTGCACGGGAGAGCAGAATTGATGCATTAGTGGTAAGCGCTGGTGTGCACTTTTCTGCAAATATAGAGCAAACGACAGAAGATGATTTTAACAGAATTATGGATGTCAACGCCAAAGGCACCTACTTCCTGTTAAGGTCTGTGATCCCTTTTATGAAAGAAAGGCGGAAAGGCAGCATCGTCATTGTATCCTCCGATCAGGCTATTATCGGCAAGCCAGACAGCTTTGCTTACAATTCATCAAAGGCGGCAATAGCATCAATGGCAAGGACTGTTGCTCTGGATTATGCACAGTCTGGTATTCGCTGTAATGCAGTATGTCCCGGAACGATAGACACGCCCCTCTATCGAAATGCTGTCCAGCGTTATGCCTTAAAAAATGGACTGGATCCTGAGCAGGTTCACAGGGATGAAGCTCAGGCGCAGCCATTAGGCAGAATAGGGACCCCTGAGGATGTCGCATATTTTATTGATTTTTAATGAGTGAAGCTGCATCGTTTATAACCGGCGCATTACTTCCGGTCGATGGCGGCTATACGGCCCGATAAAAAAGGAATTAAGGAAAATGGAATATATTCACTGTGTGGCAAGGTTTCTGGCGAAGAAGGGGATGGCCGATGAGCTTGCAGACAGTCTGCGTAAACTCATCCCGGATACCCTGTCTGAAGAAGGCTGTATGGGCTATGAACTGACGCGGGAAATCGAGTATTCAGGCGCTGATGGCACAAAATGGGATGTCTGTCTGATCGAAAAATGGAAATCAAGGGCGGATTTTGATCTTCACTGCAGAATGCCCTACGTTGTTGAATTTTTTGAAAATACAGCAGCCGTACTTGTTGAGAAATCAGATGTTCGCCTCTATGGCATATTAGTTTAAGCATTTAAGACCTTTAAGGATATTTTCCATCACGTCTTCCCGGGTTACGCCTGTGAATATTTCGCACTCGCCCGTGTATTTTATTGCAACCCAGTAACCCTGGGTCGTTAAGTAGGTTAGTCTGATATCCTGGCCTGCGATATTGATAACTTCGCTTGATTTTGAATGATTAACTGTGATGTCAGGCATGACGATTGAAAAGTTCCTTTCAGATCCATTGATAACGATTGATTGCGGTATCATCCTTGTAAAGGATTTAAAACACCGTTTTATTGCATCAAATGCTGTTTTTTCCCGTCTTGCGGGGAAAAAAATCGACTCTCTGGTCGGCTTAAATGATTTTGATATGCCCTGGGCAGATAATGCAAGTATTTATGTAAATCATGAAAAAGACATACTGAGAGGCGATAATTATTCGGTTATTGAGCCTCTGAACGGTACGACACCGGTTAATCTGATGACAACTAAGAAAATTATTTATGATGCGGCGGGTAAACCGGCAGGAACCATAGCCACCGCAGTGGAAATTACGCAAAACATAAACTTCTTCAATCTTGCAGGCAAATCAGAAAGTATTAAAGTTTGTAACTATGGTGAGAAATATAACCTGACAGCCATCGAGTCAAAAGTGATGTATTTTCTTCTCAAGGGGTTAAAACGAGCAGCTATCTCCGAAAGTACGGGCATTTCTTTAAAGTCTGTTGACTTTCATCTGGCAAACCTTAAGAAAAAGTTTGGGGCGGATAATACGACAGAGCTGGTGATCCTTGCTTACCAGCGAGGCTATCAGGACATTATCCCTTTCTCAATTAAATTCTGAAACCTGTAATTTTTCTAGTATGCCTGAATTAAAAAACGACGTTAAATACCCGTAAGTCAGGTAAGGGGCTCTGCGGACCCCGGAGCAATACTGCTCTGTACGAAGCGGGGAAGGATAAACCTGCATCAGGGCAGGCGGTGTCGCTGTCAAAAACATGAGGCACAGGTTTGCGCGAATGGCGTATTTCTGGCTGATGTATTTTCAGTTCAGCCCTTTTCCGGAGTCTGACTGAAACAAGGTAAATAAAAAAACAAACGGAGGACAGACAATGAGCTATCAGTCAGAAATACCGAAGTCTCGGGTCAACATAAAGCTCGATCTGCATACGGGAACAGCTAAAAAGAAGGTTGAACTTCCCCTGAAGCTGCTGGTTGCCGGTGATTTCAGCAACGGTGCAGAACAGCGTCCCCTTTCTGAACGCCAGAAGGTCAACATTAATAAAAATAACATGAACAGCGTGCTGGCGGAATTCTCGCCGTCAGTCAGCATGGCGGTGCAAAATACCCTGGCCGGCGACGGCAGCGAAGATGCGATTACGCTCGCCTTTCGCGACATGAAGGATTTTGAACCGGAACAGGTTGCCCGTCAAATTCCCCAGCTGAAGGCCATGCTTGCCATGCGCAGCCTGCTCCGCGACCTGAAGGCCAACCTGATGGACAACAACGCCTTTCGCCGGGAGCTGGAAAAAATCCTCCTCGACCCGTCACTGAGCGCTGAACTGCGCGGTGAACTCTCCGCCCTGGCACCGAAACAGCCATAACGCCCGCAGCACGTAACGGATTAACAAAGAGAAGATGCTCATGTCTGTACAGAATGAATTGAATACCGGTGGCGAAACCGTTGTCCTGGACCGTCCTTCCGCCGGCGGGGTGTATGCCTCCCTGTTTGAAAAAATCAGCCTGACCCCGGTTTCTGAGCTCAGCGCGCTGGACATCTGGCAGGACGCGCAGGCGATGTCGGAGGCGACCGCGAATGAACGCCTGACCGCCGGCATGCAGGTGTTTCTGGAGTGCCTGACGAAAGCGGGCTCAAAAGTGGAGAAGCTCGACCGCAACCTCATCGACCACCATATGCGGAGCTGGACTACCAGATTAGCCGCCAGCTGGATGCGGTGATGCACCACCCGGACTTCCAGGCCGTTGAAAGCCTGTGGCGCGGCGTGCAGTCCCTGGTGGATAAAACCGATTTTCGCCAGAACGTGAAGGTTGAGCTGCTGGATATGTCCAAAGACGACCTGCGCCAGGATTTTGAGGACGCGCCGGAGATTATCCAGAGCGGACTCTACCAGCACACGTACGTTTCAGAATACGATTCTCCGGGCGGTGAGCCGGTTGCGGCCCTGATTTCCGCGTACGAGTTTGATGCCTCGCGCAGGACGTTGCCCTGCTGCGCAACATCTCGAAGGTCGCTGCCGCCGCGCACATGCCGTTTATCGGCTCGGCCGGCCCGACATTCTTCCTCAAGGATTCGATGGAAGAAGTGGCGGCCATCAAGGATATCGGTAACTACTTTGACCGCGCTGAATATATCAAGTGGAAATCCTTCCGTGAAACCGACGATGCCCGCTATATCGGCCTGGTGATGCCGCGCGTGCTGGGGCGTTTACCGTACGGCCCTGATACCGTGCCGGTGCGCAGCTTCAACTACGTTGAGGACGTCAAAGGGCCTGACCACGAGAAGTATCTGTGGACCAACGCCTCGTTTGCCTTTGCCGCCAACATGGTGAAGAGCTTCATTAACAACGGCTGGTGCGTACAAATCCGCGGCCCGCAGGCCGGTGGTGCCGTTCAGGACCTGCCCATCCACCTGTATGACCTCGGCACCGGCAGCCAGGTGAAAATCCCGTCAGAGGTGATGATACCGGAAACCCGCGAGTTTGAGTTTGCGAACCTGGGCTTCATCCCGCTGAGCTACTACAAGAACCGCGACTACGCCTGCTTCTTCAGCGCTAACTCCACCCAGAAGCCGGCCCTGTACGACACGGCTGATGCGACCGCCAACAGCCGCATCAACGCCCGTCTGCCGTATATCTTCCTGCTGTCGCGTATTGCGCACTACCTGAAGATTATTCAGCGTGAAAACATCGGCACCACCAAGGACCGCCGTCTGCTGGAGCTTGAGCTCAATACCTGGGTGAAAGGTCTGGTGACCGAAATGACTGACCCGGGCGACGAGCTGCAGGCCTCGCACCCGCTGCGCGATGCGAAGGTGGTGGTGGAAGACATCGAGGACAACCCGGGCTTCTTCCGCGTGAAGCTGCTACGCCGTACCGCACTTCCAGGTGGAAGGTATGGACGTCAGCCTGTCGCTGGTATCCCAGATGCCGAAAGCAAAAGCATAAGCCAGGAGCAGGGATGAAAATTTATCGTCCGCTTTGGGAGGATGGGGCCGCTCTGGCCCCGCAACAGTTCCAGCAGCAGGTTCGCTGGAATGAGTACGTTGCCGACATGGTCGCCCGGATGGGTATTTCTCATCCCTGGGGCGTGGTGGCGGCAGAATTTGATGATGCTGCACTGGTGCTCTCGCGCCTGAACTCTACCCGTCTGGTCGTACGTTTTCAGGACGGCACAATTGTTGATACGGATCTGGCGGATAATATTCCGCCGGTCTGTGATTTGTCCGTCGCAAACGGCTTTGAAGCTGTTGAGGTGGTTGCCGCACTACCGCTGCTGAGTGCCAGTGGTGGCAACCTCGATAACGGGCAGGAGAGCGAACGCCCCCGTCGCTGGAAAGCTGAGCGCGTGGTGGTGCAGGAGCTGGCCGGGCATGAAAACGGTGAGCTGGCGATCCTGCGCAATGCCATCACGCTGCGTCTGTCCACCCAGGAAAACACGGCATACCTGACCTGTCCGGTGGCTCGTCTGGTGCGGAATGCGCAGGGGCAGTGGAGCCGTGACCCGGCCTTTATCCCGCCGATGCTGTCCGTTGCTGCAAGCCCGTGGCTTGCCACCGAACTGGGCGACCTGCTGGTCCGTCTGCAGGCCCGCCGTCGTCGCCTGATGTCCATGCGCCGTGAAAGCAATGAGCGGATGGCCGACTTTGCGGTCGCGGATGTCTCCCTGTTCTGGCTGCTGAATGCCCTTAACAGCGTCGGACCGGTGCTGACGGAACTGCTTCAGACGCCTGAACGTCACCCGGAGCTGCTGTACCGCGAACTGACCCGTCTTGCCGGCAGCCTGCTGACCTTCTCACTGGAGCATGACGCCGACGATATTCCTGCCTATCAGCACGATGCACCGGAACGGGTATTCCCGCCGTTGCTGGCACTGCTCGATAAGCTGCTGGAAGCGAGCCTGCCGTCACGGGTGGTGAATATTCACCTGGAGCACCAGGATCAGATCTGGAAAGGTGCCCTGCACGATGCTCGCCTGCGTGAAGGGGCTGATTTCTACCTCTCCGTTCGTTCCTCGATGCCGAACCATGAACTTCAGACGAAATTCCCGCAGCTGTGTAAAGCGGGCAGCCTGGATGATGTGTCCGATGTGGTGAATGTGGCCCTGAGCGGGATGGTTATCAAACCGCTGACGCATGTTCCGGCCGCTGTCCCGTTGCGTCTTGAGAACCAGTATTTCTCGCTGGATCTGAGTAGTGAGGCAGCGCGGGCGATGCTGGAAGCGGGAAGCTGCACCTTCTATACCCCGCGTTCACTGGGAGATGTGAATCTTGAACTCTTTGCGGTGCTGCGCTCATGAATAAATCCGAACTCAGTCAGATTGAACGTATTTTCTACCCGGGCTGGTTGATGGCCAGCCAGCTGCGGGGTGGTCAGGAAGTCCGGGACGGGGAAGGGCTCTACGCCGCGCCTGTCGTCTGGTGCAGGAGGCAAAAGCGGCGCTCACGGAGGCAGGTTACAGCGACATCAGCCGTGATCACATGGTCTATGCGCTGTGTGCCCTGCTTGATGAGAGCGTGATGAACCGCGGAACCACCGATGATGGTTACCTGACCTGGCGTCGCGATCCGTTACAGGCCCACTTCTTTGGCACCCTCAATGCCGGTGAAGAGCTGTGGGAACGTATTCGCAACCTGCTTAAAGAAACAGCACCAGACATCGCGGTGCTGACCTGCATGTACCGCACTTTGCAACTGGGCTTTGTTGGTCAATACCGGGCCGAAGACGATGAACGACGCGAAGATGTGGTGCGGGCGTTAGGTGAGCGGGTGCCGGCCTTTACGCTGGCACAGGACGCCCCCATCGTTGCCCGGGCATCACGCCTGCGCAGCGGTCGTCGCTGGTACTGGCTGACCTGGGTTGTGGCCGCTGTCGCCCTGGTGGCTCTGTGGTTCTTCCTTTCGTCTTCGCTTACCGAGCTGGTAAGCCAGACCGTCAGGCCGGTGTAAGCGATGCGGGATGCATACCGAAGTCTGTTAACTGCCCTGGGTGCCGTGCTGGCGCTGTGGCTCATTCTGGGATTCTGGCCACTGTCCACGGGTAGCCGCGTGGCACTCAGCCTGCTGGTTATTCTGGTATCAGGCGTGATGTTGTGGCGTCAGCGTCGGGCTTCGCAGGCGCGGGCGACCGCTGTACGGGAAATTGTGGATGAAAACCTGCCGCCGGAAGATTTTCAGGGGGCGGTTATCCTCGTCTGTGGCGATAACGCCCCGCTGTTTGTGTCCGGTTCCCGTCACCGGGAAACCCGGCAGGGCTGGTATCTGTGGGTGAAGGATGGGGAACAGCTGCCACTCCTGGCACAGCACCTGAGTCTGGTGCGCCCGGCACTGGTGTCGCAAACCTCCGTCATGCTGGCGGTGGTGCCTGAACAGCACACCTCCGGCGATGATTTTACCCAGTCCCTGCGAGGCTGGCAGCGTGCTGTCGTCCAGTGCCGTGCGACATTTGGCACTATCCCCCCGATGTGGACCGTGACCTGGGTATCACCTCCTGTGGCCTGCGCGGAGGCTGAGCCCGTCTGGTTTACCACGGTAAGCCAGCGAAGCGGTATTCAGGTGTATCAGCCTGGTCAGGGCAATGTGTCACTGACGGAGTGGACCCGGGAGACCGGTTCAGATGGGCGTCTTTCGCGTATGAGCCAGGGCCTGTGGCTGGACAGTCTGCTTGCCTGGCAGAGCGGCGCGGTGAATGACCTGCTGTCGGTACGACAGGGTGAACTGCCGGTGATGAAGCCCTGCGTGCAGGGTATGTGCATGGTGCCGGTGAGCGGTATCGCGGGCAATCTCTGGCAACAGCACATCACGCCGTGACGGCGCTGCCACCGGATGCCGTTGTGACGACAGAGCCACTGCCGCTGCCTGAACTGCTGATGCCGGCGTTACCGCGCCGACGTGGTGTCAGCCGCAGAATGGTGTTCTGGCGCTATGCCGGATTACTGGGCGGGATTTTCCTGACACTGGCGATGCTGGCCTCCTGGGTGAATAACCAGCGTCTGATCCGCAATGTCGGTGATCACCTTGCTTTCTATCACCATCTGGACGGTCAGCCCGTTGCCCCCAAGCTCCGGGCGCAGCAGCGTCTGCGTGCTGACGGGGCGCTGCTGGATGACTGGCAGCGACGAGGGGAGCCTGTTCGCTACCGGTTAGGGTTGTATCAGGGACTGCGTCTGATCCCGCCGGTAGAAGCGGCCGTGAATGACTGGGCTCCGCCCCCGCCTCCGCCGCCGGTTATCAAAAAGATTATTCAGGGACCGAAAACCGTTCGCCTCGACAGCATGTCGCTGTTCGATTCCGGAAAAGCGGATCTGAAGGTGGGGTCGACCAAAGTGCTGGTGAACTCCCTGGTGGGGATTAAAGCCCGACCGGGCTGGCTGATTGTGGTGGCGGGTCACACCGACAACACCGGCAGCCAGCAGATCAACCAGCCGTTGTCCCTGAAGCGTGCTGAATCGGTGCGCAACTGGATGCGTGACACCGGTGACGTGCCGGAAAGCTGTTTTGCGGTGCAGGGCTATGGCGCAAGCCGACCGGTCGCCACCAATGACACGGCGGAAGGCCGCGCAGCCAACCGGCGTGTAGAGATAAGCCTTGTGCCGCAGGCTGACGCCTGTCAGGTGCCGGGCAAACCAGCGTCACCGGATGAAAGTGACGCATCAACTCAATAAATGGAGAAGTAAACCATGGCAATTCCTGTTTATCTGTGGCTGAAAGACGACGGCGGCGCGGACATTAAAGGTTCTGTGGACGTTCAGGATCGTGAAGGCAGCATCGAAGTGGTCGCTCAGGAACATAACCTGTACATCCCGACCGATAACAACACCGGCAAACTGACCGGTACCCGTATCCACACCCCGTTCCTGTTCACCAAGGAAATCGACTCCTCCAGCCCGTACCTGTACAAGGCGGTGACCACCGGTCAGACCCTCAAGTCTGCGGAATTCAGGTGGTACAAAATCAACGACGCTGGCCAGGAAGTAGAGTACTTCAACACCAGACTGGAAAACGTGAAAGTGGTGAAAGTGAATCCTGAAATGTATGACATCAAGGATCCTTCTAAAGAGAAGCACAACCACCTTGAGCGCATTGAACTGCGTTACGAAAAAATCACCTGGACCTACAAAGACGGCAACATCATTCATTCCGATTCCTGGAACGAACGCGCCACCGCGTAAGCCCGATGCGGACGGGGTTTCCTGTCCGCAGTTTTTTGGTGTGCCGGGCATGCCCGACAGCTTGGGGGTGAGAGTCCCCTGTCCAGCCTGATGGTGGCGAAGGACTAGTGAAGCGCAAGGGCGTCGTCGTGAGGCGGGGTCTGAAGGAAGTGTGGAGCAAAGTTATGACCTGACGAACAGGAATCTGATAAGGCCTATGCATTCGGATGAGCGAGCCAAAGGTCGCGAAAAGCCATAACCATCAAGGGGTGTGTAGGTAGATCAGGCAGGTGTGTAACGAAGGCTGTCGGGCTTACCCCGGGAGATCTGTATGTCGTCCCGTCCCCGGGACTGGATGCCTCGCAAGAGGCATCGATCGGCATCCAGAAGTCAGCAGAAGGCATAGTAGGGGAGACCTGAAGGCCTGAACAGTTATGAGTGGTGAGTATCACCGGAGGTTCAGAATGGCCATGCAGCAGAAAACGCAATGCGACCCTGTCAGGCGGAGACCGGGTGAAGCCCGGGTCATACGCCTGCCCGGGGCTGAAGCCGGTCTGGCACACCCGGAGGAAGAAAGCCCGTCGTCAGGTGACAATCTGATGGAAGTCATTCTCAGTCCTGAGAACCTGAAGCAGGCTCTGAAAAGGGTTAAAGCCAATAAAGGGGCCGCAGGTATTGATGGGATGAACGTACACGAACTTCCCGAATACCTGAAGCTGCACTGGGGGGAATTACGCACCAGTTTGCTGGTAGGCACTTATCAACCACAGCCGGTGCGCAAGGTGGAAATCCCTAAACCGACGGGAGGTTCCCGACAGTTGGGTATTCCGACGGTAGTTGATCGTTTTTTCCAGCAGGCAGTGTTGCAGGTACTGCAAAGCCTCTGGGATCCAACGTTCAGCGACAACAGTTACGGGTTCCGTCCTGGGCGATCTGCACATCAGGCCGTGAATAGGGCGAAAAGTTACGTGGAAGAGGGACACCACTGGGTGGTGGATCTCGATCTTGAAAAGTTTTTCGACCGTGTGAACCACGATGTTCTGATGAACCGGATAGCAAGGCGGTTAACGGACAAACGGGTACTGAAGGTGATACGCGCTTTCCTGAACTCAGGAGTGATGGAAGCGGGAGTCGTCAGACCCCAGACAGAAGGTACTCCGCAAGGAGGCCCGCTGTCCCCGCTCCTGTCGAATGTATTACTGGATGAGCTGGACCGTGAACTGGAAAAGCGAGGACTGAAATATGTTCGCTACGCCGATGACTGCAACATCTACGTCAGAAGCGAGAGGGCCGGAAAGAGGGTTAAAGAAGGCATCACCCGTTGGCTGGATAGTAAGAGACTGAAAGTAAATGAGCAGAAAAGCGCGGTATCACCGCCTTATGACCGCAAATTTCTGGGGTACAGCTTCCGGCGTTACAACGGAAAAATACGGTGTGTCGTAGCCAAAGAATCGCTTAAACGATTTAAAAATCGAATAAGAGAACTGACAGGTAGAAACAGGGGTTGGAAACTCGAACGAGTGATCAGTGCTCTTCGCCAGTATCTGACAGGATGGCTGAACTATTACGCTCTCAACGAGAATGTATCTACAGCAAGACTGTTGGGTAAATGGCTCAGGAGAAGGTTACGTAGTCTGGTGTGGAAACAATGGAAAACATGCCGAAACCGTTACGATCAACTTCGAGAGAGAGGTGTAAATCATGACCTTGCAGCAATGACCGCAGGTGGTCGGCAAAAGCAATGGGCAATAAGCCAGTCTCAACCTCTGTGTATAGCGATGCCCAATAAATTTTTCCGAGATATGGGCCTGCCTGATATGTAGGTAGGTGACGATCAACATAACTGAACCGCCGTATACGGACCCGTACGTACGGTGGTGTGGGAGGAGGCGGTCCGTGAGGACTGCCCCTATCCCGATCTGAGTGCTGTGTGAAACGGGCTTTCAGCAAAGAAAACCACAAACTGCCAGCCCGACCGTATGCGCTTTGGTCCCCTTCACGGGAAACAGCGAGGGGCGGTAGCGTGTCCAGGAACCGACAAAGAGAGAGATTCATGGAAAATCCAGCCATCCTGTTGCGACGTCTGAACCCTTACTGTGCCCGTGCGATGGAAGGGGCTGCTTCCCTGTGCCAGACCCGCGCGCATGCGGAAATTTTGCCGGAGCACTGGCTGCTGAAGCTGCTCGAGCAGGGGGAAGGTGACCTTACGGTGCTGGCGCGCCGTTATGAGTGGGATATGGACGCCCTGTGGCAGGACTTACTCGGCTGGCTGGACAACCTGCCGCGCTCGGTGCGTGGTCGTCCTCAGCTGTCTGACACTATTCAGACCCTGATGCAGCAGGCCTGGCTGATTGCTTCCCTGAACGGCGAGGAGCATATCCGTAGCATCCATCTGCTGATGGCGCTGGTCGATAAACCGAAACTGGCACGCTGTGACGGTCTGTGGCCGCTGCTGACGCTGGGCCAGAGCCAGCTGGAGCGTCTGCGTCCGCTGCTTGATGCGCAGTCGGATGAGCGCCCGGAAATGCAGCAAGATGCAGAACTGGCCGAACAGGGAAGCGATGTCGAAATGGTCGGCCGTCCGATCGGGGCGGAGGTAAAAGACGGCGAACTCAACCCGGCACTGCAGAACGCGCTGGATAAATTCACTCTCGACGTCACCGCCAAAGCGAAAGAGGGCAACATCGACCCGGTGTTTGGTCGTGATACCGAAATCCGCCAGATGGTCGATATTCTGTCCCGCCGTCGCAAGAACAACCCCATTCTGGTCGGCGAACCTGGCGTCGGGAAAACAGCCCTGGTGGAAGGTCTGGCGCTGCGTATTGCTGAAGGCAACGTGCCGGAATCGCTGAAAACCGTCAGCCTGCGTACCCTTGACCTCGGCCTGTTGCAGGCGGGCGCAGGCGTGAAAGGCGAGTTCGAACAGCGCCTGAAAAACGTCATCGACGCGGTGCAGCAGTCACCCACCCCGATTTTGGTGTTTATCGATGAAGCCCACACCATCATCGGCGCCGGTAATCAGGCGGGCGGGGCCGATGCGGCCAACCTGCTGAAACCTGCGCTGGCGCGTGGCGAACTTCGCACTATCGCCGCCACCACATGGTCTGAATACAAACAATATTTTGAGCGCGATGCTGCCCTGGAGCGTCGCTTCCAGATGGTGAAAGTCGACGAGCCGGATGACGACACAGCCTGCCTGATGCTTCGCGGTCTCAAATCCCGCTATGCTGAACACCACGGCGTACATATTACCGACGATGCGGTGCGTGCTGCGGTGACACTGTCCCGTCGCTACCTGACGGGACGCCAGCTGCCGGATAAGGCGGTTGACCTGCTGGATACCGCGAGCGCCCGCGTGCGAATGAGTCTTGATACCGTACCGGACACCATTGTGCGTCTGAAAGCCAGCCTGACAGCGCTCGGCATGGAAACACAGGATCTGCTGGAGGACATTTCCGCAGGCGCATCGTCACACGGAGACCGGCTGGCAGTCATTGAAATATTGCGCACAGAGCTGGAGGCGGAACTTGACGAACAGGAAGCCCGTCTTCACGTCGAGCGCCAGATGGTCGGCGAGCTGATAGCCTGCCGTCAGGACATCAGTCGTTATTCGGACATCGCAGAGCTCCGTCAGCAGCTCTCGCTGCAGCAGGAGAACGACGTGCTGATACAGGTGGAGGTTGATACCCGTACGGTCGCAGAGGTCATCGCCGACTGGACAGGCGTGCCGATCGCTTCACTGATGAAAGATGAACAGACCGAACTGCTGACCCTGGAAAATGAGATCGGTAAACGTGTGGTCGGGCAGGATGCCTCCCTTAACGCTATCGCTCAGCGTCTGCGTGCGGCCAAAACCGGGCTTACGTCCGAGAACGGTCCGCAGGGCGTGTTCCTGCTGGTTGGTCCGAGTGGCGTCGGTAAGACTGAAACTGCGCTTGCACTGGCAGACGTGCTGTACGGCGGTGAGAAATCCCTCATCACCATCAACCTGTCCGAGTATCAGGAGCCGCATACGGTGTCGCAGCTGAAAGGCTCGCCGCCGGGCTACGTGGGTTACGGTCAGGGCGGCATTCTCACCGAAGCGGTTCGCAAGCGCCCGTACAGCGTGGTGCTGCTCGATGAGGTGGAAAAAGCACATCGTGACGTCATGAACCTGTTCTATCAGGTATTCGACCGCGGCTTTATGCGCGACGGCGAAGGGCGCGAAATCGACTTCCGTAACACGGTTATCCTGATGACCTCGAATCTTGGTAGCGACCACCTGATGCAACTGCTTGACGAACAGCCGGAGGCCACCGAAGGCGACTGCATGAACTGCTGCGTCCGATATTGCGCGACCACTTCCAGCCGGCGCTGCTGGCCCGCTTCCAGACCGTGATTTACCGTCCGCTGGCGGAAGCTGCGATGCGTACCATCGTGGAAATGAAGCTGTCACAGGTCAGCAGGCGCTTACATCATCACTACGGCCTGACCACGCAGATTGATGAGAGCCTGTATGACGCACTCACTGCCGCCTGCCTGCTGCCGGACACCGGTGCACGCAACGTCGACAGTCTGCTCAATCAGCAAATTCTGCCGGTGCTGAGTCAGCAGCTGCTGACCCATATGGCGGCGAAGCAGAAACCACACTCTCTGACGCTCGGCTGGAATGATGATGAAGGGATTGGGCTTGAATTTTCAGGCGCGGCTGAACGCTAATCCGGAGGCAGGGAATGACCATTCATGATGCCAGCAAGAAGAAAAAGAAGGACGTCAAAAAGCAGGACGATAATTCCGTCAGAAAACTGACCTCCGGGGAAATCGCCTTAGCCAGAACGGTATTCGGTAACCGGATCGATTACGAGAAGGTGAAAATTCATCATGGCAGCTATCTGCCGTTTAATGCGCAGGATGCGAATACGGCAATGACACCTAATGGTGAAATCTACTTCATCAATCAGTACCGGGATGATTTTTCACAATCGCTGTATTCGCTTCAGCATATGTTTATTCACGAAATGAGCCATGTCTGGCAGCGTGAAAAAGGGATGAATGTTATTGGACGAGGCCTGGTGAGCTGGCTTGTCAGTTATCGCTATACGCTTGATGGTCGCCTGCTGAGTGACTATCCGATGGAGCAGCAGGCACAGATTATTGCCGATAATTTTGTTTTACAGACATTTGGCTATGAAATCTGGTGGCACCTTGAAAATAAAAAGTACCCCGACATTACGCTTGATGGCGACATTTCTGAGGCGGCAATACGTGAAGGGTATAAAAATTCTCTGAGAGGTTTTCCGTGGTGAGTGTGAACCATTTTCGAAAAATTATCTTTATCGTTGCATTAGGCATGTCGTCGGTAGCCCTGACTGGTTGCCCAGGCCCTGGCGACAGAATGAGTCTGGATGAAACTGCGCTGGTGAGCAGAAAAGGTAATGACGTTTGCATGAGTATTAATGATGCGCGAGATTATCAGCCTGCAGACATGGGTATCAATCTTCGGGGTACGCCGCCTAAAGAGAAAGAATTCAACTTCTCACCAGATCTTAAGATTGTTGATGGTGCATTGTGCATTCCACCGTCTTACTACCATTTCATGGATGGTAATAAATACATTGTTGAATTCGTGCTTCATTCAGCAAACAACAAAGATGAACCCCGGAATTTTGTTGTCGGAATAGGCGTTAATGATACCCAGGTATATAACTTTCCTTTGACCGACCGCGAAATTTCAAGGTCTTATGGCTCTATTGACGTTTCTGAATAGTGCCCCGGTAGAACGCCATGAAGGTTTTTATCTTTTTAACTTTAGTGGTGGCGGGAGTGCTGTTTCTTCCGGATACGTGTTCTTACACATTCGTTAAGCGCTTTATCCCCATTAGCGGCGACGGCGAATACGGCATGAATAATTTTGAAATGACCGCTTTGCTGATGAAAACTCTCGCCTGCGCCCTCGGGGCTGGAGCCGTAATCACGCTTTTCGTACTCGCTGAGTACCCCTGATTAAACCTGTTACTTGCCCGTCGGCAAGAAAGTCATGGACTGCAGGTTATCCCATGGAGTCAAAATCATGAGTCTGACAGATACGCTTAAGAACACCCTGTCTGCGCTAACAGAAGGCGGGCTGAACCGCTACCGTCTGGATATTCCGTCCTGCACAGCTTCACTGGATGTGGAAGAGTTTAACGGTAAGGAGTTCATGAGTGAGCTTTACCACTACGACATCATCTTTACCAGCAGCGATCAGAATATCAGTTCAGCACAACTGTTGACCAAACCTGCCACGCTGACCATGGGAACCGGGCCTCTGATGGGGCTGACCGGGCAGAAAGTGGTGCATGGTGTGGTGACGCATTTTAAGCGTATCAGTGGCTCACGTGACCAGGCGACGTACCAGATTATTATTGAGCCGTTCCTGTCTTTGCTGCGCAAGCAATTCCGCACCCACCGGTTTTTTGTCAATAAATCGGTACCGGAAGTCGTCGCCGAAGTATTGCAGGAGCATGGCCTGAAAGGCTGGGAGTATGAGTTCACTCTCAAAGCCGACTATCCGAAGCGTGAGCAGATTAACCAGTACAAGGAAAATGACCTTGCGTTCATTGAGCGTTTGCTGGCTGAAGTGGGGATTTTCTACTTCTTCACTCTGCAACCTGACACCCAGACTGAAGTGGTACATTTCGCAGACAAGCAGAGCGCATGGACGTTCGGTAAGTCTCTGCCGCTCAGCAGTCCATCGGGAATGAGTGACAATGCAGCGGATTCGGTATGGGGGGTTAACGTCCGACAGAACGTGGTTGAGCGTAATGTTACCGCCAGTGATTACAATCACCGTGAAGCCCAGAATGTCCTGGCCTCTGTACCGGCGGACATGACCCGGGGCGACGGTGACGGTGTTACCTATGGTGAGGTCTATCACTACCTGCCGCGTCATCTTGAACGTGGCGACAAAATCACACCTTCAGCAGAAACCGGCAACTTCTGGGCTCGCCTTGAACACGAGCGTTTTCTGTCAGGACAGACGACTATAAGCGGCTGCGCTAATGATGCGCTGCTTTCTCCGGCCCAGGTGTTGACCATCAGTGAAAGTGTGGTAACACCGACACTGCCATCAGAAACGGACAACGGTATTATCATTACCCGCACGGGCTATATCGCCAGCCGTAAAGATGCCCTGATCGTGATGTGGGAAGGGATGCCGTATTACGAGAACCGTTGCTGGCGTCCAGCCGCGAAAAAACGCCCGGTGGTCAGCGGCACGCTGATGGCGCGTGTGACCAGCGCCAAGGATAACGACATCTACGCCTGGCAGGATGCATCGGGCATGTACCGGGTGAAGTTCGATGCCGACCGCGATGATAAGCGCCAGGGCATGGAAAGTATGCCGGTGCGCTTTGCCAAGCCTTACGGGGGGGACAAATACGGCTTCCACTTCCCGCTGATACAGGGCACTGAAGTCGCCATTGCATTCCACGAAGGCGATCCTGATCGTCCGTATATTGCCCATGCTATGCACGACTCCCGCCACGTTGACCACGTTACTGAGGCCAACAGCACGCGCAATGTGGTCAGGACCGCGGGTCTGAATAAACTGCGGATGGAGGATAAACGCGGCGAAGAGCACGTTAAGCTCAGCACGGAGTATGGCGGCAAAACCCAACTCAATTTAGGCCACAACGTCAATGCTTCCCGCGAACCACGCGGTGAAGGTGCTGAGCTGCGTACTGACCGACATGTTTCTATCCGGGGTGGTGCCGGGGTGTTTATCACAGCAGATAAACAGCCGTTTGCCGGGGACAAGATGCTTTCCATGCAGGAGGCGATTGCCCAACTGGAGAATGCACTGAGTATTGCCCGAAGCATGTCAGACGCAGCTGAAACTGCGCAGGCGCTACCCGCTGATATTCAGAGCCAGGTGAAGTTGACTGATGCCCTCAAAGATCTCGCGCAGCCAGGGATGGTGTTAAATGCACCTGAAGGGGTAAGCATTACCAGTCCGCAGGCAGTGCGTATGGCCTCGGGAAGCGCCAGCGTCGGGATTATGTCACAACAAAACACTGACATCAGTGCACTTAAGCGCTTTACCGTGGCAGCGGGTGAAGCCGTGAGTATGCTGGCCCGTAAGGCCGGGATGAAACTCTTTGCGGCTAAGGGAAAAGTAGAAATTCAGGCTCAGGATGATGCGCTTGATGCGATAGCTAAAAAGGATGTGACCGTAACCAGCACGGAAGGGCGGGTTGAAATCACGGCGGCGAAAGATGTCGTGCTGAAAAATCTGGATGGGTCATTCATCCAGTTGCAGGGTAAGAATATTATTCTGGGTTGTGAAGGTAATATCCTGTGGAAATGTGCCAATGCGCAGAAAATGGGTAGTGTAAGCATGAGTAGTGTTATGCCACAGTTTCCATCTGGATATAGTGGAAAATTTACGGCATCGTCTGATGCAGGTGTTCCAGTTGCAGCTGCGGCATACATGCTGACATCGAGTAATGGGCAGAAATTATTCGGTAGAACAGACGAGAACGGTGAAACAATCCCAGTTTACTCATCAAACCCGAATGAGCCTTTTGAATTTGAAATGATTCAAAGTGATTATTGGTACGATAGTGAGAATATTGTGGATAGAGTACATTGTTCATCATTTTCAGATATGTCACTCCAGAGCGATGCCTGTCAATGCAGTGATTGTGAGGAAAATAAAAGTGCGTGATATTACTTTAAGGTTTAAATTTTTGTTATGCATGTTGCTGGCTCCATTTTTTTCTTTTGCAAGTGGTACATGGAATGCTAAATCAGCACAAATGCAATGTGGCTCAGCTTTGGTAAAGGTCAGTGCTGAATGCCAGGTGAATCAAAAAAGCCCAACAGAGAATATATGCAAAAATTACCAAATGGAAATAAAAAACGGCACGAATAATAAAGAGTTTTCTTTGCCATACATCCCGAATAGCCAAAAAGCCCTCCTGGAAGGACAAGGTTATTCCTTTAATGATGTAGTTAAGCCTGGTGATTGGGCCCCCTCCACAATGAAATGCTATGATAATGAAAACGTTGTGATCGGATACCATCTAGGGTTGGATGAAGAGGAGAGCGTAAAGGGTTCATTGTTGTCCTATATTGACGCCCCATTTATTGATCTTTCAGGTAACTTTGTTACAGGTAACAAGCTTTCTGAGCTTAGATCTCGAGAAATAAAAAAACCATACAGTAACACAAACATAGATTTTATTAGCAACCGCTGAGGTATGGTATGTCTGATTTATATGAGTATTTAAATACCAAGAAGGGAAAAGCATATTTTGATGACCAGATTAAGCCATTTTCGTTAATCTCACTTTATCCGGATATAGATACGACCAGAAAGTTAAGAGGCAACAGTCGTACAGCAGGAGATGCAGATAAAGATGTCCAGGATGCTATTATAGATATGATTATTACCATAGCTGTCCGTTATGGATTAAGTTATAAAGAGATATCATATATTTTATTAACAACTAAGGTTGAGTCCGGATTTAACCCTGATGCGGCTGCGGGGGCCACTAGTGCTGCTGGTTTAGCGCAAGGTACTGTTGGCTTTATCAAGGATGCATTGACAAAATCTGAGGATATTCTTGGTTTTCAACTTGACCTTCGCGCGGAAAACGTATTTGATGCCGAGAATGGATGTTATGCGGTAATTTATTCATTTTTACTTAACAAATCTAAGGTGATGGAAAGTTATACATCAGATCAAAGTGAATACTGGGAGTGGCTTTATTTACTGCATCATGATGGAGCCTATAGCTTAGGGAAATATCTCGATGGTACACGTGAGAAAAGTGCAGACGGCAAGAAATGGGCGCTTTATATCACTAAGCATTTATCTGTTGTGGAAGGGTTGCTAAAAAACACTGAAGTTAATACTAAATTTAAATTATCCACGGGGGATAATACAGCATTCAAGAACAAAAATTATATTGCTGCAATCTCTCCATTTCCAAGTTCAACATGCCCAAATTTAGTGTCAGACTATGAAAAAACTCTGGTTTTTATCAAAGGTGTGACAGATGTAAATGGGATGACTGAATCAGTCAATGCTATCGCAGGTTCAGAGGTTGTGTTTACTATTCTTGCTGATAATTACAAAGAATTAGCTAAAGCAACCAGAGAAAAAAACACTGATGAAAAGCATAAGACTCTAACTTATACCGTTAAAAAAGGTGACACTTTATCGGCAATAGCTAAGAGCCATGGTGTATCAATTGAGAAACTTGCAAGAATTAATAAGATTCATAACGTAAACATGTTACGTGTGGGTGCTAAATTGAAAATACCCGACAATAGTCAAAATCATGGGTATGTTAGCCGCTATGTTTCAGATAAGACAAAAAAAGAGATTCTCAAACACGTAGGTGTTGAAAATGCTAATACTAAAGCAGCAATAGAGTATGCCAGAAGTCATATTGTGTTGCCTAAAGGAAGCAAATCAGCAGACTCAGATAAACAACACAATGTTATACACATCAAGACAACCTCAACGAGTAAGGCTGTTAATGATAGAATTAAAAGTGAGCCTGAAAAACATAAAACTGATAAAACAGGCGCAGCAAAACCTATCCGTGTGACAAGGGATTTTGAACCTGTTATTAATTGGGATAACTCAGCTATACAAAGTGTTGTAAGTGCTAAAACAATTAGTGTGTTGAAGGATATAATGAAAAAATCAGGTGTCCATAAAATATACATAACAAGTACAATAAGAACACTTGAATCACAAATCAGGGCTATGTTATATGCAATTGAACATCCTCACACTCCAGGGAAGGGAGTAGAAGAACAGCTTAAAACATATAATTCAGTCGGTGATCAAGTAATACTTGCGTATGCAGATGCGAATAAATTAAAGCCTAACGACCATACTTTTGCTTATAATTGTATGCTAGAAAAGGCAAGAGAGTTGAAAGCAAATGGTAAATTAATATCTAGACATAATGTGACGCTGGAGGAGTATAACAAGGTAAACACATTAGACATCTCATATACGAGGATTGGGGGGAGGGCTAATATGAAGAACTTCATCAATGCGGTTCTTGAGCACAAAAAAAATACTGGTGATATAAAAAACTTTTTCTATCCTGGCAATTCTCGTGGCGAGCATGCATTACATTTGGAGATAATCCAATGATCAAGATTATCATCGGCATCTTTTCTCTGCTGTTCATTAGCACTACTCATGCAGATACGAATAAAGATATTTTGCAAAATGGAACTTACTATATTCAAGATGGTGTTGCACCACAAAAAGATGAAAATGGTGAGTATGTTTTATCTTACAGACCAGAATCTATAAACGAACTTTACGTTAAAGTCCAAAATGACAAAGTTATAATCTATTATTATAAATCCGGTGATAATTGGGTTTCTGGGCGGGCAGAGGCCACTTACAACCCAAAAAAACATGACATTGTTGTAAACAAAATAGTCGAATCTATTCATATGCCAAATGATACATCGAAGACTAAAGTTGGTGGTAATTTAAATGGAAAGGAATTGATTCAAGTTAAAAGTGAAATAATCCCTGTATATGGAATCACTGGCAACGGTTTTATAGTTGACTGTGATAAATATGTAAGTGAAAATAGAATTCAAGCGTTCAACTTCCCAGACAATTACATTATGTCCACTGAGGGAGCGTATTGCAATCAGGCTTATGATGATGATGGTGAACTTACTCACCTTAAAATCAAAGTGATAAAAATTGAATGATGTTCAAATTTAAATCTCGCATATGAGATTTGGCTCGAGAAACCATCGACAAAAAATTTCAATGTAATTATCGTTGCTGAAATAGGGTTTTGTATGTCTAAAGGATTTGTATTACTCGGAGATAAAACAACACATGGCGGTGAAGTTATATCTGCGTCCTCGACCATGATTGTGAACGGGAAGAAAGTCGCCCTCGTTGGCGATGAAATTAATTGCCCTGTTGAAGGACATGGTATTAACGCCATTATCGAAGGATCACCAGAATGGGTTTCGGATGGTAAACAAGTTGTTGTGGATGGCTGCGAATGTGAATGCGGTTGCCATGTTATCTCCAGTGCGCCGGATTGTTCAGTAGGATAAGTTATGAGCTGGGAGCGTCAGAAAGCCACAATATCTGTAGAACCTGATGAGCCGTCACTGGTCATCTGGCTGATCGCAGGCCTTGTTGCTGTTATTGCCGGAGTGTTGTTCTTTGTACTCCACGCCAATCAGTTTCTGGGTGAATTGCAAAAATTTAACCTCTGGATTGTTGCCGGAAGCCCTCTTTTTATCTGGTTCGTGGCGATTTGCATTCGCGGCTGGATGTATAACCACGCAATGGATCGTCACCAGTTTGAGTCTGATGAAGCAGATTATGCACAGCACCAATGGGTTTCCTGGGCCGGGCGTTATCTGGCGGTTCTGTATAGCCGGGTTATCCTGCCTGATAACTTGACGCCATCCACATTTCTGCAGGCCCCCAAAGATCTCGAACAGGGTAGCTCTCTTTCTCGGGGAATAGCATTACCTGTTGGCGAAGATGTTTTTTCAGCATTGATTGTGGGCCTGGACATATCAGAATTACAGCGCTTATCTGACCTCCCTTTCCACGCAACCTTACTGACTGATTCACACGATCCTGATGAGACACTGCAGAAAGAATTCTCAGCATGCTGGCTCCAGCTAGTTGGGCAGGCGTATCCTGTACCGTTATTGACGATTCTTAAAGACCGGGCTTTCGATTGGGTGGGTGAACGCCTTAAAGCCCCGATTCTGGATGTTGAGCTTCTGTTGGTTCACCAGACTCAGGGAGGGAATGAGTACAGTGATTCGCTCTCGGCTTTAATGCTGACCTCTGATGATGTAGCAACGAAGTATCAGCTAAACCATCACGCTCGCCTGCTTCGGCCTATGTCGCTTGAATCAACCCAAAAGCTGAATGAAGAGCTCGACACCTTTTTCTCAACCCAGTCGCAGGCTATTGCCGCGCGTGCAATTGTGGGCGACAGCATGGAATGGGGTGATGATTTTTCCACTCTTCTGGCCAGTGCAAAGCAATATGAAGGCAACTGGAAGGCCCAACAGTGCCATTGGCTTGAGAAATATGCAGGACTCAGCGGCCCTTTCTCACCGTGGATTATGGCCGCCGTCGTCAGTGATATAACCATGCTCACAAAAGAAGATTGCCTGATGCTTTCGGGTAACAAAGAGCAGCGATTTGTAAATACCGTAACTACAGGGAATCTGATGAATGGCGAAGGATAACTCAGTGTGGCGTGGTAACTGGGGACGCATCAGTATTACTGCGCTGATTGCTGCCGCGATCGGATTAGCCATCTGGAAAAAGGGTGATGCGTTCGGACTGACCAGTAACGGCCTTAAGCTGCTGGTATTTGTGGCGGTGATAATCCTTCTGCTACTTGTCCGCCATGGCAAAACCATTAGCCTTGCGATTAAACAACAGTGGTCGCGTTTTCAGGCGAAGCGTAAAAGTGTCCTGCCTGCCGATGAAGGTCGCGTCAAGCAGACCGCGCCTCGCAATGTCACCGTTGATACCATCCGTGACGCCATGCGTAACCTCTACGGTCGGCGTTGGGGACGTAAAACACGCATCCTGCTGATAACCGGCACCGCCTCTGAGGTGGAACAGCTGACGCCAGGTCTTACAGCTCAGCTCTGGCAGGAAGACCGCGGTACACTGTTGCTGTGGGGCGGTGACCTCAATACGCCAGCAGACAGCGCCTGGCTGACCGCGCTGCGCAAACTGCGTCGCCGCCCTGTGGATGGTCTGGTGTGGGTCACCTCGGCCTTTGACCAGATCTCAGCCCCGGGGCTGGAGCAGCCGCTGCCGGTACCGTCTGAAAGCACCATGGATTCCCTGTCCCATGCCATCAGCACGCGTATGGATAAGCTTGGCTGGCAGCTCCCGCTGTATGTCTGGTCCCTGCACCCGCGCGCCGGTCAGCCGGAAGGGCGTATTACTCAGGCGGCAGGTTGTCTGTTGCCTGCTGGTTGTCGTACCGAAGGGCTGGCAGAACAACTCTCCGCCCTGACGCCGGATTTGACCTCACAGGGCCTGCAGCAGACCTGCGGTGAAGTAAAACATAACTTCCTGCTGACGCTTGCCGACCAGCTTATTCGTGAGCCGGAGAGCGTGACTGCGCCGCTGTCGGTGATGCTCAATCCGTACCGCCCGCTGCCGCTGGCCGGTGTGGTGTTCAGTCAGCTCTCTGCCGGTGCTGAACGTGCCGTGACACACCACTGGGGCATGGATAAGCGCTGGGATGTTTTGCCGGTGTCTGTCCGTACGCTTCCTGCCGGACTACGCCCACACAAGCCGGGTTTTCCATGGCGCAAAGTTTTTGCGTCTGTTGTCGCCCTGGCGATGGTGGGCTGGGCTGTCTGGATGGGTATCGCCTATGTCACCAACCGCAGCCAGATTGACGGTGCGAATGCACAGGCCACACTTGCCGCCCGACAGAATCAGCCGCTGGAACAGCGCCTGCACGCACTGTCTGAACTCCAGAAAACCCTGGCCCGCCTGCAGTACCGTTCTGAGCATGGTGTACCGTGGTACGAGAAGGCCGGGCTGAGCCAGAATAACGCCCTGCTGGCCGCACTCTGGCCACGCTATCAGGACTGCGCGTTACCGCTATTGCGGGATGCGGCTGCGGACCATCTGCAGACTCAGCTCAGTACCTTCAATGCGCTGCCGCCGGGCAGCCCGCTGCGTGAGCAGATGGCAAAAAACACGTATGACCAGCTCAAGCTCTACCTGATGCTGGCGCGTCCGGAACATATGGACGCCGCCTGGTTCAGTTCGGCGCTGCTTCGTGACTGGCCAAAACGTGATGGCGTGAAAGACGGCGTCTGGCAGGGTGTAGCACCGTCGCTGCTGTCGTTCTATGGTGCGCAGCTGGTCACGCATCCGGAGTGGAAGCTCCGTGCTGATGAGGGCATGGTCAGCCAGGCGCGCTCGCTTCTGGTTCGCCTGATGGGCGTGCGTAACAGCGAATCGACCCTGTACCAGAAGATGCTCTCCCAGGTGGCGCACCTGTATGTCGATATGCGTCTTGACGATATGACTGGTGATACCGATGCATCCCGTCTGTTCAGCACCACAGAAATCGTACCAGGCATGTTTACCCGCCAGGCCTGGGAGCAGGCCGTTCAGCCCGCCATCGAGAAGGTGGTGAAGGCCCGCCGGGACGAACTCGACTGGGTGCTCACTGACAGCAAGCGCCAGGTGAATAAACAGGATGAGACCTCGCCGGAAGCGCTGAAAAAGCGCCTGACCGAGCGTTACTTTGCGGACTTTGGTGTGGCCTGGCTTGCGTATCTCAACAGCCTGCGCTGGAACCAGGCCGCGACGCTGTCGGATTCCATTGACCAGCTGACCCTGATGGCCGATGTGCGCCAGTCACCTCTGGTGGCGCTGATGAACACCCTGAATGTGCAGGGGCGCACCGGGCAAACCGGCGAGGCGATTTCAGACTCCCTGGTGAAATCAGCCAAAAATCTGCTGGGCGGTGATAACAAGGATGCCATTGACCAGAGTGCCGGCGTTCACGGCCCGCTGGATGCAACCTTTGGTCCGGTGCTGGCGCTGATGGATAAAAGCAACACTGTTGCGCAGGCGCTGAGTCTGCAGTCCTACCTGACCCGCGTGACGCAGGTTCGTCTGCGCCTGCAGCAGGTGACTAATGCCGCTGACCCTCAGGCCATGACCCAGACCATTGCTCAGACCGTATTTCAGGGTAAAGCCGTGGACCTCACCGAAACCCGCGACTACGGCAGCCTGATTGCAGCAGGTCTGGGGCAGGAGTGGAGCGGCTTTGGGCGGACGGTGTTTGTGAACGCGATGGAGCAGGCCTGGCAGCAGGTGCTGACCCCTGCGGCAGACAGCCTCAATGCCCAGTGGCAGCAGGCGGTGGTGGCTGAGTGGAACAGTGCCTTTGGAGGCCGTTATCCGTTTAGCAATTCCAGCAGCGATGCTTCTCTGCCATTGCTGGCCAGATACCTCAATGCTGATTCAGGGCGTATCACTCAGTTCCTGCAGACCCGTCTCAAAGGCGTGCTGCATAAAGAGGGCAACCACTGGGTACCGGACAGCATCAACTCGCAGGGCCTCGCCTTTAACCCGGCATTCCTCAACGCCATCAACACCCTGAGTCATATATCGGATGTGGCCTTCACCGAAGGCAATGCTGGGATGAACTTCGAACTTCGCCCGGGCACCGCCGATGGGGTTATGCAGACCGACATGATTATCGACAGTCAGAAGCTGACCTATGTGAACCAGATGCCGGCATGGAAACGGTTCACCTGGCCTGCTGATACAGAAGCACCCGGTGCTAACCTGAGCTGGATCAGCACCCAGGCGGGCACCCGCCAGTACGGCGATATTCCGGGTAGCTGGGGTCTGATTCGTCTGCTCGATAAGGCCGCCGTCAGCGCCTACCAGGGTACGAGCAGCAGTTACAGCCTGAGCTGGAAAGCACAGGACGGTCGTACGCTCAATTACACCCTGCGTACCGAAGCCGGCGAAGGCCCGCTGGCGCTGCTGAAGCTGCGTAACTTCCGTCTGCCGGAGACCATCTTTAGTACTACTGGCGTGGCAGTGTCAGACCAGGTCGCCAGTGCAGGAAATGATACAGAGGACGTATATTGATGAGCACGCTCAATGCCTTAATCAGCGCCTGCCATATTGAGCAGGAACCACTGCTCGCGGCCACCCGTGAGCGGGTGGCGCTCTGGGACAGCTGGCTGCAGCCGCTGTCTGGTCCATCACCTTTGGGTGATGACCCGGGTTATGACGACGACTTTCAGCAGATGCGCGAGGAGGTCAACAAACTCTCAGGTGCGGATACCGAACTTATCTGTCGGCTTGCCGAGAAGCTTCTGACCACGACCGCCAAAGATATCCGTGTGGCCACCTACTACTGTTGGGCAAAGCTGCACCGCGAAGGTGAGCAGGGGCTGGCCGAAGGACTCGAGTTGCTGGCTGGTCTGCTGGAGCGCTTTGGACCACAGTTGCATCCGCAGCGTGACCGCAGCCGTAAGGCGGCACTGGAATGGCTGGCGGGATCGCGAATGACTGACTCTCTTTCCCTATACCCGGAAGTGGTCAGGATCGATGCGGTGCGTACCACCGGAGCACTGCTGCTGATAGAGCTACTGATGGAAAATGAGCCGGATGAAACCCGACCGGAACTCAATACGCTGTATGGTGCTCTTGAAAGCCGCTTGCAGAAAGCGGGTGGTGTGGATGCGGTTGTGCCGCAGAACGCCAGTACCAGCGAAACACCTTCGGCTGCCAGCCACAGTGATGCCCCGTCAATCGGACGCATCACGTCCGGTCAGGATTTGCTGGCCCAGGCCCGCACCCTCACCGAATACCTTCGCGAGCAGCCGGACGGCTGGCTGTCAGCACACCATCTGATGAAGAGCCTGCGTCACGACACCCTGCGGGCCATCCCGGCCCCGGATGCGCAGGGGCGCACACGCATTGAGCCGCCAAGGGCGGATCAGCGCGCGTTACTCAAACGTCTCTACCTGCAGCAGAACTGGGCTGAAATGCTGGAAACGGCCGACAGCACCTTTTCCCGCGGAGCCAATCACCTGTGGCTGGATTTGCAGTGGTACATCCACCAGGCGCTGACGAAATCTGGAAAGGAAGCGCTGGCCGACATAATTGCTGCCGACCTGAAAGGGTTGTTGTCGCGCCTGTCCGGGCTGGAAACGCTGGCGTTCAGTGACGGTACCCCCTTTGCGGATGAAGTGACGCTGAACTGGATCCAGCAGAGCGTGCTTGATACCACAGATGGGTGGGCCAACGATACGCCATCAGCCCCGGCCACCGCCGGTAACGACGACATTCTGGCGCTGGAGCCGGAAGCCGTGGCGCTGGCCGACAGTGAAGGCCCGGATGCCGCGCTGGGCTGGTTGCAGACCCAGCCGGGCATGACCACCGATCGTCAGAAGTGGCTGCTGCGCCTGCTGATGGGACGCATTGCCGAGCAGTACGGTAAAAATGACCTGGCGGTGCACCTGTTTGCTGAGCTGGGTGAGCGTGCCCGTGTAGTGACCCTCAGTGACTGGGAGCCTGAGCTGTTGTTCGAGGTACAGGCCCGCCATCTGAAACTCCTGCGCCTGAAAGCCGGTCGCAGCGAGGCTGATAAAGCCCGCCTTACGCCAGTAATCGACCATTTACTTGCCGGGCTGATCGCCGTCGATCCCGCCCGTGCCGCCGTGCTTTGCGGTTAAATCCACAGGAACAGAAATAAATGGAAGATTTGACCCTGCGTTATTACGACGCGGAAATGCGCTACCTTCGTGAAGCCGCGAAAGAATTTGCTCAAACCCATCCCGATCGCGCAGCAATGCTCGACCTGGATAAGGCCGGCACACCCGATCCGTATGTTGAACGGCTGTTCGAAGGCTTTGCTTTCTCAATGGGACGGCTGCGGGAGAAGATTGACGACGATCTGCCGGAACTTACCGAAGGACTGGTCAGTATGCTCTGGCCTCACTACCTGCGTACTATTCCGTCACTCTCTGTGGTGGCGTTCACGCCAGTGCTTCAGGCCGTGAAGATGGCGGAAGTCATGCCCGCGGGTCTGGAAGTTTACTCCCGCCCGGTGGGACCTAAAAATACGGTCTGCCGTTATCGTACCACCCGCGATGTGATGCTCAACCCGCTGAACATCTCAGGGGTGACCATGACCACCGAGCCTGACGGGCGCTCGCTGCTGCGGATACGTTTTGCCTGCAGCACCCAGGCGGACTGGTCCCATGCGGACCTCAGTCACCTGAGTCTCTATCTCGGCGCGGATGCACCCGTCAGCAGCCAGCTGCACCTGATGCTGACTAAACGTCAGGCTGCCCTGTATATGCGCCTTCCCGGGCAGACCGACCGCATTCGCCTCGACGGGTACTTCTCACCGGGTGGATTTGCAGAGGAGGACGGGCTGTGGCCGAAAGGCGATACGGCGTTCAGTGGGTACCAGCTGCTGCTGGAGTACTTCACCTTCCGTGACAAGTTTATGTTTGTCCACCTCAACGGCCTGGCCGGTATCACGCCACCTGCCGGGGCAGAGTACTTCGACATTGAGGTCGTGTTCAGTACGCCGTGGCCATCAGACCTACCGGTCACCGATGACGCGGTTCGTCTGCACTGCGTGCCGGTGATTAACCTGTTCACGCTGGAAGCTGACCCGCTCACCATTACCGGGCTTGAGAGTGAGTACCTGCTGCGCCCCAAACGTCTGCAGGACGGACACACCGAGATTTATTCGGTGGATTCGGTGACAGGCTCAAACCGGACCAGTGACGCAGAGTATGTGCCGTTCAGCAGCTTCAGGCACAAGGGCGGGATGATGCGCCGTCATGCACCACCCCGTTATTACCACACCCGAGTGAAGCGCAGCGTGACCGGGCTGTATGACACCTGGCTGATTCTCGGTGGTCACCAGTGGGAGAATGACAGGCTGTTTGAGCGCGAAGCCGTATCGCTGCAAATCACCGGCACCAACGGTCAGTTACCGCGCCGGGCGCTGCAGAGCACGCTGCTTGACCGCTGTGAGCAGGTGGTGCAGACGCCATTGACGGTGAAAAACCTCTGCAAACCCACGCTGCCGGTTTACCCGCCAGCAGAAGACCGTTTTCACTGGCGGGTACTGAGCCACCTCGGCTCCGGGTTCCTGAACATGATGAGCACCGCCGAAGTGCTGCGCGGCACGCTGGCACTCTATAACTGGCAGGAAGATGAACTGAACACCCGCCGTCTGGAGACGATTCAGCATGTGGAGCACCACCGCCTGCAGCGTTTTGAGCAGGGCTACCTGCTGCGGGGGCTGGATATCGAAGTAACCCTCGACAGCAACGGCTTCACCGGTGAGGGCGATATTCACCTCTTTGGTGAAATGCTTAACCGGTTCTTTGCGCTGTATGCCGATATGAACCAGTTCAACCAGCTCACACTTATCGTTCAGCCAGAAGGAAAATGCATCCGGTGGAAAGAGAACCACAGTCCGCGTCTGCCCGGCTGATAGCGCAGCTGGAAGACCGGCTGCCGTATATGAATTTTTACCGCTTCTGCCAGCTGCTGGAGCAGAGCCAGCCGGACAACCCGGTCACCGGCAGCACCTGGCAGGTACGACATGAACCGGTACGTTTTCGACCGCACCCGGGGATGGGCTTTCCGGCCTCTGAAATCAAAGGAATTGAGCAGCCTGAGCATTCGCATCTGCCGCCAACGGTACGCATCACCTTTATGGGGCTCTACGGTGTGGAGTCCCCGCTGCCGACGCACTATACCGATGACATTACCCGGCGGCGGGAAGGCTATGAGGCCACGGCGGATTTCCTCGATATCTTCAACCACCGGCTGATTGCCCAGTACTACCGTATCTGGCGTAAATACTCATACCCGGCGACCTTTGAAGAGGGGGGGAAGGACAACACCTCGCAGTACCTGCTGGGGCTTGCGGGACTCGGCATTGACGGCTGTGCACAAAACATTGCCACCCCGGCTTCGCGCTTTCTGGCACTGCTGCCGGTCATGTTACTGCCGGGGCGTACCGCAGAAGGCATGGCCTCGCTGGTGCGCCTGCTGGCATCCAACACGCAGGCGAAAATCTGGCACCATGACAAACGCCGTGTGCCGCTGAAGAAGCCACTGACCATGCGCGTCAGCCAGCCCGCCACCCTGACAAACCGACCGGTGATGGGCAGCTATGCCACCGACGTAAACAGCCAGGTGCTGATGCGTCTGACCACCACTGACCCGGCAGAAGTGCAGGGCTGGTTACCGGGCGGGGAGCTTCACACCGACCTGATGGCGCTGCTGCACGTGTATCTCGGGTCTCGCCTGGATTTACGGCTACAGCTGTGTGTCGACCGCAGCCTGCTGCCGGACGCGACCATGAGCACGAAACCCAAAGCAGGCGCGGTGCAGCTGGGCCGCACTGCCGTAATGCGACCGTTGAATGCGGTTACCGCATCACACCCAAAAACAATCACCATTAATCTGGGCCGCTATGAGCGGGTACAGGAAAATATTCACCGCAGGGAGACCGATGAAGATGGCGATTACCGCTGGTAAATTTCCTCTGGCTGCGCTGGCCGCCGGTATCACCCTGATGCTGGCGGGGTGCGGGTTGACTCAAAAAGTGACAGACGGCACCGTTGCTGTGACCAAATCGATATTTTATAAGCAGATAAAGACCCTGCATCTGGATATTCGGGCCCGTGAGGCAGTGAACAGCAATGCAGGCGGCGTGGCACTGTCGACGGTGGTGCGCATCTACCAGCTTAAGGATCGCAAAACGTTTGACAGTACTGACTATCCGTCACTGTTTAAAGATGACAGTCAGGCCATCAGGGCAGACCTGCTGGCGGAGAAAGATGTCCGTCTGCAGCCCGGCGGGGCGGTGATGGTGGATATGCCGATGGAGGAGGGGGCCCGGTATGTGGCGGTGGCCGGGATGTTTATGTCGCCGGACCAGGAGAACAACACCTGGCGGGTGGTGCTGAGCCGTGATGATCTCGATCCGGATAAGGCTCGCGTCATCGATGCGGGCAATAACCGCCTGACCCTGCAGGCGCTGAAAGATGAGTGATTCACCTCGCCCACCACTTTATGAAACGCTCTACGGCAACTTCACCGGCGGCCTCGATCTCCATCAGGTCAGCGAGCAGAACCAGGTCGTTTTGTCCGTGCTCGACAACATGCAGCGCGTTCTCAACTGCCGTGCAGGTACGCTGGCGCATCTGCCGGACTATGGGTTGCCCGATATGACGAAAATCCTGCAGGGCATGCCGGGTACGGCCCATGAGCTGATGGGCACTTTGTCTGCCGTGCTGCTCAGATATGAGCCGCGTCTGAAAAAAATCGCCGTTGTCCTGCTGGAGCAGAACGCCCCCGGTGAACTGCGCTACGCGATTGATGCTGAACTTAAAGGTGTCGGTCTGGTGCGCTACGGCACTGAATTTATGCCTGAAGGCCGCGTGCTGCTGCGACACCTGAAGAGTCAGCAGTATGTGGACTCAGCAACCCGTCCCTGAGGTCAGATAACATCATGTCACTAAAATCACAGTTTCTGAAACAGGAGCAGGCCGGACAGCCCGCTCCGGTTGCATCAGCCACCTGGCGTCAGGCCGATATCGCAGAGTTTCACCTGAGAATGACGCTGCTTCAGGATCAGATGGACGCGTGGCTCGACGGTACCGGGCTGAAGGTGGGGACCTTCAGCGTCTGCGTTACGGACCTGCTGGCGGAGGTTAGAGCATTTGATATCGACGGCATCGTACTGCGCGTGGACGACCGGGCTGTAAAGTTTACGCCGGTATTTTTGTACGGCCAGAGCGTGGTCGGACGTGTGGACGTGACCCTTCACGCAGAAGGGTGCATCACTTCAGTGGGGCGTTTATTCATGCAGGCAGGTCAGCTTAACGACTGGCGACTGACTCAGCCAGGGGCACCGGCCATGCCGGGAGAGCATTTTGACGAAGGCGCATTTTTTGGCCTGATTTTATCGCGGCTGCCATAGCGGACCTGCAGAGCCCGCAAACCCGCGCGAAGCCGCTTAACCAGAAAACAACGTCCGTCATTCTGATATGGATATTCAGCCGTGAATAACATGACTCCCCGTAAAATCAAAACCGGTGGCGACCCCAGGGCGCTGCCGGATTATGCCGCCCTGCGCGATGAGCTGAGCAAACTGACGCATCCGGCGCGTCCGGATGTGAACTGGCGATATGCCGAAAAACTCTGCCTCTCACTGTTTGAGCAGAACGGCGTGGAGCTGCAGACGGCAGCCTGGTACACCCTTGCCCGTATGCAACTGGCCGGCCTGTCCGGCCTCAATGAGGGGCTGGCAATACTGGAAGCACTGATAAGCCATCAGTGGGGGACGCTCTGGCCGCAGCCGGTGCATGCCCGCATGGAAATCCTCAGCAGCCTGAGCATGCGCCTGCAGCAGCGGATGCGCACGCTGGCGCTGAATTACGGCGACCTCAGCCAGCTGTACCGGGCGGAACAGCTGCTTGGCCGTCTGGGTACGGTACTGCAGCGCCTGGAGCTTAAGCATCTGAGCCAGCTGGATGTGCTGCGCACGCTGATGCACAACAGCGCCGTCCGGCTGGAAAACAGCGATGGCACCGGCGCGAACATTCAGCCCGGTATCGTGTTGCCTTCCACCATGATGAATGGTTCGACCGCATCCACGAGGGACCTTGCTGGTGGTCCGGATGACGATTTCAGGGTACCAGACAGTGCAGTGAAGTGGGTGTATGTCGCGCAGCCTGAACAGCAGCCGAACGTGGACGTTCTGGCGACAATGCCCGCGCCGGTAAAAAAATGGAAATCCTTCGCGGGCGGGATGTGTACCATGCTGCTGATAAGCTCAGCTGCCGCATTCGTCTGGCAGTATCTTCACCGTTCCGACCCGCTACAGGTTCAGTTTGCCGCCTCCCTGGCACCGTTACCGGCCGTGCTCACGCCTGAGCAACTGGCCATTCTGCAACAGCGGTCACCGGTACCAGCACAGGTAATCGCTCAGACACAGCAGCAGCTGGCCAGGCTGGAAAAATTACCTCCCGACTGGAATATCGCCTATGGCAGAAAACTCGCTGAACAGGCACGGACGCTGTGGCCGGAGCAGGCTAAGCCTCTGGTACAACAGTGGGAACAGCAGCTCAGTAGCGCCTTGCTGCCAGCGGAACAGCTGAACGGCTGGCATCAGGGAATGACAATCCTGCAAAAACTGAGCGACAGGCTGAACGGGCTGGATGAGCAGAAAGGGAAATACATGACGGTCAGCGAGCTCAAATCACAGGTTTTTGCTGCTACGCAGGCATTCGGTAAAACGGTACCGGTTGAAGAACAGCTGCGGCAAATGAGCATTCCGGGCCTTTCACAGACAATCCCGGCCGCGCAAAAGATGCAGACAGAACTGCATCTTAAGCAGTTAATCACGCGGTATTCCGCCGTAACAGAACGCCAGTAACCGTCCTTATGCGTATTTTCGGAGTTTCAATGGATGAGAACGAGCTTCACAGAAATCACTGGTGCGAATGGTCAGCTGCAGACCTCACTTTTCTGGAGGTCAACTACCGTACCATGCCCCTGCCTGAGCTTGCCCGCATTCTGGGGCGAACGCCCGGCTCCGTTCGCCTGATGGCTCATAAACTGGCCTGTCAGGAAAAGGCATCGCCACGATGGACCGCAGAAGAAGACGATATCATTCGTCAGCACTATGCTTCAGGCGCAGGCGCTGCATTCATTGCGACGCTTCTTAAAGACAGAACGTCTTCGGCTGTCTTTACCCGGGCCGATACGCTGGGAGTGACCAGCGGCAGGTACTGGCGTGAGGAGGAGCGTCGAATTCTGAAGGAACACTATCCTGCTATCGGTTCCGGGGTGCTTAATCTGCTGCCAGGCAGAACCCCTGAGGCTATCAAAATAATTGCGGGAAGAATGGGGCTTCGTAAATCAAGCAGCAGCCGCGAGGGGTTTCGTCCGTGGAGCGACGCAGAGTGGAGGCTGCTGGAGGAAAACATTCATCTCAGCATTGCTGAGCAGCAGGCAACACTGTTTCCGGACAGAACAAAACGAGCAGTGGAGAAGGCCCGCGAGCGATTACTCAAAAAAAAACGGGCTCTTTGCCGCGAGTTTAAGGCGTGATGCGTTAGCCAGTTGTCTTTAGTGCCGGATAACGCCAGGCGAACCGTGCTGTCCGCCACAGGCAACGCCTCAACTTTGTGGTGAGCATTTTCCCGTAACGTCGATGCCAGACCATGCCCGCCCGGAGCGGAATACGCAATAACGGCCTGCTGACAGGCATCGTTAATTTAAATCCCACTTTAAGCAATAACGATATTTCGCTTATATCCACCCCGCATCATAAATCCCTGGCGCGGTTCGTAATATTCGAAATTCGCAAGTGAAAAATCAAATCAAAAAAGAAATAGCAAAGAAATGCTGTGAGTAACTTTATATTTTAATTAGGGAGGATCTGGTGCGTCAAGAAATCATAAGACCATGCCGGCATTGTGGGGCGCTTATTTCAACTGATGCCACATGTAAAGTCAGGAAGCCCTTTTCCGGACGGCGGGCAGAGCATTTACTGCCGTGGATACTGAGTGCCTTATTACTTGCCGGTTTTGTGTTATTTACCTCTTTTTACGGGTGATATATATGGCCTGCATATACAGGATGGCGGGAACGTCATTGCCTGAACTTATTTTCAAACAGCACCCGTTTGGGTGAAATTTTAAAATGGAGTTGTAAATGAAAGAACTGAACATTACAGATGAAGTTGATAAGGCCGGTGAGTGGCTTGTAAAAAATCAGGGGTTATTAACTGAATACGCGGTCAATATTATTTCGGCCACCGTCCTGTTAATTACCGGACTGATACTTGCCCGCCTTGTCGGTACGGCGCTGGAGCGGGTGCTCTCCCGTCGCGGGATTGACGTGACGGTGTCGGGCAGGGAAAGATCACGAAAAGTACATTTTTTGAACTAAAATATGTGCATTTTTTGTTCATTAAAGATGCAGTAAAGTGATGTGCAATCCTGGTTTTTAATCTCCTTATGTGATCAAATAACCCCTTAATAATATTAAGGACAATAAGAGCCTATCTCAATAGGACTTTATTCCAGACAATAAGACCACAGGCAAAATGCAACATGGCCTCGTAATTTTCAGTCTTCTTTTCCCATCGTGTCAGAACCCGGCGAAAGCGATTCATCCAGCTATGAGTTCTTTCGACAACCCAGCGATGGGCTTTGAAGTCCGTGTTTTTACTGGCATCTGACTCTTCTTTACGGGACTGGATATGCGGCTCGTAACGGCGGCTCTGCAGATATGTTTTCAGCCAGCCTGCATCGTAACCTTTGTCCAGGCAGAGTCTGAGTTTTTGCCCCGGACGACCCGTCTGAAGGGCATCGAGCGTATCCGCAACCAGTTTGATGTCGTGCGTGTTCGCTGCTGAGACAACCAGCGACAGAGGAAGCCCGCAGGCATCAGTCATCAGCCTGCGCTTTACGCCTTGCTTCCCTCTGCCAATGGGATTGCGGCCCCTGACTGCGGTGATTTGGTCATACAGCCGTCTGTCGACAACCATGACCAGTCAATGCCGTCCAGATGTGCGCAGGCAGGCAAACCGTTCTGCCAGAAGCGCCCGAAGACTCCAGCATCGCGCCATTCCCGGAAGCGCCGGTGTGCAGAACCCGGTGAACATATCCCGGTGGCATTCAGCGCGTTCCACTTGCAACCGGTCCTCAGGACGAAGAATATGACATTCATGGCCGCACGGTTATCAACGCGTTTACGATGAGTACCGAGCGGATGGCTGGTTTTGTGCTCAGGGATAAGCGGTGTCATTTTTTCCTAAAGCTCATCGCTGATCTGTCATATTTTCGCCTTCATAAATTACCAGTTACGACATTCTCACAATACCTTCAGGGATAGGTTCTTAATCGAGAAAAAGCCTATATCAAAATCCATAAGGGAAATGATAAAATTAATTTATTTTAACTTTAATTAAAAAAAGACCCCGGCTATTTACAGTATTTATTTATATAAAAGTATTTCCTCAAAAAAGTATATAAAAGGATTAATATAATGTCCGATCGTGTGGATAGATACGTGATTCATGCACTTATTGCGGGTCATTTCGCTGACCCCTTTTCTGTGCTTGGGATGCATCAAACTGAGGATGGTCTTGAAGTTCGGGCACTGTTACCGGATGCCACAGAAGTCTGGGTGATTGAACCCAAAACCTGCCGCAAGGTCGGTAATCTTGAATGCCTCGATTCCCGTGGCTTCTTCTCGGGCGTGATGCCCCGCCGTAAAAACCCTTTTCGCTATCAGCTCGCCGTTCTCTGGCACGGTCAGCAAAACCTGATTGACGATCCCTACAGCTTTGGTCCTCTGCTTAAAGAGATGGACGCCTGGCTGCTCTCCGAAGGAACGCACCTTCGCCCTTATGAAACCCTGGGTGCCCATGCCGATACCATGGACGGCATTACCGGCACGCGGTTCTCCGTGTGGGCGCCTAACGCACGGCGCGTCTCCGTTGTCGGCCAGTTCAACTACTGGGACGGCCGCCGCCACCCGATGCGCCTGCGCCGGGAAAGCGGCATCTGGGAGCTGTTTATCCCCGGCGCGCACCCCGGGCAGCTTTATAAATTCGAGATGATCGACGCTAACGGCAAGCTGCGCATTAAAGCCGACCCGTATGCCTTCGAAGCGCAGATGCGCCCGGATACCGCGTCGCTGATTTGCGGCCTGCCGGAGAAGGTCGTCCAGACGGAGGAGCGCAAACAGGCCAACCGTTTTGACGCGCCCATCTCCGTCTATGAGGTACACCTTGGCTCCTGGCGTCGCCACACCGATAACAACTTCTGGCTGAGCTACCGTGAGCTTGCCGACCAGCTGGTGCCGTATGCCAAATGGATGGGCTTTACCCACCTTGAGCTGCTGCCGGTCAACGAGCATCCGTTCGACGGCAGCTGGGGCTATCAGCCCACCGGGCTGTATGCGCCAACGCGCCGCTTCGGCACGCGCGATGACTTCCGCTATTTCATTGATGCCGCGCACGCCGCAGGGCTGAACGTCATCCTCGACTGGGTGCCGGGCCATTTCCCGTCGGATGACTTTGCGCTGGCAGAGTTTGACGGCACGAAGCTGTACGAGCACAGCGACCCGCGCGAGGGCTATCACCAGGACTGGAACACGCTGATCTACAACTACGGTCGCCGTGAAGTGTCGAACTACCTGGTCGGGAATGCCCTGTACTGGATCGAGCGTTTTGGTATTGATGCCCTGCGCGTCGATGCGGTGGCGTCGATGATCTACCGCGACTATAGCCGCAAAGAAGGCGAGTGGATCCCGAACGTGTTTGGCGGCCGTGAAAACCTGGAAGCGATTGAATTCCTGCGCAATACCAACCGCATTATCGGCGAGCAGGTGGACGGTGCCGTGACCATGGCGGAAGAGTCAACCGCCTTTGCGGGCGTCTCCCGCCCGCCGTCATCAGGCGGCCTGGGGTTCTGGTACAAGTGGAACCTCGGCTGGATGCACGACACGCTCGACTACATGAAGCTGGATCCGGTTCACCGTAAGTATCATCACGATAAGCTGACGTTCGGGATGCTCTACAACTACACCGAAAACTTCATGCTGCCGCTGTCGCACGATGAAGTGGTGCACGGCAAAAAGTCGATTCTCGACCGCATGCCGGGCGACGCGTGGCAGAAGTTTGCCAACCTGCGCGCCTACTACGGCTGGATGTTTGCCTTCCCGGGCAAGAAACTGCTGTTTATGGGCAATGAGTTCGCCCAGGGACGCGAGTGGAACCACGACGCCAGCCTCGACTGGCACCTGCTGGAAGGCGGCGACAACTGGCACCACGGGGTGCAGCGTCTGGTGCGCGACCTGAACCTGACCTACCGCCACCACAAAGCGCTGCACGAGCTCGACTTCGATCCGTATGGCTTTGAGTGGCTGGTGGTGGACGACCACGAGCGCTCGGTGTTTGTCTTTGTGCGTCGTGACAAAGCGGGTAACGAGATCATCGTCGCCAGTAACTTCACGCCGGTGCCGCGCGAACACTACCGCTTCGGCATTAAGCAGCCGGGCAAATGGCGCGAGATCCTGAATACCGACTCCATGCACTACCACGGCAGTAACGCCGGTAACGGCGGGCTGGTACAGAGCGACGCCATCGAAAGCCACGGGCGACCCAACTCCCTGAGCCTGACGCTGCCGCCGCTTGGCACCATCTGGCTGATGCGGGAGGGCGAATGACGCAGCTTACGGCAGGTAAACCCGAACCGCTCGGCGCGCGTTTTGACGGAAAGGGGGGGGCAATTTCCCCTTCTTTCAACACTCAGAGGGGAATCCTGTGTGTTTGAGTATGAAGGTAACGAGAACCGCTGTGTTTTCCGTATTACACCAGTAATTCAGGAACACTTTCATTCAGTAAACATAATGATGTCACTTTAAGTAATGATAAAAAGGAGTTGTTGGTGGTTAGATTAGAGAAGAACGATCCGTTAATGTTGGCACGCCAGCTACCATTAAAAGCAGTTGCCCTGATACTTGCGGGCGGGCGCGGTACACGTCTGAAAGATTTGACCATCAAGCGCGCGAAACCGGCTGTTCACTTTGGTGGTAAGTTTCGTATCATCGACTTTGCGCTCTCCAACTGCCTGAACTCGGGCATTCGCCGTATTGGCGTCATCACGCAGTATCAGTCGCATACGCTGGTTCAGCATATCCAGCGCGGCTGGTCATTCTTCAGCGAAGAGATGAACGAGTTTGTCGATCTCCTTCCCGCTCAGCAACGCGTCCACGGCGAGAACTGGTACCGCGGAACGGCGGATGCAGTGACGCAGAACCTCGATATCATTCGCCGCTATAACGCAGAATATATTCTAATCCTGGCTGGAGATCACATCTACAAGCAGGATTACTCCCACATGCTGATCGACCACGTCGAAAAAGGGGCGCGCTGCACCGTAGCGTGTCTGCCTGTGCCCGTTGCTGAAGCGACGGCGTTTGGCGTGATGTACGTGGATGCGGACGACAAAATTATCGACTTTGTTGAAAAGCCGGCGAACCCGCCAACCATGCCCGGCGATGACACCAAATCGCTCGCCAGCATGGGGATTTATGTCTTTGATGCAGATTATCTTTATGAGCTGCTGGAAGACGATGACAAAGACGCAAACTCCAGCCACGACTTCGGTAAAGACATCATTCCGAAAATCACGAAAGCTGGCATGGCGTATGCGCATCCTTTCCCGCTGTCCTGCGTGCAGTCCAACCCCAATGCGGAACCCTACTGGCGCGATGTGGGAAACCTGGATGCGTACTGGAGAGCGAACCTCGATCTGGTGTCAGTCGCGCCTGAACTGGATATGTACGAACAGAACTGGCCGATTCGTACCCATATGGAATCGCTGCCGCCGGCCAAATTCGTGCAGGACCGCTCCGGCAGCAATGGTATGGCACTGAACTCGCTGGTATCCGGCGGGTGCATTATTTCAGGCTCGGTGGTGGTGCAGTCCGTGCTTTTCCCACGTGTGCGGATAAATTCATTCTGTAATATCGATTCGGCAGTCTTACTGCCTGATGTCTCGGTAGGACAGTCATGTCGTCTGCGTCGCTGCGTTATTGACCGTGCCTGCATCATCCCTGAAGGGATGGTGATTGGTGAAAACGCGGAAGAAGACGCGCGTCGTTTCTACCGTTCAGAAGAGGGGATCGTGTTAGTCACACGGGAAATGTTGCAGCAACTGAAAATAAAACAGGAGTAATGATACCGATTTACATCTTCTGCAGTTATGTAATAAACACGACACACTTAAGGCCAGGAGCGCAGCCAATCATGACAGCTAAAATGTCAGGTCGCGGACATGGTTTTAGTCGAAAGTGTGTCCCGTTTTAGTAATGCTTGATATAAGAAGACTACATAACAGATATGAACGCTCCATTTAGCTACTCTTCACCCACGCTCAGCGTTGAGGCGTTAAAGCACTCCATCGCCTACAAGCTGATGTTCACCATCGGGAAAGATCCGGTTATCGCCAGCAACTACGAGTGGCTGAATGCCACCCTTTTTGCGGTGCGTGACCGTTTAGTTGAACGCTGGCTGCGCTCCAACCGCGCCCAGCTCTCGCAGGAAACGCGTCAGGTTTACTACCTGTCGATGGAATTTTTGATTGGCCGGGCGCTGTCCAACGCGTTGTTGTCGCTCGGAATTTATGACGACGTCAAAACCGCCCTGGAAGAGATGGGGTTAGATTTAGAAGAACTGATCGACGAAGAGAACGACCCGGGCCTCGGCAACGGCGGCCTGGGGCGTCTTGCCGCCTGCTTTCTCGACTCTCTGGCGACGCTGGCGCTGCCGGGCCACGGCTACGGCATCCGCTATGACTACGGCATGTTCAAACAGAATATCGTCGACGGGTGCCAGAAAGAGTCGCCGGACTACTGGCTGGAATACGGTAACCCGTGGGAGTTTAAGCGCCACAATACGCGCTACAAGGTGCGCTTTGGCGGACGTATCCAGCAGGAAGGCAAAAAATCCCGCTGGGTCGAAACGGAAGAGATCCTGGCCGTGGCCTACGACCAGATTATCCCCGGCTATGACACCGATGCCACCAACACGCTGCGCCTGTGGAGCGCCCAGGCCAGTAGCGAAATCAACCTCGGTAAATTCAACCAGGGGGACTACTTTGCGGCGGTGGAAGATAAAAACCACTCCGAGAACGTGTCCCGCGTCCTGTACCCGGACGACTCGACCTACTCCGGCCGCGAGCTGCGCCTGCGTCAGGAGTATTTCCTCGTCTCCTCGACGATCCAGGATATCCTCAGCCGCCACCATCAGCTGCACAAAACCTACGCTAACCTGGCGGAGAAAACCGCGATCCACCTTAACGACACCCACCCGGTGCTCTCCATTCCGGAGCTGATGCGCCTGCTGATTGACGAGCATAAGTTCAGCTGGGATGACGCGTTTGAAGTGACCTGTCAGGTATTCTCCTACACCAACCACACGTTGATGAGCGAAGCGCTGGAAACGTGGCCGGTGGACATGCTCGGCAAAATCCTGCCGCGCCATCTGCAGATTATCTTTGAGATTAACGACTACTTCCTCAAGACGCTGCAGGGGCAGTACCCGAACGATACCGGGCTGCTGAGCCGCGCGTCCATCATTGATGAATCAAACGGTCGCCGCGTGCGCATGGCCTGGCTGGCGGTTGTCATCAGCCACAAGGTCAACGGCGTGTCCGAGCTCCACTCGAACCTGATGGTGCAGTCGCTGTTTGCGGATTTCGCGAAGATCTTCCCGACGCGGTTCTGCAACGTGACCAACGGCGTCACGCCGCGCCGCTGGCTGGCGCTGGCCAACCAGCCGCTCTCTGAGGTGCTGGACGAGAATATCGGCCGTACCTGGCGGACCGATTTGAGCCAGCTGAGCGAGCTGGAACAGCACATTGATTTCCCGACGGTGAACAAAGCCGTGCGCGAAGCCAAGCTGCTGAACAAAAAGCGTCTGGCGGTCTGGCTGGCGATGCACCTCAACGTGGTGGCAAACCCGAAAGCGCTGTTCGACGTTCAGATCAAACGCATCCACGAATACAAGCGTCAGCTGATGAACGTGCTGCACGTAATCACCCATTACAACCGTATCAAGGCCGATCCAACGGCCGAATGGGTGCCGCGCGTGAAGATCTTCGCCGGTAAGGCGGCCTCTGCCTACTACATGGCGAAGCACATCATTCATCTCATCAACGATGTGGCGAAGGTGGTTAACCAGGATCCGGACATTGGCGACAAGCTGAAGGTGGTGTTCATTCCGAACTACAGCGTAAGCCTGGCGCAGATGATCATCCCGGCGGCGGATCTCTCTGAGCAGATTTCTACGGCGGGTACGGAAGCATCCGGCACCAGTAACATGAAGTTTGCTCTTAACGGCGCGCTGACCATCGGCACGCTGGACGGGGCGAATGTCGAGATGCTGGAGCACGTGGGCGAAGAAAATATCTTTATCTTCGGTAATACGACGGAAGAGGTGGAGGCGCTGCGCAGGAAAGGCTACTCGCCGCGTCAATATTACGAAGAGGATGAAGAGTTACGTCAGGTGCTGACGCAGATCGCGACCGGCGTGTTTAGTCCTGATGAACCGAGCCGCTACCGCGATCTGGTGGACTCGCTGATTAACTTTGGCGATCACTACCAGGTGCTGGCGGATTATCGCAGCTACGTGGACTGTCAGGATAAGGTGGACGAACTGTACCGTCAGCAGGAGAAGTGGACCAGCGCCGCGATGTATAACATCGCCAATATGGGGTATTTCTCGTCTGACAGGACCATCAAGGAGTATGCCGAGACGATCTGGCATATTAAACAGGCACGCCTTTAAAGCAAGCATTGTGTTAAGGTCGGCAGAGCATCAATCGAGCAGTCAGACGGAACTGAACCATATACGGGCCAGCGCTTCAGTATCATCAGGCTTGTGCCTGCGCCGACGATCCTGCAAGTTCTTCGACATGCCATACAGTTGCGCACGTGAGACCCGGAGACAACAACTGACAAGGCTTATTCGCCATCCTCCGGCAACAAGGGCACGTGCGCTATCCACTTTTTTTGTCGGCCATATTCAACGGCTTCTTTCAGCAGCTCGTTTTCCATGGTTTTCTTGCCGAGCAGACGCTGCAGCTCTTTGATTTGCTTCATCGCAGATGCCAGCTCCGAAGCGGGTACAACCTGTTCACCAGCGGCAACGGCTGTGAGGCTGCCTTCCTGATATTGTTTACGCCACAGGAACAGCTGACTGGCAGCAACACCATGCTGACGGGCGACCAGCGACACGGTCATTCCGGGTTCAAAGCTCTGCTGAACAATGGCAATTTTTTCCTGAACGCTGCGCCGTCTGCGCTTCTCAGGACCTAAAACATCAATCATCCGGACTCCAACGACTAAATAGCTGCGCCTAATACCGCTACACTTTTTCCAGTCCATGCTGTCCTCCCGGGAAGGGACTGACGGTTTCCATAAAATGACGAACCTTTTTCAGTAGCTGCCACATTGAACGGCACTGATGATTACGCGTTATCGTGTCATGCAGCGCCTGCCATAACCGCTCAACATGGTTTACCCACGGTGAGTAAACTGGCTGATAAATCACTCTGAACTTCGGGTTCCCTTTCAGCCACCGCTGTGTTTCATGGCTTTTATGGATAATGTAGTTATCCACGATGAGCGTGATGGTTTTTGCCCGTCGATATGTGCCTTTCAGGTGCTTCAGCAGGCTGATGAAGAGTGCCGAACTCTTGCTGTTTCCACCCACATAGCTGACTTTGCCCGTGCCGCTGTGCAGCGCTCCGGCCAGATAGTATTTTTCATTCTGCCCCGGCGTTATCACGCGTTTCTGTTGTCCGCGCAACTGCCAGTCTGCACCGATTTTGGGATTAAGGTGGATATCCACTTCATCCTCATAAAAGACCGGGTGTTCTGCGCTGCATTCGTCCAGTGCTTTATGGATTGCCGCCATCTTTTCGTCCTTATGCGGATCGCGGATACGCAACGTTGGCGCAGCCCTGCGCCATACCAGTCCGGCAGAGGGCAACCAGCGACGCACAGTGCCTGCATGCAACTGACACCCGGTTATCTCATTGATTTTTATTGTCAGTAATTCGGTGCTCCAGCGTGAACGTTGATAACCAAAATCGCCGGGAGAGTGCTTTATCAGTTCACGTAACAAGGTGCAAATATGCTCAAAAGGCCAGCGTCGGGAGCGTCCTGCCGGTAAGGATTTGAGGCCTTCCACACCCGATAACGTGAACCAGTTAATCCAGCGTCCAACAGATGAACGGGCGCAACAGAGCGTTCTGGCAACGCAACTAACACTGTTACCCCGGTGCAGCATCAGCATAGCGGTGAGTCTGCGGGCATAATTTTTATCGCGTGTTTTATGGATAGCTTTTTGCATCAGGCGGCGTTCGTCGCGGGGTATTGGTGCTATGATCGGCATCGCTCAGTCCGGTTGGTGATTTGTTTTGATTTGGCGATTGATCAGATCGCACAATTCGGGCTGAGTTCCCTTTAAGTGATCTACTATTCGGCGCAGCTATTTAGTCTAAAAACTAGTATTAAGACTATCACTAACTTAAGTGATACCAACTGTCTGGAGATTCATGGGGCCGCCCCATGACTTGCGTCACAGATTGACAGGGTTGAACATATTTTTCAGGGCCATACTGACAAAAGGTGAGTTTGAGCATTATCAGTTAAGCAACTTACAGGCTTTTTTCGGCCCGGCGCTGATTAATGCTTACCATAAAGAGAAGGACATCCCGTCCCTTGGGTTATTTATAGACAGACAATGCGAGGAATATAATGAATATTATCCAACCCGGACATTTGACAGTGATGTCAGTTTCGTTTATTTTTGTCAGGATATTAAGGCGCTCATAAAGGAGTTTGGGGGTAAATTTCCTGTTGAAAAAGGATGGTCTTTTTCCTTCAATGAAATGGATAGTTTCCCCTTTCTTATTCATGAGGTGGAGTATTTAAAATCATTACACCACAATATGAACGCAAGTAAATGTGAAAAGGTTCGACTGAAACACCAGTCAGCATGGGACTATTACTGTCATGAATATGGTTCATTCCTGGATTTTCTGACAGGAAACGACTTCTGTCTGGATGAGTTATGTCCGGGCGTTAGCTTTCTGGAAAGGAAACAGTTAATGATGAATGAGATTCGTTATTTCCGTAGTTTATAAGTTTTTACAGATAATTCCAGTAATATATCGTATATGAACAGGTGAGGCAGTAGAGTTATTTTCAGGGATAAAATATATTTCGGTGAGTCTATTATCCCAGAATAAAGAGTTCAAAGCTGGATTGCGCAGATATATGCGCCGTGCGGCGATGGACAGGAAGTACTTCGCTTCAGTCCTTGCGGGCTGCGGGGTTTCGTAATCTTGTCTGTAAACAGATTTTTTAAAGGGAGGTTGAGTTGCATTCTGAAATTTTTTCTGTCGAATTTATTGAAAAACTGAAAGGTATCTCTGTTGAAGATGATGTTGAATTCAATTTTTTGAATTAGGAGGTTCCGGATATCTCGAAAATCCAACAACGGATTTGATGGCTTTGTTTATGGGAGCCCAGAAAATTGTGCCACCATGGTTGCTAAAAGCATTGCTATGTTGTCTGGATGATTCCCTCGATGTTGATGAAATTGATTTCACCTCTCTGGAATTAATTAGAGAGGCCAGAACAGATGATGGCAAATATCTTGATATTCTTATCAGACATGATGAATTTATCATAGGTGTTGAGCATAAGGTTTTGGCTGATACATATAATCCTTTCCCCAGCTATGCAAGTCTGATTGATAGTTACGGCGGCAACAATCAAAATCTATTCCGTTGTATATTAAAGCCAGATGGAAACTGCGCCAAAGGCTTAGACGGTTGGCAACTGATCAATTATTCACTCCTGCTGGAAACCGCCATCCGACGTCTGGGGGGGGGAGATGATGAATCAAGAGTTCAGAAAGTGGGCTGTTTTTTATCAGGAGTTTTTAAATCATCTTAAAAAATTAAGTGAGGTTAGTATGGATAAGATATCTGATAAAAATGTAGAATTTGTTACTGCAAATTTCTCGGCTTTAATCAAGTCTGTTCAATTGCTGGAAATGTACCAGAATGCTATCGCCGGGGAAGCTAAATTGGTTGTGTCCGAAGTGCTGCCTGATATAAATATAGCAACGGCTATTAATAACTTGAAGGGATTCTATAAAGAAATTCATCTGATGCCAGTATGCTGGGGGCAGGGTAAAACAGGAGTTACACTAGGCTACCGCCCTAATGAGGATGGGCGAGATGAAGCAGAGTTCTACGTATCTGGTTGGGTACATTCAGATGATTATTCTGAAATTAATGCACTAAAAGAAGAAATACGAGTTGCTTTAAGTGCTGGTAATTTTATTCCAACTGCCAACCCTGAAGACTATGAGGTTTCAATTAAATTGAAGGGGCAACTACTTGGACTGAGTTTTTGGGGGAATACGAGAAGTAAAAAAGATGCTCTGGTACTTCTCAAGGATATGACCAAGTGGATGGACTCAAAGATAAGAGCATGAATAAATCTCAGTGAATGAGAGCAGAGCTTTTGAAAATGGATTGATTAAAATGAAATTTGAAGTGACTAACACATAGTAGTTGGAATAAACGGAGGATATTCAAATGATTTATCAGTGTGATACGTGTAGCAGAACTACGTTTGAAATTAGTTGTCCATGGTGTAACGGTATTTTACCTTTAAAAACGTCTGCATGGGGTTCAGCATCATCGAACTCACAAGCAGCAGATATACAACGAATGACACCTTTGAATCCTTCGTTTTATCCTGAGTTTCAGTATCGCTCAAAGGGGGTGCTGAAAGATCTGTTCGGAAAAAAGAAAGAACAAAATCAGCTTAATCAGTTGCTTGAGAATGTTCTCGAAAAATACACCAGTTTAAAAGATCCATATTTTACTAACTTCATTCACACTTCCAGATTTTCACATAAAAATAAATCGGAAGCAGATTTCTCAACAGATAATGGTATATACTCCGAATTACAACTTTTCCGTGAGGTATTGGTCAGGAAAGGGTTCAATGAGCTTGAGGAATTACCTGAGCTATTAGATAAATTGCTCCTTACCACGTCATTTAGCGCTCTTTATTATGGTTTCGCTAAGGAAGTTAAACGGCATATTAAATCTACACTTACTGAATCCCTTAAGTCATGGATTGAGGAAGCTGGTACCACTTTTCGGGCAGATCTTTCATTATTTCTATTCTATATATGGAGCAATAAGATAGAGTTCTCATCAGTAGAATTCAATGAAAAATCGGATGCCACACCTGGTATCCCTTTGGTTTTATTTGATGAAGTTAAAAAATACTTGGCTGTGTGCGAACGTATTTATTTTGATATTCTGGTTGATAGATTAGCTACACGGCTTGAGCATTTTAACCCTAATAAATTCGTCACCATGTATTTAGTCGATGCAATGGACGGTTTCCAGTTCGAAGATTTCCTTGTAGAAATATTCCAGATTATGGGTTATGACGTCAAAGAAACCAAGAGAACGCAAGATCAGGGGGCTGATCTTTTCGTCACTCGATTTGGTAAGGATATGGTTATTCAGGCGAAAAATTATTCTGGTTCTGTAGGTAACTCGGCGGTGCAGCAGGTGATCTCTGCTAAAATGTTCTATGGTTGTGATGAAGCGATGGTTGTGACTAATTCCTACTTCACACGTTCTGCCAAACAGTTAGCTGAATCAGCCTTGGTACGTCTGATCGACAGGGATGAACTGCAAAAGTATCTGGATGATTACAATCAGAAGATAATCGAAGATTTCCAGTCAAACTCGTAAATTTGCAGCCCGGCGTTTTTCAAGACAGTTGTCGTTTTTTATGCTGCCCGGCTCCTGTACCGGCACAGGGATATTGTCGGTATGCACTTTCCCCGGCATCAGCACATACTGGCGCAGCAGCTCCCAGAGCGGCTCCAACAGTTCGCTTACCGCACCGCACCAACGCCCCAGCGTTGCACGACTCAGCTCCACACCCTGACGGAGGTATATCTCCGACTGGCGATAGTGAGGCGTATGTTCTGCGAACTTCGCCGTGACGATGCGTGCCAGCAGACTGGGGCCAGCGCAGCTGCGTTCGATGGGTTTTGACGGCATGGAAGCTTGAACGATGTGGTCACACCGGCAGCAGACCAGTTTTGGCCGCTGTGTTTCGATAACCTTAAAAGCGCTGATGATAAGCTCCAACTGTTCGGAGACATCACAGCCGAGCGGACTAAGGTGCGTATTCCGCTCTGATCGATCCCCCAGTGGCAGGAGAGCTGGCAGCACGGGTTGAGAGTATTCGGCGGTCACAACAGGAACAATATCGTCACGGATAATGTTCGGTGCCTGAGGCTCATCAGATGGCGCATCAACCAGATGACGATAGCGCTGACGCCAGGTGAAAAGCAGGTTGTCATAAATCCCGTTCTGGCGGGCAAGTTGTGCCACACAGGCACCGGGTTGAAGTGATCGCTGAACCAGGTCGAGTTTGAACTGTATGGAGTAGGTTGCCCGCTGGCGTGGGGCTGTCGGTTCTGTCATCGCCGTATTAAAGGTTCGTCGACAGACGTCGCTGACGGGGCGCTTACGATCCTGATGAGATTTTTGCAAGTATCCCCCGCGTCTGCGGGAATGAACCGATGTGGCGGATATTCTCGGGTAGAATGCTCGAATCATAGCCAAATGATTTCCACTCGCTTCATGAATGACCAGTACCTTTCTTCTCCACAATCTTCCCTGTCGTATTGTCCATCCGGTATTTCGAAATTGTACCGTCAAGAATGTACTTGATCACACAGAGCACAGTCTCTAAAGGCGCATGAAACCATTCGCGGGGATGATAAGTTTGTCCATCTAAACCCCGTAATGTGATATTGAGCCGTTGCTTACCTAAAAAACCGTGAATAAGCGTTTCAAATTTGTGAGTGTTGATATTGAAACATTGCGTTGTCATGACTATACGAACGGGTGCTTCGAGGAATGTTTTATCTTTTTCAGCGTGTTTGATGCGCTCTTCGATAGTTCCTTCGGTAAAGCCAATTTTATACAAATCAGGTTTAAAACGTTGAAGAGCTGGCTTGTCGCTACGCGTGGCAAGGACATAGATATATCCTGTCGGAACCGGAGCTTCATCAGGACGAATTGCCTGTCCATTTAAAACAACTTTACGACCTTCTGTATCTCGTACCAGACCATGCGTAAGTGAGAGGAAAAGCATATTCATCTCAGTTCCGTTTTCAAACACCAAATGTAAACGTGCATTCCAGGGAGCATATTCCTCCAGTCGCTCACCAACTTTATCTACATAGCCCATAACCCCATTGAGGATAAAAAAATCACCTTCATGAATTTTTAACTCATGGCGGAAGCGAACAAATGAAAACGCTCCCGTTTTCAGACCATTTTGGACTGTCTCAAACAGTGGGGAAAATCGATAAAAATCTGGGCACGGCTGTCGTTTGGCAATTTCGTCAGGTTGTATTTTCTTTTCAACCGGAACATGTTTTAACGTGAAAATATCGGGCTCAGCAAATGAGAGCAATCCATCATCGTCATCAGCAAAGATATCGTCCAGAGAGGTGACCAACTCCGACCTATCAACCTCGACGAGAGGAAGTGAGAATGATACAGATGATTCAAGGGTATTCTCGTTATTTTCACCTGCGAGTAAGCCATGAATATCAAATGGCTGCAGCATCTTGCGATATTGCTTGTTATCCTTGAGAGCCCTCAAACGCTGTGCTAGCAACGTTTCCTTAAATTCCTCCGAATCGGATAGAGGTGGACGCCCATGAACCACATAAAATGCATTAATCTCTTCTAATCTGCTTACAGGCAGATTACCCGTAGGAGAATATATTTTTAGTGGTTCAACTACGAGTAAACCAAGATCGTCCGGTTCAGAAAAAATATCATCTATTGTCACTTTTTGACGAGCTTGAAGAGGTGAAAGTCTGAGCATAAGTTACGGTTCCTGTCGCACAGTACGCTGTTGTTTCATTTTTCGGATGTAAGCTAACGCTTCTGCATAACGAACCTCTATTGCGTCACTGGCATTCAGCGATGGCTCCCTTTTATGCTCACTTGCAAACGCTTTAATTCTTGGCCAGAGCATCACAGCTTCTTCCTCAGATACCTGCGCCTGATTCGCTCTGACTGCTTCCTGAATAGTTTTTAACATCGTCGCGGTGACTGATTTTGATAGAATCTCATAAGCACCGTGGAAAGGATTTACCGCATCAATTAAGTCAATATTCAAGTTTTCAATATTGATGAATTTATCACCCATTTTTATAAACTGATTGTTTACGTTTAATGAATCATTCGAATTGCCGGAACGCTGACCTTGGCCGTTATCAATGATGGCATCCGACGGCAAATCGGCTTCATCAACTAGCCCACCACATTGGCCTACAAAAAGACTCTGCAAAATACCGCTGCGAACCTGTTCTAGTTCGTATTGAGTCAGGTCAGGGTGAAGCGTTTGTATAACCGATGGTAACACTACCTGAGTAATTACCTCAGGCGGTGTTGACTCGGAAATAGCCTCTTTAACCACCTGCTCATTTGCCATTAGCGCAGCCAGGATCTCGTTTTTACCGCCGTTAAGGATTGTTAGAACCTTGTCTGATACTGGTAGTGCATAATCATCAACCAGAACCGTATTGGCAGGTAACGGCTCGCCAGTCCATTGAGATCGTGGTTTAAATTGAATACTTGGAGCCATGATCTGCTCCATCAACAACGAAGTGGTGATGGCTTTAAGCATGTTGTTTACTGATACTTTAACGTCATCATCTTGAGCATCAGGCTGAGCAATAAGGTTAGTAAACTGTGCGTGAGTTTTGCCTTCACAATCCCGTGTTGCACGCCCAATTATTTGCACAATTTCTGTCATTGAGCTGCGATAACCAATGGTCAGCACATGTTCACAGAATGGCCAGTCAAACCCCTCTTTCGCCATACCTAACGCAATAATGATATCCATATCGTCAACAGAGTGGATATTACGCAGATACGCCTGTACTTTCGGTCTTTCCGCCGGGTTATCATCTACCAGATTCGCTACGCGCAACAATTTGCCATCGCTTTTGCGTTTCACTCGATAAATACCGGTATCTGGCTCTTGCAGTTGCACCTCTCCCAACGCATCCAGGATGGCATCAACCTCGGCATGTTTATCTTTCGTTGATTCGCCGGAATTAATATTGGGAATATGGATGATGGTTTTCTTGCTGGCATCCAGCACCGAAGGTAGTGCCTTGATGTACGGCCCCTGATAAAAATGGTAGCCAATGCCCAAAGATTTTAAATACTGATATCCATTGAGCTGTTCGTAGTAGGTATAGGTCACTTTCGTGAACTGAGCCTCATCTTCGGGTTGCAGAATGGGTACGGTATCCCCTCGGAAGTAAGAACCCGTCATTGCAACAATATGTGCGTTGGAACCTTTCATCAGGGCATCAATCAGATTGCCCAAACGGTTATTTTCATCCGCTGAGACATGATGGAACTCATCAATTGCAACCAGACAGTCATTAAACGATTCAACGTTCAGCTTATCGAAAGCAAAACGCAGAGTAGCATGAGTACAGACCAGAATGTCGTCAGGACTCGCCATAAATCGTTTAAAGGCTTCAACCTTCCCAGCCTCTCCACCGCCAATGCACAGATTATTTTCAGGTTTTACTTTCCAGTCAGCAAAGAAACCGTGCTTAGTAAGTTTAGTATCTTTAAACGATCCTCCGATAGACATTTCAGGAACCGCGACAATGGCTTTGCGTAACCTCTGATTAACAAGCTTATCCAGGGCAAGAAACATCAATGCTCTTGATTTACCCGACGCTGGTGGGGCTTTGATAATCAGATAAGGGCTGTTACGCTGCTCAAAGGCTCGTGCCTGCATTTCCCGCATACCAAGCTCATCAATACACGCACTTTGTCCGGTCTGCCCGTACGTAACCTGTAAAATATTTTCCACAATTCAATCCTCTTTAGGCCTTAGCTGGCAGATCGGAACCTTATGCCTTAGTCATAGCTTCGTAGCGTTCCAACAGGAAGCTCAAACGCTCAGTGGCGTCCTTAAATGGCTTGTCACGATAAAGTCGATCAACGGCCCGATCCAGCGTCTGGTGGGCTTCCAAAAGATCCGCAGGCATTTTCAGCGGATCATACAACTCAGCTAGAGTATTTTCTGGGTAATTTTCCCGCATCAGTAATACTGTTTTTGCCAATGCAATAAGCGAATTACGCTGTTCATCAGTCACGCTAGGCCAAGGGAAGGAGTTATAAACGACTGTTGCTGAATAGCGGTAGCGACTTTCAAGACGACCTGCCACTAGCCGCATCCAGTCGTTGTGCATTATGGAGGTCAGGATAGCAAACTCGTACAAAGTGCCATTCGGGAGAATGTAATTCAGATTAGTTGAAATTACACTGGCATCATAAAAGCCAATAGGAACATAGGCTCGTCGCTCTGATGAAACACTAGGTATCAGAATATAATCATTTGGATTATTTAAATCTCTAAATTGATGAGGGCGCTCAGCCATTTTCTGAGCGCCTTTGTCTGGGCTTTTACGCCTTGCTTCTGCTACTTTTTGTACTCGGTCTAAGACGAGCGGCATCGACTGAAGCTCTTTATTGGTAATATCTGCCAACCATAAACACCAGCGCTCTTTACCATTCAGAAATTCATCCGCTCCCATAACTCTTTTAATCCAGGGGGCAGCTTGAGGCTCCAGTCTTAGCAACATATCACGTTCACGACGATCCATTAGCAAATGACCACCATCGGTAGGCTTATTTCCAAACAATAGCTGGGGAACATTCTTTACCATCGGTTTTTTTTTTGCCGACACGGCTATGTTACTGCCTTCAATCAGATAAGGGCTAATGTTGTTCACCAGCTTACTGTGCCAATGCCCGTCTACCTGCTGGTAGAGTTGACGCGTTTTGCTTCGTCCTGATAAACCAACAATAACCACATGCACCGCTGCTTTATCACGAGCATTATTTGCCCATGCAAAGGTAGGGTAAGCGAAATGAATACTCAGTCCCAACTCGAATATAGAAGGCCATAACGTTGCTACCTGCTCTCCCTGACATAAAGAGTTTGTAGCCACCAGTGCCAGCTCAGCACGGCTATTCTGAATATATTGCGCTCCCTTCCAAAACCAGCAGGCAACAAAATCTAGGCCACCTAATGATTTGAAGCCGCTAAATACAGCCTGCATATCAGCACGCTGTTGATCAGACCGACCTAGCGTCCCTAAAAAAGGTGGGTTGCCTATCACATAAACCTCATCATCAACCCCTTTTGGACATACTTCCTGCCAATCTTTTTGCAGGCTGTTACCGCTCCAAATTTTACCGGATGATCGCAACGGCAACGCTGGTGGTGCTGAACCAATATGTTCTTCCCACTGTTTATTTAACTGATGCTCTGCAAGCCATAAGGAAAGACGGGCTATCTCACAGGCAAAGTCATCGATCTCAATACCATAGAACTGGTCGAGATGAATCCTGCTCATAAGAAACGATTGCGGATCACTCTGCAATAGAGCCCTAATAACATCCATTTCCAATAGACGCAGTTCTTTATAAGCAACAATCAGAAAATTACCGGAACCACATGCTGGATCGAAAACCTTAATTTCGCCCAAGCGAACCAGTAATCGTTTAAGACCATTAGTATTTGTACGCTGCTTTTCCAATTCGTTACGCAGTGGTTCAAGAAACAGAGGTTGTATAACCTTCATTATGTTGCTGTAGGAGGTGTAATGCTGGCCTAATCGGCTACGCTGCTCTACATCAATCACAGCCTGAAACATGCTGCCGAAAATGTCGGGGTTAATCTCACTCCAGTCCATTGCACTGCATTCAAGTAAGATACGTCTGCCCTTCAACCCCAGCTCAGGAACAGGTTCATCGCTGGCAAATAAACCACCATTAACATAGGGGAACGTAGTGAAATGAATAGGAAGTGACTGCCGTAATGGACTATCCAGCTTGCTATTCATCACAGTAAATAGGCCCATTAGGAACTGATCTAAATCGCTTCCATCCTCAGCTGTGTAACTCTTAACTGCGGAAGTAAACTGACCTTTTTCAAAGATGCCAGTGTCTTCGGCAAAAAAGCAAAACAACAAACGAGTGAGGAAAACATTAAGCGCGTGGATGTCTTCTGCTTTGCTTAAATCATTACGCTCCTTGATAAGATCAAACAGCTTGCCCATTTTTTCAGCGGCTTTCACATCAGCCGGATTTTCACTATTGAGAATAGCCTTCTCCAGCCCGACCAGCGGTAAGAAAAAACCATAGTTACGTGGTAACTCTTCAAACTCAATATCGAGACGTTCCTGTGTCAGAGTGTCCCAGGCTAAAAAGCGAACAAAATTTGTTATTAGAACAAAGCGGATCTTATTTTTTGCAACCGCCGCATCGGCAATACGTTGGTCAAAAGCAGATTCAAGATCATCATTATCCGCTACTGGCTGGTAGTAGAGTTTATTTTTTAATGCAACGTGTCCTGGCTCTTTCGCAACATTACGCGCCCCGCCTTGCCGAATGAGACTTAGGGTAGCTTTAGGGAACTCAAAAGCAGTTAAAAAGCCGTAGATAAATTCGTCTTGCTCAGGATTTTCAACCAGTAGTTCGAGATGTTCAAAAATTTTCGCCTGATTAACAGCCATTATTTTTCCTAAAAAATACAATACCCGTAGAGGATGATGCACTCATTCTAACCGAAGAAAATTTTATCAAGTAGTTCCAATGCGTTACCTCGATTGTATCAAAAAAAAAAAACTTAAGCCCTATGCCTGCCACCGTAGGGTGGCAGGCTTTGCTCATAGTACTTAACCCTCAGCGGAAATTAATCCCAAGACAGCCAGTACTACCGCTTAGCCTCTAGTTTGCCAAAATCAAACGGGCTTACCCCCTTTCCCCGATTAGCATCAAGAAAATCAGCCCACCATTGCAGCATCAGCCTGCGTTCATCCAGAAATTCCGCTTTATGGATATAAGCCGCTCGTACGCCGTTGCGTTCCTGATGGCTCATCTGGCGTTCTACAGCATCCTTCGACATAGCCCTGACTCAATTAACGAACTACAAGCCATTCTACGGAAGCCGTGGCCGCAAACCTCAACCTTAGTATCATACCCCACAACCCGTAGCGCACTGTTTACGGTGTTCTCGCTCATGGGTTTGAAGGGTAAATGATCGCCAGTAAATATCAGTTTATGCCCTCCGTTGATCACCTGTATTTCTTTGAGAAGTTCGACAGGCTATCGGTAAGAGGGATAATATACGGTGTGTGAATTTTTGAGCTCTTCAGTGAAATGTTTCCCCCTGGATCGCTTCACGCTAAAGTCCATGCAGCGCGGTAAATATGCCAGAAGGCTATAGAACAAACAAAAAATTAAAGAATGGCGTTCTCCACACCTTCAGGTGCGGAGAACAACCACTAACTGTTTGTCGATGAACTGAGGAGCTTGTCAATATAATCAGCGTACCACTGCATCATTTCCCGTCTGCCCTCAAGGTACTGCGCATGGTTGTAGGTACCCCGCACCGCGTTCTTGTCCACATGTGCGAGCTGAAGCTCAATCCATGCCGAACTGAAATCATGGTCGTGGGTGAGGGTGCTGAACGCATGGCGAAATCCGTGGGCGGTAGTGAAGGTATGCCAGCCAGCCTGCTGAAGAAACTCGTTGATGCACTTCCGGCTGCGCGGCTGGTCACTGCGGCGCGCGCCCGGCAGAACGAAGTGGGACTGACGTGCAGCGGTACGTAATTTTATCTCTGCCAGCAATGCCAGCGCCTGGCGTGAAAGGGGCACGATATGCGGCCGGCGCATTTTCATTCTCTCCTTCGGAATTTCCCACAGGGCACGGGTGAAATCAAATTCATCCCAGGTGGCCAGGCGAAGCTCCCCGGTGCGCACGGCCGTCAGTGCCAGAAGCCGCGTTGCCAGCGCCATCAGGTTTTCTGAGGCTTCCATCTCGCGCATGCATTCTCCCAGCTGTTCCCCGGTCAGCGTCCGGTGGTGCTGGCGTTCAGGCGGAAGCAGCACGCTGCTGAGTGCCGAGGCCGGATTGACGGTGGCCCGGCCTGTTGCGATGGCGTAATCAAATACCTGAACACAGGTCTGACGGGTTTTGCGCAGTGCTTCCAGCTTGCCCTGCGTTTCAATAACCCGCAGGGCATTCAGTATCTCCAGGGGACGGATGTCCGTCACCGGGCGCTCACCTATTGCAGGAAAAAGGTGATTTTCGACTCTTGCCCGCTGGTCTTCCAGATAGCGTGGCGTCCATCGGCGTGCCATATGCGTGAACCATTCTTCAGCAAGCGTGCGAAAGGTGCTGGCGATGCTTTCCCGGAACGCCTGCTTACGGGCCTGTTTTTCATATGAAGGGTCTTTCCCTCCGGCCAGGAGTCTGCGGGCCTCATCTCGCTGCTGACGGGCCTGAGCCAGGGTAACGGTCGGGTAGACGCCAATCGTCAGTTTCTTTTCCTTGCCCGCAAAGCGATACTTCAGATTCCAGTAACGGGCCCCGGATGTTTTGACAAGCAGGTAGAGTCCCTGACCGTCGGTAAGCTTGTAGTCCCTGTCGGCAGGTCTGGCCGACTCAATTTGTCGTACGGTAAGTGGCATGAAGATAACCTGAAAATAGCCCCTGAAATGGCCCCCAAACGCAGCATGATGCCGGTAGAGCCCGGTTGACGTTCAGGGAAGGTAAACGGGTGATGAGGCCTTATAATAAGGCGATACTGAAAAGAAAGAGAGAGGTCTGTTGATTTGTGTTGAATTCAACAGACCGGATTGGATCCTCCCTGTGGGAGAGGGCCGGGGTGAGGGCATCAGACCCCACCCCGCTTCAAATTGGCCCAACCAATTCCCCTTTTCTTCCTCCCTTGGTTCACAATTCCATTATTTTCGCTCACAAACTCATTGCCTGACCATAACATTTGGTTAACCATTTGTTGTCATTAACCCTACAACACAACATTGGCAGGACCACTTTTACACAGACTGTGACGCAGAGATGAGCGGAGACTCACCCGCAACGCTAACTGTGTGGTCCCCAGGAGACCTGCATGAGCCTCTGGCAACAAAACTACGATCCGGCCGGGAATATCTGGCTGTCGAGCCTGATCGCATCGCTTCCGATCCTGTTCTTCTTCTTTGCGCTGATTAAGCTCAAGCTGAAGGGCTACCTCGCCGCGACCTATACCGTTGCCATCGCCCTGATGGTGGCGTTGTTCTTCTACAAAATGCCGGTCGATCGCGCGCTGGCCTCCGTCGTCTATGGCTTCTTCTACGGACTGTGGCCGATTGCGTGGATCATCATCGCCGCCGTCTTTGTCTACAAAATCTCGGTAAAAACCGGGCAGTTCGACATCATTCGCTCGTCGATTCTCTCCATCACGCCGGACCAGCGTTTGCAGATGCTGATCGTCGGCTTCTCCTTCGGAGCATTTCTGGAAGGGGCGGCAGGATTTGGCGCACCGGTGGCGATCACCGCGGCGCTGCTGGTGGGTCTGGGCTTTAACCCGCTGTATGCCGCGGGCCTGTGCCTGATTGTGAATACCGCGCCGGTGGCCTTCGGCGCGATGGGGATCCCCATTCTGGTAGCCGGACAGGTGACCGGGCTGGACAGCTTTGAGATCGGCCAGATGGTGGGCCGCCAGTTACCGTTCCTGACCATTATCGTCCTGTTCTGGATCATGGCGATTATGGACGGCTGGCGCGGCGTGAAGGAGACCTGGCCCGCGGTGATGGTGGCGGGCGGTTCGTTCGCCATTGCCCAGTACCTCAGCTCCAACTTCCTCGGGCCGGAACTGCCGGACATTATCTCGTCGCTGGTGTCGCTGGTCTGTCTGACCCTGTTCCTGAAACGCTGGCAGCCGGTGCGCATCTTCCGCTTTGCCGATATGGGCGCGTCGCACGTGGATCAGACTCTGGCCCGCACGGGCTATACGGCCGGGCAGATCGTCCGCGCCTGGTCACCGTTCCTGTTCCTGACCGCCACCGTGACGCTGTGGAGCATTCCGCCGTTTAAAGTGCTGTTCGCTCCGGGCGGCGCGCTTTACAACATGGTGGTTAACATCTCCGTGCCGTTCCTCGACAAGATGGTCGCGCGTATGCCGCCGGTGGTGCACGACGCCACGCCGTACGCGGCGGTATTCAAATTTGACTGGTTCTCCGCTACCGGCACGGCCATTCTGTTTGCCGCACTCCTTTCCGTGGTGTGGCTGCGCATGAAGCCTGCCGCCGCAGTGCAGACCTTTGCGGCGACGATTAAAGAGCTGATGCTGCCGATCTACTCCATCGGCATGGTGCTGGCGTTCGCGTTTATCTCGAACTACTCCGGCCTGTCGTCGACGCTGGCGTTGGCGCTGGCGCATACCGGCCACGCGTTTACCTTCTTCTCGCCGTTCCTCGGCTGGCTGGGGGTGTTCCTGACCGGTTCCGATACCTCGTCAAACGCCCTGTTTGCCGCCCTGCAGGCGACGGCTGCGCAGCAGATTGGCGTGTCGGACGTGCTGTTGGTCGCCGCTAACACCACCGGCGGCGTGACCGGGAAGATGATTTCCCCGCAGTCCATTGCCATTGCCTGTGCCGCGGTGGGACTGGTGGGTAAAGAGTCGGATCTGTTCCGCTTTACCGTTAAACACAGCCTGATATTTACCTGTATGGTGGGCGTTATTACCACGCTGCAGGCCTATGTCTTAACCTGGATGATTCCATGATAGTGATGCCCAGACGCCTCTCCGACGAGATTGCCACTCGCGTGAGGGCGCTGATTGAAGAACAACATCTGGAAGCGGGCATGAAATTGCCCGCCGAACGCCAGCTTGCCGCCCAGCTTGGCGTGTCGCGCAATTCACTGCGCGAGGCGCTGGCGACGCTGGTTAACGAAGGGGTGCTGCTGAGCCGTCGCGGCGGCGGCACGTTCGTGCGCTGGCAGCATGATGACTGGTCCGAGCAAAACATCGTCCAGCCGCTGAAAACGCTGATGGAAAACGACCCGGACTACAGCTTTGACATCCTCGAAGCGCGTCACGCCATCGAAACCAGCACCGCGTGGCACGCGGCCATGCGGGCAACCGAGGCCGACAAAGAGAAACTCATCGCCTGCTTTGAGGCCACGCAAAGCAGCGACCCGGATATCGCCTCCCAGGCGGACGTGCGTTTTCACCTGGCGATTGCCGAGGCGTCGCACAACGTGGTGCTGCTCCAGACCATGCGCGGGTTCTTCGACCTGCTGCAGTCCTCCGTTAAACAGAGCCGCCAGCGGATGTATCTGGTTCCGCCGGTATTTGCCCAGCTGACCGAACAGCACGAGGCGGTGCTCAAGGCCATTCTGGCCGGTGATGCCGAGGCCGCACGCAAAGCGATGATGGCGCATCTCGGCTTCGTGCACACCACCATTAAACGATTCGATGAAGACCAGGCCCGACAGGCGCGTATTACCCGTCTGCCTGGCGACAGTGATATTTCCAGGGAGAACAAAGCATGATTATTTCAGCAGCCAGTGACTATCGCGCCGCGGCGCAGCGCATTTTGCCCCCGTTCCTGTTCCACTACATCGACGGCGGGGCGTATGCCGAATACACCCTGCGCCGCAACGTGGAAGATCTGTCTGAGGTGGCCCTGCGCCAGCGCGTGCTGAAGAATATGTCTGACCTGAGCCTTGAGACGAAACTGTTCAACGAAACGCTCTCCATGCCCGTGGCGCTCGCGCCTGTAGGCTTATGCGGGATGTATGCCCGCCGTGGCGAAGTGCAGGCCGCGGCGGCGGCGGATGCCAAAGGCATTCCGTTTACCCTTTCCACCGTGTCCGTCTGTCCGATTGAAGAGGTCGCCCCGACCATCAAGCGCCCGATGTGGTTCCAGCTGTACGTCCTGCGCGATCGCGGCTTTATGCGTAACGCCCTTGAGCGCGCCAAAGCGGCAGGCTGCTCCACGCTGGTCTTTACCGTCGATATGCCGACCCCCGGCGCGCGCTATCGTGATGCCCACTCCGGCATGAGCGGCCCTAACGCCGCCCTGCGCCGCTACTGGCAGGCCGTCACCCACCCGCAGTGGGCGTGGGATGTGGGTCTGAACGGACGTCCACACGATCTGGGAAATATTTCGACCTATCTCGGCAAACCAACCGGGCTGGAAGATTACATCGGCTGGCTGGCGAATAACTTCGATCCGTCCATCTCGTGGAAAGACCTGGAGTGGATCCGCGAATTCTGGGACGGCCCGATGGTGATCAAAGGGATCCTCGACCCGGAAGATGCCCGCGATGCGGTGCGCTTCGGCGCGGACGGGATCGTGGTCTCTAACCACGGCGGACGCCAGCTCGACGGCGTGCTCTCTTCTGCCCGCGCGCTGCCCGCCATCGCCGATGCGGTGAAAGGGGACATCGCGATTCTGGCCGACAGCGGCATTCGTAACGGGCTGGACGTGGTGCGCATGATTGCCCTGGGGGCAGACAGCGTGCTGCTGGGTCGTGCGTACCTGTACGCGCTGGCCACCAGCGGTCAGGCGGGCGTGGCGAACCTGCTGAACCTGATCGAGAAAGAGATGAAGGTGGCGATGACGCTGACCGGTGCGAAGACGATTAGCGAAATTAGCAAGGATTCGCTGGTGCAGGAGTTGAGTAAACTGCCTGCGGCGCTGGCCCCGCTGTCGCATGGCGACGCTGCTTAAGGTCTGATCCCCTCACCCTGGCCCTCTCCCCAAAGGGGTGAGGGGATGCTATTCTGCCCCCGCAATTAAGGGGGCAGCATGCTTAACATCGTTTTATTCGAACCAGAAATACCACCCAATACCGGCAACATCATCCGACTGTGTGCCAACACCGGCTTTCGCCTGCATATTATTGAGCCGATGGGCTTTGCGTGGGACGACAAGCGCCTGCGTCGCGCGGGGCTGGATTACCATGAATTTACTGCCGTGGTTCGTCATCACGATTACGCCACGTTTCTGGAAGCCGAAAAACCGCAGCGCATGTTCGCCCTGACCACCAAAGGCACCCCAGCGCACAGCGCGGTGAGCTATCAGGACGGGGATTATCTGATGTTTGGCCCGGAAACGCGTGGCCTGCCGGCCACCATTCTTGATGCCTTGCCTGCCGAGCAAAAAATTCGTATTCCGATGATGCCGGACAGCCGCAGCATGAATCTGTCGAATGCGGTGTCGGTGGTGGTGTATGAGGCGTGGCGCCAGCTGGGATACCCTGGCGCAGTACTGCGTAGCTGAAACATGTCGGGTGGCTTTCGCCACCCGATTCGTCGATTTAGCCTGCTACCGCGATACGCTTCATATCGGTCATGTAGCCGCGCAGTTTCTGGCCCACTTTCTCGATTTCGTGGCTGCGGATCGCGTCGTTTACGTCACGCAGCTGCGCGTTGTCAACCGCACCTTCTGCAATCGCTTTGCCCAGATCGCCTGGCTGCAGAGTGGTCATAAACTCTTTCAGCAGCGGTACGCAGGCGTAAGAGAACAGGTAGTTACCGTATTCTGCGGTATCAGAGATAACCACGTTCATTTCATACAGACGCTTACGGGCAATGGTGTTCGCGATCAGCGGCAGCTCGTGCAGTGATTCATAGTACGCGGACTCTTCGATGATGCCGGAATCCACCATGGTTTCGAATGCCAGCTCAACGCCTGCTTTCACCATCGCGATCATCAGTACGCCTTTATCGAAGTACTCCTGCTCGCTGATTTTGCCGTCGAACTGTGCAGCGTTTTCAAACGCGGTTTTACCGGTCTCTTCGCGCCAGGTCAGCAGGTTTTTATCGTCGTTCGCCCAGTCCGCCATCATGCCGGAAGAGAATTCGCCGGAGATGATGTCATCCATGTGTTTCTGGAACAGCGGTGCCATGATGGTTTTCAGCTGTTCAGACAGCGCGTAAGCACGCAGTTTTGCCGGGTTGGACAGACGGTCCATCATCAGCGTAATGCCGCCCTGCTTCAGCGCTTCGGTGATGGTTTCCCAGCCGAACTGAATCAGTTTTTCCGCGTAGGACGGGTCGGTGCCTTCTTCCACCAGCTTGTCGAAGCACAGCAGAGAACCGGCCTGCAGCATGCCGCACAGAATGGTCTGCTCGCCCATCAGGTCAGATTTCACTTCAGCAACGAAGGACGATTCCAGAACGCCCGCACGGTGGCCGCCAGTCGCCGCTGCCCATGCCTTGGCAATCGCCATGCCTTCGCCTTTCGGATCGTTTTCCGGGTGAACCGCGATCAAGGTCGGCACGCCGAAACCACGTTTGTACTCTTCACGGACTTCGGTACCCGGGCACTTCGGTGCCACCATCACTACGGTGATGTCTTTACGGATCTGCTCGCCCACTTCCACGATGTTGAAGCCGTGGGAGTAACCCAGCGCCGCGCCGTCTTTCATCAGCGGCTGTACGGAACGCACAACGTCTGAGTGCTGCTTGTCTGGCGTCAGGTTAACCACCAGATCCGCCTGCGGGATCAGCTCTTCGTAGGTACCCACTTTGAAGCCGTTTTCGGTCGCTTTACGCCAGGAAGCACGCTTTTCGGCAATCGCTTCTTTACGCAGGGCGTAAGAGATATCCAGCCCGGAGTCACGCATGTTCAGGCCCTGGTTCAGACCCTGCGCGCCACAGCCGACGATGACCACTTTTTTACCCTGAAGGTAGCTCGCGCCATCGGCAAATTCGTCGCGCGCCATGAAGCGGCATTTGCCCAGCTGCGCCAGCTGCTGGCGCAAGTTCAGTGTATTAAAGTAGTTAGCCATGGGTGATACCTCGTGATGTTGTGTGTCTTATTGTTCGGTTCGCGTTTCAGCGAGAATGTACCCACATTACAACAGGAAATTTATTGCGGAAATTGATATATTCACAACATCACGTTGCAGTTTTTGCAATGTAAAAAGAGGGAGTGGAATCGGTGGATTTACGCGATCTGAAAATGTTCCTGCACCTGGCGGAAAGCCGTCACTTTGGCCGCAGCGCCCGGGCGATGCACGTCAGCCCCTCCACGCTTTCGCGCCAGATCCAGCGCCTTGAGGAAGACCTCGGCCAGCCGCTGTTCGTGCGCGATAACCGCACCGTCACGCTGACGGAGGCCGGTGAAGAACTGCGCGTCTTTGCCCAGCAGACCTTGTTGCAGTACCAGCAGCTGCGACACACCATCGACCAGCAAGGGCCGTCGCTTTCCGGCGAGCTGCATATTTTCTGCTCCGTGACCGCCGCCTATAGCCATCTGCCGCCCATTCTCGACCGCTTCCGCGCGGCGCATCCGTCGGTCGAAATTAAGCTCACCACCGGCGATGCCGCCGACGCAATGGAAAAAGTGGTGACGGGCGAAGCGGATCTCGCCATTGCCGGGAAACCCGAAACCCTGCCGGGCGCGGTGGCGTTCTCCATGCTGGAAAATCTGGCGGTGGTGTTGATTGCCCCGGCGCTGCCCTGCCCGGTGCGTAATCAGGTGTCGGTGGAAAAACCGGACTGGTCCACGGTGCCGTTTATCATGGCCGATCAGGGGCCGGTGCGCCGCCGCATTGAGCTGTGGTTCCGCCGCCAGAAGATCAGCAACCCGTCGATTTACGCCACGGTCGGCGGCCATGAGGCGATGGTGTCGATGGTGGCGCTCGGCTGCGGCGTGGCGCTGCTACCGGAAGTGGTGCTGGACAACAGCCCGGAGCCGGTGCGCAATCGCGTGATGATTTTAGAGCGCAGCGACGAGAAGACGCCGTTTGAGCTTGGCGTGTGCGCACAAAAAAAGCGGCTGCATGAGCCGCTTATTGATGCATTCTGGAAGATATTGCCGAACCACTAAAGCCGGGTGGCGCTGCGCTTACCCGGCCTACACGCAGCTCAGCCCTTAGCCCGCGAGGAAGAAACGGAAGGCCGGGTTATGGGTTTCGTCGTGACACTCATAGCCTAGCTCGTTCAGCCGCGTTTCGAAATCCGGCTCGTGTTCGCCCAGTTCGAACGCCGCCAGCACGCGGCCGTAGTCGGTGCCGTGGCTGCGGTAGTGGAACAAAGAGATGTTCCAGTGTGTTCCAAGAGTATGCAGGAACTTGAGCAGCGCGCCCGGCGATTCCGGGAACTCAAAGCTGAACAGGCGTTCCCTGAGCGGCTTCGATGGACGCCCGCCGACCATGTAGCGCACGTGCAGCTTTGCCATCTCGTCGTCAGAGAGATCGACCACGCTATAGCCTCCCTCATGCAGCAGGTTGAGGATCTCTTTGCGCTCCTCTACGCCGCGGCTCAGACGCACGCCGACAAAAATGCAAGCATCTTTGGCATCGGCAAAACGGTAGTTAAACTCCGTCACCGAACGGCCGCCCAGCAGCTGGCAGAACTTCAGGAAGCTGCCCTTCTCTTCCGGAATGGTCACCGCCAGCAGCGCTTCACGCTGTTCGCCCAGCTCGCAGCGCTCGGAAACGTAGCGCAGACCGTGGAAGTTCACGTTTGCACCAGACAGCACGTGCGCCAGCCGCTCGCCGCGAATATTGTGCTGCGCGATGTATTTTTTCATGCCCGCCAGCGCCAGCGCGCCGGAAGGTTCCGCCACCGCACGCACATCCTCGAACAGATCTTTCATCGCCGCGCAGATGGCGTCGCTATCAACGGTGATGATGTCGTCGAGATATTCCTGGCACAGGCGGAAGGTTTCATCCCCAATGCGCTTCACCGCCACGCCCTCGGCAAACAGCCCGACGCGCGGCAGATCTACCGGATGACCCGCATCCAGCGCCGCCTTAAGGCAGGCAGAGTCTTCCGCTTCAACGGCGATGACTTTGATCTGCGGCATCAGCTGTTTGATCAGCACCGCGACGCCCGCAGCCAGGCCACCGCCGCCGACCGGCACAAACACGCGGTCGAGATGGGCATCCTGCTGCAGCAGCTCAAGCGCCAGCGTGCCCTGCCCGGCAATCACCATCGGATGATCAAACGGCGGCACCCAGGTGAAACCCTGCTGCTGCGCCAGCTCGATCGCTTTGGCTTTGGCTTCGTCGAAGTTAGCCCCGTGGAGCAGCACTTCGCCGCCGAAACCGCGCACCGCGTCGACTTTGATGTCTGCGGTAGCGACCGGCATCACGATCAGTGCCTTCAGTCCCAGACGGGCAGACGAGAACGCCACGCCCTGGGCGTGGTTGCCCGCCGAGGCGGTAATCACGCCGCGCGCTTTCTGCTCGTCGGTCAGCCCGGCCATCATCGCGTAGGCGCCGCGCAGCTTGAAGCTGTGCACCGGCTGACGGTCTTCGCGCTTCACCAGAATGACGTTGTCGAGGCGCGAAGAGAGTTTTTCCATTTTCTGCAGGGGCGTGACCTGCACGGCTTCATAGACCGGCGCGCGTAGCACCGCTCTCAGATACTCCGCCCCCTCGGGGGCGGCGGATAAGGGTTGTGACTCGGCCATCATTAGCCCCCAAGTTTAGATTTATCGCGCACCGCGCCTTTATCTGCACTGGTGGCAAGGCTCGCGTAGGCGCGCAGGGCGAAGGAGACTTGGCGCTGGCGGTCTTTCGGCGTCCAGGCTTTATCGCCGCGGGCTTCCTGCGCTTCACGACGGGCCGCAATTTCCTGGTCACTCAGCTTGAGCTGAATGCCGCGATTCGGAATGTCGATTTCGATAAGATCGCCGTCTTCGATGATCGCAATGTTGCCGCCGCTTGCCGCTTCCGGCGAAACGTGGCCGATGGAGAGGCCGGAGGTGCCGCCGGAGAAACGCCCGTCGGTGATCAGCGCACACGCCTTACCGAGTCCCATGGATTTCAGGAAGGTGGTTGGGTAGAGCATCTCCTGCATGCCCGGACCGCCTTTCGGCCCTTCGTAGCGAATGACAACCACGTCGCCTTCCACCACTTTGCCGCCGAGAATCGCGTCTACCGCTTCATCCTGGCTTTCGTACACTTTCGCTGGACCGGTGAATTTCAGGATGCTGTCATCCACGCCTGCGGTTTTCACGATGCAGCCGTTTTCCGCAAAGTTACCGTACAGCACGGCCAGACCGCCGTCTTTGCTGTAGGCGTGCTCCAGCGAGCGGATACAGCCTTCGGCGCGGTCATCGTCCAGGGTGTCCCAACGACAGTCCTGGGAGAATGCCTGAGTGGTACGGATGCCGGCAGGGCCCGCGCGGAACATCTTTTTCACCGCGTCGTCTTTGGTCAGCATCACGTCGTACTGGTCCAGCGACTCCGGCAGCGTCAGGCCGAGCACGTTTTTCACTTCACGGTTCATCAGGCCCGCACGATCCAGCTCGCCCAGAATGCCCAGCACGCCGCCCGCGCGGTGTACGTCCTCCATATGATATTTCTGGGTACTCGGCGCGACTTTACACAGCTGCGGCACTTTACGGGACAGCTTGTCGATGTCGCTCATAGTGAAGTCGATTTCGGCTTCCTGCGCGGCGGCCAGCAGATGCAGAACGGTGTTGGTGGAACCGCCCATGGCGATATCCAGCGTCATGGCGTTCTCAAACGCGGCTTTGCTGGCAATGTTGCGCGGCAGCGCGCTGGCATCGTCCTGCTCGTAGTAGCGTTTAGTCAATTCAACGATGCGCTTACCGGCGTTAAGGAACAGCTGTTTGCGGTCGGCGTGGGTCGCCAGCAGCGAGCCGTTACCCGGCTGAGAAAGACCCAGCGCTTCGGTCAGGCAGTTCATGGAGTTGGCGGTAAACATACCGGAACAGGAGCCGCAGGTCGGACACGCGGAGCGCTCAACCTGGTCGCTCTGCTCGTCAGAGACTTTCGGGTCAGCGCCCTGGATCATCGCATCGACCAGGTCGAGCTTGATGATTTTGTCGGAGAGTTTTGTTTTCCCCGCTTCCATTGGACCGCCGGAGACGAAGATCACCGGAATATTCAGGCGCAGGGAGGCCATCAGCATCCCCGGGGTAATTTTGTCGCAGTTGGAGATGCAGACCATCGCATCGGCGCAGTGGGCGTTAACCATGTACTCAACCGAGTCGGCGATCAGCTCGCGCGATGGCAGTGAATAGAGCATGCCCCCGTGCCCCATCGCGATACCGTCATCCACCGCAATGGTGTTGAACTCTTTCGCCACGCCGCCGGAGGCTTCGATTTGCTCGGCAACCAGCTTGCCGAGATCGCGCAGGTGCACGTGGCCCGGTACGAACTGGGTGAAGGAGTTCACTACGGCGATAATCGGCTTGCCGAAATCGGCGTCGGTCATTCCGGTGGCGCGCCACAGTGCGCGGGCACCCGCCATATTACGGCCGTGGGTGGTGGTGGCTGAACGATACTTAGGCATGCTTTATTTACTCCCGTCTGACTATTTAATGGGACGGTGCGTGCCGTCCCAAATTTATACTTAGTGATTAACCTGATCCAACCAGCCGTATTTATCTTCTGTTTCGCCGGTGAAGAGGCCAAAGAACGCTTGCTGAATACGTTTGGTGACCGGGCCACAGCGGCCTTCGCCCACCTGGATACCGTCTACGCTGCGCACCGGCGTGATTTCAGCCGCGGTACCGGACATGAACACTTCATCAGCCAGATACAGGGATTCGCGGGACAGCACCTGCTCGCGCACTTCGATACCCAGATCTTTCGCCAGCTTGATGATGGCGTCACGGGTGATGCCCGGCAGCGCGGACGAGGTGAACGGCGGCGTGAAGAGGATGCCGTCTTTCACTTCAAACAGGTTTTCGCCCGCACCTTCAGAGATGTAGCCATTCACGTCCAGGGCGATACCTTCCTGATAGCCGTGGCGGCGCGCTTCGCTACCGACCAGCAGGGAAGAAAGGTAGTTGCCGCCCGCTTTCGCGGCTGTCGGGATGGTGTTTGGCGCCACGCGGTTCCAGGAAGAGACCATTGCGTCGATCCCCTGCTCCAGGGCTTCAGCACCCAGGTAGGCACCCCATGGGAACGCGGCAATGATCACATCGGTGTTGTAACCGGCTGGCGGGTTCACGCCCATGCCGACGTCGCCCACGAAGACCAGCGGACGAATATAGGCGCTGGTCAGGTTGTTTTTACGGATCACTTCGCGACAGGCTTCCATCAGCTCATCAACGCTTTGAGAAACCGGGAAACGATAAATTTTGGCTGAGTCATGCAGACGCTGCATGTGTTCGCGATGGCGGAACACCACTGGTCCTTTGTGAGAGTCGTAGCAACGGATGCCTTCAAACACGGAGGTACCGTAGTGCAGCGCGTGGGACATCACGTGGACCTTCGCGTCCTCCCAGCGAACCATCTCACCGTTGAACCAAATGTAATCAGCTTTTTTTGTCGTCATTTTTTTCGTCCTGTCACGCTTAAGCGCGGATTTGTTGTGATGTGGTTGTGCTCTGGCAGATGGCAACATGGGCAACGTCTACCAGTTTTGATAATTGGCTAAACAGTAAGTCGACCGACCGCGGGCTGGCAACGGTTAATTCGATACTGATGTTCTGGGCGTCTGTGGCCGTTTCCATATTCATAGAGCAAATCTGAAAACCACGATGACGCACCACGCGCAAAACGCGCTCTAAGGTTTCCGGGTTGAAGCGAGCCTGTACGGCGACCTGATGCTGCATCATGATAATTTCTCCATCATTTGTGAGTTACTGGCACCAGGCGGTACCAACGGCCAGACGTTCTCGAGTTCGTCGATTGAGACATGAAGCAGGTAAGGCCCATCGCTGTTCAGCATGGTGTCGAGCGCCGCTTCAACCTGATCTTTACGGGTGATGTGCTGGCCAGGGATGCCAAAGGCGCTGGCCAGGGTGAGGAAATCGGGGTTATCGGTGAGCGTCGTTTCGCTGTAACGCTCCTGGAAGAACAGCTGCTGCCACTGGCGAACCATCCCTAAACGCTGGTTGTCGAGCAAGACGATTTTCAGCGGCAACTGCTTACGCTTAACGGTGCCGAGCTCCTGAACGTTCATCATGAAGGAGCCGTCACCGGAGATACAGATAACGGTATCGTTCGGGCGGGCAACCTGCGCGCCAACGGCTGCTGGCAGACCGAAGCCCATCGTCCCTAACCCGCTGGAGGTGATGAAGTTTTCCGGGCGGGTGTAGGTCATGTGCTGCGCGGACCACATCTGGTGCTGGCCTACGTCGGTTGTGACGACGCTGTCAGCCGGTTTACGGTCGGACAGCTGCTTCAACAGCAGCGGTGCGTAGATGGCCTCGCCGGGATGGTCGTAACGCCAGGCGTGCTCGGCGCGCATGTCTGCGGTGTGCTGACGCCACGCGTTGATATCCAGCGGCTGCTGCAGTGCCGGTAACAGCGCGTTGAGATCGCCCTGCAGCGCGACGTGCGCCTGACGCAGCTTGTTCATCTCCGCCGGGTCGATATCCATATGGATGACTTTGGCGTTCGGCGCAAAGGTATTCAGCTTGCCGGTGACGCGGTCGTCAAAACGGGCGCCTACGGCGATGAGCAGATCGCACTCCTGCACCGCCAGGTTTGCCGCTTTGGTGCCGTGCATCCCCAGCATGCCCAGATAGTATGGGTAGTTCGCGTCAACGGCACCCAGACCTTTCAACGTGCAGGTCGCTGGCATCTGCGTTGTTGCGATAAATTCGCGCAGGGCTGGAACGGCCTGCGCCATGCCGACGCCACCGCCGACGTACAGCATCGGCTTTTTCGCCTGCGCCAGCATCTGACGGGCCTCTTCAACTGCCGCATCCGGAAACGCATCGTCGCTTTCAACGGTGGAGAAGTGCGGTTCCAGATCGCCGAGTGCCACCTGGATATCTTTCGGGATATCGACCAGAACCGGACCAGGACGACCGGAGCTTGCCACTTCGAACGCTTCTGCCATTACGCGCGGCAGCTCTTCCAGAGACTGGACGAGGAAGCTGTGTTTGGTGCAGGCCAACGATAAACCAAGGACGTCGACTTCCTGGAAAGCATCGGTACCGATGAACGGAGACGCCACCTGGCCGGTGATGGCGACAACGGGAACGGAATCCAGCAGGGCATCCGCCAGACCGGTGATTAAGTTAGTTGCGCCTGGGCCTGAAGTGGCCATGCAGACACCGGTTTTGCCCGTGGCACGAGCGTAACCAATGGCCGCCATCGCTGCACCCTGCTCGTGTCGGCACAACAGGTGTTCCACGCCGCCGTCATACAGTGCATCGTAAATCGGCATAATTGCGCCACCCGGATAACCGAATACGGTTTCCACTCCCTGCGCGCGCAACGCATGTACAACCCATTGTGCCCCATTCATAGTTAGTTCCCCGTCATAAAACTGGAGAAACAGAATTTTGTGCTAGTCGTCATGCTCTGCTCCTCGTTTACGTTTTTTAGTCATAAAAAAACCCCCGGACCTTTCGGTGCGGGGGTCTTAGTTCGTTAAGGCTTGATTTCTAAGCCTTTCCTCGTCCAAGTGCAGCCCCGCACGGTGGGATAATAATCACCACCACGCTAATCACGACCAGGCTAATCACTCGTAGAAGGGCTGTCATTTTCAGTTCTTTCTGCATCTTGTTCGAAGGAATACCTAAAGAGTTATCACAGAATTCAAAACAAACACAAGATTTATTTATGGCTCACTTGATTAGCCAGCAAATCATATTTCTTAAAATCGTTGTTTTATATGAGGAAAATAGAAAATGAATATTTTTCATTTTTTTCACGGCGGACTACAGCGTCAAAACGCGGTTTTTTACGTTCTGCGAGAAGGCTTCCATGATTATGCAATGGTATGAATGCGGCATGAAAATACCTGAACAGGTGCCGTAAATTCACAAAATGACGCTAAAAAGTCCATGCAGGCGCTGGCATAGTCACACCAGGAGGTAGTGCAAATGTCACTGTCAGTTGTTTATACGCGTGCGGCTCTCGGGGTGAAGGCACCGCTGATTTCCGTAGAGGTTCATTTGAGTAATGGGCTGCCGGGACTCACGCTTGTCGGGCTACCGGAAACGACGGTTAAAGAGGCGAGGGATCGCGTTCGCAGCGCAATAATAAATAGCGGTTATACCTTCCCCGCGAAGAAGATCACCATCAACCTTGCCCCCGCCGATCTACCCAAAGAGGGGGGACGATACGATTTACCTATCGCGATTGCGCTTCTCGCGGCTTCTGAGCAGCTTAATACAACCAGGCTAGGCTCGTACGAGTTCGTGGGCGAACTCGCGCTCACAGGCGCGTTAAGAGGCGTTCCCGGTGCAATATCCGGAGCGCTGGAGGCAATCCGTGCTGGGCGGCAAATCATTGTCGCCAATGAAAACGCATCAGAGGTGAGTCTTATTGCAGAAAAGGGATGCCTTATAGCGGGGCATCTTCAGGAAGTGTGTGCCTGGCTGGAAGGGCGACATGAGCTGTCCGAACCGGAGGAGTGTGACGATGAGGTAACGGATGTACCAGAGGATCTCAGCGAGATTATGGGACAGGAGCAAGGGAAACGGGCGCTGGAGATCACGGCGGCGGGTGGACACAATCTTCTGCTGATTGGCCCACCGGGTACGGGTAAAACCATGCTGGCGAGCAGGTTGAGTGGGTTGCTCCCACCGCTTAATAATCATGAAGCGCTGGAAAGCGCCGCGATATATAGCCTGATCGGTTCTACGTCGCTGCAAAAACAGTGGCGTCGACGTCCTTTTCGTTCCCCGCATCATAGCGCTTCACTGACGGCAATGGTCGGCGGTGGGTCTATTCCGGGGCCGGGTGAGATCTCACTGGCGCACAATGGCATTCTGTTTCTCGATGAGCTGCCTGAATTTGAGCGCCGCGTGCTGGATGCACTGAGGGAACCCATTGAATCCGGCGAGATACATATCTCACGCACGCGTGCCAAAATAAGCTATCCCGCCAGGTTTCAGCTCGTCGCGGCGATGAACCCCAGCCCCACGGGACACTATCAGGGGAATCATAACCGCTGTACGCCAGAGCAGACGCTGCGCTATCTGGGAAAGCTGTCCGGCCCGTTCCTCGATCGTTTCGATTTATCACTGGAAATCCCGCTTCCACCGCCTGGCATACTCAGGCAGACGGGTATACAGAGTGAGTGCTCTGCGAATGTTCGCGAGCGGGTTATCGCGGCGCAGGCGCGACAGTATGCTCGTCAGAACAGACTGAATGCGCGGCTGGATAATGCCGGGATCCGACAGTTTTGTTCACTTAACGGTGAGGATGCGGGGTGGCTGGAAGAGACGTTGACGCGGTTTGGGCTGTCCATACGTGCGTGGCAGCGTCTGTTGAAAGTGGCCAGAACCATTGCTGACGTGGAGGGCTGTACTGACATTGAAAGGAAACATTTGCAGGAAGCGCTGAGCTATCGCGCTATTGACCGTTTGCTGCTGCATCTGCAGAAGTTGCTGGCATAAAAAAGGGGCCGTAGCCCCTTCTCACCATCTTAGTCGTCAGACTCGGTGTAGTCTTCTGCACCTTCCATCTGCGGCTTACCGCCAGACAGCGTATGGAAGCGCTTTGGACGCTTAATGCGTGCCATATACTTGATCCATACACGTTCTGCTTCAGACTGCGGCTCACGCTCACCACGGCACACAGAAACAAACTGTTTTTCGTCTTCGGTAGCAGGTTCACGCTTACCCAGATCCAGCTCGTTAAAGGCATAACCATGGCGCTCAAGCAGTTGAGCTTCTTTGATGGTGAAATCGCCGTGACGAGAGAACCCGCGCGGATAATGTTTATTGTCGAAAAAACGATTAGTCGTCGTAAAGCTTTCCGCCATCCTACACGCTCCTAATTCTTTGGCCGAGCTATTTATGGCGCGGAGTATTAGTTACGCTTGACAGAGTGTAAAACAAAACATTTAAATCATAACGACAAATAATTTTGTGGAGAAAGATGTGGATACGGAATTGCTAAAAACTTTCCTTGAAGTGAGCAGAACGCGTCACTTCGGGCGAGCCGCTGAAGCCCTTTACCTGACGCAGTCAGCAGTCAGTTTTCGTATTCGACAGCTGGAAAATCAACTGGGTGTGAATCTTTTTACCCGCCATCGCAACAATATCCGCCTCACGCCTGCCGGTGAAAAACTGCTTCCGTATGCGGAGACATTGATGAACACCTGGCAAGCGGCACGTAAAGAGGTTGCGCATACCTCAAGACACAATGAATTCTCGATTGGGGCCAGCGCATCCCTGTGGGAATGCATGCTCAGTCAATGGTTGAGCCGGTTGTATCATTCACACGGGCATCTGCAATTTGAGGCCAGAATTGCGCAACGTCAGTCGCTCGTTAAGCAACTCCATGAGCGCCAACTTGATCTTCTGATCACGACTGAAGCCCCCAAGATGGACGAATTTAGCAGCCAGATCGTAGGGCAGTTTGGTCTTGCGCTTTATGCGTCTGAGCCGTCAATGATGAAAGCCGATCTGAGTTATCTGCGTCTGGAATGGGGCCCGGATTTCCAGCAACATGAGTCTGGGTTGATTGCCAGCGATGATGTTCCCCAGTTAACAACAAGCTCTGCGGAGATTGCCTGCCAGCAGTTGCCTTTATTAAAGGGCTGCACCTGGCTACCTACTCGCTGGGCAGACAGCAGACCGGGTCTGCATACCGTCGCAGATTCCACGACGCTCTCCAGACCGTTATATGCTATTTGGCTGCAGAACAGCGATAAGCAGTCGCAGATTAAAGATCTTCTAAAAATCAATATCATGGACTAACGCAAAAAGCCTGCAGAGATGCAGGCTTCTTATTAGAAGAGGTGTTTGTCGTATTACAGGCAAAAAAAAATCCTTTGCCGAAGCAAAGGATTCTATATGGCAGGGGCGGAGAGACTCGAACTCGCGACACCCGGTTTTGGAGACCGGTGCTCTACCAACTGAGCTACGCCCCTAAAGTTTCTTACCATCAAGCCTGCCTAAAAGGCAGGCTTGATGTCTTAATAAGTGGCGGAACGGACGGGACTCGAACCCGCGACCCCCTGCGTGACAGGCAGGTATTCTAACCGACTGAACTACCGCTCCACCGAAGACTGCTTGTAACCACCGGATTAATGCACCGGCTTACTACTTAATTTGATGCCTGGCAGTTCCCTACTCTCACATGGGGAGACCCCACACTACCATCGGCGCTACGGCGTTTCACTTCTGAGTTCGGCATGGGGTCAGGTGGGACCACCGCGCTAAAGCCGCCAGGCAAATTCTGTTAAATCTGTATCAAAGCTGAAAATATCGTGTCTGTCTCTTCGCCAAAACACCTTCGGCGTTGTAAGGTTAAGCCTCACGGTTCATTAGTATCGGTTAGCTCAACGCATCGCTGCGCTTACACACCCGACCTATCAACGTCGTAGTCTTCAACGTTCCTTCAGGACCCTTAAAGGGTCAGGGAGAACTCATCTCGGGGCAAGTTTCGTGCTTAGATGCTTTCAGCACTTATCTCTTCCGCATTTAGCTACCGGGCAATGCCATTGGCATGACAACCCGAACACCAGTGATGCGTCCACTCCGGTCCTCTCGTACTAGGAGCAGCCCCCCTCAATTCTCCAGCGCCCACGGCAGATAGGGACCGAACTGTCTCACGACGTTCTAAACCCAGCTCGCGTACCACTTTAAATGGCGAACAGCCATACCCTTGGGACCTACTTCAGCCCCAGGATGTGATGAGCCGACATCGAGGTGCCAAACACCGCCGTCGATATGAACTCTTGGGCGGTATCAGCCTGTTATCCCCGGAGTACCTTTTATCCGTTGAGCGATGGCCCTTCCATTCAGAACCACCGGATCACTATGACCTGCTTTCGCACCTGCTCGAGCCGTCACTCTCGCAGTCAAGCTAGCTTATGCCATTGCACTAACCTCCTGATGTCCGACCAGGATTAGCTAACCTTCGTGCTCCTCCGTTACTCTTTGGGAGGAGACCGCCCCAGTCAAACTACCCACCAGACACTGTCCGCAACCCGGATTACGGGTCTACGTTAGAACACCAGCCATTAAAGGGTGGTATTTCAAGGGCGGCTCCACGCAGACTGGCGTCCACGCTTCAAAGCCTCCCACCTATCCTACACATCAAGGACCAGTGTTCAGTGTCAAGCTATAGTAAAGGTTCACGGGGTCTTTCCGTCTTGCCGCGGGTACACTGCATCTTCACAGCGAGTTCAATTTCACTGAGTCTCGGGTGGAGACAGCCTGGCCATCATTACGCCATTCGTGCAGGTCGGAACTTACCCGACAAGGAATTTCGCTACCTTAGGACCGTTATAGTTACGGCCGCCGTTTACCGGGGCTTCGATCAAGAGCTTCGCGTTGCCGCTAACCCCATCAATTAACCTTCCGGCACCGGGCAGGCGTCACACCGTATACGTCCACTTTCGTGTTTGCACAGTGCTGTGTTTTTAATAAACAGTTGCAGCCAGCTGGTATCTTCGACTGATTTCAGCTCCACCCGCAGGGGCTTCACCTACATATCAGCGTGCCTTCTCCCGAAGTTACGGCACCATTTTGCCTAGTTCCTTCACCCGAGTTCTCTCAAGCGCCTTGGTATTCTCTACCTGACCACCTGTGTCGGTTTGGGGTACGATTTGATGTTACCTGATGCTTAGAGGCTTTTCCTGGAAGCAGGGCATTTGTTACTTCAGCACCGTAGTGCCTCGTCATCACACCTCAGCGTTAATAAGGTACCGGATTTACCTGGAACCTCCGCCTACATGCTTAAACCGGGACAACCGTCGCCCGGCTAACATAGCCTTCTCCGTCCCCCCTTCGCAGTAACACCAAGTACAGGAATATTAACCTGTTTCCCATCGACTACGCCTTTCGGCCTCGCCTTAGGGGTCGACTCACCCTGCCCCGATTAACGTTGGACAGGAACCCTTGGTCTTCCGGCGTGCGGGCTTTTCACCCGCATTATCGTTACTTATGTCAGCATTCGCACTTCTGATACCTCCAGCAACCCTCACAGGCCACCTTCAACGGCTTACAGAACGCTCCCCTACCCAACAACACATAGTGTCGCTGCCGCAGCTTCGGTGCATGGTTTAGCCCCGTTACATCTTCCGCGCAGGCCGACTCGACCAGTGAGCTATTACGCTTTCTTTAAATGATGGCTGCTTCTAAGCCAACATCCTGGCTGTCTGTGCCTTCCCACATCGTTTCCCACTTAACCATGACTTTGGGACCTTAGCTGGCGGTCTGGGTTGTTTCCCTCTTCACGACGGACGTTAGCACCCGCCGTGTGTCTCCCGTGATAACATTCTTCGGTATTCGTAGTTTGCATCGGGTTGGTAAGCCGGGATGGCCCCCTAGCCGAAACAGTGCTCTACCCCCGAAGATGAGTTCACGAGGCGCTACCTAAATAGCTTTCGGGGAGAACCAGCTATCTCCCGGTTTGATTGGCCTTTCACCCCCAGCCACAAGTCATCCGCTAATTTTTCAACATTAGTCGGTTCGGTCCTCCAGTTAGTGTTACCCAACCTTCAACCTGCCCATGGCTAGATCACCGGGTTTCGGGTCTATACCCTGCAACTTAACGCCCAGTTAAGACTCGGTTTCCCTTCGGCTCCCCTATACGGTTAACCTTGCTACAGAATATAAGTCGCTGACCCATTATACAAAAGGTACGCAGTCACCTAACAAGTAGGCTCCCACTGCTTGTACGTACACGGTTTCAGGTTCTTTTTCACTCCCCTCGCCGGGGTTCTTTTCGCCTTTCCCTCACGGTACTGGTTCACTATCGGTCAGTCAGGAGTATTTAGCCTTGGAGGATGGTCCCCCCATATTCAGACAGGATACCACGTGTCCCGCCCTACTCTTCGAGTTCACAGCAAGTGTGCTTTCGTGTACGGGAGTATCACCCTGTACCCTGCGACTTTCCAGACGCTTCCACTAACACACAAGCTGATTCAGACTCTGGGCTGCTCCCCGTTCGCTCGCCGCTACTGGGGGAATCTCGGTTGATTTCTTTTCCTCGGGGTACTTAGATGTTTCAGTTCCCCCGGTTCGCCTCGTTAACCTATGTATTCAGTTAACGATAGTGTGTCGGAACACACTGGGTTTCCCCATTCGGACATCGCCGGGTCAAAGGTTCATATCACCTCGCCGGCGCTTTTCGCAGATTAGCACGTCCTTCATCGCCTCTGACTGCCAGGGCATCCACCGTGTACGCTTAGTCGCTTAACCTCACAACCCGAAGATGTTTCTTTCGATTCATCATCAAATTGCGAAAATTTGAGAGACTCGAACACACATAACATGTGTGTCGTTTCAATTTTCAGCTTGATCCAGATTTTTAAAGAGCAAAACTTCGCAGTGCACCTTTTCAGGTTCACTCTGAAGTTTTCTTGTGTTCGCAGTAAAAGGATGGTGGAGCTATGCGGGATCGAACCGCAGACCTCCTGCGTGCAAGGCAGGCGCTCTCCCAGCTGAGCTATAGCCCCATCGTTTGCAATCTCTGTACCGCTCATCCTTTAAAAGGAGTTTGGTAGGCCTGAGTGGACTTGAACCACCGACCTCACCCTTATCAGGGGTGCGCTCTAACCACCTGAGCTACAAGCCTGCAGAGATTTTTACTGCTATTTTCATCAGACAATCTGTGTGAGCACTACAAAGGCAGGTTCTTTAAGGTAAGGAGGTGATCCAACCGCAGGTTCCCCTACGGTTACCTTGTTACGACTTCACCCCAGTCATGAATCACAAAGTGGTAAGCGCCCTCCCGAAGGTTAAGCTACCTACTTCTTTTGCAACCCACTCCCATGGTGTGACGGGCGGTGTGTACAAGGCCCGGGAACGTATTCACCGTAGCATTCTGATCTACGATTACTAGCGATTCCGACTTCATGGAGTCGAGTTGCAGACTCCAATCCGGACTACGACGCACTTTATGAGGTCCGCTTGCTCTCGCGAGGTCGCTTCTCTTTGTATGCGCCATTGTAGCACGTGTGTAGCCCTACTCGTAAGGGCCATGATGACTTGACGTCATCCCCACCTTCCTCCAGTTTATCACTGGCAGTCTCCTTTGAGTTCCCGGCCTAACCGCTGGCAACAAAGGATAAGGGTTGCGCTCGTTGCGGGACTTAACCCAACATTTCACAACACGAGCTGACGACAGCCATGCAGCACCTGTCTCAGAGTTCCCGAAGGCACCAATCCATCTCTGGAAAGTTCTCTGGATGTCAAGAGTAGGTAAGGTTCTTCGCGTTGCATCGAATTAAACCACATGCTCCACCGCTTGTGCGGGCCCCCGTCAATTCATTTGAGTTTTAACCTTGCGGCCGTACTCCCCAGGCGGTCGACTTAACGCGTTAGCTCCGGAAGCCACGCCTCAAGGGCACAACCTCCAAGTCGACATCGTTTACGGCGTGGACTACCAGGGTATCTAATCCTGTTTGCTCCCCACGCTTTCGCACCTGAGCGTCAGTCTTTGTCCAGGGGGCCGCCTTCGCCACCGGTATTCCTCCAGATCTCTACGCATTTCACCGCTACACCTGGAATTCTACCCCCCTCTACAAGACTCTAGCCTGCCAGTTTCGAATGCAGTTCCCAGGTTGAGCCCGGGGATTTCACATCCGACTTGACAGACCGCCTGCGTGCGCTTTACGCCCAGTAATTCCGATTAACGCTTGCACCCTCCGTATTACCGCGGCTGCTGGCACGGAGTTAGCCGGTGCTTCTTCTGCGGGTAACGTCAATTGCTGAGGTTATTAACCTCAACACCTTCCTCCCCGCTGAAAGTACTTTACAACCCGAAGGCCTTCTTCATACACGCGGCATGGCTGCATCAGGCTTGCGCCCATTGTGCAATATTCCCCACTGCTGCCTCCCGTAGGAGTCTGGACCGTGTCTCAGTTCCAGTGTGGCTGGTCATCCTCTCAGACCAGCTAGGGATCGTCGCCTAGGTGAGCCGTTACCCCACCTACTAGCTAATCCCATCTGGGCACATCTGATGGCAAGAGGCCCGAAGGTCCCCCTCTTTGGTCTTGCGACATTATGCGGTATTAGCTACCGTTTCCAGTAGTTATCCCCCTCCATCAGGCAGTTTCCCAGACATTACTCACCCGTCCGCCGCTCGTCACCCAGGAGCAAGCTCCCTGTGTTACCGCTCGACTTGCATGTGTTAGGCCTGCCGCCAGCGTTCAATCTGAGCCATGATCAAACTCTTCAATTTAAGTTTGATGCTCGTGAATTAAACTTCGTAATGAATTACGTATGTTCACTCAGAGACTTGGTATTCATTTATTGTCCGAAGACATTAAGAATCCATGTCACTTTGAGTGCCCACACAGATTGTCTGATAAATTGTTAAAGAGCAGTGCAACGCGGCTTTCGCTCACCGTTGCGAGGTCCCGTATATTACGTTTTCCTCATTCAGAGTCAAGCAATTATTTTTACTTTTCTCTGTTGGCGTCCATCTCTGAACCCCGCTAACCCGGCGGCCTGCAAGCCGTTGTTCCGTGTCAGTGGAGGCGCATTATAGGGAGTTCTCAGACGTTGACAACCCCTCTTTTAAAAAAAACGTTTAACCGTCTCTTTTTTGCGCAAAACTGTGTCAGAGCGCCAGTTTTTCGAGCGTTTCAAACCCATAACGGTGTAAAACGGGTAAAAGTTGCTCAGTTTCTTTTGTTATCGCCATACAAAAAGCGATATTCGCGTCAGACGATTTTGCATCCGGCGCTTCATGTTCCAGCAGCCAGGCCGTGCGTCGAGCAATGGCAGCACCAGAATCCACCAGCCGAGTTCCTTCCGGGAGAACCTCTAACAGTTCTTCCTGTAATAGAGGGAAGTGAGTGCAGCCCAGCACAACCGTATCCGGTGGCTCCGGCATCCGCAGCCACGGGCGAAGAATGCGACGCAACTCGTCGAGTGATACCGCCTCTCCGTGCAACTTGGCTTCCGCCATCTCCACCAGTTCTGCCGAACCCAGCATGGCGATCTGGCACTCATTGGCGAAACGGTCAATGAGCTCGCGCGTATAAGGACGTTTTACCGTGCCACGCGTGGCCAGCAAACCGACGATACCATTCGCCGTCAGACGTGCAGCGGGTTTAATTGCAGGCACAACACCCACAACCGGGAACGGGAATTTTTCACGCAGGGCAGGAAGGGAGACCGTGCTCGCCGTATTGCAGGCAATAACCGCCAGCGCCAGGGGATAGCGCTGTTGAACCGCAGTGACGATTTCAACCACACGCTCCACAATAAAGTCTTCACTCTTTTCCCCATACGGGAACGCGACGTTATCGAAGGCGTAGATATAATGGAGATCCGGCAGCAGATGCCGAATCTCATCATAGACCGAAAGCCCACCGACGCCGGAATCAAACACCAGCACGGTGGGACGCGGATTAGAAGGTGTAGCTGCCAGACAAGGTGTATTCCCGTCCTGCAGTTTGATAGCCATAAACTGTCTCGTAATCTTTATCGAACAGGTTGGCTATTTTACCACGAACTGTGAGGTGAGAGGTGACAGGATATGAAACTGCGGCATCCCACAGGCTTACACCGCCCATTTTAACCTTTTGATACGGATAGGTTCCGAAGTTGGTGTCGTAACGCGTCCCCAGGTAATGGTAAGTCAGGCTCCAGTCGAGATCATAGATCTGGGTATCGAGCTGGTACTTCACCTGCTGCTTAGCACGACGATCAAGAAGTTCGTTGGTCGTCGCATTACGCGCATCAACATAGTCATATCCGACGGTATGCATCACCGGGCCAGTGTCAAATGACGCCGTGGCTTCTACACCTTTAATGCGTGCTTTGCCGACGTTGTAATATTCCTGGAGGTTGTTATTGAAGTCGATAAGATTATCAACATCGTTACGGTAAGCGGAAACACGCCAGCTCACACCTGCCGTAAGCCCCTCGAATGCACCTTCCCACTGCTTGCTTTCTTCTGGATCAAGATGGTCGTTGCCATAATAGCCGTAAAGCTGCCCTAAATTAGGCGCTTTATATGCCGTGCCGTAAGAGGCGATAAACCGATAACCCTCAATGAATTCCCAGGCGGCACTGCTCTGCCAGGTACCATGGCGACCAAACTGAGAGTTATCGTCGCTACGGGCTGCTCCTTCGAGGGTAAAGTCGCCTAATTTTTGCAACCCGGTCAGATAGACGCCCGTATTACGCAAGTCGTAGCCATTCGTGACATAGTTTGTGTTGGGTTCAGTGCTCTGTTTCTGCCAGTCGACACCCGCGCCAATGTTGCCGTGTCCGACGTCAACGGAGTTGGTCCACTGAACGTTGTACTGTTTGATTTCATCCAGCGTCGCCGTGGAGTCATAACGCCCCAGATGCGGATCGTAGTTAAAGTCTTTGCTGTGGCTGTAGCTGGAGAGCAACTGTGAATGGAAGATATCCTCGTTAAAGCGCAACCCGGCATCCCATGTCTGACTATACAACTGGCGGGTATCAACCAACACATCAGGTGTAAATGCGCTGTAATAGCCGTCATAAGCGGTACGGTTACTGTAGCCATAACCTCGCACAAAGCCACTCCACTGCTCAGAGAATGTATGTTCCAGCGCGCCGTATAGCGTTTTATTCATATACCCGTCTCGATCGGTCTGAGCAAGACCACCGTTGTTGCCGTCCGCGACCACATCAAAACCTTTGGTATAGGTGTAATCACCCGCCAGCGTCACGCGCGTGCTGTCGCCTAATGTTTGCTGCGTGCTGCCACCATAATTTTGGTAACCGTGCGAACCTACTCCCGCGTTCAGCGTTGTACCGTCTTTTGCTCGCGTGGTGATAATGTTCACCACGCCGCCAATCGCGTCTGAGCCATACACAGCGGAACGTGGTCCACGAATGTATTCAATTCGCTGTACCAGGGCGATCGGGAACTGGCTGAGATCTGACGATCCCGTGACACCCGCCTGGTTAAGGCGAATACCATCGACGAGAATCAGGACGTGACTGGAGTTGGTGCCACGTATAAAGAGAGAAGAGAGTTGCCCCATCCCGCCATTTTGCGCCGTATCCACGCCGGGCAAGCGGCGCATGACATCGATAACGGTCGTGGATTGCCAGCGATCAATATCTTCACGCGTTACAACCGAGGTTGCAGCCAGAACAGATTTTTCAGGTTGTTCAAAACGATTTGCCGTCACCACCAACGAGTCGGCACTGTCCTGCGCCCAGCCCGAAAATGCCGTGACGGACAACGCCGTCAACAGCGATACTTTTTTAATCATTGTTAAAGCATCCACAATATAAGAAGGATGCCGCAGGCCTCATCTATAGCACGCGATGATGAAACCAAATGCGACGTGATCCCGGCAGGTCTTCGGGCTAGGTGGCGTTATACGGATGAAGACTTCCCATTTTCACAGTGTCTACAACTCTCATCCCGCCAGTCTTTACCGCTGCGCGTCAGCTCCAGATTTACACTGGATTCCCTTTTCACTCTCAGGAGACCGGAAACAGAATGCTACAATTAGACACGTATAGATGTCCAGATAGCTATTGGCCATTAAATCTGGACATCCCCTGAACAATGCCTACAATCCCCGCGTAATTCTTTATCACTCAGGACGCATCATGACCCCAGAACACCTCCCGACAGAACAGTACGACGCGCAGCTGGCAGAGAAAGTCGTCCGCCTGCAAAGTATGATGACGCCTTTCAACGCGCCCGTTCCCGAGGTGTTCCGCTCTCCTGTCAGCCACTACCGCATGCGTGCCGAGTTCCGCATCTGGCACGACGGTGACGATCTGTACCACATCATTTTCGATCAGCAGACGAAGTCCCGTATTCGCGTGGACAGCTTTCCGGCGGCGAGCGAGCTCATTAACCAGTTAATGAAGCTGATAATGGACGGCGTGCGCAACAACCCTGTGCTGCGCAACAAGCTGTTCCAGATTGACTACCTGACCACGCAAAGCAATCAGGCGATTGTCTCTCTGCTGTATCACAAAGCCTTGAACGACGAGTGGCGCGAGCAGGCAGAAGCCCTGCGCGATGCGCTGCGCGCGCAGAACATCAACGTTCACCTGATTGGCCGCGCGACTAAAACTAAAATCATGCTCGACCAGGACTACATCGACGAGCGCCTGCCGGTAGCGGGTAAAGAGATGGTGTATCGTCAGGTCGAGAACAGCTTCACCCAGCCGAACGCCGCAATGAACGTGCAGATGCTGGAATGGGCGCTGAAAGCGACGGAAGGGTCTAAGGGCGATCTGCTGGAACTGTACTGCGGTAACGGTAACTTCTCGCTGGCGCTGGCGCGTAACTTCGATCGCGTGCTGGCAACGGAAATCGCCAAGCCGTCGGTTGCCGCCGCGCAGTACAACATTGCTGCTAACCATATCGACAACGTGCAGATCATTCGTATGGCGGCAGAAGAGTTCACGCAGGCGATGAACGGCGTACGCCAGTTTAACCGCCTGGAAGGGATCGATCTGAAGAGCTACCAGTGTGAGACGATTTTTGTCGACCCGCCGCGCAGTGGCCTGGACAGCGAAACCGAAAAGATGGTGCAGGCGTACCCGCGCATTTTGTACATCTCCTGTAACCCGGAGACGCTGTGCAAGAACCTCGAAACATTGAGCCAGACGCACAAGGTTGAACGTCTGGCGCTGTTCGATCAGTTCCCGTATACGCACCATATGGAGTGCGGCGTACTGCTCACGGCGAAGTAATGTGGGCCTTGTAGGGCAGGTAAGCGAAGCGCCACCTGCCAAAAAAGCCGGATGGCGCTTCGCTTATCCGGCCTACAATGACAAAACCCTTTACTCTGGTAACTGGCTCTTGCGGCTACGCATGCGCGAACCAATCCAGAACACCAGCGCCACAGACAGTACCGCCGGCAGGAAGTTAGAGCCGATATCCGGATACTCCGCACGCACCACGGTGCTATACAGCAAGACGCCCAGAATAAAGCAGGCAGCGGCCAGCCCCGGTAACCCCACCGGCATGGTGCGGTTCAGGTAACGTTGATGCAGGCAGTAAACCGTCAGCACCAGCGCAATAAGCGGGAAAATCGAAAACGGCACGATTGAGCTAAAAATAGCGGCAAACGTACCATTAATGGATAAGCCAGCGATCAATGCCAGCAACAGCGTCCCTTTATCCTGACCTGACTGTTTCATTACTCACCTTCACTCTTCGGTTTGATGTGCCAACTTCTCTTGTTCACGGCGATACCAGTAGTACGCACCTTTCGAAATCATGCGCAGCTGCAATACCAGTCGCTCTTCGAGCTGCTTGCGTTGTTCAATGCTGACATCCAGCGCTTCGGCACCTGCGCTGAAAACAATCGTCACCATGGCTTCGGCCTGTGCTTCAGTAAACGCACGCGGCATATGGTTTTCGAGTTCCAGATAGTCGGCAAGTTCCGCGATGAAGTGCTGAATTTCACGCGCGACGGCGGCACGAAACGCCGCCGATGTGCCCGAACGCTCGCGCAGAAGCAGACGAAACGCGTTGGGGTTATTGCCGATAAATTCCATAAAGGTCGACACGGAGGTGCGGATCACGCTGCCCCCTTTAGCGATACGCTGACGCGCCTGGCGCATCAGCTGTCGCAGCATCAGCCCGCTCTCATCGACCATGGTAAGGCCCAGTTCATCCACATCACGGAAGTGACGATAGAAGGACGTTGGCGCAATCCCGGCCTCGCGTGCGACTTCGCGCAGGCTCAAACTGGCAAAACTCCGCTCAGCACTCAGTTGACTGAATGCGGCTTCCACCAGCGAACGCCGGGTTTTCTCTTTTTGTTGTGCTCTTACGCCCATCACGATAGTTGAATCCTTCCAAAGGCCTGATGGCACTATACCAGAGAATAAAATTAATCTGTTTGCCTGGCTTTGTGAATGATTGTTTACGTGCGGTTTGTGCTCCACTGCCGGAAAAAAGCACAACGATAATTGGGTTACTCTGGCAATGATGTTATGATTCTGTTGCTTTTATGTATAAGAACAGGTAAGCCTTGCCATGCCACATTCCTACGATTACGACGCAATAGTTATTGGTTCCGGCCCCGGCGGCGAAGGCGCTGCTATGGGTCTGGTGAAACAGGGAGCCAGAGTAGCGGTCATTGAGCGCTACCATAATGTCGGCGGCGGTTGCACCCACTGGGGCACCATCCCTTCGAAAGCCCTCCGCCACGCCGTTAGCCGCATTATTGAATTTAACCAGAACCCTCTCTACAGCGACCACTCCCGACTTCTTCGTTCCTCCTTTGCCGACATCCTGAATCACGCGGATACCGTCATTAACCAGCAGACGCGCATGCGTCAGGGGTTTTATGAGCGTAACCACTGTGAGATTTTGCAGGGCAACGCGCATTTTGTGGATGAACATACCCTGGCGCTCGAATGCCACGACGGTTCGGTTGAAACCCTCACCGCCGAAAAATTTGTTATCGCCTGCGGTTCACGTCCATACCATCCGGCAGACGTGGACTTCTCGCACCCGCGCGTTTACGACAGCGACTCCATTCTCAGCCTGCAGCACGAACCACGCCATGTGATCATCTATGGCGCGGGCGTGATTGGCTGTGAATATGCGTCGATATTCCGCGGAATGGAGGTCAAAGTTGATCTAATCAACACCCGCGACCGCCTGCTGGCATTCCTCGACCAGGAGATGTCAGACTCCCTCTCCTACCACTTCTGGAACAGCGGCGTGGTGATACGCCACAACGAAGAGTACGAGAAGATTGAAGGCTGCGACGACGGCGTGATCATGCACCTGAAGTCCGGTAAGAAGCTGAAAGCCGACTGCCTGCTGTATGCCAACGGCCGTACCGGCAACACCGATTCGCTGCAGCTGGAAAATATCGGGCTTGAAACCGACAGCCGCGGTCAGCTGAAGGTCAACAGCATGTACCAGACCGCGCTACCGCACGTTTACGCGGTCGGCGACGTGATTGGTTACCCGAGCCTGGCCTCCGCCGCTTACGACCAGGGGCGCATTGCGGCTCAGGCGCTGGTAAAAGGCGAAGCGACGGCGCACCTGATCGAAGATATCCCAACGGGGATCTACACTATTCCTGAAATCAGTTCTGTCGGTAAAACCGAGCAGCAGCTGACGGCAATGAAGGTGCCTTACGAGGTGGGACGTGCCCAGTTTAAACATCTGGCGCGGGCGCAAATCGTGGGGATGAGCGTAGGTACGCTGAAGATCCTGTTCCATCGCGAGACGAAAGAGATCCTCGGTATTCACTGCTTCGGTGAACGCGCGGCGGAAATCATTCATATCGGCCAGGCAATAATGGAGCAGAAAGGTGGTGGTAACACCATCGAGTACTTCGTTAACACCACCTTTAACTACCCGACAATGGCGGAAGCCTACCGGGTAGCTGCGCTGAACGGCTTAAACCGCCTGTTTTAACGCGTTGTCAAAATGGCCATCCATCGAACCACGGATGGCCTCTGCCAGCTGCTCATAGCGGCTGCGCAGCGGTGAACCCGGACGATAAACGAGGCCAATGGTGCGACGCGGCTCCGGCTTGATGCACGGCAGATAGACTACGCCATCACGCTTACGCTCGCGCGGCACGGCCAGCGCAGGCAGCAGCGTAATTCCGCTTCCCGCCGCGACCATATTACGCAGCGTTTCCAGGCTGGTTGCGCGGAAATGGGTATCCTCATCCGCACCCGCTTCGAAGCAGAAGCCCATCGCCTGATCGCGCAGGCAGTGGCCATCTTCCAGCATCAGCAGCTTTTCACCGGCCAGATCGGCCATCGGCACGCGATCGCGGTTCGCCCACGGATGATCTTCATAGATCGCCAGCATCATCGGCTCATCGAACAGCGGCACTTCAATAAAGGCTTCGCTCTCTTTCACCAGCGCCAGAATGGCGCAGTCGAGCTTGCCGCTATCTAACTGCGCCAGCAGCTGATGCGTTTGCGCTTCATGCAGGTACATTTCGAGTTTCGGGAACGTCTGGTGCAGCATCGGGATGATGTGCGGCAACAGGTACGGGCCAACGGTTGGGATCAGGCCGATATGCAGCGGGCCGGACATCGCCTCCCCCTGCTGGCTTGCCATTTCCTTGAGCACTTTGACCTCGCGCAGCACGGTGCGCGCCTGATCCACCAGCAGCAGACCTGCCTGTGTGAACAGAACCTTACGACTGGTGCGCTCCAGCAGCATCACGCCCAGCTCGTCTTCCAGCTTGCGGATCTGACCGCTCAGCGTGGGCTGGCTGACGTGGCAGGAATCTGCCGCGCGGCGAAAGTGACGATGCTCGGCTAACGCTACCAGGTATTCAAGATCACGAATATTCATTATTCATCCTCCGTCGCCACGATAGTTCATGGCGATAGATAGCATAGCAACGAACGATTATCCCTATCAAGCATTCTGTTGAATAATACACCACATAGACGAGGCGGCACGTGTTTGACCCTTGACGTCCCCGCACCGTCAGCGAGTTTCTCTCAAAACTCGAACAACTAAAGCCAACGTGAACTTTTGCGGACCCCGTGGTCCGCTTTTTTTTGCGTAAAAAAGCCTGACACTAAGCCAGGCTCCGTTTTTCTCCCTCTCCCCGTGGGAGAGGGCAGGGGTGAGGGCACCAGCCCGCACTGTTCAAACCAAATCAAACCAACCGGCTCTTCGCATCCGCAATCGCCTGCGCCACCTGCTTCGGCGACACGCCGCCTTTCGCCGCACGCTTATCCAGACAAGACTGCAGGGCCAGAATCGGATACACATCGTCTCTAATCACCGCGCTGAATTTCTGCAGGTCGGCAAGCGCCAAATCCTCCAGCGGTTTACCCTGACGAATGGCTTCTACCACCGCTTCACCGACAATATGGTGCGCCTCGCGGAACGGTACGCCTTTCGCCACCAGGTAGTCCGCCAGCTCGGTGGAGTTTGCATAGCCCTGCTGCGCCGCTTCCTGGCAGCGCGGACGTTTCACCTGAATGCCGTCCAGCACCAGCGCGCCCATATGCAGGCAGTCCAGCCAGGTGTCGAGCGCGTCGAACAGCCCTTCTTTGTCTTCCTGCATATCTTTGTTGTACGCCAGCGGCAGCCCTTTCAGGGTCATCATCATGCCGGTCAGCGCACCCTGCACGCGGCCACACTTGCCGCGGATCAGCTCCAGCGCGTCCGGGTTTTTCTTCTGCGGCATCAGGGATGAGCCTGAGGTCACGCGGTCGGACAACTCGACGAAGCCCGCTTCGCCAGAGTTAAAGAAGATCAGGTCTTCGGCAAAGCGCGACAGGTGCACCATCCCGATAGACGCGTTTGAGAGCAGCTCCAGCACGTGGTCGCGGTCAGAGACGCTGTCCAGGCTGTTACGGGTGGCGGAGGCAAAGCCCAGCCAGCCTGCCAGCTGTTCGCGGTCGATTTCATACGCCGTACCGGCCAGCGCACCGCTGCCCAGCGGGCTGACATCCAGGCGCTTCAGGGTGTCCTGCAGACGGCTTTCATCACGCGCCAGCATCTCAACGTAGGCCAGACACCAGTGCGCAAAGGTCACCGGCTGGGCGCGCTGCAGGTGGGTATAACCCGGCATCACCGCGTCCTGGTTGTTCTGCGCGGTCTCCACCAGCGCACTCTGCAGCTGACGGTTGGCCGCCAGCAGCTCGCCAATGGTATCTTTACACCACAGCTTCAGGTCGGTGGCGACCTGATCGTTACGGCTGCGCCCGGTGTGCAGCTTTTTACCCAGTTGGCCGACTTTATCGATCAGTTTGCCTTCCACCCAGCTGTGAATATCTTCAGCATCGCTTTCGAGGATCTGCTGCGGGTTAAGACGCACCTCTTCCAGCAGATTGTTCAGCGCGTCTTCCAGCTGTAATTGTTCGTCTGCGGTCAGTACGCCCACCGTCACCAGCGCTTTGGACCAGGCCACAGAGCCGACAATATCCTGTTCGGCCAGGCGGTAGTCGAAGCGCAAAGAGTCGTTGAACTGTTTGAACCGCTGATCCGCTGCCTGTGTAAAACGCCCACCCCAAAGTGCCATAACGAATTTCCTTAATGATGATATTTTTGCCCGGTGGCGCTACGCTTACCGGGCCTACAAAATTCACGTAGGCCGGATAAGCGAAGCGTCATCCGGCACAGAATCTTAAGCCATAATACGCGTGCCAATCGGCGTGCCGTTAAACAGCGCCGGGAGCTGCTCCGCGTGACGCCATGAGGCGATATCCACAGGGCGGCCCAGCGTGCGCGCCGCATCCAGCGCGGCGTTCACTTTAACGATCATGCCGTCGGTAATAATGCCCTGTTCGATCAGCTGCTCGGCTTTGGCGGCGGTCATTTCCGCAATGCGCTGGCCTTTACCGTCCAGAATGCCGCTCACGTCGGAGAGCAGGATCAGGTCCGCACCTAGCGTTGCCGCCAGTGCCGTCGCCGCCTGGTCCGCGTTGACGTTCATCAGCTCGCCCTCTTCGGTCACACCGATAGAGCTCACCACCGGCAGGAATCCGCCTTCCAGCAGAGTGTTAATCAGCTTAGGCGAACCTGGCTGCGCCAGTCCAACGTGGCCGAGCTCTTCGTCGAGCTGGGTCACTTTTACGCTGTCGCCATCGCCCAGATAGAGGCCAACGGAGGCAATGTGGTGTTTCTTCGCCCACGCCAGCAGCGTTTTGTTCGCCGTACCCGCCAGCGCACCGGTAATGATGTCGATCTGGTCAGCAGGCGTAACGCGCAGGCCGTTCTTCTTTTTCACCGGCAGGTTGAGCCCTTTCATCAGCTCGTCCACCACGCAGCCGCCGCCGTGCACAATCACCAGCGGACGTTGGTGTGATTCACGATAGTTCACCAGCGCGGTAAACAGACGCTCCAGCGCTTCTTCGCTGTCCAGCAGTACACCACCGAGTTTGATAATTAATGGGTTCATCATCACACCTTAAATAAGAGCCTGCGTTTCCGGGAAACCGAAACGAATATTTGCACACTGCATTGCCTGTGCGGCAGCGCCTTTGAGTAAGTTATCTTCTGCGGCCACCACAATCAGGTGCTCGCCCTGCACGGCAAAGCCGATATCGCAGAATGGCAGGCCGACCACGTTTTTCAGCGCCGGCACGCCTTTGTCGTACAGACGTACCAGCGGTTTATCCGCGTACGCCTGCGTGAAGACCTCGCTCACCTGCTCTTTGGTCACGCCCGGCTTCAGGCGGCAGGTAATGGTTTCGAGGATCCCACGCGGGAAGCTGCCCAGGTGCGGGGTGAAAATCACGTCCGCGCCCAGATGGGTCGTGATTTCAGGGTGATGACGGTGATTAAACACGCCATACGGCTGAAGGCTCACTTCGCAGAAGCTGTTGGAGATAGCGGCCTTGCGCCCTGCTCCGCTCACGCCGCTGGTAGCGTTGATCACCGGCCACTGGTTCAGATCCAGCAGGCCCGCGTCGATCAGCGGCTTCAGGGAAAGCTGCGCCGCCGTCGGGTAGCAGCCCGGCACGGCAATCAGGTTCGCTTCTTTCAGCTTGTCTGCGCTCCACTCCGCCAGGCCGTACACCGCTTTTTCAAGCAGATCAGGGTGCTGATGGGTGAAACCGTAATATTTTTCGTAAAACGCGCCGTCGTTAACGCGGAACGCGCCGGAGAGGTCGAAGACTACGCAGCCAGCCGCCAGAAACTGCGGCGCCAGGTCGTGGCTGACCTCGTGCGCAGTGGCTAAAAACACTACGTCGACGCCGTCGGTAAACTCGCTGATGTCAGACATTGGCTGCAGCGGCAGATCGACAATGCCCCTAAGCTGCGGATGCAAATCGGAAATTAACTTTCCTGCATCATTGCTTTGCGCTGACACGGTCAAAGCGGTTATGGTCATATGTGGATGGCGATTCACGTAGCTTACAAGCTCTGCGCCCGCATAACCGCTAGCGCCTACAATCAGCGTATTCAACATCGGGTTCCTTTATGCTCAACGTTAATGTATTTTTATTCACATTTATTGCATGAATATTGATACTATCACGACCTAAGGTGTGTCAACAATGAAAATGAACTTACCGCCATTTATCGAGATCTACCGCGCCCTGATTGCCACTCCGTCCATCAGCGCAACGGAAGAAGCGCTGGATCAGAGCAATGAGTCTTTAATCAATCTGCTGGCGGGTTGGTTTAGCGATCTTGGGTTTAACGTTGAGGTTCAGCCCGTCCCCGGAACACGCCACAAATTTAACCTGCTTGCCAGCACCGGAACCGGTGCGGGCGGCCTGCTGCTGGCCGGTCATACTGACACCGTGCCGTTTGACGATGGCCGCTGGACGCGCGATCCGTTCACCCTGACCGAGCACGACAACAAGCTCTACGGCCTGGGCACCGCCGACATGAAAGGCTTCTTCGCCTTTATCCTCGACGCGCTGCGTGACGTGGACGTGACGAAGCTGAAAAAGCCGCTCTATATCCTCGCGACCGCCGATGAAGAGACCAGCATGGCGGGCGCGCGCTACTTCTCTGAAAACACGTCGATTCGCCCGGATTGCGCGATCATCGGCGAGCCGACGTCTCTGCAGCCGATTCGCGCGCATAAAGGCCATATCTCTACCGCCGTGCGCGTGCTGGGCCAGTCCGGCCACTCCAGCGATCCGGCGCGCGGCGTGAACGCCATCGAACTGATGCATGACGCCATCGGCCGCATCATGACCCTGCGCGACGACCTGAAAGAGCGCTATCACTACGAGGCGTTCACCGTGCCGTATCCGACGCTAAACCTCGGCAGCCTGCACGGCGGTGATGCTTCGAACCGCATCTGCGCCTGCTGTGAACTGCACATGGACATCCGCCCGCTGCCGGGCATGACCCTGAGCGATCTCGACGGCCTGCTGAATGAAGCGCTGGCCCCGGTGAGCGAACGCTGGCCGGGCCGCCTGACGGTCTCGGAACTGCACCCGCCGATCCCGGGCTATGAGTGCCCGCCGGATCACCAGCTGGTCCAGGTGGTGGAAAAACTGCTCGGCGAAAAAACCGACGTGGTGAACTACTGCACCGAAGCGCCGTTTATTCAGACCCTGTGCCCGACGCTAGTGCTTGGCCCGGGTTCCATCAACCAGGCCCACCAGCCGGATGAATATCTGGAAACCCGCTTCATCAAGCCCACCCGCGAACTGATTACCCAGGTTGTGCATCACTTCTGCTGGCATTAAAACGGCCCCGAAGAGTCCCCTCTCCCTGTGGGAGAGGGTTAGGGTGAGGGCCACAAATCGCATGATCTTCGTCACATTCCCATAAGCATCTCTTATCTGACGCAAAGCGAATTAAATTTCGTAAATTGCCCACATTTATTCGTTTGCTGAACCGTTTTCGCAGCAATTGACGACGGGGGTTTTACGTGGCTTTATAAAGGGAGATGACAAAATAGTGTCCAAAAGATTTTCGATTGGGCATAAACAAAAATGATGGGGTGACTGGGTTTTTATGAACGAACAATATTCCGCGTTGCGTAGTAATGTCAGTATGCTCGGCAAAGTGCTTGGAGATACCATCAAAGATGCGTTGGGGGAAAACATCCTCGACCGTGTTGAAACCATCCGCAAGCTGTCTAAATCTTCCCGTGCCGGTAACGAAGCCAATCGTCAGGAGCTGCTCACCACCTTGCAGAACCTGTCAAATGATGAGCTGCTGCCCGTTGCACGCGCATTCAGCCAGTTCCTGAATCTGGCCAACACCGCTGAGCAATACCACAGCATTTCGCCAAATGGCGAAGCTGCCAGCAACCCGGAAGTCATTGCCCGTACGCTTCGTAAACTCAAAGACCAGCCCAATCTCAACGAAGCCACCATCAAAAAAGCGGTGGAATCTCTTTCGCTGGAGCTGGTGCTGACCGCTCACCCAACCGAGATCACTCGTCGTACGCTGATCCACAAAATGGTGGAAGTGAACAACTGTCTGAAGCAGTTGGATAACAAAGACATTGCCGACTACGAGCGCAACCAGCTGATGCGACGCCTGCGCCAGCTGATTGCCCAGTCCTGGCATACCGATGAAATTCGTAAACATCGCCCAAGCCCGGTCGACGAGGCCAAATGGGGCTTTGCGGTGGTGGAAAACAGCCTGTGGGAAGGGATACCAAACTATCTGCGCGAGCTGAACGAACAGCTGGAAGAGAACCTGGGCTACCGCCTGCCGGTTGATTTTGTTCCGGTGCGCTTCACCTCCTGGATGGGCGGCGACCGCGACGGTAACCCGAACGTGACCGCAGAAATCACCCGTCACGTCCTGCTGCTGAGCCGCTGGAAAGCGACCGATCTGTTCCTGAAGGACATTCAGGTGCTGATCTCCGAGCTGTCGATGGTTGAAGCAACGCCGGAACTGCGCGCGCTGGCCGGAGAAGAAGGCGCCAGCGAGCCGTACCGTTTCCTGATGAAAAAACTGCGTGGTCAGCTGATGGCGACTCAGGCCTGGCTGGAAGCACGCCTTAAAGGTCAGCGCCTGCCGAAACCCGAAGGTCTGCTCAGCCAGAACGAGCAGCTCTGGGAGCCGCTGTACGCCTGTTACCAGTCGCTTCAGGCCTGTGGCATGGGCATCATCGCCAACGGCGAACTGCTCGACACCCTGCGCCGCGTGAAGTGTTTCGGCGTGCCGCTGGTGCGTATCGATGTGCGTCAGGAAAGTACCCGTCATACTGAAGCGCTGGGTGAACTGACCCGCTACCTCGGCATCGGCGATTATGAAAGTTGGTCCGAAGCCGACAAGCAGGCCTTCCTGATCCGCGAACTGAATTCCAAGCGCCCTCTCCTGCCGCGCAACTGGGAGCCAAGCAACGACACCCGCGAAGTGCTCAATACCTGTAAGGCGATCGTGGATGCGCCGAAAGGATCGGTGGCCGCCTATGTGATCTCCATGGCGAAAACCCCGTCTGACGTGCTGGGCGTTCACCTCCTGCTGAAAGAAGCCGGTATCGACTACGCTCTGCCGGTCGCGCCACTCTTTGAAACCCTCGATGACCTGAACAACGCCAACGACGTGATGACGCAGTTGCTGAACATCGACTGGTACCGCGGCTTTATTCAGGGCAAGCAGATGGTGATGATCGGCTATTCAGACTCCGCAAAAGACGCGGGCGTGATGGCGGCATCCTGGGCGCAGTATCAGGCGCAGGACGCGCTGATCAAAACCTGCGAGAAAGCCGGTATTGAACTGACCCTGTTCCACGGACGCGGTGGCTCAATCGGCCGTGGCGGCGCACCTGCTCACGCAGCGCTGCTGTCACAACCACCGGGAAGCCTGAAAGGCGGCCTGCGCGTCACCGAGCAGGGCGAGATGATCCGCTTTAAATACGGTCTGCCGGAAGTGACGATCAGCAGCCTGTCGCTCTACACCAGCGCCATTCTGGAAGCGAACCTGCTGCCGCCGCCGGAGCCGAAAGAATCCTGGTGTCGCATCATGGACGAGCTGTCAGATATCTCCTGCGATCTGTACCGCGGCTACGTGCGTGAAAACAAAGATTTCGTGCCTTACTTCCGCTCGGCTACGCCTGAGCAGGAGTTGGGTAAATTGCCGCTGGGCTCTCGCCCGGCTAAGCGTCGCCCAACCGGTGGCGTCGAGTCTCTGCGTGCAATTCCGTGGATCTTCGCCTGGACGCAAAACCGTCTGATGCTGCCCGCCTGGCTGGGTGCCGGTGCCGCACTGCAGAAAGTGGTGGAAGACGGCAAGCAAAATGAACTGGAAACCATGTGCCGCGACTGGCCGTTCTTCTCTACCCGCCTGGGCATGCTTGAGATGGTCTTCTCAAAAGCTGACCTGTGGCTGGCGGAATACTACGATCAGCGTCTGGTGAAACCTGAGCTGTGGACGCTGGGTAAAGAGCTGCGCGAACTGCTGGAAGGCGACATCAAAGTGGTGCTGGATATCGCCAACGACTCACACCTGATGGAGGACCTGCCGTGGATTGCCGAATCTATCCAGCTGCGTAATATCTACACCGACCCGCTTAACGTCCTGCAGGCCGAGCTGCTGCACCGTTCGCGTCTGGCAGAAGAGGAAGGTAAAGAGCCGGATCCACGCGTCGAACAGGCGTTAATGGTGACAATTGCAGGCGTTGCGGCGGGTATGCGTAACACTGGCTAATGCTTTACGCCCGGCGGCGCTGCGCTTGCACGGGCCTACGATAAGTAGGCCGGGTAAGCGTTAGCGCCACCCGGCAAATTTCGGTAGTCCCTTATGCATTTCGATATCACCCAGATTTTGACTGACCTGGTGAACCGCTCGTTACCGCTGGGTCAGATTCATTTCTCAGCGCTGACTGAACAGCATCCCCGAACCTCTCCCTGCCTCGGCATTACGCTTGATACCCCCTGCGAGGCCTTTTTTTCTTTTTTTGGACAAATCACACCTCCCGCGCCTCACGTCCTGAGCATACATTTCGGTAAGCAGCAGCTTACAATCGAGTTACAGCGTGACAATGTACTCTTACAACAATTACAGATTGCCCGACGTGGCCCGCGAACGGGGGCTTTTCTTCTGCAAACGCTCACCGAATTACAGATGCAGCCTGAGGAGCAAGACACAGCAAGGCTGGTGATTTTAAGTCTGCTCAGCCACTGCCGGGATCTGCTTGGCAGCGAAATTCACACAGACAGCCGCGGCCGGGCACTGTTCGAAGCCGTTCGGAGCTATATCGAAGAAAATTATGCCTCTTTGTTAACTCGCGAATCCGTAGCAGAGGCGTTCTACATCTCACCAAACTACCTTTCCCATCTATTCCAGAAAGTCGGCAGCGTCGGATTCAATGAATATTTAACAAAAACGCGCCTGGAACATGCGCGTCAGCTGCTGAAAGGCTACGATCTCAAAATTAAAGATATCGCCACTCGCTGCGGATTTACGGACAGCAACTACTTTTGCCGTCTCTTTCGCAAGCACACCGAACGTTCCCCTTCCGAATATCGACGCCAGTATCACAGCCAGCTCATCGCCAAAAAGTAGCATTGTGATCGCTCTCTCACTTCGCTAAGGACATTACATTTGTCCAGTATTTAGCAAAATTGACCTGTATTCGCCGCGCCTGGGTGCGCCGTATCCTTTATTCAACCTTTCTGACTTAAGGAAAAATAATGGAACTGTACCTGGATACCGCCAACGTGGCGGAAGTAGAACGCCTGGCGCGCATTTTTCCCATAGCGGGCGTCACCACAAATCCGAGCATCATTGCTGCCAGCCGCGAATCCATCTGGGAGGTGCTCCCGCGCCTGCAAAAAGCCATTGGACCAGAAGGCACGCTGTTTGCCCAAACCATGAGCCGAAACGCAGAAGGCATGGTGGCGGAAGCTAAACGCCTGAGTAACGCCATCCCGGACATCGTGGTGAAAATCCCGGTCACGGCGGAGGGGCTTACCGCGATCAAGGCGCTGAAAAAAGAGGGCATTACCACGCTGGGTACTGCCGTTTATAGCGCCGCACAGGGTTTGCTCGCCGCGCTGGCGGGCGCGAAATATGTCGCGCCCTATGTAAACCGCGTTGATGCTCAGGGTGGTGACGGCATTCGCATGGTCCAGGAGCTGCAATCCCTGCTGGAACTGCACGCGCCGGAAAGCAGGGTGCTGGCCGCCAGCTTCAAAACGCCGCGCCAGGCGCTGGACTGCCTTCTCGCCGGATGTGAAGCAATCACGCTTCCTTTAGATGTAGCGCAACAAATGCTCGGCACCCCAGCGGTAGAGTCAGCCATAGAGAAGTTCGAGCAGGACTGGAAAAACGCGTTTGGTAACCTCAACCTCTAAGGGAGAACTGTTATGGACCGTATCATTCAATCACCTGGGAAATACATCCAGGGTGCTGATGTGCTTACCCGTCTCGGCGACTATCTGAAACCGCTGGCACAGCGTTGGCTGGTTGTTGGCGATAAATTTGTGCTGGGTTTTGCCGAAGAAACCCTGCATCAGAGTTTTAAAAAAGCCGAACTGCATGCCGAAATTGCGCCGTTTGGTGGCGAATGTTCACAAAATGAAATCGATCGCCTGAAAAAGCTGGCCGACAGCGCCGACTGCATGGCGGTGCTGGGCATTGGCGGCGGTAAAACGCTGGATACCGCCAAAGCGCTTGCCCACTTTATGGACGTGCCGGTCGCCATTGCGCCAACCATCGCCTCCACCGATGCGCCGTGCAGCGCCCTCTCCGTGATTTATACCGACAGCGGTGAGTTCGACCACTACCTGATGCTGCCGCACAACCCGAACATGGTCATTGTCGACACCAAAGTGGTGGCGGGCGCACCGGCGCGGCTGCTGGCCGCCGGGATTGGCGATGCGCTGGCAACCTGGTTTGAAGCACGCGCCTGCTCGCGCAGCGGGGCAACCACTATGGCGGGCGGAAAGTGCACACAGGCGGCGTTAGCGCTGGCCGAGCTGTGCTACAACACGCTGGTTGAAGAGGGTGAGAAGGCGATGCTGGCAGCGGAACAGCACGTGGTGACGCCTGCTCTTGAACGCATTATCGAAGCCAACACCTATCTCAGCGGCGTAGGCTTTGAAAGCGGTGGTCTGGCAGCGGCACACGCTATTCATAACGGTATGACGGCGGTACCGGATGCGCATCACTTCTACCACGGCGAAAAAGTGGCGTTTGGCACGCTGACTCAACTGGTGCTGGAAAACGCGCCGGTAGAAGAGATCGAAACCGTCGCGGCACTTTGTCACAGCGTGGGGCTGCCGATCACGTTGGCGCAGTTGAATATCAAAGAAGATATTCCGGCGAAAATGCGTCTGATTGCGGAGGCATCTTGCGCAGAAGGTGAAACCATTCACAACATGCCGGGCGGCGTGTCACCGGATCAGGTTTACGCGGCGCTGCTGGTTGCCGACCAGTATGGGCAGCGTTTCCTGCAGGAGTGGGAGTAAATAGCGTGAATAAAAATCCCCGCTGATGCGGGGATTTTTTTGCCCGTAGGCCGGGTAAGCGTTAGCGCCACCCGGCGCAAGGGTTACTGCAGGTCAAACCGATCCAGATCCATCACCTTCGCCCATGCCGCTACGAAGTCACGAACGAACTTCTCGCTGGCATCGCTGCTGGCGTAAACCTCAGCCAGCGCGCGCAGGACAGCGTTGGAACCGAAGACAAGGTCGGCACGGGTAGCGGTGTATTTCACTTCACCGCTGGTGCGGTCGCTACCGGCAAACAGTTCGTTTGATTCATCGGTCGCTTTCCACTGGGTGTTCATATCCAGCAGGTTCACGAAGAAATCGTTGCTCAGCACGCCTTCACGGTTGGTGAATACGCCATTCTTGCTGCCATCGAAGTTGGCACCCAGAACGCGCAGGCCACCGATCAGCACCGTCAGCTCTGGCGCGGTCAGCGTCAGCTGCTGGGCTTTGTCGATCAGCAGTGACTCGGTGGTGGACACATCCACCTGCGCACGGTAGTTGCGGAAGCCGTCGGCAATCGGTTCGAGCAGAGTAAACATCTCGATATCCGTTTGGTCCTGACGCGCATCGACGCGGCCCGGCGTGAACGGCATGTTGACGTAAACACCTGCGGCTTTCGCAGCCTGCTCAACGCCTACGACGCCCGCCAGCACGATGATATCGGCCAGTGAGGCTTTGTTGGTGGTGCGCTGGATAGCTTCCAGAGCCGGTAACGCACGAACCGCCGCGGCGTTCACATCCCAATCGCGCTGAGGTGCCAGTGCCAGACGCGCGCCGTTGGCACCGCCGCGCTTATCGCCACCGCGGAAGGTTGACGCTGACGCCCAGGCAACCGAAACCAGTTCACTCACGGACAGACCGGATGCCACAATTTCCGCTTTCAGGCTTTCAATGTCTTCTTTCGAAGGATTGAACACCGCCTGCGGCAGCGGATCCTGCCAAATCAGATCTTCTTTCGGCACTTCCGGGCCGATGTAACGCGCTTTTGGCCCCATATCGCGGTGGGTCAGCTTGAACCAGGCACGCGCGAAGGCTTCGTTGAAGGCCTGCGGATCGTTCAGGAAGCGGCGGGAAATTTTCTCGAATTCCGGGTCAAAACGCAGCGTCAGGTCGGTGACCAGCATGGTAGGTTTACGTTTTTTCGACGGGTCAAACGGATCGGGCATGATTTCCGGTGCATCCACGGCTTCAAACTGAATCGCACCTGCCGGGCTGCGGGTCTGCACCCATTCGTATTTGAACAGGTTCTCGAAGAAGTAGTTGCTCCACTGGGTAGGGGTTTGCGACCAGATGACTTCCAGACCGGAGGTAATGGCATCTGCGCCAATCCCCGTGCCGTGCGTGCTCGCCCAGCCCAGGCCCTGCGCTTCAATCGGCGAGGCTTCCGGGTCGGTGCCCACGTGCGTGGCTTCACCCGCGCCGTGGGTTTTGCCGAGAGTGTGGCCGCCTGCGATCAGCGCAACGGTCTCTTCGTCGTTCATGCCCATGTTGCCGAAGGTCGCACGAATGGCCGCCGCAGCAGACAGGGGTTCACCGCTGGCGTTTGGCCCTTCCGGGTTGACGTAAATCAGGCCCATTTCGGTGGCGGCGAGAGGACGCTTCGCCAGCGCTTCCGGGTCACGGTGGGTCAGCCAGGCCTTTTCATCGCCCCAGTTCACGTCCAGATCCGGCTCCCAGACGTCTTCACGCCCGGCGCCAAAACCAAAGGTGCGGAAGCCGGAGTTCTCCAGCGCCACGTTACCCGCGAGGATAAACAGGTCAGCCCAGGAAATTTTTTGTCCGTATTTTTGTTTGATAGGCCACAGCAGGCGGCGCGCCTTATCCAGGCTCACGTTATCAGGCCAGGAGTTCAGCGGGGCAAAACGTTGTTGACCGCGTCCGGCACCGCCGCGTCCGTCAACGGAGCGATAGGTACCTGCCCCGTGCCAGGCCATACGGATAAACAGGCCCGCATAGCTGCCCCAGTCGGCAGGCCACCACGGTTGAGAATCGGTTAAAAGTGTTTTGAGATCGCCTTTAAGGGCGGAGTAATCGAGCTTGCTAAATTCTTTGCGGTAGTCGAAGTCTTCACCCAGTGGGTTCGAACGATTGGAATGTTGGTTAAGAAGATCGATGCGGAGTTGTTTTGGCCACCAGTCGCGGCTGCCTGTACCTGCGCCCGCGCTGTGATCGACGCCGCCCTGATGGAACGGGCATTTGCCGACTGATGCCGCTTTATTGGTCTCGTCTGACGTGCTCATCGCTTTGCTCCCTTTTACAGTGTTACCGTTACGATATACGCCCTTGTTGATAAGGTATAGTTGAGATAACCCACAGATTCGATAGTTAAATCCGTTTAATTTCCCATGGAAAATACATGAGTTTTGTACGTCAAAGGCAGCATTGCTGATATGGCAGGAAAATAAAACCCTTATAAATCAAAAAACCCTCCGAAGAGGGCTCTTTTTTGTTACACGCCTGGTCTAACGCCGAGCGTGTGGCATATGGCGTAACTCATCTCTGCACGGTTCAGCGTGTAGAAGTGGAAATCCTTCACCCCTTCACGACTCAAGATCTTCACCATGTCCATCGCGATATTTGCGCCCACCAGCTTGCGTGTTTCCGGGTCATCGTCCAGCCCCTCGTACATTTTAGACATCCAAAGCGGAATGCGCACATTGGTCATATCGGCAAATTTCTTCGCCTGTTTGAAGTTAGAGACCGGCAGAATGCCCGGGATAATTTCGACGTCGATACCCGCAGAAACACAGCGGTCACGGAAGCGCAGGTAGCTTTCAACATCGAAGAAAAATTGCGTTATCGCGCGGTTCGCGCCAGCGTCGACTTTGCGTTTCAGGTTGAGCAGGTCCGCCTGGGCGCTTTTCGCTTCCGGATGCACTTCAGGATAAGCAGCAACGGAGATATCAAAGTCAGCCACGTCTTTCAGCAGCGCAACCAGATCGGCGGCATACATGTCCGGCTTGCCGCTCCCCGGCGGCAGGTCACCGCGCAGGGCAACGATATGACGAATGCCGTTATTCCAGTAATCCTGGGCGATAGCCCGCAGCTCGTCGCGGGTGGCGTCGATACAGGTAAGGTGCGGTGCCGCTTCCAGACCGGTACGATCTTTGATGCCTTTAATGATGCTGTGCGTACGGTCACGCTCGCCGGAGTTAGCACCATAAGTCACGGAAACAAACTTCGGTTTCAGGCTGCTCAGGCGATCGATAGAGCTCCACAGGGTTTGCTCCATTTCACTGGTGCGCGGGGGGAAAAATTCAAAAGAGACGTTAATCTGGCCGTTTACTTCGGCCAGGCTCTGATTCAGGGCTTCCCGCTGGTTGGCGTGAAAAAAGCTCATACCTTACCTCTATCTATCGCGTGTCGTTGTCTGTGGTGTTGTGAACTTCTATACGTTTAGACGTCCAGATGTAAAAATGACGGAAAAGCGGAGTGACGTCAACATAAATAATCAACAATAACGGTGAGGTTTGTTCAGGGAAGATGAAGGGGATTCATGATGGGGGTGAGTGCGGTCTGATGCCCTCACCCTAACCCTCTCCCACAGGGAGAGGGAAATACAGGGGTTACAGTAGCTTAGCCAGACGGTTAATGTCGGACTGGATCGCCCCGGCGGTGACATCGCGCCCCGCGCCCGGACCGCGGATCACCAGCGGGTTATCGCGGTACCAGCGGCTTTCGATAGCGAAGACGTTATCGCACGGCAGCAGCGCCGCCAGCGGATGTTCAGGACGCACCGCCTCCACGCCGACTCGCGCTTTTCCGTTCGCCTCGAAACGCGCCACGTAGCGCAGAACCAGGCCCATCTCGTTGGCGGCTTCCAGACGCTGTACCATCTGCTCGTTCAGCTCGTCACCGTTTTCGAAGAAGTGATCTACAGACCCTTCCTCACATCCCGCAGGCACCAGCGATTCAACACGCACCTGACCCGGTTCGATGTCGTAGCCCGCTTCACGCGCCAGGATCACCAGCTTACGCATCACGTCTTTTCCGGCAAGGTCCACGCGCGGATCGGGCTCGGTTAAACCCTGCTGCCACGCCTGATCCACCAGGTCGGTGAAGGGTACGGTGCCGTCGAACTGCAGGAACAGCCAGGAGAGCGTACCGGAGAAGATACCGCTCAGCGCCAGAATACTGTCGCCGCTTTCAATCAGGTCGCGCACGGTATGGTTAACCGGCAGCCCCGCGCCAACGGTAGCGTTGTAGAGCCAGTGACGACCGGTTTTTTCAAACGCGTCGTGGATCTGACGGTATTTATCGGTGCTGCTCGCCCCCGCCAGCTTGTTGGCGCTGATGACGTGGAAGCCGTGGCTGGCGAAATCCAGATACTGATCCGCAAGCTGCTCGCTGGCGGTCACGTCCAGCACGACCAGGTCATCGTAAGGGTGCGCGCGCATCCACAGGAACAGGGACTCTTCATCCTGCTCAATGGCTTCATCATTAAAGAAGGCAAGCGCGCGGCTGGCGTCCAGCCCTTCGTAATTCAACAGGCTACGGCGGCTGTCCACCACGCCCGCAAGAATAAATTCAAATCCGGTACGCGCGGAGAGCGTTTCCTGCTCACGGGCGAACAGTTCCAGCCAGCGGGAACCGATGTTCCCTTTCCCGAACAGCACCAGGCCGATGCGTTTTTCCGCGCGGAACAGGGAGGTATGCAGACCCTGAATCAGGCTTTCGGTTGGCCCTTTACGCAGCACGGCCACCAGGCTAATTCCCTCTTCCGACTGCCAGGTGAACTCCACCGGCTGGCCTTTCAGTTGCTGCCAGAAGCGGTGGCAGTGCAGCGGGTTACGGGTGACGCCCGCGCCCACCATCGCCACCAGCGCCAGACCCTGACGCAGGCGAAGCTCGCCCGGCAGCCCCGCTTCATCGAGGATTTTCAGCGCGCTGTCCGCCACTTCTGCGGTATAGCAGAACTGCAGCAGCTGGCGGTCGTTGTGAACGCCGACGGCCAGCGGGCGCACCTGAGCACGTTTGAGGATCAGGTCGATATCTTTATGCGCCAGCTTGAAGTCCTGGCCCGCAGGCACCTGGAACTCAATCAGGCAGATGTCGTCGTGGCTGGTGACAATACGCGCGCCCGTACCGGAGGCCAGTACGCGTTCGATACGGGTAGAGCCTTGATCCGGGGTATAGCTGCAGCGCAGCTGCAGGTCGATATCGCTACCGGAAACCGGCTGCAGCGTACGGGCGTGCAGTACCGGCGCGGCCAGACGCGCCAGCTCGCTGGCTTCGTCGAGACGCAGCAGCGGCAGCAGGCAGGCATCTTTCACCTTACGCGGGTCCGCGCTGTAGACACCGGCCACGTCGCTCCAGATGGTGACGCGGGACACGCCCGCCAGGGCACCAATTTGCGTTGCCGAGTAGTCCGAGCCGTTACGGCCCAGCAGCACGGTTTCGCCCGCGTTGCTGCGGCTGATAAAGCCGGTCACGACGATACGTTTGCCCGGATGCTGCACCAGCAGCTGTTGCAGCAGCGGGTAGGACAAACCTTCATCCACCTGAGGCTGCGCGGCGCGTTCGGCACGCAGGAAATCACGCGCGTCGAGCCAGGCCGCCTCCACGCCCAGGTGTTGCAGAACGGCGGCCATCAGACGTGCGGACCACACTTCACCGTGGCCCACCACTTCGGCATAGACCGCGTCGGTAATACCGCTGTCCAGCAGGGCAGCCAGACGCTCAAGGTCATGGGTAAAGGCGCTGATCAGTCCATCCGCCACGTCCGCAGGCAGCAGGCCGGCAATCAGCTCGCTCTGGTAACGGCGTAAAGACTGTTGTACCTGATGCGCAGAAAGGCGATCGGTCTGGCTCAGTTTCAGCCAGCTAATCAACTGGTTGGTGGTGCTGCCCGCCGCCGAGACAACCATCATGTCACCCGGCTGTGAATACTCGGTCATGATCCCTGCAACGCGCAGGTAACACTTCACATCAGCAAGACTACTACCACCAAACTTGTGCAGTTGACGACCCTTCGCCCCTGCCTGCGCTATCACACTCATGATTACCCCTTGGCTGCGACCTGGAAGCCATTTTCCAGATCGGCAATTAAATCTTCAGAATCTTCAATGCCGGTTGAGATACGCAGCAGCGTCTCAGAGATCCCGGCGGCGGCACGTGCTTCCGGTGCCATACCTGCGTGCGTCATGGTCGCGGCGTGGGAGATTAAGCTTTCAACCCCACCTAATGATTCCGCCAGCGTAAACAATGACAGCCCGCTCAGGAAGCGACGCAGCGTTTGCTCGTCACCGTCCAGTTCAAAACTCAACATCGCGCCAAATCCTTTCTGCTGGCGCGCGGCAATCTCATGCCCCTGATTTTCCGGCAGCGACGGGTGATAGAGTTTCTTCACCAGCGGCTGGGTTTTCAGGAAATCGACGATCGCCTGGGCATTGCGCTGCGCCACTTCCATGCGTGGCGACAGGGTGCGAATGCCGCGTAACAGCAGGTAGCTGTCGAAGGCGCTCGCGGTGACGCCAATGTTATTGGCCCACCATGCCAGTTCGGTGACAACGTCGGGATCTTTTGCAATCACCACGCCTGCCACCACATCAGAATGACCGTTCAGGTATTTAGTGCATGAATGCAACACCAGATCGGCACCCAGTGCTAACGGGTTCTGAAGGGCCGGACTGAGGAACGTATTATCCACTACACTTATCGCTCCCGCATCCCTTGCGAGCTGACAAATTTTCGCAATATCGACAACGCGCAACAATGGATTGCTTGGACTTTCCACCAGAACCAGCTTCGGCTGCTCTGCCAGCGCCTGTTTCAGCGCCTGTTCGTCGTTTTGATCGACAAACAGCACGCGATAGCAGCCGCGTTTTGCCAGGCTATCAAACAGGCGATAGCTGCCGCCGTAGCAGTCGTGCGGAGCAACCAGCAGGTCGCCAGGCTTCAGGAACACTGTCGTCACCAGGTGGATTGCGGACATACCTGTATTGGTTAATACCGCACCTGCCCCCCCTTCCAGCTCTGCCAGGGCACGCTGGGTAACGTCACGCGTAGGGTTGCCACGACGGGAATAGTCATGCGCGCGGGGTTCATTAAATCCGGTGAAATTATAGGTACTGGAAAGATGAATCGGCGGGACAACGCAGCCGTACTGCTCGTCATCATTCAATCCGCTACGCACTGCGATGGTGGCCTGTTTACGCGTCATGGTGAGGGCTTCCTGGCTTAATAGGTGAAAAGTCAGGCACCAGAGTAAACATTGAAAGTATGGACGTCAATACATCTGGACATCTAAACTTCTTTGCGTATAGATTGAGCAATGCGCAAATAGCCGTTAAAATTATATGCTTTAGTGCACGCTGCAGCGGCAATATCCGTGCCACGGTATCGTCTCTACGGTAAACTAGGCAAGATTACGGTTCAAAACCGGCGGTTATCGGTTCTGCACCTTTAGATTAATGACTGAGAGGATTAAAGGTATCTCATGGCTGAATGGAGCGGCGAATATATCAGCCCATACGCTGAGCACGGTAAGAAGAGTGAGCAAGTAAAGAAAATTACGGTTTCCATTCCTCTGAAGGTGTTGAAGATCCTCACCGATGAACGCACGCGTCGTCAGGTGAACAACCTGCGCCACGCGACCAACAGCGAACTGCTGTGCGAAGCGTTCCTGCATGCGTTTACCGGCCAACCGTTGCCGAACGATGACGATTTGCGCAAAGAGCGCAGTGATGAGATCCCGGAAGAGGCGAAAATCATCATGCGTGAACTGGGCATTGACCCGGATACGTGGGAATACTAACTGCGGTGCGATCCCGCTGAGGTGACTCAGCGGGATGGTTTTTTAGAAGTTGTAGCCTAACCCCACGCGCAGACGCGTCTGGCGGTCGTCGCTGGTGGCGGTGTTATAGCCGGAAGAGACGTTGCCCACTTCCACAAACGGGATCCACGAGTCGATGTTATACGCCACGCGGAAGTTATATTCGTAATCTTCTTTTTTGTTGTTATACAGATCTTCGTTATCGGCGAACTTATAAATCCCGTTCAGTTCGAACATCCAGTTATCAATATTATAACCCAGCCACATTTCTGGGCGATAAACCATACGGTCATCTTTTCCGTCCGCGTTGCGGCGAGTGTATTCGGTACGATAGCGGAACGCTGTCCACCAGCTGTCATCAATATTATATTGCACCCGCAGATACGGCTTATAAATAGCCATATCATCGCCCATTTCAACGGCGACGCCCGGCTGCCAGATAAAACCCTGCCAGGTAAATTGATAGCTTGCCGTATATTCGTTGCTGTTACTTTCCATATTATTAAGCGCGTCGTTGGACTGCTTATTATCGGAGCGCGATACCGCCTCCACGGCCACGCCAAAGCCGGTGCCAAAGCGGTGCGACATGTACACGCGGTCGTAGTTACGCCCATCGTCGTAATACTCGTGACGATAATCAACATATCCCGCCTGTGCCGCACAGGACAATAATGGCAGGACGAATAACAGATGTTTAATTTTCAAAATCCTTCCCTCGAAGTAAACACGCTCTGAAAGCCATCGCAGTTAAAATGACAAATAAGAATGTATGACGAGCGAAGTGTAATTTTACGAAATGAGGGAAACCTTTTATTTTTTGACACACAAAGAAAAACAGTGGCAAAGAATTCAAGAAAACGAAGATACAGTTCACTATCCGTTAAAGAATACATCAGACAAATATATTAAAAACGGCTGCGCGTTATTAATTATTTAAGCGTTAAATATAATACAAGGATTTATTCAGGAGGGAAATTACAGGCACAAAAAAACCGCCCGGAGGCGGTTTCTTCTGGATGCTTATTTAGCGCCCGGGATGCTGAAACGCTTGTTGAAGCGGTCAACACGGCCACCGGTTGCAACATCACGCTGCTTACCAGTGTAGAACGGGTGGCATTTGCCGCACACGTCCAGGTTCAGATCGTGACCCACGGTGGAGCGGATCTGGATAGAGTTACCGCAAGAGCAGTTTGCAGTAATCATTTCGTATTTCGGGTGAATATCTTTTTTCATGGGAGAACCTCAGTTAAGGCCGCGTCGCTCTTCCAGCCCTAACGCCAGACACCACGCGATGTTGAATGTAATTTCTCTGGCGTAATATACACCAAAGGCGGCGAATCATACAGAATTTGACCAGCGTATGCAAACTGATCCGCACGCCGCTTTCACTAATGTGTATACTAACGCGCCACTTTTCAAGTCAGGAAGATTCGATGCCCGTCGCTCACGTTGCCCTGCCCGTTCCGCTTCCCCGCACCTTTGACTACCTGCTGCCCGACAGCATGAGCGCCAAAGCGGGCTGTCGCGTGACCGTGCCGTTTGGCAAACAGCAGCGCGTGGGGATCGTGGTTTCCGTGAGTGAAAAAAGCGAGCTGCCGCTTAATGAACTGAAATCGGTTGTTGAGGTACTGGACAGCGAGCCGGTTTACTCCACCAGCACCTGGCGACTGCTGCTGTGGGCGGCGGATTACTATCACCATCCGATTGGCGATGTCCTGTTCCACGCGCTGCCCATCATGCTGCGCCAGGGCAAAAGCGCCAGCCATGCGCCGATGTGGTACTGGTTTGCTACCGAGCAGGGTCAGGCCGTGGACATCAACAGCCTGAAGCGTTCGCAGAAACAGCAGCAGGCGCTGGCGGCACTGCGTCAGGGAAAAATCTGGCGGCATCAGGTCGACGAGCTTGAGGTCAGCGAAACCGCGCTCCAGGCATTAAGAAAGAAAGGGCTGAGCGAACTGGCAAGCGAAGCGCCCGCCCTTCACGACTGGCGCGACGGCTTTTCCGTCTCTGGCGATCGCCTGCGTCTGAACACCGAGCAGGCTACCGCCGTGGGGGCGATTCACAGCGCCTCGGACCATTTCTCTGCCTGGCTACTGGCGGGCGTGACGGGGTCCGGCAAGACCGAAGTTTATTTGAGCGTGCTGGAAAACGTGCTCGCACAGGGCAAACAGGCGCTGGTGATGGTGCCGGAAATCGGCCTGACGCCGCAGACCATCGCCCGCTTTCGCGAGCGCTTTAACGCGCCGGTTGAGGTGCTGCACTCAGGGCTTAACGACAGCGAGCGCCTCAGCGCCTGGCTGAAAGCCAAAAACGGCGAAGCGGCGATTGTGATCGGCACCCGCTCGTCGCTGTTTACACCGTTTAAAAATCTCGGCGTTATCGTAATAGATGAAGAGCACGACAGCTCCTATAAACAGCAGGAAGGCTGGCGCTATCACGCCCGTGACTTAGCGGTATACCGCGCGCACAGCGAGCAAATTCCCATTATTCTTGGCTCCGCCACGCCTGCGCTCGAAACACTGCACAACGTGCGCCAGCGTAAATACCATATGCTGCGCCTGACGCGTCGCGCGGGTAATGCCCGTCCGGCGATTCAGCACGTGCTGGATCTGAAAGGTCAGCAGGTTCAGGCCGGGCTCGCGCCTGCATTGATTACCCGAATGCGACAGCACTTGCAGGCGGGCAACCAGGTGATCCTTTTCCTTAATCGACGCGGCTTCGCGCCCGCCCTGCTGTGCCACGACTGCGGCTGGATTGCCGAGTGCCCGCGCTGCGACCACTACTACACCTTCCATCAGGCCCAGCGTCATTTACGCTGCCACCACTGCGACAGCCAGCGCCCGGTGCCGCGCCAGTGTCCGTCGTGTGGCTCAACGCATATTGTGCCGGTCGGTCTGGGCACGGAGCAGCTGGAACAGGCCCTTGGCCCCTTCTTCCCGGACGTGCCGATTTCGCGTATCGATCGGGACACCACCAGCCGCAAAGGCGCGCTGGAACAACAGCTGGCGGAAGTACATCGCGGTGGGGCACGCATATTGATTGGCACCCAGATGCTGGCAAAAGGGCATCACTTCCCGGACGTCACGCTGGTCGCCCTGCTGGACGTTGACGGCGCGCTGTTCTCGGCAGATTTCCGCTCCGCCGAGCGCTTCGCCCAGCTTTATACCCAGGTGGCGGGGCGTGCCGGACGCGCAGGAAAACAAGGCGAAGTGGTGCTGCAAACGCACCACCCTGAGCACCCGCTGCTGCAAACGTTGCTGCATAAAGGCTATGACGCCTTTGCCGAACAGGCGCTGGCCGAACGCCAGACCATGCAGCTGCCGCCGTGGACCAGCCACGTCATCATCCGCGCGGAAGACCATAACAACCAGCAGGCACCGCTTTTCCTGCAACAGCTGAGAAACCTCCTGCAGGCCAGCCCGCTGGTGGATAGTCAGCTGTGGATTTTGGGTCCGGTTCCAGCGCTGGCCCCGAAACGTGGCGGACGTTTCCGCTGGCAAATCTTACTTCAGCACCCGTCACGTATCCGCCTGCAGCATATCGTCAGCGGCACGCTGGCGCTGATCAACACCCTGCCGGAAGCGCGCAAAGTGAAGTGGGTTCTGGACGTCGATCCCATCGAAGGCTGAAGACGGATCGAAAAATTTAACGCGCCTCACACTTTTTATGAAAATTCTGTAACCGATTCCATTAACTATCTGTAAAAATGGTGATGTCCGCAGTTCGGTGTTCAGGCGAGGAGAAGACGTTGAAGTCCAGGAAAGAGGTCACTACGGCGACCATGAAAGACGTTGCCGAGAAAGCACAAGTCTCTACGGCAACCGTGTCCCGCGCATTAATGAACCCGGATAAAGTCTCCCAGGCGACCCGTAACAAGGTTGAACAGGCGGCGCTGGAAGTGGGCTATTTCCCGCAGGCGATGGGGCGCAACGTAAAGCGCAACGAATCGCGGACTATTCTGGTGATTGTGCCGGACATCTGCGACCCCTTCTTTAGCGAGATCATTCGCGGTATCGAAGTGACGGCGGCTGAACAAGGCTATCTGGTGCTGATTGGCGACTGTGCCCACCAGAATCAGCAGGAAAAAACCTTTATCGATCTCATTATCACCAAGCAGATTGACGGCATGTTGCTGCTTGGCTCCCGCCTGCCGTTTGATGCCAGCATTGAAGAACAACGCAATTTACCGCCGATGGTAATGGCCAACGAGTTCGCGCCAGAGCTGGAACTGCCGACGGTGCATATTGATAACCTGACGGCCTCGTTCAATGCGGTGAACTATCTTCAGGAGCTGGGGCATAAGCGTATTGGCTGTATTGCCGGGCCGGAAGAGATGCCGCTTTGCCACTACCGCCTGCAGGGCTATGTTCAGGCGCTGCGCCGTACCGGAGCCATCGTTGATCCGCACTATATTGCGCGCGGTGATTTTACCTTTGAAGCGGGCGGACAAGCGCTGGAGAAACTGCTGGCGCTGCCGCAGCCGCCAACGGCGGTGTTCTGCCACAGCGACGTGATGGCGCTGGGCGCGCTGTCACACGCCAAACGTCGTGGGTTACGCGTGCCAAAAGACCTGTCGATTATCGGCTTCGATAATATTTCGCTTTCAGAGTTTTGCGATCCGCCGCTCTCTACCGTTTCACAACCGCGCTATCAGATTGGCCGCGAAGCGATGCTGCTTTTGCTGGATCAGCTGCAGGGTCAAACGGTTAGCAGCGGCTCGCGGTTACTCGACTGCGAGCTGATTGTTCGCGGCTCTACCCAGGCATTGACTTAAAGTAAATGCCTTTCGGACACCCTTATCTGGTCAAAGCCCCGCCGCTTAAGTAACATGGCGGGCTGACGAACGAATAAATACAGCGAAACGATAGTGGCACAACGAGATTATGTACGTCGCGGCCAGCCGGCACCTTCGCGACGCAAAAAGAGTAGTTCAAAAAGCAAGCAGCGGAACCTGCCTGCCGTCTCGCCAGCAATGGTCGCTATTGCTGCGGCTGTACTGGTGGCCTTTATTGGCGGCCTGTACTTCATTACGCACCATAAAAAAGAAGAATCTGAAGCGCTTCAGGGCAACAAAGTGGCCGGTAATGGCCTTCCTCCGAAGCCTGAGGAGCGCTGGCGCTATATTAAAGAGCTGGAAAGCCGCCAGCCTGGCGTGCGTGCGCCTACCGAACCGTCTGCAGGTGGCGAAGTGAAAAATGCCGATCAGCTGACGAACGAACAGCGCCAGCTGCTGGCACAGATGCAGGCCGATATGCGCCAGCAGCCTACGCAGCTGAATGAAGTGCCGTGGAACGAACAAACGCCTGCGCAGCGTCAGCAAACGTTGCAGATGCAGCGTCAGCGCCAGGCACAAATTCAGCAGCAACAACAGCAGCAGTGGACGCAAACCCAGCCGGTACAACAGCCGAAGGCCCAGCCATACCAGCAGCCACAGCAGCAGACGCGTACGGTACAATCGCAGCCTGTTCAGCAACAGCCAAAAGCGCAGCCGCAAAAGCAGGCGGCGCAGCCGTATCAGGATCTGCTCCAGACGCCAGCGCATACCACGGCGCAGCAGCCGAAAACGCAGCAGGCCGCGCCGGTGACCAAAGAGACCGAAGCGCCGAAGCAAACGGCTGAGAAAAAAGACGAACGCCGCTGGATGGTGCAGTGCGGCTCGTTTAAAGGCGCCGAGCAGGCCGAAACCGTGCGTGCTCAGCTCGCGTTCGAAGGATTTGACTCACGCATTACCACCAACAACGGCTGGAACCGCGTGGTGATTGGCCCGGTCAAAGGCAAAGAAAATGCCGATGGCACTATCTCTCGTTTGAAAGTAGCCGGTCACACAAACTGCATTCGACTCGCCTCCGGGGGTTGAAACCCCCAAAATCCCCCCCATCTATCATTTAATTCAGCCCTGAGCACTGGCTCAGGGCTTCTGTTTCCCGAATCTGTAACCAGGGGGTCTGCTCGTGACAACAATAGTAAGTGTACGCCGTAACGGCCATGTGGTAATCGCCGGTGATGGCCAGGCCACGCTGGGTAATACCGTCATGAAAGGCAACGTGAAGAAAGTGCGTCGTCTCTACAACGACAAAGTGATCGCCGGTTTTGCAGGCGGCACGGCGGATGCCTTCACGCTGTTTGAACTGTTTGAACGCAAACTGGAAATGCACCAGGGTCATCTGGTGAAAGCCGCCGTTGAACTGGCGAAAGACTGGCGTACCGACCGCATGCTGCGCAAGCTCGAAGCGCTGCTGGCCGTGGCCGATGAAACCGCCTCGCTAATCATCACCGGTAACGGTGACGTGATTCAGCCGGAAAATGACCTGATTGCCATCGGCTCCGGCGGCCCGTACGCCCAGGCTGCAGCCCGCGCCCTGTTGGAAAACACCGACATGAACGCGCGCGATATCGCGGTGAAAGCGTTGGATATTGCAGGTGATATCTGCATTTATACCAACCACAACCACACCATCGAAGAATTGACCTCCAAAGCGTAAGGATCTCCCATGTCTGAAATGACCCCACGCGAAATTGTCAGCGAACTGAACAAACACATTATCGGCCAGGATAACGCCAAGCGTTCCGTGGCTATCGCCCTGCGTAACCGCTGGCGTCGTATGCAGCTTGATGAAGAGCTGCGCCACGAAGTGACCCCGAAAAACATTCTGATGATCGGGCCGACCGGCGTTGGTAAAACCGAAATCGCTCGTCGCCTGGCGAAACTCGCTAACGCGCCGTTCATCAAAGTGGAAGCCACTAAGTTCACCGAAGTGGGCTACGTGGGTAAAGAAGTCGACTCCATCATCCGCGATCTGACCGACTCGGCGATCAAGATGGTGCGCGTCCAGGCTATCGAGAAAAACCGCTACCGCGCGGAAGAGATGGCCGAAGAGCGCATTCTCGACGTGCTGATCCCACCAGCTAAAAACAACTGGGGCCAGGCAGAGCAGCAGGCGGAACCGTCCGCAGCGCGCCAGGCATTCCGCAAGAAACTGCGTGAAGGCCAGTTGGACGACAAAGAGATTGAGATCGATCTCGCTGCCGCGCCGATGGGTGTGGAAATCATGGCGCCTCCGGGCATGGAAGAGATGACCAGCCAGCTGCAGTCCATGTTCCAGAACCTGGGCGGCCAGAAGCAGAAAGCTCGTAAGCTGAAAATTAAAGACGCGATGAAGCTGCTGATTGAAGAGGAAGCGGCGAAGCTGGTGAACCCGGAAGAGCTGAAGCAGGACGCTATCGACGCGGTTGAGCAGCACGGCATCGTGTTTATCGACGAAATCGACAAAATTTGTAAGCGCGGCGGCAACAGCTCCGGCCCGGATGTGTCCCGCGAAGGCGTTCAGCGCGACCTGCTGCCGCTGGTTGAAGGCTGCACCGTCTCCACCAAGCACGGCATGGTGAAAACGGACCACATCCTGTTTATCGCTTCCGGTGCGTTCCAGGTTGCCAGCCCGTCGGATCTGATCCCGGAACTGCAGGGCCGTCTGCCCATCCGCGTTGAGCTGCAGGCGCTGACTACCGAAGATTTCGAACGTATCCTGACCGAGCCAAACGCCTCTGCCACCGTGCAGTACAAAGCGCTGATGGCAACCGAAGGTGTGAACCTCGAGTTCACCGAAGACGGTATCAAACGTATCGCCCAGGCCGCATGGCAGGTGAACGAAACCACCGAGAACATCGGTGCGCGTCGTCTGCACACCGTACTGGAACGCCTGGTGGAAGATATCTCTTATGATGCGAGCGACCTTAACGGTCAAACCATCACCATTGACGCAGAATATGTGAGTAAACATCTGGATGCGTTAGTGGCAGATGAAGATCTGAGCCGTTTTATCCTATAATCGCGGTTACTGCATTCTCATCACGTTTAATGGGGGCTAATGCCCCCATTTTTATTGGCTAAATACTTATGACTGACATCAGCCGTACTCAGGCGTGGCTCGAAAGTTTGCGCCCTAAAACGCTTCCTCTGGCCTTTGCCGCGATTATCGTCGGTACTGCGCTTGCCTGGTGGCAAGGTTATTTTGATCCGCTGGTCGCCGCGCTGGCATTGATTACCGCCGGCCTGCTGCAAATTCTCTCCAATCTCGCCAACGACTATGGCGATGCGGTGAAAGGCAGCGACAAGCCCGATCGCATCGGGCCGCTGCGCGGGATGCAGAAAGGGGTCATTACCCAGGCACAGATGAAACGCGCGCTGATTATCACCGTGGTGCTGATTTGCTTGTCCGGCCTGGCGCTGGTGACGGTCGCGTCTAAGACCACCAGCGATTTCATCGGTTTCCTGGTGCTGGGTTTGCTCGCGATTATCGCAGCCATTACCTACACCGTTGGCACGCGCCCTTACGGTTATATTGGGCTGGGTGATATCTCCGTGCTGGTGTTCTTCGGCTGGCTGAGCGTGATGGGGAGCTGGTATCTGCAGGCGCATACGGTCATCCCTGCCCTGTTCCTGCCCGCTACAGCCTGCGGCCTGCTGGCGACGGCGGTGCTCAACATCAACAACCTGCGCGATATCGACAGCGATCGCGAGAACGGCAAAAACACCCTGGCCGTGCGTCTGGGGCCGGTGAATGCGCGCCGCTATCATGCCTGTCTGCTCATTGGCGCGCTGGTTTGCCTGGCGCTGTTTAACCTGATTTCCTTGCAGAGCTTGTGGGGCTGGCTGTTTGTGCTTGCCGCGCCGTTGCTGGTTAAGCAGGCCCGCTTTGTGATGCGTGAGCTCAGCCCGTCCGCTATGCCGCCAATGCTGGAACGTACGGTAAAAGGCGCGCTGTTGACTAACCTGTTGTTCGTCATCGGGATTGTGCTAAGCCAGACGCTCAGTTAGCTGACAAATATCAATTAACAATTGATGATTTTGCCAACAACGCATTTCGCACGATATACTGAACACATTCGCAGCAACTGAGCGTTAAACCTATGAAATACGATACCTCCGAGCTTTGTGACATCTACCAGGAAGATGTCAACGTCGTTGAACCGCTGTTCTCCAACTTTGGTGGGCGGTCGTCGTTTGGCGGGCAAATCATCACGGTGAAATGTTTCGAGGATAACGGGTTGCTGTACGATCTGCTCGAACAGAATGGTCGTGGCCGCGTTCTGGTGGTCGACGGCGGCGGTTCCGTGCGCCGAGCATTGATTGATGCTGAACTGGCGGGAATTGCCGTCCAGAACGAGTGGGAAGGCATTGTAGTGTACGGTTCCGTGCGTCAGGTGGACGATCTCGAAGACCTGGATATCGGAATTCAGGCCATCGCGGCCATACCGGTAGGCGCAGCGGGCGACGGCATCGGCGAAAGCGACGTGCGCGTTAACTTCGGCGGCGTGACCTTCTTCTCCGGGGACCATCTTTACGCTGATAACACCGGTATTATCCTGTCCGAAGATCCACTGGATATCGAGTAGTAGAACAGTCAGCGTGAACCATAAAAAAACCGCCAACAGCAATGTGGCGGTTTTTTTGTCCCTCGGGATTCGCGGTCCGTTGGGAAGTCTTACAGACTAACACCAAGGAATTTCATCATACTCTCGTCTACACCTTGGGCAACCCCTCAAAACCTTTATAAAATCCTAATTGTGTTAGCGATAAATATAAAAAAAGCCGGGTGGCGGCTTCGCCTTACCCGGCCTACTGAGTTCATCCCAATGGGAATTAAACCTCTTCCATACGTCCCAGCAGCGCCTGCAGGCGATCCTGCCAGCCGTTCTGCTGTTCGCGCAGCTGGTTGTTTTCGCGCTCCAGTTCCTCGCGGCCGTGCTGAGCGTTCTGAACTTCCTGCGCCAGGTTGTTGTTCTTCTCTTTCAGCTCTTCAATTTCCATCTGCAGCAGGGTGATGGTGTCAATCGCCTGCTGTACTTTCGATTCCAGTTTCTCAAACACTTCTAAAGACATGATGCTACCTCTCCTGAATTGCAAGGCGACGCTTTAACGTAAACGCGCACGACATATACCGTCGATTGTATGGAGCGCGGCGCTCTGTGTCCAGCGACACACCGCGCAGATCGCGGTTTGCAACACTTTTAGGTCTGGTCCTGGTGCGTTCGCGTCATATACCCCTAAATTGTTAACTCATTCGTTAATGAAATGATTCAGCTCACATTCTGAGGCTGATGCAAAAATGTGCTTTATGGCGCGAAAACGCTCATTTTATTGACGCAGACCACACATTTTGATTTCGATATTTCTCGTTTTTGCTCGTTAACGATAAATTAACACTATGTCTACAGGACATCGTGGCTGTCACGGGCGGCCATGCTAACAATAAACATTCATCTCTTCAGGATTCCGATTATGAGTCAGACATCAACCTTAAAAGGCCAGTGCATTGCCGAGTTCCTTGGTACCGGGTTGTTGATATTCTTCGGAGTGGGCTGTGTCGCTGCACTGAAAGTGGCGGGTGCCAGTTTTGGTCAGTGGGAAATCAGTATCATCTGGGGTCTGGGCGTGGCGATGGCCATCTACCTGACTGCAGGGGTTTCCGGTGCACATCTTAACCCGGCGGTGACCATCGCGCTGTGGCTGTTCGCGTGCTTCGATGGACGCAAAGTTGTTCCTTTCATCATTTCTCAGTTTGCCGGCGCCTTTTGCGCAGCGGCGTTAGTTTACGGGCTTTATTACAATCTTTTCATCGACTTCGAACAGACGCATCATATGGTGCGCGGCAGTGTCGAAAGTCTGGATCTGGCTGGCATCTTCTCAACCTATCCGAACCCGCATATCAATTTTGTGCAGGCGTTCGCAGTTGAAATGGTGATTACCGCTATTCTGATGGGCGTCATTATGGCGCTGGGCGATGACGGCAACGGCATTCCGCGCGGCCCGCTGGCCCCGCTGCTGATTGGCCTGCTGATTGCGGTTATCGGCGCATCAATGGGTCCACTGACCGGCTTCGCGATGAACCCGGCGCGTGACCTGGGGCCAAAAACCTTCGCCTTCTTCGCTGGATGGGGCGACGTCGCCTTCACCGGTGGCAAAGACATTCCTTACTTCCTGGTTCCGCTGTTCGGGCCAATCGTAGGGGCGGCGCTGGGTGCATTCGGCTATCGAAAATTAATTGGTCGCCACTTACCGTGCGACACCTGTGTGGAAGAAGAGAAAGAAACAACGTCTACCGCACAACAAAAAGCTTCGCTGTAATCTGACTACGGGACACCTAACATGACCGAAAAAAAATATATTGTTGCGCTCGACCAGGGCACTACCAGCTCCCGCGCTGTCGTAATGGATCATGACGCGAACATCGTCAGCGTGTCACAGCGCGAATTCGAGCAAATTTATCCTCGTCCAGGCTGGGTAGAACACGACCCGATGGAGATTTGGGCGTCACAAAGCTCCACGCTGGTCGAAGTGCTGGCAAAAGCCGACATCAGCTCCGACGAAATTGCCGCCATCGGTATCACCAACCAGCGTGAAACCACCGTGGTCTGGGAGCGCGAAACCGGTAAGCCAATTTACAACGCCATCGTCTGGCAGTGCCGTCGTACCGCAGAAATTTGCGAAAAACTGAAGCGCGAGGGCATGGAAGATTACATCCGTAGCGCAACAGGCCTGGTGATTGACCCGTATTTCTCCGGCACCAAAGTGAAATGGATCCTCGACCACGTGGAAGGCTCACGCGAGCGTGCTAAACGCGGCGAGCTGCTGTTCGGTACCGTTGATACCTGGCTTATCTGGAAAATGACCCAGGGACGCGTTCACGTCACCGACTATACCAACGCCTCGCGTACCATGCTGTTCAACATCAACACCCTGGAGTGGGATGACAAGATGCTGGACGCGCTGGACATCCCGCGCGCGATGCTGCCTGAAGTGCGTAAGTCTTCAGAAGTGTACGGCCAGACCAACATCGGCGGTAAAGGCGGCACCCGTATTCCTATCGCCGGTATCGCCGGTGACCAGCAGGCGGCCCTGTTCGGCCAGCTGTGCGTCAAGGAAGGGATGGCGAAGAACACCTACGGCACCGGCTGCTTTATGCTGATGAACACCGGCGAGAAAGCGGTGAAATCAGAAAACGGCCTGCTGACCACCATCGCCTGCGGCCCGCGCGGCGAAGTGAACTATGCGCTGGAAGGTGCGGTGTTTATGGCTGGTGCGTCCATTCAGTGGCTGCGCGACGAGATGAAGCTGATCAGCGATGCGTTCGACTCCGAGTACTTCGCGACCAAAGTGAAAGACACCAACGGCGTGTACGTGGTGCCTGCGTTCACCGGTCTGGGCGCGCCGTACTGGGATCCGTATGCACGCGGCGCGATTTTCGGCCTGACGCGCGGTGTGAACTCTAACCACATTATTCGCGCCACCCTGGAATCCATCGCCTACCAGACGCGCGACGTGCTGGAAGCGATGCAGGCTGACTCCGGCATTCGTCTGCACGCCCTGCGCGTGGACGGCGGTGCGGTAGCGAATAACTTCCTGATGCAGTTCCAGTCCGACATTCTGGGCACCCGCGTTGAGCGCCCTGAAGTGCGCGAAGTGACGGCGCTGGGTGCGGCGTACCTTGCCGGTCTGGCGGTAGGCTTCTGGCAGAACCTGGACGAGCTGCAGGAAAAAGCGGTTATCGAACGCGAATTCCGCCCGGGCATCGAAACCACCGAGCGTAACTTCCGCTACAGCGGCTGGAAAAAAGCGGTAAAACGCGCTCTGGCGTGGGAAGAGCACGAAGAGTAATAATCCTTAATCCCCTCTCCCCTGGGGAGAGGGTTAGGGTGAGGGGCTCAGACCGCACCACCCCTCCCCCGTTCCCACTCTGTGATAAACTTCGTGCAATTCCTTTTGATTGCACGAGTACCTCATGAAACGTGAACTTGCTATCGAGTTTTCCCGCGTCACCGAAGCGGCCGCCCTTGCAGGCTATAAATGGCTGGGTCGTGGCGACAAAAATACCGCCGACGGCGCCGCCGTCCATGCCATGCGTATTGTACTTAACCAGGTCAACATCGACGGCACCATCGTGATCGGCGAAGGCGAGATCGACGAAGCGCCGATGCTCTATATCGGTGAAAAAGTCGGTACCGGCAAAGGCGATGCCGTGGATATCGCCGTCGACCCAATCGAAGGCACCCGTATGACGGCGATGGGCCAGGCCAACGCGCTGGCAGTGCTGGCCGTCGGCGATAAGGGCTGCTTCCTCAACGCGCCGGATATGTACATGGAAAAGCTGATTGTCGGTCCTGGCGCGAAGGGCGCAATCGACCTCAGCCTGCCGCTGGAAGAGAACCTGCGCAATATCGCCAAAGCCCTGGGCAAACCGCTCAGCGAGCTGACCGTGACGATTCTGGCGAAACCGCGCCACGACGCCACCATCGCGCAGATGCAAAAGCTCGGCGTGCGCGTGTTTGCTATCCCTGACGGTGATGTTGCCGCCTCGATCCTGACCTGCATGCCGGACAGCGAAGTAGACGTGCTGTACGGTATCGGCGGCGCGCCGGAAGGCGTGGTCTCTGCGGCGGTAATCCGCGCGCTGGACGGCGATATGCAGGCGCGTCTGCTGCCACGTCATGAGGTGAAAGACGACAGCGACGAGAACCGCCGTATCGGGGAAAACGAACTGGCACGCTGCGAAGCGATGGGAATAGAGGCCAATAAAGTGCTGGCTCTGGACGAGATGGCGCGCAGCGACAACGTTGTCTTCTCTGCGACCGGCATCACCAAAGGCGATCTGCTGGACGGCATCACCCGCAAGGGCAACATGGCGACCACCGAAACGCTGCTGATCCGCGGTAAATCGCGCACCATTCGCCGCATTCAGTCTATCCACTATCTCGACCGCAAAGACCCGGACGTGCAGACGCACATTCTGTAAAACCGTTTGATCGATTGAGCTTTCCGGCCCAAATGGGCTGGAAATCTCCCCGCTAAGTACGGAAGATAGAACAGAGAAACAGCACAGGAGAAGATCATGGCGGACTGGGTAACAGGTAAAGTCACAAAGGTACAGTTCTGGACCGATGCGCTATTTAGTCTCACCCTGCATGCTCCCGTCCACCCGTTCACAGCCGGGCAATTTGCGAAGCTGGGGCTGGATGTCGACGGCGAACGCGTGCAGCGCGCCTACTCTTACGTTAACGCGCCTGATAACCCGGACCTCGAGTTCTATCTGGTCACCGTCCCGGACGGCAAACTCAGCCCACGCCTCGCGGCGCTGAAGCCTGGCGATGATGTGCAGATTGTGGCAGAAGCGGCCGGTTTCTTCGTGCTCGACGAAATTCCAGACTGTGACACCCTGTGGATGCTGGCAACCGGCACCGCTATCGGCCCTTATCTCTCTATTTTGCAGTACGGCAAAGATCTGGAACGTTTCAAAAACATCGTGCTGGTTCACGCCGCGCGCTACGCCGCAGACCTGAGTTACCTGCCGCAAATGCAGGCGCTGGAACAGCAGTACGGCGGGAAGCTGAAAATTCAAACCGTGGTCAGCCGTGAAACGGCGTCAGGCTCACTGACCGGACGTGTTCCGGCGTTGATTGAGAGCGGTGCGCTGGAGGAGGCGGTTGGCTTGCCAATGAATATCGAAACCAGCCATGTGATGCTGTGCGGTAACCCGCAGATGGTTCGTGACACGCAGCAGCTTCTGAAGGATACCCGGCAGATGACGAAACACCTTCGTCGCCGACCGGGCCATATGACGGCTGAACACTACTGGTGATCAGCGGTACTTCACCTCAAGGGTGTCTTTACCGTATTTGTTTTCGCTCTGGGTGCCGATAAACGCGCCCAGATCGACAACCATCATCACGAAGATAATGCTCGGCACCATCCTGCCCACGACCCACGGCAGGATAGACGGCAGCACTGACCAGTTTCCTGCCACCAGCATCCACGCCAGAATAATCAGAAATGCCCATGCGCCGGAACGGCCGCGATCGTGCAGACGTTTCACCACCACGGCGGCCGTTGGCCACAGCAGGCAGACCAGCGCAAACGCCGCCGTTTGCGTGCTCAGCCATGCGTTATAGGCAACAAAAAACAGAAGCAGCATGGCGACAACCCACGTCACCATCCAAACCCAGAAATCACGGCGTCCAATACGCCCTTTGAATGAAAACAGCCACTGCTGTATGGTCATGTAAGGTTCCTTATTATCGTATAGCGCGCATTTTACCCTGGAGTTGTGACCTTTTGACAAGCCGACCAGATATCGTTTTAATCATGAGCACTTACGGCCAGGGGCAATATTGATGAAATTAACGGCACACTCTCTATTCCTGTGTTTAGCGATGCTGAGCGCAGGCAGCGCTCTGCATGCCGCTGAAACCACCGCTCCCACTACAGCGCCGTATCTCCTGGCGGGCGCGCCCTCCTTCGACCAATCCATCAGCCAGTTTCGTGAAGCCTTTAACCAGGCCAACCCAAAGCTGCCTCTGGACGAGTTTCGCGCCATTGATAGCGCCCGAGATACTCCAACCCTGACCCGTGCAGCGAGCAAAATTAACGAGAATTTATACGCATCGACAGCGCTGGAACGCGGCACGCTAAAAATTAAAAGCATGCAGATCACCTGGCTGCCAATCCAGGGGCCGGAACAGAAAGCGGCCAGGGCGAAAGCGCTGGAGTATATGAGCGCCATTTTGCATGCCTTCACCCCGGCGCTAACGAAAACGCAAAGCCAGCAAAAGCTGCAAAAATTGCTGACGGCAGGTAAAAACAAGCGTTACTACGCCGAGACGGAAGGCGCCATTCGCTATGTGGTGGCGGATAACGGTGAAAAAGGCCTGACCTTCGCTGTTGAACCGATTAAGCTGGCGCTATCAGACTCACTCGGAGGGGCGAATTAATGACAAAAAGCAAAGCCTTTCAGGGGAAAATCTCTATACTGATTCACAGACCATGCTGCCCATAAGGGCGGCCATATTCCTTAATTCGCTTATTTAGCGTGGAGAATTGAAATGCGACATCCTTTAGTGATGGGTAACTGGAAACTGAACGGCAGCCGCCACATGGTAAACGAGCTGGTTGCGAACCTGCGTAAAGAGCTGGCTGGCGTAACGGGCTGCGCGGTTGCTATCGCTCCGCCGGATATGTATCTGGACCTGGCTAAACACGCCGCTGACGGCAGCCACATCGTGCTGGGTGCGCAGAACGTTGACGTTAACCTGTCTGGCGCATTCACCGGTGAAACCTCTGCTGAAATGCTGAAAGATATCGGCGCGAAATACATCATCATCGGCCACTCTGAGCGTCGCACCTACCACAAAGAATCCGATGAGTTCATCGCGAAGAAATTCGCCGTGCTGAAAGAGCAGGGCCTGATCCCGGTTCTGTGCATCGGTGAAACCGAAGCGGAAAACGAAGCGGGCAAAACTGAAGAAGTGTGCGCACGCCAGATCGACGCCGTGCTGAAAACCCAGGGCGCAGCAGCGTTCGAAGGTGCGGTCATCGCTTATGAGCCAGTCTGGGCGATCGGTACCGGCAAATCTGCAACCCCTGCACAGGCTCAGGCGGTTCACAAATTCATCCGTGACCACATTGCTAAAGCCGACGCGAAAGTGGCTGAGCAAGTGATCATCCAGTACGGTGGTTCCGTAAACGCAGCCAACGCTGCTGAGCTGTTCACCCAGCCAGACATCGATGGCGCGCTGGTTGGCGGTGCATCCCTGAAAGCCGACGCTTTCGCGGTGATCGTTAAAGCAGCAGAAGCGGCTAAACAGGCGTAATTGCCTTTGTGGCGGGTGGCGCTTCGCTAACCCGCCCTACAGTTCTGTAGGCCCGGTAAGCGTCAGCGCCACCGGGCTTTTTTACAGCTGTCCCAGTAGGTTAAACCACAGATAATCCAGCGGCAGTAGCACAAGATACGTTGCAATGGCCAGCGCCAGACAGAGCACCATCCCCGCCCTTGCAGGCACCTTTCCTAAGCCCATCGCCACCACAATCGGCGACGCCTGATACGGCAGCAGCGGCGTGGAGTAGCCCAGCACCTGAATCATGATCACCGACAGCAGCGGGAAACCGGTCGCGTCCGAGAAGCTTTGCGCCAGCGTGGTATAGAGTGCAGGAACGCCGTTGGCGGTCATAATGAAGTTGAGCGCCGTGGTGATCCCGGTCAACGCGAGGAAACTGGTGAACGGCCTGTCTGCATCCAGCGGCATGATGCGAAGCAATGCCTCGCCCACAGCCGTTCCAATGCCGGTTTGCGTCACCACGATTGCCAGACCGAGAATACCCGCGACGTAAATACAGGTTCGCATATTCACCCCCGCAGAAAACTCCTCTCCGGTGATAAAACCGATGCGCGGCAGCATAACGATGACCGCTGCCGCCAGTCCTGTCCACGCAGGCCCCACGCCGTGCCAGCTCTCCGTGACCCACATCCCCAGCACCACCGCCAGCAGCCAGGCGAGACGCTTTTCGTCCCGCCCCATAGGCTCTGAGGGCGTCAGATCCTTCGGCGGTTTTGGGCTGCCGGGAAATAGCCAGCAGATCAGGCCAATCAGGATCAGGCCTTTGAGGATACCGAGCACCGGCGTGTGCAGCAGCAGATACGGGACATAGTTCAGGTGAATACCGTACGAGCCCTCCGCCGCACCGCTCATCACCAGATTGGGGACGTTAGCAGGCAGGATAGTGGCTGAAAGCTGGAATGTGCCGAACCCGACGGCCAGCGCCAGACCGAACCAGGCGCGGGAGCCGTCGGCGATACCGGCGCGTTTTGCCATCGCCGCGACAATCGGCATCAGCAGCGCAATACGTCCCATGTTCGACGGCATCACAAACGCCAGCGCATAGCTCAGCAGCACCACGCTTGCCACCATCAGCGGCCAGGAGTCGGTAAGCTTTGCGGAGAGCGCCCGGGCGGCCCTGTCCGCCAGGCCGGTTTTACGGATCGCCACGCCGAGGACAAAACCGCTAAATACCAGCCAGAAAGCCGACGAAGCAAAACCGCCAAAAATCACTTCCGGCGGGGCAATTTTGGCGACCATCGCCGCCGTGAAAAACAGCAGCGCGGTGAGAAATTCCGGCAGCAGCGACGTCGCCCACAGCACGATGGTGACGCCAACGATCAGCGAGGGCAGCAGCAGAGGATGCGTTAACCAGAGCGACATACCTGTCTCCTGTAGAATTTTTCAGCAAGTCTACGGCGACAGGCAGGACGAGTAAACGCCATTTATAGTGGGGTCACTTCAGGATATCGCATTGATGATCCTGAAGTTCCTCCGCCGACGCGCGGTTAAGCATCAGCAGATTACGCTCGGTCGCCAGCAAAACAAACGAACCGTCCGACTGCTGCGCCATCGCCAGCGCAAAGCGCCCCATATGGTCGCGCGCTTCCGGCAGCTCTTCTGCCAGCATCATAAACGGGCTGCGCTGGACCAGCTCATTCTCCGTCACCCGACGGGCAAGATATTCATGCCCTTCCAGCCCGCCCGGGAACGGTAGCCACTGGGTGCTAATTTGCCCCTGAGCGGCATTGAGCTTCTCGCGCACGTCCGGGCGCAGGCAGGAGATATGAATATGAAAATGGTTTTGCGTGCGGCCAGTTGGGGAGTTGATCGTCAGCGAAATGGCGCTGTCAGGCACCTCTGAGCCGCGCTTCAGCGTCATAAAGCTGCGGGACTGCCACGCCAGCCAGAAAAAGTTCGGCGTGTGAGGCTCGGTCAAAAGGGGACTTTCGGTGCCGTTGATGCGGTACGTGGGCATCAGCAGATACTGCAGCGGGCCGTTGCGGTCTTTAAACACCGCATAGCCTGCATCCGTTTTCACCTGCGCGCACGGCGCGGGGTTGCGGTGTTGGATCTGATTCGGCACACACTGGTCGAGAACGATATGCCGCAACGCGTTCGGATTACCCGCCTTCATCCAGTACGCGCCGCCAGCGGCCAGGGCGATGACAATCAGGATCAATACGATAATTTTTTTCACAACGCGTTCCCTGTTTTCGATAGAGGCGAAAGAGTAACGCAAAATGATGACCAAATAAAAAACCCGGCGGATTTCTCACACCGGGTCACCGTGTCGTTCGTTGTGTAGCGCTTAGCGTTTGCTGATCTGGTCGAAGGTTCCGCCGTTAGAGAAATGCTCTTTCTGCGCTTTGGTCCAGCCGCCGAAAACATCGTCAATGGTGAAGAGCTTCAGTTTCGGGAATTCGCTGTCGTATTTCTTCGCCACTGCCGGGTCACGCGGGCGATAGAAGTTCTTCGCCGCGATTTCTTGACCTTCCGGTGAGTAGAGATACTTCAGGTAGGCTTCCGCCACCGCTTTGGTGTCTTTCTTCTCAACGACTTTGTCGACCACGGAGACGGTCGGCTCGGCGAGGATAGATTCGCTTGGGGTGACGATCTCGAACTTGTCTTTACCCAGCTCGTTGGTCGCCAGCAGGGCTTCGTTTTCCCACGCAATCAGCACGTCGCCGATGCCGCGCTCAACGAAGGTGTTGGTTGCGCCGCGCGCGCCGGAATCCAGCACTTCGACGTTTTTAAACAGCGCTTTCACGAATTCCTGCGCTTTAGCCTGGTCACCGTTGTTGTGGTGCAGGGCGTAGCCCCAGGCCGCCAGGTAGTTCCAGCGCGCGCCGCCGGAGCTTTTCGGGTTCGGGGTAATCACGGAAACGCCCGGTTTGATCAGGTCGTTCCAGTCCTTAATTTGTTTCGGGTTGCCTTTACGCACCAGGAAAACGATGGTCGAGGTGTATGGCGCGGAGTTATCCGGCAGACGTTTGATCCAGTTTTTATCAATACGCCCACGTTCCGCGATTGCGTCCACGTCGTAGGCCAGCGCCAGGGTCACCACGTCGGCTTCAATGCCGTTAATCACAGACGTTGCCTGTTTGCCCGAACCGCCGTGAGACTGGCGAATCACCACGTTATCGCCGGTTTCCTGCTTGTAGTGCGCCGCGAAGGCTTTGTTGTATTGATCGTACAGCTCACGCGTCGGGTCGTACGACACGTTCAGTAACTGGATGTCCTTTGCCAGAACGCTGGTCGATGCCAGCAATAATGTTAAACCCACGCCCCATTTATTCATCGCCCAGCTCTCTTGTGTAGTGTTTTGATGAATGCAGCGTGCCAGAAAGCGAATCGATGATTAAAGAATAAAAAAAGATTGGCTATAACGTAGTGGAATAAAAAAGCGTGCACGCATAAAAAAGCCGGGTGGCGGCTACGCCTTACCCGGCCTACGAGTCGTGCTTTTGTAGGCCCGGTAAGCGCAGCGCCACCGGGCAACAGAGTCAATCAATCAATACAGTTTTTTCGCGCAGTCCAGCCAGTCACCCTTGAACGGACGCTTCATGTTTTCAATCGCGTCGATGATGTCATGGTGTACCAGCTGTTCGTTCTGAATACCGACGCAACGACCGCCATGCCCCTGCAGCAGCAGTTCGATAGCATACGCACCCATACGGGAGGCCAGAATACGGTCGTACGGGCCAGGGGAACCGCCACGCTGGATGTGACCCAGAACGGTCGCACGGGTTTCGCGTTTGGTTTCGGTTTCAATGTACTTCGCCAGCTCGTCAACGTCGCAGATGTGCTCGGTGATGGCGACGATGGCATGTTTTTTACCTTTCGCGATACCGGCTTTGATTTCGTTCACCAGATCTTCACGGCTGAATTCCACTTCCGGTACCACCACGAACTCACAACCACCGGCGATAGCGGCCGCCAGCGTCAGGTCGCCGCAGTAGCGGCCCATCACTTCAACGATGGAGATACGCTGGTGAGAAGAAGAGGTGTCACGCAGGCGGTCAATCGCTTCAACAACGGTACCCAGCGCAGTGAAGTAACCGATGGTGTAGTCAGTGCCTTTGATGTCGTTATCGATAGTGCCAGGCAGACCGATGCACGGGAAGCCCATTTCGGTCAGACGTTTTGCACCCATATAAGAGCCGTCACCACCGATAACAACCAGCGCGTCCAGGCCACGTTTCTTCATGTTTTCGATAGCCACTTCGCGAACGTGTTCATCACGGAATTCCGGGAAGCGTGCAGAACCGAGGAAAGTACCGCCACGGTTGATCATGTCAGACACGCTGTAGCGGTCCAGTTGAACCATGCGGTCTTCGTACAGACCCAGGTAACCGTCATAAACGCCAAACACTTCCAGACCTTCCGTCAGTGCTGCACGGACAACACCACGAATTGCCGCGTTCATGCCCGGCGCATCACCGCCGCTTGTCAACACACCGATTTTCTTAATCATGACTACCTCTGAACTTAGGAATGCAAAATTGAAATCTGTTGCCGGAAGAAACTGTTCGACCAACGAATACTGCAAATAGTATATCAATCGCTTCCAGCTGAATTGATTCAGGTCAGACCAAATGGCGGTAATTTATACACAAAATGCTGGCCTGGCTCACTTTTTTACAACGAATTACGAAAGCTCAACATGTCCGGGTACAACCGAGCAGGGATCCTGGTGAATGATGACGTCCGAACCAGGAAAACGCTGCAAAATCGCCTGCTCGACCTGCTCAGCTATAACGTGAGCCTGAACCAACGGCAGGTTGTCTTCCATTTCAATGTGGATCTGTATAAAGCGGGTCGGCCCTGACTGCCGCGTACGAAGATCGTGGGCACCGCTGACGCCGGGCCAGTGGGTCACGATGGCAAAAATTTCATCACGTTCTGCATCAGGCAGCGCACGGTCAAGAAGCGATTGCACCGCTTCATATCCCATCCGTAAGGCGCTATATAAGATATAGACCCCTATCCCTAACGCAAACAATGCATCGGCCCGATGCCAGCCATACCAGGCCAGACCGAGCGCAATAAGAATAGCCCCATTCATCATAACATCAGACTGATAATGAAGCATATCCGCCCGTACAGCCTGGCTTTGAGTTTTACGCACGACCCAGCGCTGGAACGTTACCAGAACAAGTGTGCTAATAAGTGCAATGACCGTGACGATCACGCCGACACCGGGATCGTTCATCGGTGAGGGTGAAATGAGATGCTGAATACCGGTCAAAAACAGGAACAGCGCGGAGCCAGAAATAAACATGCTTTGCGCCAGCGCCGCGAGCGATTCTGCTTTTCCGTGCCCAAATGTGTGCTCTTCATCCGCCGGTTGCAGCGAATAGCGCACCACCAGCAGGTTGGTCAGCGAGGCGGCAATATCCACTAAAGAATCCACCAGCGCCGCCAGAATACTGACCGAGCCGGTGTACCACCATGCGAAAATTTTGATAACCAGCAAACACGACGCCATTATCGTCGCGGCGATTGCGGCCCGGCTTACCAGCCGTCCATAGGATTGATTCATAAACACTCCTGTCATGCCATGGCGCTAGTATAACGGATGGTTGCGGAGTCAAAGGATGAATAAACGGTTAACAAAAGAGAATGACGGGCAAAAAAAACCCCCACATCATGTGGGGGAAGACAGGGATGGTGTCTATGGCAAGGAAAACAGGGTTTACTGGTTACTACGGGTACTGCTATTGCTACTGAAAAGCGTCGTTTCTGAGCTTCGCTGCATCCGTGCAACCTTACGCAACTGGTCCATCCGTTGCTGATGTTTATCGTTCAAAACCGCTTGCTGCTCGGGCGATAGCAGATGGAACATCTGGTTGCGGACCTTCGCCATCTCTACCTGGCGGGCAACCTGCTCCTGTGCCATTTTTTCTGCCTGAGCGCGTACAGCGCTTTCGTCAAAATTTTCTGCGGTGACAAGGCGATGCATTGTCTCCATTTCGCTAACATTAACAGGGGGCTGGTCGTGTCTTGCCCTCTGCATCAGATCTCGCATCTGTTGACGCTGATGTTCGGTTAAACTTATGCCGTCAAACATATGGCTTTGGCCGCTGTGCTGCGTTGCACCCTCTTGCGAGGAACTGTTATCGCCGATGATAGCTACAGCAGCCTGGCTAAACGCACTGAACGCCAGCGTTGAGGCCATGACGGCAGCGGTAACTTTGCGCATCACTTGCTCCCAAAATCTTTCGTGTCGCGATTCAACGAGAGACAGTCTACGATTCAGGCTGCAAACATGCGTCAGGGGGTGTAAAACAACGTAAAGTCATGGATTAGATAGCCTTGATGTCGTAATTTCTGCCTCGGAGGTATTTAAACAATGAATAAAATCCTGTTAGTTGATGATGACCGAGAGCTCACATCTCTTTTAAAGGAGTTGCTCGACATGGAAGGTTTCAACGTCCTGGTTGCCCACGATGGCGAGCAGGCGCTGAGTCTCCTTGACGACAGCATCGATTTACTTTTGCTCGACGTGATGATGCCGAAGAAAAACGGCATTGATACGTTGAAAGAGCTTCGCCAGACACACCAGACCCCCGTTATCATGCTGACCGCGCGTGGCAGCGAACTTGACCGCGTACTCGGCCTTGAGCTGGGCGCGGATGACTATTTACCGAAGCCGTTCAACGACCGTGAACTGGTGGCCCGTATTCGCGCGATCCTGCGTCGTTCCCACTGGAGCGAGCAGCAGCAGAATACCGACAACAGCTCACCAACGCTGGAAGTGGACTCCCTGAGCCTGAACCCGGGCCGTCAGGAAGCGAGCTTCGACGGTGAAACGCTGGAACTGACCGGCACCGAGTTCACCCTGCTTTACCTGCTGGCGCAGCATCTCGGCCAGGTGGTATCGCGTGAACATTTAAGTCAGGAAGTGCTGGGCAAACGCCTTACCCCGTTTGACCGCGCCATCGACATGCACATCTCTAACCTGCGCCGCAAGCTGCCGGAGCGTAAAGATGGTCACCCATGGTTTAAAACCCTGCGTGGTCGCGGTTATCTGATGGTTTCCGCTTCATGATAGGCAGCTTAACCGCCCGCATCTTCGCCATCTTCTGGCTGACGCTGGCACTGGTTTTAATGCTCGTTTTGATGTTGCCAAAACTCGACTCACGCCAGATGACGGAGCTTCTCGACAGCGAGCAACGTCAGGGCGTGATGATCGAGCAGCACGTGGAAGCTGAGCTGGCAAACGATCCGCCGAACGATTTAATGTGGTGGCGCAGATTATTTCGCGCTATCGACAAGTGGGCGCCGCCCGGACAACGCCTGCTGCTGGTCACCAGCGAAGGCCGCGTCATTGGGGCCGATCGCAATGAAATGCAGATTATCCGTAACTTCATTGGCCAGGCGGATAACGCCGATCACCCACAGAAGAAGAAATATGGTCGGGTAGAGATGGTTGGCCCTTTCTCGGTACGGGATGGGGAAGATAACTATCAGCTCTACCTGATTCGCCCTGCGAGCAACTCCCAGTCCGATTTCATCAACCTGCTGTTTGACCGCCCTCTGCTACTGCTGATTGTCACCATGCTGGTCAGCTCGCCGCTGCTGTTATGGCTGGCGTGGAGCCTGGCAAAACCGGCGCGTAAGCTGAAAAATGCGGCGGATGAAGTGGCTCAGGGTAACCTGCGACAACACCCTGAACTGGAAGCAGGGCCGCAGGAGTTCCTTGCCGCCGGAACCAGTTTTAACCAGATGGTGAGCGCGCTGGATCGCATGATGACCGCCCAGCAGCGTCTACTGTCGGATATCTCGCACGAGCTGCGCACCCCGCTCACGCGCTTACAGCTGGGTACCGCCCTGCTGCGACGCCGCAGCGGTGAGAGCAAAGAGCTGGAGCGTATTGAGACGGAAGCGCATCGTCTGGACAGCATGATCAACGATCTGCTGGTGATGTCGCGCAATCAGCAGAAAAACGCGCTGGTGAGCGAAACGGTCAAAGCCAATCACCTGTGGCACGAGGTGCTGGATAACGCGGCGTTTGAAGCGGAACAGATGGGTAAATCGTTCACCGTCAACTTCCCGCCGGGCCCGTGGCCGCTGTACGGTAACCCCAACACGCTGGAAAGCGCGCTGGAGAATATTGTGCGTAACGCCCTGCGCTATTCGCACACGAAGATTGAGGTGGCGTTCTCGGTGGATAAAGACGGGATCACCATCATCGTGGACGATGACGGCCCTGGCGTCAGCCCGGAAGATCGCGAACAGATTTTCCGTCCGTTCTACCGTACCGACGAAGCGCGCGACCGCGAATCAGGCGGCACGGGGCTGGGACTGGCGATTGTTGAAACCGCGATGCAGCAGCACCGTGGCTGGGTGAAAGCCGACGACAGCCCGTTGGGCGGGTTGCGGTTAACGCTGTGGCTACCGTTGTATAAGCGTTCGTAGTTCTCTGGCACCGTATTGTAGGCCCGGTAAGCGCAGCGCCACCGGGCAATAACAGCGCAGAGGCAAAAATGCCGGGTGGCGGCTTCGCCTTACCCGGCCTACATTCTTCCGTGGGCTATTTCCCCCACAATCTCCGAGAATTATCCTCGATCTTGCTGCTTAAACGCCGCTTCTGCATCGTTCTCGTCCAACTGGTCGATAACCCCGCTGCCGACAGCAGGCGGTGATACTGCTCGTCGTCAAACGGCATATGCCACGCAATAGCGCAGGCGTCATACACCGAAACATCGCTCAGCCGCGACGCCAGCTCCAGCGGCGCATCCGCAGAAACCTGCCCGGCCAGCACCACGCGGTACAGCCAGCCGGTTTTACCCGCATTTTGCAGCTGCTCGGACATATCGCTGATGCCGAAATGGTAGTTGAGCTTGAAGCACGGCGAGCGCGGCTGCGTCACCTGAATCAGGGCGTCGCCCCAGCGGTAAATATCACCGATAAAGACGTTTTTCTCGGTCAGCCCTTCGGTCGAGAGGTTCTCACCAAACGCGGGGGCAACAAACAGATCCGCCTGTTCGGGGAATTCGGCTTTCCAGTGATGATAGTGCTCGCGCGGATAGTGGCACAGCGCGCGCTCGGGCCCGCCGTGGATTTTCTTTTCGGCCTGCTCGTCACCCGCCAATCCGAGGTCGGTTAACGTCAGCTCGCCGTCGACCTGAATTTTAGCGATGGCGCTCGGGCGGCTGCCGTCATACTCCCTGACCTTGCCTGTAAACACATTCACCGGGTAATGCATTGCTGCCTCCATTACGCAGATACAAAAAAAGCGAGTCATAAGACTCGCTTCTCACAGGCGTCAATGCAACCTTATTTTTTAGCGGCGAAACGCGCTGCTGCTTCGTCCCAGTTCACCACGTCCCAGAAGGCTTTGATGTAGTCCGGGCGACGGTTCTGGAATTTCAGGTAGTAAGCGTGTTCCCACACGTCCAGGCCCACGATTGGGAAGCCGGATGCGCCAGAAATTGCTTCACCCATCAGCGGGGAGTCCTGGTTAGCGGTAGAAACAACCGCCAGCTTGTCGCCTTTCAGAACCAGCCACGCCCAGCCAGAGCCGAAACGGGTTGCGGCGGCTTTTTCGAATTCCGCTTTGAAGTTGTCTACGGAGCCGAAGTCGCGCTCGATAGCCGCTTTCAGGTCGCCCTGCAGGGTGGTACCGGTTTTCAGGCCTTTCCAGAACAGGCTGTGGTTAGCGTGACCGCCCGCATTGTTACGCAGTACGGTTTTCTTGTCCGCTGGCAGTTGGTCCAGCTTGGTGATCAGCTCTTCAGCAGACAGGTTTGCGAACTCAGGCAGGCTTTCCAGCGCGGCGTTCGCGTTGTTCACATAGGTCTGGTGGTGTTTAGTGTGATGGATTTCCATCGTCTGCTTGTCGAAATGCGGTTCCAGTGCGTCGTAGGCATACGGCAGGGATGGCAGTGTATAACTCATAATCCTCTCCATTATTGTCGGGCGGCACAGCTGTTAATGCCGCGTAAGCAGTTGGTTCATTATAGTTAATTAAATGATATTGAAAATGATTATCAATGCCGTACTTTTTATAAGGTTATTCAGTTTTCGATTAATGGCGGAAATGTGAGTCTGCTCACGCGGTTAACGTGCTGATTGCCATCCAGAACAAAAGTGCGGCAACCTTCTGAAGGTTCCCAAACCGCCTAATTTTTACACTCATCAAGTCGGCGGGAAGCCACCGACTATAAAAACGATGAGGATGTAAAAATGAATCATGCGATTACGATGGGTATCTTCTGGCATTTGATAGGCGCGGCCAGTGCTGCCTGTTTCTATGCCCCGTTTAAAAAAGTGAAAGGCTGGTCATGGGAAACCATGTGGTCCGTTGGCGGTACCGTGTCATGGCTGATTTTGCCGTGGACCATTAGCGCCATGCTGCTCCCGGATTTCTGGGGCTACTTCTCCTCCTTCAGCGCCTCTACCCTGCTGCCGGTGTTTCTGTTCGGCGCGATGTGGGGCATCGGCAACATCAACTACGGCCTCACCATGCGCTATCTTGGCATGTCGATGGGCATCGGCATCGCGATTGGCATTACGCTTATCGTCGGCACCCTGATGACGCCGATCCTCAACGGCAACTTCGACGTGCTGATTAACACCCAGGGCGGACGAATGACGCTGCTGGGCGTGCTGGTCGCGGTGATCGGCGTGGGTATCGTCACCCGCGCGGGCCAGCTGAAAGAGCGCAAGATGGGCATCAGGGCCGAAGACTTCAACCTGAAGAAAGGGCTGCTGCTGGCGGTGATGTGCGGCATCTTCTCGGCGGGCATGTCGTTCGCCATGAACGCCGCCAAACCGATGCACGAAGCGGCCGCGGCGCTGGGCGTTGACCCGCTGTACGCTGCCCTGCCAAGCTACGTGGTGATCATGGGCGGCGGCGCGCTGGTGAACCTCGGCTTCTGCTTCATTCGTCTGGCAAAAGTGAAGAACCTGTCGGTAAAAGCCGACTTCTCGCTGGCAAAACCGCTCATCATCACCAACGTGCTGCTCTCCGCTCTCGGCGGCCTGATGTGGTACCTGCAGTTCTTCTTCTACGCCTGGGGCCACGCCCGCATTCCGGCGCAGTACGACTACATGAGCTGGATGCTGCACATGAGCTTCTACGTGCTGTGCGGCGGGCTGGTTGGGCTGGTGCTGAAGGAGTGGAACAACGCCGGGCGTCGTCCGGTGGGCGTGCTGAGCCTGGGTTGCGTGGTGATTATCATTGCCGCCAACATCGTTGGCCTCGGCATGGCGAGCTGACTACGCCGCCTTTCGACTGCGATGACGCCACTGAACCGGCGTCATCCCCACCTCGCGGTTAAACACCACCGAAAAGTAGTTGCTGTCCTCAAAGCCGCAGCGCATCGCCACTTCACTCACCATCAGCTCCGTATGCTGCAGCAGATATTGGGCGTGGCAGATGCGCAGCTGGCGCAGGTAGTGGTTCACCGTCATCCCCGTCTGGGTGCGGAACTGCTGGCGCAGCGCGCGCTCGCTGCACTGCTCCTGCTCGCAGAATTTCTCCAGCACGAAGCTTTTGTTCAGGCTGCCCGCAAGCGTGGTGATGAGCTTATCCAGCAGCGCTTCCTGCGTCGTGGCGGAGGGGTTGTCGGTGGCGTAACGGTGGCGTTTCAGCGTCATCACCAGCTGGGCGAAAAGCAGCTCCGCCATCTGGTTGGCGACCGGGTCGCTCTTCTGGCTCTCCTGCTCCAGCTGAGAGATAACCTGCCGAACCTGGGTCATGCCGCCGCTGCTTAAGCGCCAGTGCGGTTCTCCTCGGGCATCAAGAAAACCGGGGATGTTGGCCGCCCAGTCGACGTTAAGCCTGAGCCTGTCCGGGCAGTAGATGACGTTTTGCAGCACCAGGTCGTTAACCGAGGCGTAGGAGTGTTTATCTTCGGCGCGGATGTAGAACAGATCCCCGCGCGTGATGCGGTAGGGTCGGTCGTTGAGGACGTGCAGGCCGTTGCCGCGCCACACCAGCACCAGCTCGCAAAACTCGTGGGTATGCTCGGCAAAGACGTTTTGCGGGTAGCGATCGGCCACCGCGACGGCCTGACTCGCGGAGGCAAAAAAATCATCTTTGCGAAGGATTAACTGAGCAGCCACACCACGACCTCTGTGCCGAAAAACCTGACATTATTAGCTTTATTGCGGCAATAAAACGGTGACTGCCCTCGCGTTACTGAAGCAATGCGTCTTTTCCCTGACGAATATCGCGCGGCGACCAGCTAAACTCCCGACGGAAAAGCGTCGAAAAGTGGTTACTGTCGCCGAAACCGCAGCGATAGGCGATATCCGTGACGCTTTCGTCAGTATGGCGTAAAAGATGACGCGCTTTGATTAACCGCAGGCGGTTAAGGTAGCGCTGGGGCGTCAGCCCGGTGTGCTGCTTCAGCTGGCGATGCAGGGTGCGCAGCGACAGCGAAAAATCATCCGCCAGCGTTTCCCAGCAGACATCTTCGGCGAAATGGTCTTCCAGCCAGGCCATCAGATGGTTCAGCCGGGCGTCGTTGTTTTCCAGCCCCTCCACCAGACTACTGCGGCGCAGCAGCACCAGCAGCTGCATAAACAGCAGCTCGCGGGTGGCAATGACGTGCGTCTCCGGCCCGTCCTCGCTCTGCTCCATCTGGCTCACCAGCTGACGCACCTGCTGCAACGTGGACTGATTCACCCGCCAGTGCGACGGATAGTGTCCGTCCTGCTCCTGCGGCAGCAGCTGATTCAGCCCGGAGAGAAACTGGAACGCGTCCGGGGAACGATAGAGCACGTTGGTCAGGCACAGGTTGTCGGTATGTTCATACAGGTGCCTGTCGTGGTCCCGCACGAAGCACACGGTGCCGCCGCTGATGGTGTACGGCTGGCCGTTAAACACGTGAATGCCCGTCCCGTGCTCAACAATCACAATCTCATGAAAATCATGATGATGCTCCGGGAACGCGGCCTGAGGGAGCCGCGGCTCAATCGCGACGGGCGACCCTCCTGCAGGGAAAAAATCCACGCTGTGTAGTACGGTCATAACGGCCCCCACCAATGAGAAATGTTCTCAAAATAGTAATTAAGGCCTTGCGCCCTCACCTTAAATTTTCGGCAGCAAACCTCGCAAAAGCTGTCCGTTTTTCAAGAAACCGGCGGAAAGATCGGGAAATGCGGTAAGCGTCACACTGCCTGAAAACCCCGCTATTACTGGAAACTGTGAACTCCCTCACGTTCATCTTTGCTTTCTTGCCAGCGCCGGATTTGGCCTGTCAGTGGCGAGAAGGTGCCTTTTTCTTCCCTTTCTTACACTCACCGCTAATGAATTAAGAAAGGATCCGACCATGACTTTTCGCCATTGTGTCGCTGTTGATTTAGGCGCTTCCAGCGGCCGCGTAATGCTCGCCACCTGGGACTGTAGCCAGCGCACACTTTCGCTTCGCGAAATGCACCGTTTCGCCAACTGCCTGAAAAAGCAGGACGGTGTTGAGACCTGGGATATCGATGCCCTGGAGGCGGAGATCCGCACCGGGCTGAACAACGTCTGCAACGACGGCATTCGTATCGACAGCATCGGTATTGATACCTGGGGCGTGGACTATGTGCTGCTGGACGGTAACGGCGAGCGCGTCGGCCTGCCCGTCTCCTACCGCGACAGCCGTACCGACGGCCTGATGGCGCACGCCATCGCCCAGCTTGGCAAGGACAACATCTACGGGCGCAGCGGCATTCAGTTTCTGCCGTTTAACACGCTGTACCAGCTGCGCGCTCTCGTCGAGCAGCAGCCGGAGCTGGTCACGAACGTGGCCCACGCGCTGCTGATCCCGGATTACCTGAGCTACCGCCTGACCGGCAATATGAACTGGGAATACACCAACGCCACCACCACCCAACTGGTGAACATCAACACCGATAACTGGGACGAAAACCTGCTGGCGTGGACGGGCGCATCGCCATCCTGGTTCGGCACGCCAACGCACCCCGGAAATGTGATCGGTCAGTGGATTTGCCCCCAGGGGAATGAAATCCCCGTCGTTGCCGTCGCCAGCCACGATACCGCCAGCGCGGTCATTGCCTCGCCGCTCGCCAGCAAAGACGCGGCATACCTTTCTTCCGGCACCTGGTCGCTGATGGGCTTTGAGAGCAAAACGCCGTACACCAGCGATGCTGCGATGGCGGCGAACATCACTAACGAAGGTGGTGCGGAAGGGCGCTATCGCGTGCTGAAAAATATCATGGGCCTGTGGCTGCTCCAGCGCGTGCTGAAAGAGCAAAACGTTACCGACCTGCCTGCGCTTATCGCGGAGACCGAAACGCTGAAGGCCTGCACCTTCCTGATCAACCCGAACGATAACCGCTTTATCAACCCGGCGCACATGAGCGCCGAAATCCAGACCGCCTGTTTCGCCGCCGGGCAGCCGGTGCCGTCCAGCCCGGCAGAGCTCGCGCGCTGCATTTTTGACAGCCTCGCCCTGCTGTATGCCGACATCCTCAGCGAGCTAGCCGATCTGCGCGGCAAGCCGTTCAGCCAGCTGCACATCGTGGGCGGCGGCTGTCAGAACCAGCTGCTGAACCAGCTTTGCGCGGATGCCTGCGGCATCACCGTGGTGGCGGGCCCTGTAGAGGCTTCCACGCTCGGCAATATCGGCATTCAGCTGATGACGCTGGACGAACTCTCCAACGTTGACGACTTCCGTTCGGTGGTGGCGGCGAACGCCAGCCTGACCACCTTCACCCCCAATCCCTGCCATGAGATTGCCCGCTACCGGGCGCAGTTTCAGCAAAAACGACTGACTAAGGAGCTTTGCGCATGACCACTCAATTAGAACAAGCCTGGGACCTGGCTAAACAGCGTTTCGCCGCCGTCGGCGTGGATGTCGAAGAGGCCCTGCGCCAGCTCGACCGTCTTCCCGTCTCTATGCACTGCTGGCAGGGCGATGACGTCGCCGGTTTCGAGAACCCGGGCGGTTCCCTGACGGGTGGTATTCAGGCCACGGGTAATTATCCGGGCAAAGCGCGTAACGCGACCGAGCTGCGCGCCGACCTGGAGCTGGCCCTGAGCCTGATCCCGGGGCCAAAGCGCCTGAACCTGCACGCGATTTACCTCGAATCCGACGAGCCGGTGGCGCGCAACGAAATCAAACCGGAACACTTTAGGAACTGGGTGGAGTGGGCAAAAGCCAATAAGCTGGGCCTGGATTTCAACCCGTCCTGCTTCTCGCATCCGCTGAGCGCGGACGGTTTTACCCTCGCCCACGCGGACGATGAAATCCGTCAGTTCTGGATCGAACACGTGAAGGCCAGCCGCCGCGTGTCTGCGTACTTTGGCGAGCAGCTCGGCACACCTTCGGTGATGAACATCTGGATCCCGGACGGCATGAAGGACATCACCGTCGACCGTCTGGCTCCGCGCCAGCGCCTGCTGGCCGCGCTGGATGAGGCCATCAGCGAGAAGCTGGACCCGGCGCACCACATCGACGCCGTGGAGAGCAAGCTGTTCGGCATTGGCGCCGAGAGCTACACCGTCGGCTCGAACGAGTTCTACATGGGGTACGCCACCAGCCGCCAGACCGCGCTGTGCCTGGATGCCGGTCACTTCCATCCGACCGAGGTGATCTCCGACAAAATCTCCGCTGCCATGCTCTACGTGCCGCGCCTGCTGCTGCACGTCAGCCGCCCGGTACGCTGGGACAGCGACCACGTGGTGCTGCTGGATGATGAAACCCAGGCGATTGCGAGCGAAATCATCCGCCACGACCTCTTTGACCGCGTCCACATCGGCCTCGACTTCTTCGATGCCTCCATCAACCGCATCGCAGCGTGGGTTATCGGCACCCGTAACATGAAGAAAGCCCTGCTGCGCGCGCTGCTGGAGCCTGTCGCCGCGCTGAAACAGCTGGAGGTTAACGGCGATTACACCGCGCGTCTGGCGCTGCTGGAAGAGCAGAAATCCCTGCCGTGGCAGGCGGTGTGGGAAATGTACTGCCAGCGTAACGACGCGCCTGCGGGCAGCCAGTGGCTGGACAACGTGCGGGCGTATGAGAAAGACGTTCTCGCCGCTCGTCAGTAAAAAACATTGCCCGGCGGCGCGTTGCTTGCCGGGCCTACAGGTAAGAGTAGGCCGGGTAAGCGTAGCGCCACCCGGCATTTTCAAAGGAAACACAGAATGCAGACCATCACCACTTCCTGGTTCGTCCAGGGCATGATCAAAGCCACCTCTGACGCCTGGCTGAAGGGTTGGGACGAGCGCAACGGCGGCAACCTGACGCTGCGCCTGGACGACGCGGATATCGAACCCTTCGCGGCCGATTTCCACCAAAAGCCGCGCTATATCGCGCTGAGCCAGCCGATGCCGCTGCTCGCCAACACACCGTTTATCGTCACCGGTTCCGGGAAGTTTTTCCGTAACGTCCAGCTCGACCCGCAGGCCAACCTCGGCGTGGTGAAGGTGGACAGCGACGGCGCGGGCTACCACATTCTGTGGGGGCTGACGGACGAAGCAGTGCCAACCTCTGAACTGCCGGCGCACTTCCTCTCCCACTGCGAGCGCATCAAGGCGACCAATGGCAAGGACCGCGTGATCATGCACTGCCACGCCACCAACCTGATCGCCCTGACCTACGTGCTGGAAAACAATTCTGATTTCTTCACCCGCAAACTGTGGGAAGGCAGCACCGAGTGTCTGGTGGTGTTCCCGGACGGCGTCGGCATTCTGCCGTGGATGGTGCCAGGTACCGACGAAATTGGTCAGGCAACCGCCGTGGATATGCAAAAACATTCACTGGTGCTGTGGCCGTTCCACGGCGTCTTCGGCAGCGGCCCTACGCTTGATGAAACCTTTGGCCTGATCGACACCGCCGAGAAATCCGCGGAGGTGCTGGTGAAGGTCTATTCCATGGGCGGCATGAAGCAGACCATCACCCGGGAAGAGCTGATCGCCCTGGGCAAACGCTTTGGCGTCACCCCGATGCAGTCCGCGTTAGATCTGTACCCATAACAACATCGCGCCCCGCTCACCGAGACGGGGCGAAAACCACCTGCAATCCCTACAACTAACTCAAGTCAGTGGAGTAAAAGCAATGAAAATAAAGACAAGCTTGATCCTCACCGTTGCCGCTCTGGCGTTGTCCGGTTCCGCTTTAGCAGAAGTGAAAATCGCCCTGGTGGCGAAGTCCTTAGGGAATGGATTCTTCGAAGCAGCGAACGTCGGCGCGCAGGAGGCGGCCAAAGAGTTAGGCGATGTAAAAGTGATTTATACCGGCCCGACCACCACCACGGCAGAAGCGCAGATCGAGGTGCTGAACGGACTGATCGCCCAGGGCGTGGATGCGATCGCGATTTCCGCGAACGATCCGGACGCCTTAGTCCCAGTACTGAAAAAAGCGATGCAGCGCGGCATCAAGGTGGTGTCGTGGGATTCTGGCGTAGCGAAAGCCGGGCGTCAGATCCACCTGAACCCGTCCAATAACGCCCTGATTGGTGAAACCAACGTCAAGCTCGCCGCCGACGCGCTGAAGGCGCTGAACGTCGAGAAAGGCGACGTTGCGGTGCTGAGCGCCACGCCAACATCAACAAACCAGAACACCTGGATTGCGGAGATGAAAAAGGTGCTGCCGAAGTACCCGTCCGTCAATCTGGTGACCGTGGCCTACGGCGACGATCTCTCTGATAAAAGCTACCGCGAGGCAGTCGGCCTTCTGAAAACCTACCCTGATTTGAAAGTGATCGTTTCACCGTCGTCCGTGGGCATTGTCGCTGCGGCGCAGGCGGTGAAAGACCAGGGCAAGATCGGCAAAGTGTACGTCACCGGGTTAGGCCTGCCGTCTGAAATGGCGGGCGCGGTGAAATCCGGGGCGAGCAAAAGCTTTGCCATCTGGAACCCGATTGACCTGGGCTATGCGGCAACCTATTTAGCAGACGATCTGGTGAAAGGCACCGCCACGAAGGGCGAGGCCAGCATGGGCAAGCTGGGCAAAGTGAAGCTGGATGCCGACGGTAACGGGGCGATGGCCGAGCCGTTCGTCTACGATGCCAGCAATATTGATAAGTTCTCAAAGATCTTTTGATCCTTTCCCCCTCTCCCGAGGGGAGAGGGAATACTACGGAGAACTATCATGACCCCATTACTACAGCTTTCTGGCATCACCAAGGTGTTCCCCGGCGTGCGTGCCCTTGAGAACGTGCAGCTTGCGCTCTGGCCCGGCAAAGTGACGGCGCTTATCGGCGAAAACGGCGCGGGCAAGTCGACGCTGGTTAAAGTGATGACCGGCATTTACCAGCCGGACGAGGGCGAAATCCTCTACAAGGCGATCCCCGTTCACCTCCCGACGCCGGACTCGGCGCATAAGATCGGCATTACCGCTATTCATCAGGAAACCGTCCTGTTCGATGAACTCTCGGTCACCGAAAATATCTTTGTCGGGCAGTACCTCTACAAAGGCTTTCTGAAAACGCTCGACTGGCCGGAGATGCACCGCCGGGCGCAGGCGATCCTCACCCGCCTTGAGGTGCAAATCGACCCGCGCGCGACGCTAAAAACCCTGAGCATCGCCCAGCGCCACATGGTCGCCATCGCCCGCGCGCTGTCGTTTGATGCGCAGGTGGTTATTCTTGATGAGCCTACAGCGGCGCTGTCACAGCACGAAATCCTCGAGTTTTACCAAATCGTTGAGCGCCTGAAGCAGGAGGGCAAGGCCATCCTGTTTATCTCCCACAAGTTCGACGAGATTTTTGAGCTTGCCGATCACTACACCATTTTGCGCGACGGCGTGTTCGTCGGAGAAGGCGCGATGAGTGGGATAACCGAGGAGCGGATGGTATCGATGATGGTCGGGCGCGCCATCACCCAGACCTTCCCGAAGGTGGCGTGCGAAAAAGGCGAGACGGTGCTGGAGGTAAAAAATCTCTGCCACCCGACCGAGTTCGCCAATATCTCCTTCTCCCTGCGTAAAGGGGAAATCCTCGGCTTCTACGGGCTGGTGGGCGCCGGGCGTACCGAGCTGATGCAGGCGCTTTCCGGCGTCACGCGGCCATCGTCAGGCGAAATTATTCTTAACGGTCAGGCCCGGCGCTTCCGCCAGCCTGCGGATGCGATCAAAGCCGGTATCGTCTGCGTGCCGGAAGAGCGGCAGAAGCAGGGCGCGATTATCGAACTGTCCATTGCCCAAAACATCAGCCTGCCGCAGCTTGGCAAGCTCAACCCGAACGGCGTGCTGCACGACGACCGCGAATGGCGGCTGGCGGATGAATACACCAAACGCCTGCAGGTGAAAGCCTTTAGCTGGAAACAGGCGGTGGATACCCTCTCCGGCGGCAACCAGCAAAAGGTGGTTATCGGTAAGTGGCTGGCAACGCATCCTGACGTGATCATCCTCGATGAGCCGACAAAAGGCATTGATATCGGCTCAAAGGCAGCCGTTCATCAATTTATGTCAGAGCTGGTCGGCCAGGGGCTGGCGGTGATTATGGTCTCCTCCGAACTGCCGGAAGTGATGGGCATGGCGGACCGCATCATCGTGATGCACGAAGGGCTGATGGTGGCCGAATACCGGGCGGGTGACGCGACGGCGGAAACCATCGTCAGCGCCGCCAGCGGTGCAAAACAGGAGGCGGCATAATGCTTAACTCGCTGTTAAAACACCGCGAAGCCCTGCTGGGCGCGGTGATTGTGCTGATGGTCATCGCCATCGGCAGCCGCGTGCCGTCGTTTATCACACCGGGTAACCTGGTTGAGATGTTTAACGACACTTCCATTCTGATCGTCCTCGCGCTCGGGCAGATGATGGTGCTGCTCACCAAAGGTATCGACCTGTCGATGGCGGCCAATCTGGCGCTGACCGGGATGATTGTCGCTCTGATTAACGTCCATTACCCGGACGTGCCGGTCTGGGCACTGCTGATCCTCGCCAGCGCGCTCGGGCTGCTGATGGGCGCGATTAACGGCCTGCTGGTGTGGAAGCTGGGCATTCCGGCGATTGTGGTAACGCTCGGCACCATGAGCATCTACCGCGGGATTATCTTTTTGCTCTCCGGCGGCGGCTGGGTGAACGCCAACCAGATGGGCGCGGACTTTCTCGGCCTGCCGCGCGCCTCCGTGCTGGGCCTGCCGGTCCTGAGCTGGTGCGCCGTCGCCGCGCTGCTGCTGGTGGGCTACTTCCTGCGCTACAGCCGTACAGGACGGGCGCTGTATACCGCGGGCGGCAACGCTACGGCGGCGTACTACACCGGGATCAACGCCGGGAAAATGCAGTTTGTCAGCTTCTGCCTCTCCGGGCTGTTGGCCGGGTTCTGCGGGTATCTGTGGATTTCCCGTTTCGCCGTGGCCTATGTCGACGTGGCGAATGGCTTTGAGCTGCAGGTCGTCGCCGCCTGCGTGATTGGCGGCATCAGCACCATGGGCGGGACCGGGCGCGTACTCGGCTGCCTGTTCGGCGCGCTGTTCCTCGGCGTGATAAACAACGCCCTGCCGGTGATCGGCGTCTCCCCGTTCTGGCAAATGGCAATTTCCGGCACGGTGATCGTCATTGCGGTGCTGCTGAACGAACGCAGCAACAGGCGTAAAGGACGGCTGATTCTGCGCGACGCGGCTCTGGCACGTCAGAAACTGGCGGTGAAATCATGAGCAAAATGATGGCCTCTGAAGAGATCAAAAACGTGCCTGCTGTGCCGGGCATTTTCCAGCGCCTGCTGTGCTGGGAAGGCTTCCTGCTGGCGGTGACGCTGGCGGTATTCGTGGTGAATGCACTGGCCTCGCCCTACTTCCTCAACGTCTGGAATCTCTCCGACGCGACGTTCAACTTCACCGAAAAAGCGATCATCGTGTTGCCGATGGCGATGCTGATTATCGCCCGGGAAATTGACCTGTCGGTGGCATCCACCATTGCGCTTAGCTCCACGATGATGGGCTTCTGCGCGGCGGCGGGCGTGGATACGCCGCTGCTGGTCTGCGTCGGACTGGGCGTGGGGCTGCTGTGCGGACTGTTCAACGGCATTCTGGTGACGCGCTTCAACCTGTCGTCCATCGTTATCACCATCGGCACCATGAGCCTGTACCGCGGGATCACCTACATCCTGCTCGGCGATAAGGCGCTGAACAGCTACCCGGAAAGCTTCGCCTGGTTCGGCCAGGGCTACGTCTGGGGCGCGCTATCGTTTGAGTTCGCGCTGTTTATCGTGCTGGCCGCGGTGTTTGCCTTTGTGCTGCACCGCACCAACTTTGGCCGCCGCACCTACGCCATCGGCAATAACCCGACCGGCGCGTGGTATTCCGGCATCAACGTTAAGCGCCACAACCTGATCCTGTTCGCACTGGTGGGGCTGATGTCCGGCCTGGCGTCAGTGCTGCTCACCTCGCGCCTGGGCAGCACCCGCCCGACGATTGCGATGGGCTGGGAGCTGGCGGTGGTGACGATGGCGGTGCTCGGCGGCGTCAATATTCTCGGCGGGTCCGGCAGCATGGTGGGCGTGATTATCGCCGCCTTCCTGATGGGACTGGTGACCTTTGGCCTGAGCCTGCTCAACGTGCCCGGCATCGTGATGTCGGTGATTATCGGCGCGATGCTGATCGTGGTGATTTCGCTGCCGATTATTACCCGCCGGGTAATGCAGCGAAGACGGATCTCATAGCCGGGTGGCACTGCGTTTACCCGGCCTACTTAACCGTAGGCCCGCGCAAGCGCAGCGCCGCCGGGCATAAAAATCACAGTAATTAAGGAGAATTATCATGAGCTTTATGTTGGCACTGCCAAAAATCAGCCTGCACGGCGCGGGCGCAATCGGCGATATGGTCAACCTGGTGGCGAGCAAGCAGTGGGGAAAGGCGCTGGTTGTCACCGACGGTCAGCTGGTAAAACTCGGCCTGCTCGACAGCCTGTTTAACGCGCTGGATGCCCATCAGATGTCGTATCACCTGTTCGATGAGGTCTTCCCGAACCCAACGGAAGCGCTGGTGCAGAAAGGCTATGCGGCATATCAGGACGCGGAGTGTGATTACGTGATTGCCTTCGGCGGCGGCAGCCCGATTGATACCGCCAAGGCGATCAAAATCCTCACCGCTAATCCCGGTCCGTCAACCGATTACTCCGGCGTCGGCAAAGTAAAAAACGCGGGCGTGCCGCTGGTGGCGATCAACACCACCGCAGGCACGGCGGCGGAGATGACCAGCAACGCGGTGATCATCGACTCCGCGCGGCAGGTGAAAGAGGTGATTATCGATCCGAACATCATTCCTGATATCGCCGTGGACGATGCCAGCGTGATGCTCGATATTCCCGCCTCCGTGACCGCCGCAACCGGCATGGATGCGTTGACTCATGCGATTGAAGCCTACGTGTCCGTCGGCGCGCACCCGCTCACTGATGCCAACGCGCTGGAAGCGATTCGCCTGATCAACCTGTGGCTGCCGAAAGCAGTCGAAGACGGTCATCACCTTGAAGCGCGTGAGCAGATGGCGTTTGGTCAGTATCTGGCAGGCATGGCGTTTAACAGTGCGGGCCTTGGCCTCGTTCACGCCCTGGCGCACCAGCCGGGCGCGACGCACAACCTGCCGCACGGCGTGTGCAACGCCATCCTGCTGCCGATCATCGAAAACTTTAACCGTCCGCACGCGGTCGCACGTTTTGCCCGCGTGGCGCAGGCGATGGGCGTCGATACGCAGGGGATGAGCGACGAAGCCGCCAGCATGTCGGCCATTCAGGCGATTCGCGACCTGAGCGCTCGCGTCGGCATTCCGTCCGGCTTCAGCAAGCTCGGCGTGACCAAAGCGGACATCGAAAGCTGGCTGGATAAAGCCCTCGCCGACCCGTGCGCGCCGTGTAACCCGCGCACCGCCAGCCGCGATGAGGTCCGCGAGCTGTACCTGGAGGCACTATGATCCGCAAAGCCTTTGTGATGCAGGTAAACCCGGACGCGCACGAGGAGTACGCGCGCCGCCACAACCCTATCTGGCCCGAGCTGGAAGCGGTGCTGAAAGCCCACGGCGCGCACCACTACGCCATCTATCTCGACAAAGCCCGCAACCTGCTGTTTGCCACCGTGGAGATTGAATCGGAGGAGCGCTGGAACGCGGTAGCGAATACCGACGTCTGCCAGCGCTGGTGGAAGCATATGGGTGACGTTATGCCGTCGAACCCGGATAACAGCCCGGTGAGTGCGGAGCTGGAAGAGGTGTTTTACCTGGACTGATGTGTTAACGCTGCTGCCCCCGAGGCGGCAGCAATCTCCCGCCTGCCACTCAGCGTAAACGCCGACACCACCGTTATCGCCAGCACGAAGCAGCCCAGCATCAGGTACGTCTCCTGGAAGCCGATCCGGTCATACATATTCCCGGCAAAGGCGGAGAGAAAAATCGCCGCCGACTGTTTGGCAAACTGGAAGCCAATCAGGTAAATGGTGGCCGAAAGCCGCGTATCAAACACGCCCGTAATGTACTTGAATGCGCCCACCAGCAGGAACGGGACCTCCAGCGCGTGCAGCATCTTGAGGGCAATCACCTCCACGGCGGTGGTAGCGAACGACGAGCCGATAATGCGCGTCGCCATAATCACCCCGGCGATCAGCAGCGTGTTTTTCGCGCCGATGCGGTTAATGATCCACGGCGAGCAGAACATGATGATGGCGTTGCAGATTTCCCCCGCCGTGGTGGCAAAGCCAAAGGCGCGGGTACCTTCCTGCGGCGTGGCGAAGAAGGTTTTAAAGAAGGTGGCAAACTGCTGGTCGAAAACGTCATACACGCAGGCCACGCCAATCACGTACAGAATGAACATCCACATTCTGCGCTGGCGGAACAGGTTGAACACGGTTTTGGCAGTGATCTGCGGCTGGTTTGCGCCCAGGGCGTTCATGACCTGCGCCGTCTGGTTGGGCTTCGGCTTCGCAACGACCAGCAGCAGCATCAGCAACAGCGCTGCTCCCGAGCCCATCCAGAAAACGTACGACGGATCGATGCCAAAAAGGATGCCGCCCGTTGAGGCGCATAGCCCCCAGCCGAGACAGCCGAACATGCGCGCCTTGCCGTATTCGAAGAAGCTGTTGCGGCTCACGCGCTCAATGTAGGCCTCAATTGCCCCCGATCCCGCCGAGAAGACAAAGCCGATATACAGCCCGCCGCTCAGCGCGCCCAGCCAGATATTGGTTTTCAGCAGCGGCGCGAAGACGTACAGGAAGAACGGCGCGAACAGGAACAGCAGCACCGCGATGATCCACAGCAGGTGTTTTTTCAGCCCAAGCTTGTCCGAAATCACCCCCAGCACCGGCTGGAAGGCGATGGCCGACAGCGAGATGCAGGAGAAGACAATCCCGGTATGGGTTTTATTCAGGCCGATGATGTCCGACAGCCAGATCGGCAGAAACGGAAAGCAGGTGGCCATGATGAAGAAGTAGAGAAAGAAGAACAGCCCGAAGATCCAGAAGTTAGGGTTGTCTTTGTGGGTACAGGTTGTTGTGTTCATTATTTTTATCCTCAACGGAGGGCCGGCTGCCCGGCCCTTCAACCTTACACGCGTTCCACACCAATCAAAATGGCGGTCTCCGGGTCCAGAATCGGCAGCGCAATACCCGCCTGCATCAGCCACTCGCCGCTCACCGTTTGCGGCGCTTCCATCCACGAAGGCAGCTTGCGCATGGTGTGTCCACCCTCGCCCGTAATCTGGATGTTCGGGTGATCGAGCAGCGTGATGCGGTACTGCGCGCTGGCGTCTAACCCCGGCATGCGCAGCGGCATCAACAGGGTGTAATCCGGCATCGCAAGCTGGCTGACCATAAACAGCCCCTGCGCTTTGTCTTTGCTCACAATACCCTGTGCCAGGGTGGTAGCGTCCGGCATATCCATACGCCACTGGGTACCATGGTGGATCACCTCGCGCCACTGCTTGTGCAGCGCGGCGTAGTGCCGATAGCCTTCGCGTTCATCTTCATCGACGGTAAGCGGATCCAGCTCCAGCCCCATATGGCCAAACAGGGCCGTCAGCCCGCGAAACTGGATGCTATGCTGGCGGAAGGTGGCGTGGCATTTATGATGACCGATATGCGCGCCCATCACCTCCGGCGGGAAGAAGTAGCTCATGCCGCGCTGGATGGTGTTCCGCTCCAGCGCGTCGTTGTTGTCGGACGCCCAGAAGCGGTGGCTGCGGGTCAGCACTTCGTAATCAATACGCCCGCCACCCGACGAGCAGGATTCAAACTCAATGTGCGGGAAGCGCTCACCCAGCACGTCCAGCAGGCGGTAAAACTGGCGGGTCTGCGCGTCGGCGGCGGCTTTACCCTTGTGTCCCGGCTGCACCAGCTCGCGGTTCATGTCCCATTTCACGTAGTCGACCGCGTGTTCGCCCAGCAGCCAGCTCATGCGCTCCACGAGGTAGTCAAAGGCTTCGGGTATGTTCAGGTTGAGCACCAGCTGATGACGCCCGGTCGCCCGGGCGTAGCCCGGCAGCGCCAACACCCAGTCAGGGTGCGCGCGGTACAGATCGGAATCCGGGTTGATCATCTCCGGCTCAACCCAGATGCCAAACTCCATGCCGAGCCGTTTGACGTGGTCAATCACCGGCGTCAGGCCGTTCGGGTATTTTTTTTCGTCCAGATACCAGTCGCCCAGCGCGGCATGATCGTCGTTGCGGCCTTTGAACCAGCCGTCGTCGATAATAAAGCGTTCCACCCCAAGCGCCGCGGCCTCGTCGGCCATGCGCATGATGTAGTCCGGGTCGTGGTTGAAGTAGATCCCTTCCCAGGTATTGAGGTGCACCGGGCGCGGTTTGTTTTCCGGGAAGCGGATAACGTTATCGCGCAGATAGCGATGGAACGACTGGCTCATGCCGTTCAGGCCCCGCGTGGAGTAGCTGGCATACAGGCGCGGCGTCCAGAGCGTGTCGCCCTCCTCAACCGCCATTTCCCCCGGCAGGTAGAGCGCTTCGGCCTGCAGGTAGCGACGACCATCGGTTTTCGCTTCCGCGCGCAGGCGATGGTTGCCGCTCCAGCCCAGATGCACGCCCCAGACGTCGCCCTGCATTTCGCTAAACGACGACGTACCGGCAATCAGCGCCGGGAAGTGCTCGTGGGAGGTTTTACCCCGGCGGTTTTCAATCAGGAAACTGTCGTGTTCAAGCCTGACGCGGTGCGGCTGAAATTCTCTGATCCAGCGTCCGTGGAAGGCCATCACCTCCTGCGCGCGCTCGGCCACCGGCAGCGTGACGGCGAAACGGTCCACCTGCCACGGCAGCGCTTTCAGATTGGTCAGGCCGTGACGCACCACCAGCACGCCGCTGGCGTCCAGCGCCAGCTCGCTGGTCAGGCGCAGACCCGCATGTTCATCTTCAGCGGTAATCGTCAGGGTGTTTAACGCCTGCTGCACCTGCGTAGTTTTGAACACCGGGGAGCCGTCCAGCCCCTGTCGATGCCCCTCAATGCCCGGCGAGCCAAACAGACCGTGCCCCAGCTCCGCCATCAGCGTGACCGGGGAGTCGACATCCAACCTGCCGTTCGCCACCGGGCGCGCAATGCTCAGCACATCGTGTGGCGAAAAGTGCTGAAGGTGCGGCCCCCAGTAGAGAATTTCGGCGAACGGGTGGGTTTTAACCACCACGTCTACCGTATTGCTTTCGAGTCGAAAAATGGAATCTTGCATCAGACATCTCCTGTCGTCGGGATGTCCTGAGTGTGATCCGAAACGTTTCGGATACAAACCAAAACGTTTCGGTTCTGTGATCGGGTTTGGAATTTTAGTGGGTTTAGGCCGTCTGGCCCGGAGAAAATTCAGGCTGCCAGAGCACCTGAAGCTGCTCGATATCGTCGCCGTTAATCAGCTGGCGCACCATATCGGCAATCTGTTTTCCGACGCCCTGACGGGTGGACTGAATGACTGACGCTACGTCGATATCGACAATGCTGTCCTGCGGCAGGCCGTCGTAGACCACCAGCGAGACGGCGTTATCGCCGGATAAGCGCCCCATCTGCGCCAGCGCCATCGCCGCGCCGTCGCCGTGGGTGTTGCAGTCGGTAATGATGGCCGTGGGCGGCTGCGGCAGAGCGAGAAGCTCTTTGGTGGTGGCATACCCCACGCGGCGCGACGGCGGCATGGCGCGCAGCCATTCGCTGGAAAGCCCGGCTTCTCGCAGGGCATCGAGAAAGCCCTGACGACGCTGGGTAATAAACGCCTGATTGTTGCTTTCACCGAGCAACGCGATGCGCTGATGGCCTTTCTCGATCAGCCAGCGGGTAGCCTGATGCGTACCGGCGTAGTTGTCGAAGTCAAACCACGCGTACGGCTGCGGGAGGTGGCTGCGCCCGAGCGCCAGGAATGGAAAACCGGCGGCCTGAAGCTGCTCAAGACGCGGATCGTGGTCCAGCGTGTGCGCTACGATCAGCGCATCCACGCGGCGGCTCTGCACCATGCGCATGTAGCTGTGCTTATCGGCCAAATCATCATCGGCAATCAGCAGTAAATCGATTTCATGTCGTGCCAGTTCGTGGCTAATTTCGCCGACCATGTCCATAAAAACGCTATTATTGAGCGGAACGGGATGCACGGGGAACACCAGCCCGACGGCGTCGATTTTGCCCATCTTGAGGCGGCGGGCGAAGGTGTTAGGTCGGTAGCCACGGCGCTGAGCCTCTGCTTCCACGCGGGCGCGCGTCTCGGCGGAGACGTCGTCATATCCGTTGAGTGCGCGGCTGACGGTGGTGACTGACAGCCCCAGTTCTTTGGCAATGGCTTTAAGCGACATGAGTTTCCGTATCTCTGTTAGTTCTGTTCCGCCACCAGCAGCGCGTGCGTATCCGGCTCCAGCGCCTTAAAGATATGCGGCAGATCGGCGGGATAACAGATGTAATCCCCCGGGCCGAGCTCTTCCGCTGCGTCGATCAGGCCGACCAGCGCGCGCCCCTGCGTCACAATAATATGTTCAACGGACCCCGGCGGATGCGGCTGGGATATACGGTCTGCGCCCGGCTGGGTGAGCAGCAGATAGATGTCGCGCCGCGCGCCCGGCGGACACGCCGCCAGCAAAATAGCTTCGTAGTTAGCCTGCCCGGCAACGACCTTCGTTCCCTCTCCACGGCGGATGACCTGTGTTGTCGTCTGCTGTGGTTCCAGCAGGCGGGCGAAAGGGATATCCAGCGCCACGCAAAGCGACCACAGCGTCTCCAGGCTCGGGTTACCGTTACCGGACTCCAGTTGGGAAAGCGTGGATTTGGCGATCCCGGCACGACGGGCAATTTCCGCCAGTGAAAGCCCGGTTCGCAGGCGTTCTCGCACCAGGCTTTTGGCGATCACGCTGATTGGCTGCGTCATAAAACGGCCCTTTTTGTTCTATAAATCGAACGAATCGTTCGTCTTGAAAAATGTCTCTGTTGCGTTCATTATAATGGATACACGTTCGATATGGCTAAAATTGTATGAAGCATCATCTCTCCTGCCTGAAAGGCGACACGATCAAAGCAATCATCCTGGTTTGCCTCGCGGTGGGCGTGGTCGGGATGTCCTACGGCTCGCTGGCGATGGCCTACGGTTTCCCGCTGTGGGTGCCGTTTGTGCTCTCCCTTACCGTGCTGGCGGGTGCATCGGAATTTATGTTTATCGGCATCGTGGCGAGCGGTGGGAACCCGCTGGCCGCAGCGGCAGCCGGATTACTGGTGAACGCCCGCCACGTGCCGTTTGGCGTGACGGTGCGGGAACTGGTGGGCAAGCGCGGCCTGAGCTATTTGGGCTGCCACATCATGAACGATGAAAGCGTAGTGTTCGGCCTGTCGCAGAAAACCCCAGAACAGCGTAAAGCGGCCTACTGGCTGTGCGGTTTGGGCGTGGCAATCATCTGGCCGCTGGGCGCGCTGCTGGGTGCCATGGTCGGCAAACTGTTGCCAGACCCGGAAACCATTGGGCTGGATGCGGTATTTCCCGCCATTTTGCTGGCATTAGTGGTGCCTGCGTTTAAAAACCGCACCACGCTAATCCGCGCCTGCAGCGGTGCCGTATTGTCGCTGGCCGCCGTGCCGTTTGCCCCGGTGGGCCTGCCGGTGCTGCTCTCTTTACTCGGCCTTGCCGCGAGGAAAAAATAATGGGAAACATGACGGTCTTTATTCTCGGCATCGCCGTTCTTTCTCTGGGAACGTATTTGATGCGCCTCGGCGGGGCAAAACTGGGCAACCGGCTGGCGCTTTCCGAGCGATCACAGGCCCTGCTTTCCGATGCGGCAACGGTGTTGCTGTTTTCGGTGGCGCTGGCGACCACGTTTTATGAAGGGGAACATTTCGCCGGGATGGCGCGGGTGCTGGGCGTGGCGTTTGCGGTGTTTCTGGCCTGGCGGAAGATGCCTTTAATTGTGGTGATCGTAGCGGCAGCGGTGGTAACGGCGCTGCTGCGTCTGGCGGGACTCCACTAAGAAGAATGCCCGACAGAACAGGTCTGTCGGGCATCATAGAGGTTATCGCGCAGGAAGCGTATCGAGGTTAAGAGTAAGCATCTCGTTAAAATCCGTGGTGTTGGTAACACCAAATGCTTCGTCAGAAAGATAGGTCGTAATCATCATGGTGGCGGTGAACTGCTCGCCCACCACTTCCGTGCCGTTAACCGCAGCCAGGGCTTTTTCAGGCTTCAGCGTAACCTGTGATGCGCCACCCTGAACGGCAACCGCACCAATATCGACCGCAGCCAGTTGCACCGGACTCCCGTCAACGCGCCCATCCCTGAATTCGATTTTCATTGCGCCGCTGTCCGTAAAGCGATACGCCATGTTCTGTCGGGCAGCACCGTCAACGGAAATGCGCATTTTGCGCGCATCGGGGCACAGGACGGAAACCTGAAACTCGCGCGTGACCGAGGCATAACCGTTATAGACCTTACCCACATGCTCAGTGGAGGCCTTCCGCATATCCTCCTTACGGTAGCGCCCGTAATCGACTTTCTTCACAGCCGACATCATGTCACAGTCTTCCTCAGCGGCCTTCACCATCCCCGGAAGGCCCGATGCGCCGCAGAGCAACACAAGCATCAGCGCGTATTGACGAACGTTGTTCAGAGACATTTCCCTGTCACCTCTTCATAGAATTTATTTGGTTCCGCCTCTGGCAGGGTATACGTCAGCTTGCAACGCCCTTCATCCGGCTTCGCATACAGCTGCTGGCTGGCGGAGATATCGTTCAGGAAGATCACGCCATCTTCGGGTGCGCTCGTCACATACTCCCCTGCGGCGTCTACAATCGAGACCCCTTCCGGCAGCGGCGTGCCGTCCGCACGTTGAATATTGAGCAGCACGCGGCGCTGGCTTAACGTCGCAAACTCCCACTTCGCCACGGCGCCGTGAGACGCTTTGATCGCCGTTCGGCCATTTCTCACGTCCAGATTGCCTGGCAGACTTTCCGTGTTGATCTCAATCGAGCTTTCACGGAACGGCGTCAGCGCAGGAATAATTGCCCGGCCCCATTTGTCCGTCCATACCGCGCCGCGCGTGGTGTCAATCTCGATACCGGCCACCGGTTTATCCAGTCTGGCAATGGCATAGGTATCGCTAACGCGGTAAGGCGAGAAGGTCACCCCGTCGCTGTGGGCGACAATGCCACCGCTTAACGATGCAGAGTAGTTGGTATTGTTGTCGTTATCTCCCCCTGCGGCCAACGCCAGGTTGGTGTAATGCAGATTACTGTTCAGCGAACTATCCCAGCTGGTGGTGTTTTCATCCTGGTCCTGAGTGACCCCAACCATGTACTGGTTCTCAGCGTTGAGCGAGCCCATCGCCCGCGTGCCGTAGGAGCTCTTACCTTCACTCTCGCGATACCAGGAGCTGGTCGTCACCCCGGACCGCCCCAGCGGGATCGACACGTTGACGTAAAACTGGTCGTTGTCGCTACTGTCATTTCGGCTGACATCCGACTCCCAGTTCACGCTCACGTTGAAGTATTTAAAGGTTTGCGACCACGACGAGATAAACCGGCGGCTGTCGTATTCGCTGTTCCAGCTCTCATTGCGGTAATAGCTTAGCGAGAAGCGGCCGAGCGTCGCGTTTGACCAGTTGATGCCGACGGTAGAGTCGTATTTGGTTTGCGACATATCGTCATCGTCACCGTAGAGTTCCGTCATCTCGCGATAATCCGGGGTGCCGTAGCTGCCGCCCAGCGAAAGTCCAATGCCCCATGGCAGGGCATATCCCAAATCCAGCGTCGTTTTGTTGCCGTCGGTTTGCGTCTGGTTGTCGATTGACGCCAGAAAACCCAGCGAGGCATACAGATTCTGCATGGGCACGGTATCCAGGTTGCCGGAGAAGCCGTAATAGTGGTTATCCGCCATGACCATACCGGCGAGGAAATTCATCCGCTTGTTGAGAGACCAGCCGTTGTTGGCTGAAACTACCCACGGGTTTTCGAACCGCGAATCCATATCTTCCACACGACCCGCAGCCAGCGTAAACCCTGGTGCACGCCCCACATGATTACTGCGGAACGTACTTGCCGAGACGGTGAACCGGTTTTCGCTGCCGTCAGTCTCAGTGACGGTTACGTTCAGGTCGGTATTAAGATTAGCCAGCGGCACATCATCTAAGTTAAACGGCCCGGCGGGAACCAACGTGGAGTAGATGAGCTGTCCGCCCTGGCGGATATCGACGCGCGCCTGCGGATTACGGGCAATACCGCTGACTTCGACACCTGTACCCGCCTGGGAAGCGAGTGCGGTATCCGGCATCATCTGGACCCCGTAAATACTCGGGATACTGAAGCGGCTGTTGGCGACGTTAATCTGGCCGCCCTGCACCATGACGCCGTAATCGGTAAAGGTACGTTGGGCATAGGTGTAGAGAGACTCAACCTCAAAACCCTGATCGCTGCCGTCGCTAATAAACTGCGTGCTGCGTACAATCCAGTCGCCGGCGTTAAAGCCCATTTCAAAGGTCGACTGGAAACGGTCGGCGTTGTCACCATCATATTGATTATGGGTGCCGAACATGGAGTAATTCAGCATGGCTGCACGTCCGCCGCTTACCTCTGCGAACTGGCGGCCATAATCAGGATCTACCGCTTCCGGCGGAACGACCACCGATATTTCTTCAATATCTGGTGATGTCTGAATCGTTGATCCTGACCAGTATTGATGAATCTTCGGGCAGGCCCCTCTTTTAATCTGTTTAATCAGACCCGCGTTTTCCAGAAAATCTTTATCAATACAGGGCGTTCCTTCTTCATCAAATTTCACCGGCATAATATTGCGCGGCTTACCGTTAATATTAACCGTCACATTATGGTAGCCAGGGGTAAAACGGGGAGCAAGGGAATAGTAATCCGCAATGGCCGGATCAAGCCCGTTATTTTTTAACGCATCACCATCAAATATGGCTCGCGCCAGCTCCATTGATTCATTTGCCGTAGAGGAGATTTCAGCCCGAATATTAAATGCCAACGCGCTAAGGCAAAACACGAGCATTCCCTTTTTACAGGAACCGTTTAACATAACTACTCCATGTACCGTTAAGTGATTTTATTGCTTAAGGTCGGCAATATAACTACTAGCCTTATAGCCATAGCGCGTCGCCGGATAGATTTCGATTTGTTTTTCGGATGCTGATATTTTGGCTGACGCGCTGGCCGTCATTTTTTCGCCAGGAAGAATATAAGTCTTATTCAATTTCGCGACCGTACCCGACGCCATTAATTTTACCTTTTGCTCCATGCGGACCACATAAGGCGTAGTGTTCTCCACCGTCACGTTGCCATTGTTAATCTGCCAGGTGAGGGCCTTCCAGGGCTCAATATTTACCGCCAGACCTGCCGGGTGAATAATGACGGGAAGATTCTGGCTAAACACCACTTTAACTTTGTTTTTTTCACGCTGCGGGATGGCGGTAAAAATAACGCGCTTGAAATGTTCCACCTTCAGTGGCTCAGCGCTGCTTTTCAGGACAAAGCGTACGCGCTGGGTTTTACCCGCCTCTACGCGCACAACCGGCTGCGTGGCAATCAGGCCAGGTTTTGGGTCATCCGGGAGATCTATAATTTTGGTGTACAGCAGCTGTGCTTCAGCATCGGTGTTTTTGACATCCATGCTGGCTCCCTGCTTGTCTTCATTGACAATAAGCAGCGAGGTATCCGGCACCATCCCGGCAGCCATACCGTTGAATGAGGCCAGCAGGCAGGCACAGATCAGCGTTCTCTTGAAAAGCAGCATAATATTAGTCCATTAATATCGATAAATGACACCCCACCGGAGTGAGGTGTCAGGTATTTCAAAATGCGTGAGGAGTGATTACAGGTAAACCAACTCAACGTTGGTTAAGCCGTCAAGCGTGGCTTCATCCGTGATATTTAAATCGTTAGTTTGGTTAATCATCGCGGCGACACCTACGTTAAAGTTAACGTTGGTTTGTGCGACAGGCGTGCCGCCCAAGGTGTCACTGAAGGAATATAATTCGCTTTTGTCTGTGCTAACTTTTAAATAGCGCTCTCCGCCTGTGGTTGCCCACGTTGTTCCGTTATCGCGCGATGCGGTAGGATACAGTTCATCGCCAGCGTCGTTCGTGACAGCGCCTTTCGTCATCTGAATCCCTAATGAATAGGCACCAATTTTCTTACCATTGTACATACCCAGCCCTGCGGTTTGGTACGCCTCTCTGCCAAATTCCGTATCAATAAAATTGGTCGGCAAAACTTGAGTTTGTCCTGAGTCTGCATGGGCATCATTAAACGTCACTGCAACACGGGTAGCCTCTTCGCAGGTAATGGAAATAGGAATAATTTTAACATCCGCCAATGGTGTAGCCGACGTGGAATTCAGTGAAGACACACTTATCGTGCCATAATCGGCAATACCACCACCGCTAATAAATGCAGGCGTACAGGAAGAGGGAACGATTTTACCGGTCACCTGAATATCAACACTTGAAGCGGCCATAGCAGAGGACGCCACGACAGCCAGCGCGGACGCCAGCATTCCTTTTTTGAACATCGCGTTCATTTAATTTCCTTATAAAAGTGAAATACAAAATATGCCAAATAATTAATATTTGGCCTGAGGGAGTGCTACAAAGCATTATTTTGGAAAATAGCATTACAGATAGCCCAGATCAATAGCCCCAAAATTTTTTAGGATTAGCGCCTGAGGAATTCCTTAAATCTCAAGATCAATAATAATTATTATATATGTAAACCTTCAAAATAAAGATTGCAGCCACCAAAATCATTCACTAAAGGAATATATGAAATCAACTGGCCAGACCATTCATTTGACTTATTTATAAGATTATTGTTTTTTAAACAAAAGTTACATCAGAAACAGGATTCTTACTTTTATTTATTTTGTTAATCAGGATTATCCAGGAGGAAATGACTGTTTTGGCAGGGAGGAGAAAGCAGAAGGGAGCAGAAGAACAACCTGTCCCTGCTCCGAAGAGCAAGGGACAGTGGCTACAAGACCTATTTATTCAGTTCAGCGGTCATGTGTACGCGGTTACCGGTGAATGCCTGGGTAATTTTGTACGATGATGCACCTGCTTCCTGAGCCTGTGCAGCAATTTTTGCTTCTGCACCGTCCAGCGTAGAGGCGGAAGCGGTTACTGTCTGCGCAGCGAAAGAACCGAAAGAAGCAGCCAGAGCGATTACAGCGACAAAAGTTTTGATGCTTTTCATGAGATAAACCCTTTCATTAAGTTGTTTAGGTAAGGCACCGTGCCTTGATGAGATAAATACTAGACCTCATCCCGATCAACTAAAAGCGGAAGGATTTGCTATTCTCTTTCAAAATTACTGATCAACAATTAGTCGCTGTGAGTGCGTGTAAATCGTCGCCCTTCCAGGCTTGCAGAACCCCACCAGCGTCAGGTTACAGCGTTCTGCCACTTCCACCGCCAGCGTCGTTGCCGCTGAGACCGCAAACAGAATTTCCACGCCGCACATGGCGGCTTTCTGCACCATCTCGTAGCTGGCGCGGCTGGAAACGAGCGCAGCCCCCTGCTGCCAGACGTCACTTTCACGCGCGCGGCGACCGAGCAACTTATCCAGCGCCACGTGGCGGCCCACGTCTTCGTGACCACCGATAATGTCGCCCGATGGCAGAACCCACGCCGCCGCGTGCGTACAGCCGCTCAGCTGACCGATGGGCTGTACATCGTTGAGGTGTTCCAGCGCTTTGTCGAGGTTGGCGAGGTTAAACGTCTGGGTAAACGGCAGTGGCGTAACGGGCTTGCCGATATCGTTGAGCTGTTCAACACCACACACGCCGCAGCCGGTGCGTCCGGCCAGCGCGCGTCGACGCTCTTTTAACCCCATAAAGCGGCGGCTGGAAAGCTCGATTTGCACTTCAAGGCCGTTACACGCCTTCACCACGTCCATGCCGTAGATCTCCTGCGGATGGTCGATGATGCCTTCCGAGAGCGAAAAACCGATGGCGAACAGCTCAAGATCTTTCGGCGAAGCCATCATCACCACGTGCGAGATACCGTTGTAAACGAGCGCAACGGGCACCTCTTCCGCCAGAAAATCGGGCGTGGCATGGGTAATGTGGGGCGGTCTGTGTACCGACAGTTCCACAACGCCCGCAGGCAGGGGTAACGAGTGGGTAGCACGGTTTTGTTTAGACACAACGGTATTCCTGAACAACCACGGAGGTGAGCCTGCTATTGCATCACAAACAACAGGGCTTACGCATAGTATGGATCAACTTTTCAGCATCAAGTTTACCTACTCACTTGTGAGAGGTACAACAAAACGCATGCTACACCCCTTTAACATGCAGGGTTAATAATGTGATTGGTATCACATTTTATAGTCAACAGGGTGATAATACGTTCACTTTGTTTTAACGCCATTGGAACAGGCGTACCGACATTGTGGTATTCTGGTGATATCCCTCGGAGAAATGAGGGATTAACGCAAATTTTTCTCCTTTGCGGTCAATTCTCAACCGCGAAGTTAAAACACCATATGTAAGCAATGTCGAAACAAGGAGTGACCCATGCAGGTCAGCAGAAGGCAGTTCTTTAAGATCTGCGCTGGCGGTATGGCAGGCACAACGGCAGCGGCACTGGGCTTCGCGCCCGGCGTAGCGCTGGCGGAAACGCGGCAGTATAAACTGCTGCGCACCCGTGAAACCCGTAACACCTGTACGTACTGCTCCGTCGGCTGTGGGCTGTTGATGTATAGCCTCGGCGACGGTGCAAAAAATGCCAAAGCGTCTATCTTCCACATCGAAGGCGACCCGGACCATCCGGTCAACCGTGGAGCGTTGTGCCCGAAAGGGGCTGGTCTGGTGGACTTTATCCACTCCGAAAGCCGCCTGAAATTCCCGGAATACCGCGCGCCAGGCTCAGACAAGTGGCAGCAAATCAGCTGGGAAGAGGCGTTCGACCGCATCGCAAAACATATTAAAGAAGACCGCGATGCCAACTTTGTTGAGAAGAACGCCGACGGCGTCACGGTCAACCGCTGGCTCTCCACCGGGATGCTGTGTGCCTCTGCTTCCAGCAACGAAACCGGTTATTTAACCCAGAAATTTACGCGCGCACTCGGTATGCTCGCGGTCGACAACCAGGCGCGTGTCTGACACGGACCAACGGTAGCAAGTCTTGCTCCAACATTTGGTCGCGGTGCGATGACCAACCACTGGGTCGACATCAAGAACGCCAACCTCATTGTGGTGATGGGCGGTAACGCCGCTGAAGCGCACCCTGTCGGGTTCCGCTGGGCGATGGAAGCCAAAATCCACAACGGTGCGAAACTGATTGTGATCGATCCCCGCTTTACGCGTACTGCGTCAGTGGCGGATTTCTACACCCCTATTCGTTCAGGTACTGACATCACTTTCCTGTCAGGCGTATTGCTGTACCTGATGACCAACGAAAAATATAACCGCGAATACACCGAAGCCTATACCAACGCCAGCCTGATCGTGCGTGAGGATTACCACTTCGAAGATGGCCTGTTCAGCGGTTATGACGCCGAGAAACGCAAATACGACAAAACCAGCTGGAACTACGAGCTGGACGAGAAAGGCTTTGCGAAGCGCGACACCACTCTGCAACACCCCCGCTGCGTGTGGAACCTGCTGAAAGAGCACGTTTCCCGCTACACGCCGGAGGTTGTCGAAAACATCTGCGGTACGCCGAAGGCGGACTTCCTGAAGGTGTGCGAGCTAATCGCCGAAACCAGCGCGAAAGACAAAACCGCGTCGTTCCTGTATGCACTTGGCTGGACGCAGCACTCCATCGGCGCGCAGAACATCCGTACCATGGCAATGGTTCAGCTGCTGCTCGGCAACATGGGGATGGCAGGCGGCGGCGTGAACGCCCTGCGCGGTCACTCCAACATTCAGGGTCTGACCGACCTCGGCCTGCTGTCTCAGAGCCTGCCGGGTTACATGAACCTGCCAAGCGAGAAACAGACCGACCTGCAAACCTACCTGACGGCCAGCACGCCTAAACCGCTGCTCGAAGGCCAGGTAAACTACTGGGGCAACTATCCGAAGTTCTTCGTCTCAATGATGAAAGCCTTCTTCGGCGACAAAGCGACGGCTGAAAACAGCTGGGGCTTTGACTGGCTGCCGAAGTGGGACAAAGGCTACGACGTTCTGCAGTATTTCGAGATGATGCACCAGGGCAAAGTGAACGGCTATCTGTGCCAGGGCTTTAACCCGGTTGCCTCGTTCCCGAACAAGAACAAGGTTGTTGAGTCCCTGTCGAAGCTGAAGTTCCTGGTGACGATTGACCCGCTCAATACCGAGACCTCGACCTTCTGGCAGAACCACGGTGAATCGAACGACGTCGATCCATCGAAGATTCAGACCGAAGTGTTCCGTCTGCCGTCGACCTGCTTCGCGGAAGAGAACGGTTCTATCGTCAACTCCGGACGCTGGCTGCAGTGGCACTGGAAAGGCGCGGACGCCCCGGGCATCGCCATGAACGACGGCGAGATCCTGGCCGGTATCTTCTTACGCCTGCGTAAGATGTATGCGGCAGAAGGCGGCGCAAACCCGGAACCAGTGCTGAACATGAGCTGGAATTACTCGACGCCGGAAAACCCTGCGCCAGAAGAAGTGGCGATGGAGAGCAACGGTAAGGCGCTGGCGGACGTTATCGACCCGGCCACCGGTGCGGTGCTGGCGAAGAAAGGCGATCAGCTCAGCACCTTCGCGCACCTGCGCGATGACGGTACGACCTCCAGCGGCTGCTGGATCTTTGCCGGTAGCTGGACGCCGAAAGGCAACCAGATGGCCAACCGCGATAACGCCGACCCGTCGGGCCTCGGCAATACGCTGGGCTGGGCATGGGCGTGGCCGCTCAACCGCCGCATCCTCTATAACCGCGCATCCGCTGACCCGCAGGGCAACCCGTGGGATCCGAAGCGTCAGCTTCTGAAGTGGGACGGCGCGAAGTGGGGCGGCGTGGATATTCCGGACTACAGCACTGCCGCACCAGGCAGCGACGTTGGGCCGTTTATCATGCAGCCAGAAGGGATGGGACGCCTGTTTGCTATCGATAAGATGGCGGAAGGTCCGTTCCCCGAACACTACGAGCCGTTTGAGACGCCGCTGGGCACCAACCCGCTGCACCCGAACGTGGTCTCTAACCCGGCAGCCCGTATCTTCAAGGGCGATTTTGAAGCGCTGGGTAAAAAGGACAAGTTCCCGTACGTGGGCACCACCTACCGTCTGACCGAGCACTTCCACTACTGGACCAAGCACGCGCTGCTTAACGCCATCGCGCAGCCGGAACAGTTTGTGGAGATCGGCGAGAAGCTGGCGGGCAAGCTCGGCATCGCCCATGGCGATACCGTGAAGGTCTCCTCTAACCGCGGCTATATCAAAGCCAAGGCGGTGGTGACCAAGCGTATCCGCACGCTGAACGTTCACGGTCAGCAGGTGGATACCATCGGCATCCCAATTCACTGGGGTTACGAGGGCGTGGCGAAGAAAGGGTTCATTGCGAACACCCTGACGCCGTTCGTCGGCGATGCGAACACGCAGACGCCGGAGTTTAAGGCCTTCCTCGTGAACGTGGAAAAGGTGTAACGGAGACGACTTATGGCTTATCAATCTCAAGACATTATCCGTCGTTCCGCGACAAACAGTTTCACGCCCGCGCCTCAGGCGCGGGACCATCAGCAGGAAGTGGCGAAGCTCATCGACGTGACCACCTGTATCGGCTGTAAAGCCTGTCAGGTGGCCTGTTCAGAGTGGAACGATCTGCGTGACGAAGTGGGTCACAACGTCGGGGTGTACGACAACCCGGCGGACCTGACCGCCAAGTCCTGGACGGTGATGCGTTTCTCGGAAGTGGAGCAGAACGACAAGCTGGAATGGCTTATCCGCAAAGACGGCTGTATGCACTGTGCGGATCCGGGCTGCCTGAAGGCGTGTCCGTCAGAAGGGGCTATTATTCAGTATGCCAACGGCATCGTCGACTTCCAGTCCGAACAGTGCATCGGCTGCGGCTACTGCATCGCGGGCTGTCCGTTCGACGTACCGCGCCTGAACCCGGAAGACAACCGCGTCTACAAATGCACGCTGTGCGTTGACCGCGTCACCGTGGGCCAGGAGCCCGCGTGCGTGAAGACCTGCCCAACCGGCGCTATCCACTTTGGCTCCAAAGAGGATATGAAAACGCTGGCGGCAGAGCGCGTGGGCGAGCTGAAAACCCGTGGTTACGACAACGCGGGCCTGTACGATCCGGCCGGAGTTGGCGGTACGCACGTGATGTACGTGCTGCACCACGCCGACAAGCCGAACCTGTATCACGGCCTGCCGGAGAACCCGGAAATCAGCGCCACCGTGAAGTTCTGGAAAGGCATCTGGAAACCGCTGGCAGCGGTAGGTTTTGCTGCCACCTTCGCAGCGAGCATCTTCCACTACGTCGGCGTTGGTCCGAACCGTGCGGAAGAGGAAGACGACAACCTGCATGAAGAGAAAGACGAGGTGCGCAAATGAGAAAACGTGACACCATCGTGCGCTACACCGCGCCGGAACGCATCAACCACTGGGTCACCGCCTTCTGCTTCATGCTGGCGGCGATAAGCGGGCTGGGGTTCTTCTTCCCATCCTTCAACTGGCTGATGCAGATCATGGGGACACCACAGCTGGCGCGTATACTGCACCCGTTTGTGGGCGTCATCATGTTCGCGTCGTTCATCATCATGTTTTTCCGCTACTGGCACCATAACCTAATCAATCGGGATGATATCTTTTGGGCGAAGAATATTCGTAAGATCGTCGTCAACGAGGAAGTAGGTGATACCGGGCGTTATAACTTCGGCCAGAAATGCGTATTCTGGGCGGCGATTATCTTCCTGGTCCTGTTGCTGGTGAGCGGCGTGATCATCTGGCGTCCGTACTTTGCGCCTGCTTTCTCAATCCCGGTGATCCGATTCGCGCTGATGCTGCATTCATTTGCCGCAGTGGCGTTAATTGTGGTTATCATGGTGCATATCTACGCCGCCCTTTGGGTGAAAGGCACCATTACCGCGATGGTGGAAGGATGGGTAACCAGTACGTGGGCGAAGAAACATCACCCGCGCTGGTACCGTGAAGTCCGCCAGAAACAGGAAAAGTCATCTGAATGAGTATTCGCATAATCCCGCAAGATGAGCTGGGGTCGAGCGAGAAACGCACGGCGGATTATATTCCGCCGTTGTTATTCCCCAGACTCAAGAACCTCTACAACCGCCGCGCAGAGCGTCTGCGCGAGCTGGCAGAGAACAACCCGCTGGGTGATTTTCTGCGCTTTGCCGCGCTGGTTGCCCACGCGCAGGAAGTGGTGCTGTACGACCACCCGCTGCAAATGGATCTGACCGCGCGCATCAAAGAAGCCAACGCGCAGGGCAAGCCGCCGCTGGACATTCACGTCCTGCCGCGCGACAAGCACTGGCAAAAGCTGCTGCATTCGCTGATTGCCGAGCTGAAGCCGGAGATGAGCGGTACCGCGCTGGCGGTTATCGAGAATCTGGAAAAAGCTTCTGACCTGGAGCTGGAAGAGATGGCGAGCGCGCTGTTCGCGTCCGACTTCTCTCTGGTGAGCAGCGATAAAGCGCCGTTCATCTGGGCCGCGCTGTCGCTCTACTGGGCGCAAATGGCAAGCCTGATCCCGGGCAAAGCCCGCGCTGAATACGGCGAAGCGCGTCAGTTCTGCCCGGTCTGCGGCTCCATGCCGGTCTCCAGCATGGTGCAAATCGGCACCACGCAGGGGCTGCGCTACCTGCACTGCAACCTGTGTGAAACCGAGTGGCACGTGGTGCGCATCAAGTGCAGTAACTGCGAGCAGACCCGCGATCTGAACTACTGGTCGCTGGAAAATGAAGAAGCGGCGGTGAAAGCGGAAAGCTGCGGCGACTGCGGAACCTACCTGAAGATTCTGTATCAGGAAAAAGACCCGAAAGTCGAAGCGGTGGCCGACGATCTCGCCTCGCTGATTCTGGACGCTAAGATGGAGCAGGAGGGCTTTGCCCGCAGCTCGATCAACCCGTTCCTGTTCCCGGGTGAAGGGGAGTAATCTCCTGTGAGAGTGCCGGGCGGCGCAAGCTTGCCCGGCCTACAGCTGGTAAGGTGAAACGACCCCGGTGATGCCCGAAAAGTCTTTCGTATTGCGTGAGATTAACGGGCAGCTTCTGCTCTGAGCGGTAGCCAGAATGATGGCATCGGGCAGCTTCATGCCGTGCTTCTCGCGGAGTAATACGCTTCTTTCAGCAATCTCCCGCGTGATATCAATAATTTCAAAAGCCCCCATCACAGCCGCCGTTTTTGCTTCATGTCCGTGCTTGCGCGCGCCCACCATGACTTCCATCCATGTGATCAGGCTAATGGCTCTATGCGACGCCGTGCGATCAATGGCATCCGCCGCCTCAACGCGATTATTAAAAAGATCGATGAGAATATTGGTATCAAACACTGCCATGTGCTCCATGATTACCACTCCTCACGCAGCTTGCGTTCATACTCAAGCCCATCTTCCTGCTGGTTTCCCCACAGGCCAAGCGCATCGCGGATAACCGATGAACTCTGCTGGTCGAGATATTGCTCAATGGCTTCCCGTAGCAATTCGGCGCGGGGCCGGTTACGCAGCTGCTTCAGGTTATCCAGTCGCTGAATCACGTCATCAGACAAATCGATCAGTATTCTGCCCATATCAAGGTCCGCCAAAAGAGTCATATATCACCTTAGTATATCATCTGCGGTTAATTTTCAGGCAAAATACTCCTTGTCAATTTAGGGTTAAAGGATATTTCGAAAATGGCGGCCGATTTTGCGAGCCGCTTTCCAGATGACCGTTACTCCTCCTCGTTCCCACCCTCTTCATACGCGCCGTAGGGCTTCGCCGGGAGGACGATATACGTTCCTTCAAACACCGCGCCCGCCGTTTCATCGCCAAACAGCTCAACCTGCATCTGTACGCGCGCTTTGCGGCCTCGCGCCAGACGGTCAAGATCGCCACCCAGTGCACCGAGATCGGCCACCGCGCTCGGCTTGCCGCTGATGGGGGCGCTGTAGCGAATATGTGCATCAGCAAGAATAATGGTGCCGCCCAGATGACGCTCGCGCAGCATTAGCCAGATGAGCCCCCAGCCGGTAAGGGTCGCCAGCGAGAAGAGACTACCTGCAAAAAGGGTGTGGTGCGGGTTTTGGTTGCCGATCTCCGGCATGGTGGTAATGAATTTCTGCCCTGTGTACTGCTGAATACGCACACCCATTTTTTCACTGAGCGGAATGTGCTCATACCACGCCTGCTGCAGCTGACCGCACCAGTCCGCACGATGCAGAATGTCATCCAGCGTGGCGATGGGTTTGATCATCAAAAAGTGGCGAATCGGCGTGGTCTGCGGGGCGGTAATTTCGCCCTGATTAACAAAACCGAGCTTGGCAAAGAACTCGACGGCGTCTTCACGGGCGCTACAGGTGACGCGCTTAACGCCTTCCTGACGGGCGACGGACTCCAGCGTCATCGCCATCAGGGTACCGAGCCCTTTATCCTGCACGGACGGGTGAACCGCCATAAAGCGAATAGAGGCTTCATTGTCGGCATTGATATACAGTCGCCCAACGGCGACGAGGTTACCCTCTTCATCCACCACCATTTGATGGTGCGCCATCGCATCCCAGGCGTCGCGTTCAGACCCTTTAGGTTGATGTAAGGGTTTGCGCAGCATTTCCCAGCGGAAATGGTAGTAGACCTCTAACTCTTCTTCCGTTTGCGGTACTCGAAGGTGATACATAGCTGTACTCTCTCTGGTTACCCGCGGCCACGCCGCCAGTTGGCTCATACCTGGAGCCAGAATGTGACGGGGCCATCGTTCACCAGCGATACCTGCATATCTGCAGCGAATCGTCCGGTTTGCGTATTCATTTCCTGCTGACGGCAGCGCTCAACAAAGTACTCGTAAAGGGCTTCTGCGCGTTCTGGCGCAGCACCTTTAGAAAAACCAGGCCGCATGCCACGTTCGGTATCTGCGGCCAACGTAAACTGGGAAACCACCAGCACGCTTCCACCCGCCTGCTGGACGTTGAGGTTCATCTTGCCTTCCACATCGCTAAAGATGCGGTAGCCCAGCACGCGCTCGCACAGGCGGTTGGCTTTTTGTTCGTCATCATCCTTTTCGACACCTAACAACACTAAAAGTCCTGGGCCGATTTCACCCGTCACCTCATCCTCCACGGTGACGCTGGCACGGGTTACGCGCTGTATCAATGCAATCATGGTTGGTCTGCTTCTTGTTGTTTTTCAGCTTCTGCTGCTTTTTTAAGTTCGCGGTATATTCCGAGAGTGACAGTTATTTCGGCACCAAGCAAGACGATACACCAGGTCCAATAGACCCAGACAAACAAAATGGGGATCACCGCCAGCACGCCGTAAATCAGCTGATAAGACGGGAACATGGTGATGTAAAGCGCGAAACCTTTCTTGCCCAGTTCGAAGAGCACGGCTGCGACCAGCGCCCCAACGATGGCATCACGGTTAGGTACGCGCGTCGTCGGTACCACGCTGTAAAGCAGCCAGAACGAGAGCCACGATAAAATGAGCGGGAAGATGCGCAGAACGTTATCAATCACGCTGTTTAAGTCACTCGCCCAGCGCAGAGAAAGAAGATAGGAACTGATCGCCAGGCTCGCCCCCGCCAGCAGCGGACCGAGGGTCAAAATCATCCAGTACACGGCAAAGGAGTAAACCTTAGGACGGATTTTTTTGCTTCGCCAGATGGTGTTGAGGGCACTGTCGATGGAATACATCAAAAGCAGCGCCGTGACGATAAGGCCGCAGGCGCCCACCGCCGTCATCTTGCTGGAGTTGGCGACAAACTGCTCAATATAGTTCTGTATGACATCGCCGGTGGCCGGAATGAAGTTTGCAAAAACAAAATGGCGAAGCTGCAGGCTGACATCTGCAAACATCGGAAACGCGGAAAACAGGGCAAAGATGACCGCCACCAGCGGCACTAATGAGAGCAACGATACATAGGCGAGATTCCCCGCCAGCGTCGTCATGTTGTCCTCATCAATGCGGTGCCAGAGCAGCTTCAGCCATGCCCGAAGCGGCCGGGTATGGTGCGTGGCTTTTTGATGAACGGTTTTTAGCATAACTGCTTCGCAAAATAGTTCGGTATCGTCTCTTTTCCGGTCACCAGAATTGACGTGATACCTAACTGGTTAGCTCCCTCTATATTATCGGCGTTGTCGTCGAAAAAGACCGCATCAGCCGCGGAGAATCCTTCTTCCTGCAGAACCGCCTGATAAATACGCGCTTCAGGCTTGCGCATGCCCATCTCCTGGGAGAGATAAATTTTATCTGCTGCCGCGTGGATCTCCGGGTATTCATCCGGCCAAAACGTGGTATGCAGGCGGTTGGTATTTGACAGCACCACCACGCGATGCCCCTGCTCGCGCAGTTTATGCATGATGTCGGTGACTTCCGGGCGGATCGCGACAAAGACTGCCTGCCAGCCATGAGAAAACTGCTCATAGCTTAACGGCAGATCCATTTCATGGCAGAAGCGCTCTGCGAATTCTTCATCGCTGATTTCACCGCGTTCGTGCTGGTGGAAGGTTTCTCCCATCTTAAAATTCTGCTTTAACGTCGCCAGCGGTACACGGCTAAAATCGCTCCATGCGCCCAGCACCCGATTAAAATCGATATCGACGATTACATTTCCTAAGTCAAAGATATAAAGCATGTTTATCTCCTTTCGCCGTGGAAAAGTAACTGTAGCGGGAAAGATAAGGTTTGGCTATGCGTGAGATTCAGCTTAAAGAAATGAATGGCCCGAACGTGAATGTCGGGCCAGGAGAAGCGTTAGCCTGCCTGCTGTTCGTCGGTTGAAATCACTTCAACAATTTCAACTTTGCTGGATTTGAGATGATTTTGCAGCGCCGAACCGGGCAGTTCGTCGGTGAAGAGCGCCGTCGCCTGCGCAACGTTGCCAATTTCCACCGCCGCAGACGCCTGATATTTCGTATGATCGGCCGCTAACAGAATGTGGCGAGAGTGGGCCATCATGGTTTTCACCACGCTGGCTTCATTGACGTCAAATTCCATCATCGCGCCGTCGTGCTCAATGGCCCCGACGCTGGTGACCAGGTAATCCGCACGGAATCCCGATACGAACGCCGTGGCCGCCGGGCCGATAATGCCGCCGTTATGCGGACGCAGCGTGCCACCCGGCACCATGACTTCAAAGCGCGGATTCTTATACAGAATATGCGCCACCCGCAGGCTGTTGGTGATGATGCGCAGATGATTATGGTTAAGCAACGCCCGGGCAACATGCTCCACGGTCGTCCCGATGGTGATAAAGATAGTTGAGCCATCGGGAATATAGTCCGCAATCGCCTCAGCAATGGCCCGCTTCTCTTCGGTGAGCGAGACCTCACGCTGCTCGAATGCCGTGTTCACCACGCTGGATGCCCTGCCCGCGCCGCCGTGATGACGCGTGATCAGCCCCTGCTCGCTGAGCTTGCGGATATCCCGGCGCACCGTTTGCGTGGAGACATCCAGCAGCTGTGCCAGTTCATCAATGTTCATATAGCCGCGATCGGCAATCAGCGTCAGCAGCTGATCGTGACGCGGGTTGCCGGTCAGTTCGGTAAGGCTCATGGGCTGTCCTCTGAAAACCATCACGCCCCGCATTTTATACAAAAAGTGACAAAAAAGAGCGGGTTTGATCACAGTCGGGTATACCCGCGCGCCCGCCGGGCTTTGTACATTTCAGTGCTGCGACGGCGCTGGCAAAACGCACGGCGTCGGCTGAGGACGTTTGCTGTCCCAGGCTGAACGCCAGCGCGCCATGGAAAACGTCGCCCGCCCCGGTGGTATCAATGACGTTGACCTCAAAGCCGGGCTGATGGCACAGCGTGTCATTTTCCAGCCAGAAGCAGCCGTCACGCCCCTGCGTGACGTAAACATGTCCGTTTGTGAGCGTTTGTGCTTTTTTCAGCGCGTCTTCGGTTTCCTCCCGCTGCGTTAAGCGCCGGAGTCCCGGTGCGGAGAAGGCCGCATGATCGCTTAAGGCAACCAGATCCGCGATGTCCTGCGGGGTGACATCCGCATCAAGAAGGGTCGGCACACCCTGCTGACGGGCAAGGGTAAACGCCTGCTTTGCGCCGTCATGCCAGCGCACGTCTGCTAACACGATATCCCATTGCGAGAAGTCGATTTCACGCAGCCAGTCTGCCGCGGCAGGGAGATCGGGGCTGGGATAGTTCGCAATCACGCGCTCCCCGCTGCCGTCAACCAGCACCGCAGACTGTGACGAACGCGCATCTTTAAACACGCGCGTGTAGCGGGTGTTCACCCCCAGGGACTCCAGCTCCGCCAGCAGCCTTCTACCGGTATCGTCGTCCCCCACCCGACCAATAAAATCCACTTCCGCGCCCAGCTTTGCCGCCGCCACGGCCGCCGTTGCCGCCGGACCGCCGCCCACTTCCGTATAGTCTTTTGCGACATATTTCCCACCTTCTTTAGGTAAATCATCGAGATACCAGATGCGATCCAGCACGGTTATGCCGACACAAACGATGCGAGTCATGGTGATTCCTTCTGCGATTTCTGATGCCTTCATTTTAATTTCACCAAATGTTTAAAAAGTGACCCGTGTCAATTTTTTGACTATAAATTACAAATACGATCAAAAACAGACACCACAAACGCGCAAAAATTGACACGATGTGACAGGAGAAAGGCATGTCAGCAATCGCATTTATCGGATTAGGGCAGATGGGCGCGCCCATGGCGAAGAATCTGTTGAAACAGGGCCACCAGCTTAACGTTTTTGATGTGAACCCGCAGGCGGTTCAGGCGCTGGTGGAAAACGGCGCACGGGCGGCGGCTACGCCCGCACAGGCAGCAACGGATGCCGAATTCGTGATTACCATGCTGCCAAACGGCGACCTGGTGCGCAGCGTGCTGTTCGGCGAGCACGGCGTGTGCGAAGGGTTATCCCGCGACGCGCTGGTCATTGATATGTCCACCATTCACCCGCTGCAAACCGACACGCTGATCCGCGACATGGCTGAGCAAGGCTTCAGCCTGATGGACGTGCCCGTCGGACGCACCTCTGACCATGCCATCGCCGGTACGCTGCTTCTGCTGGCGGGCGGTACGGCGCAGCAGGTTGAGCGCGCCACCCCCGTCTTAATGGCGATGGGCAATGAGCTGATTAACGCCGGCGGGCCAGGCATGGGTATTCGCGTGAAGCTTATCAATAACTACATGAGCATCGCCCTCAACGCCCTGTCGGCAGAGGCGGCCGTGCTGTGCGAAGCGCTCGGCCTCTCCTTTGACGTGGCGCTCAAGGTGATGAGCGGCACGCCGGCGGGCAAAGGCCACTTCACTACATCCTGGCCGAACAAGGTGCTGAAAGGGGATCTTTCACCCGCCTTCATGATCGACCTTGCGCATAAAGATCTGGGGATCGCCCTGGACGTGGCCAACCAACTCCACGTTCCGATGCCGCTGGGCGCGGCCTCCCGCGAAGTTTACAACCAGGCACGCGCCGCCGGTCGCGGGCGCGAAGACTGGACGGCCATTCTTGAACAGGTTCGCGCATCTGCCGGGCTGAAAAAATCACACTGATACGAAAGGACTGAGGAATGACGATGTACACCCTGAAAGATATCACCCGACCTTCCGGCGGTTTTGCGATGCTGGCCGTGGACCAGCGCGAAGCGATGCGCCTGATGTTTGCTGCGGCAGGCGCGCCGGTGCCGGTAACCGACCAGCACCTCACGGATTTTAAGGTTAACGCGGCGAAGATTCTGTCGCCGTACGCCTCTGCCATTCTCGTCGACCAGCAGTTCTGCTATCGCCAGATTGTCGAGCAGCAGGCCGTCGCCAAAAGCTGCGCGATGATTGTGGCGGCCGACGAGTTTATTCCGGGGAACGGGATCCCGGTCGACAGTGTGGTGATCGACAAAAATATTGACGCGCAGGCGGTGAAACGCGATGGCGGCAAGGCGCTGAAGCTGCTGGTACTGTGGCGCAGTGATGAAGATCCGCAGCAGCGTCTTGAGATGGTGAAGGCGTTCAACACGCTGTGCCACGACAACGGGCTGCTGAGCATTATCGAGCCGGTTGTGCGTCCACCGCGTCGCGGTGCCGCGTTTGACCGTGAACAGGCGATTATCGACGCGGCCAAAGAGCTGGGTGACAGCGGTGCCGACCTCTACAAAGTGGAGATGCCGCTGTTCGGTAAAGGCTCGCAGCAGGCGCTGCTGTCAGCCTCGCAAAAGCTGAACGAGAACATAGCTATGCCGTGGGTGATCCTCTCCTCCGGCGTGGACGATAAGCTATTCCCGCGCGCCGTCAGCGTCGCCATGCAGGCAGGGGCATCGGGCTTCTTAGCCGGTCGCGCCGTCTGGTCATCGGTGATTGGCCTGCCGGATACGGAGCTGATGCTCCGCGATATTTCCGTACCAAAACTGCAGCGTCTGGGCGAGATCGTCGACGAAATGATGGCTCGCCGTTAAGAAAGGACCCGAACATGAAATGGTTTAACACCCTGAGCCATAACCGCTGGCTCGAACAAGAGACCGACCGCATTCTCGATTTCGGTAAAAACGCCGCCGTACCAACCGGCTTTGGCTGGCTGGGCAATAACGGGCAGGTGCGCAGCGATATGGGCACCCATCTTTGGATCACCGCCCGCATGCTGCACGTGTACGCGGTGGCAGCGAACATGGGCCGTCCCGGCGCGTACGCCCTGGTTGAGCACGGTATCAATGCCCTGAACGGCCCGCTACGCGACAAACAGCACGGCGGCTGGTACGCCTGCGTTAACGATGAGGGCGTCATAGATGCCTCCAAGCAGGGCTATCAGCATTTCTTCGTGCTGCTGGGCGCGGCGAGCGCCGTCACCACCGGCCACCCCGAGGCGCGCAGGCTGCTGGACGACGCCATCGAGGTGATTGAGCGCTACTTCTGGAGCGAACAGGAGCAGATGTGCCTGGAGTCCTGGGACGAAGCCTTCAGCAAAACGGAAGATTACCGTGGTGGTAACGCCAACATGCACGCCGTGGAAGCTTTCCTCATCGTCTATGACGTGACCCACGATCGTAAGTGGCTCGACCGCGCCCTGCGTATCGCCTCGGTGATTATTCACGACGTGGCGCGCAAAGGGGAGTACCGCGTTAATGAGCATTTTGATACGAACTGGAACCCGATCCGCGATTACAACATCGATAACCCCGCCCACCGCTTCCGCGCCTACGGCGGTACGCCGGGGCACTGGATTGAGTGGGGCCGCCTGATGCTGCACCTGCGCGCCGCGCTGGAAGCCCGCTTTGAAACCCCGCCGGAGTGGCTGCTGGAAGATGCGAAAGGCCTGTTTCACGCCACCCTCCGTGACGCCTGGGCACCCGACGGGGCCGACGGCTTTGTCTACTCCGTGGGCTGGGACGGCAAGCCTATCGTGCGCGAACGCGTGCGCTGGCCAATCGTCGAGGCGATGGGCACGGCCTATGCCCTCTACACCGTCACCGGCGAGGCGCAGTACGAAGCCTGGTACCAGAAGTGGTGGGATTACTGCATCAAGTACCTGATGGATTACGAAAACGGTTCATGGTGGCAGGAGCTGGACACTAATAACGAAGTGACCACCAAAGTCTGGGACGGCAAGCAGGATATTTACCACCTGCTGCACTGCCTGGTGATCCCCCGCCTGCCGCTGGCACCGGGCTTAGCCCCTGCCGTAGCCGCCGGATTACTGGATAGCCTGGCCAAATAATAAAGACGGAGTTTTTATGCGTACCCTACACAATATTGACCTGAAAAATAACGAAAGTGGTTTCACCCTGCGCTGGCAGGACCGTCTGATTTTATCCCACACCGCGGATGCCCCTTGCCTGTGGATCGGCGCAGGCGAGGCGGATATCGAGATGTTTCGCGGCAACTTCAGCATCAAAGACAAGCTCAACGAAAAGATTGCCCTGACGGACGCGACCGTCACGCAGCAAAGCGTGGGCTGGGCGATCCGCTTTACCCGCGGCGATGCGGTGAGCGCAACGCTGCTGGTGGGCGTCGATGCGGAAGGCCGTCTTGAGCTGAAGCTTAAAAACGATGCTCTCGGCCATAACCGCATCTGGCTGCGGCTGGCGGCCCAGCCAGAAGATCATATCTACGGCTGCGGCGAGCAGTTCTCGTACTTCGATCTGCGCGGCAAGCCGTTCCCGCTGTGGACCAGCGAGCAGGGCGTGGGCCGCAATAAGCAAACCTACGTGACCTGGCAGGCCGACTGCAAAGAGAACGCGGGCGGCGACTACTACTGGACCTTCTTCCCGCAGCCCACCTTCGTGAGCACCCAGAAGTACTACTGCCACGTGGACAACAGCTGCTATATGAACTTCGACTTCAGCGCGCCGGACTTCCACGAGCTGGCGTTCTGGGAAGATAACGCCACATTGCGCTTCGAATGTGCGGAAACCTACGTCGATCTGCTGGAAAAAATGACCGGCCTGCTGGGGCGTCAGCCTGAACTGCCGGACTGGGTTTACGACGGCGTGACGCTGGGTATTCAGGGCGGCACCGACGTGTGTCAGCAAAAGCTCGACGTTATGCGCCAGGGCGGCGTGAAGGTGAACGGCATCTGGGCTCAGGACTGGTCCGGCATCCGCATGACCTCCTTCGGTAAGCGCGTAATGTGGAACTGGAAGTGGAACAGCGAGTTGTATCCGCAGCTTGACGAGCGGATTGCGCAGTGGAAAGAGGAAGGCGTGCAGTTCCTCTCCTATATCAACCCGTACGTCGCCAGCGATAAAGATCTCTGCGAAGAGGCATCGAAGCGCGGCTATCTGACCAAAGATGCCGACGGCAAGGATTACCACGTTGAGTTCGGCGAGTTCTACGCGGGCGTTATCGACCTGACCAACCCGGAAGCCTACAGCTGGTACAAAGAGGTGATTAAAAAGAACCTGATTGAACTGGGCTGCGGCGGCTGGATGGCCGATTTCGGGGAATATCTGCCGACCGATACCTTCCTGCACAACGGCGTGAGCGCGGAGATCATGCATAACGCCTGGCCTGCTCTGTGGGCGAAATGTAATTACGAGGCGCTGGAGGAGACCGGCAAACTCGGGGAAATCCTGTTCTTCATGCGCGCGGGCTACACCGGCAGCCAGAAGCACTCGGTGATGATGTGGGCCGGGGATCAGAACGTTGACTGGAGCCTGGACGATGGTCTGGCGTCCGTCGTACCGGCGGCGCTGTCGCTGGCGATGACCGGGCACGGGCTGCACCACAGCGACATTGGCGGCTATACGACCCTCTTCGAGATGAAGCGCAGCAAAGAGCTGCTGCTGCGCTGGTGCGACTTCAGCGCCTTTACGCCGATGATGCGTACCCACGAGGGCAATCGCCCTGGCGATAACTGGCAGTTCGACGGCGATGCGGAAACCATCGCGCACTTCGCGCGCATGACCACCGTCTTCACCACCCTGAAGCCGTACATCAAAGCTGCGGTTGCGCAGAACGCGAAAAGCGGCCTGCCGGTGATGCGCCCGCTGTTCCTGCACTACGAGGACGACGCGCGCGCCTACACGCTGAAATACCAGTATCTGTTTGGCCGTGACCTGCTGGTGGCACCGGTTCATGAAGAGGGCCGCCGCGACTGGTCTCTCTATCTGCCGCAGGACAGCTGGGTCAATGCGTGGACCGGGGAAACCTGCCTGGGCGGTGACGTCACCGTTGATGCTCCGCTCGGCAAGCCGCCGGTGTTCTATCGCCAGCACAGCGAATGGGCAGATCTGTTTAGCACCTTACGTCATATCTGATAAGGCTCGCCCGCAGGGAAATCTGCGGGCAGACGGAGAATAATAATGAGTCAACTTACTTCCGATCCGGCAACCCTACGACTGCCGTTTAAAGAAAAACTCGCCTACGGGATGGGCGACCTCGGCTCTAACATCCTGCTGGATATCGGCACGCTCTATTTGCTGAAGTTTTACACCGACGTGCTGGGGCTCCCGGGCACCTACGGCGGGATTATCTTCCTGATTGCGAAGTTCTTTACCGCTTTCACCGACATGGGCACCGGGATCATGCTCGACTCCCGGCGCAAGATTGGCCCGAAAGGGAAGTTCCGCCCGTTCGTACTGTATGCGGCCTTCCCGGTGACGCTGCTGGCGATTGCCAACTTCGTCGGCACGCCGTTTGAAATGACCGGTAAAACGGTGATGGCGACGGTGCTGTTTATGCTGTACGGCCTGTTCTTCAGCATGATGAACTGCTCCTACGGCGCGATGGTGCCCGCCATTACCAAAAACCCGGACGAGCGCGCGTCGCTGGCCGCCTGGCGTCAGGGCGGCGCCACGCTGGGCCTGCTGCTCTGTACCGTGGGCTTTGTGCCAGTGATGAACCTGATTGAAGGTAACGACCAGCTTGGGTATATCTTCGCTGCAACCCTCTTCTCGCTGTTCGGGCTGTTCTTCATGTGGTGGTGCTATAAGGGCGTGACGGAGCGTTACGTCGAGACACAGCCTGCAAACCCGGCGCAAAAACCGGGCCTGCTGCAGTCGTTTCGCGCCATCGCCGGGAACCGTCCGCTGTTTATCCTGTGCATCGCCAACCTGTGCACGCTGGGCGCCTTTAACGTCAAACTCGCCATTCAGGTCTACTACACGCAGTACGTGCTGAACGACCCGATCCTGCTGTCGTATATGGGCTTCTTCAGCATGGGCTGTATTTTTATCGGCGTCTTTATGATGCCCGGTGCGGTGCGGCGTTTTGGCAAGAAAAAGGTCTACATCAGCGGGCTGATGATTTGGGTGGCGGGCGATCTGCTCAACTACTTCTTCGGCGGCGGCTCGGTGAGCTTCGTGGCGTTCTCCTGCCTGGCGTTCTTTGGTTCCGCGTTCGTGAACAGCCTGAACTGGGCGCTGGTGTCCGATACCGTGGAATACGGCGAGTGGCGCACCGGCGTGCGCTCCGAGGGGACGGTCTATACCGGCTTTACCTTCTTCCGAAAGGTATCGCAGGCGCTGGCGGGCTTTTTCCCGGGGATCATGCTCACCCAGATCGGCTATGTACCCAACGTGGTGCAATCCGCCGGAACGGTTGAAGGGCTGCGGCAGCTGATATTTATCTATCCGAGCCTGCTGGCGGTCATCACCATCGTGGCGATGGGCTGCTTCTACAACCTCAACGAGAAGATGTATGTGCGCATCGTGGAAGAGATTGAACTGCGCAAACGTACGGCATAAATGACGTGAGAAAGCGCCCTGCGGGGCGCTCTGAGGATCGACCATGACACATAACAGTGATCCGTTAACCCTGAAGTTGAGCCTGCGAGAGAAGTGCGCCTACGGGATGGGCGATTTTGGCTCGAACCTGATGCTCTGTATCGGGACGTTGTATTTGCTGAAGTTTTATACTGACGAACTGGGCATGCCTGCGTTCTATGGCGGCATCATTTTCCTGGTGGCGAAGTTTTTTACCGCGTTGACCGACATGCTGACCGGCGTGCTGCTCGACTCCCGGCGCAACATCGGACCGAGGGGGAAGTTCCGGCCATTCATTCTTTACGCTTCCGTCCCGGTGGCGCTGGTCGCGACGGCGCAGTTTATGGCCAACGACTTTAGCCTGACGGTGAAAACGGCTCTCGCCACCGTGCTCTTCATGATGTTTGGCCTCTGTTATAGCCTGATGAACTGCGCCTACGGCGCGATGGTCCCGGCCATCACCAAAAACCCGAACGAGCGCGCTCAGCTTGCGGCGTGGCGTCAGGGTGGCGCAACGGTGGGACTGTTGCTCTGCACCGTCGGCTTTATGCCCATTCAGGCGCTGTTCGTCAGCCAGCCCTCACTCGGCTATCTGGCGGCCGCGCTGGTGTTCGTCACCGGCGGCCTGTTCTGCATGTGGTGGTGCTATAGCGGCGTGAAAGAGCGCTACGTGGAGCTCACGCCCGATCATCATAAGCCCGGCATGCTGAAATCGTTCTGCGCCATCTTTCGTAACCCGCCGCTGCTGGTGCTGTGTATCGCCAACCTGTGTACCCTCGCCGCATTTAACATCAAGCTGGCGATTCAGGTCTATTACACCCAGTACGTGCTGAACGATCTGCACCTGCTGTCGTGGATGGGCTTCTTCAGCATGGGCTGCATTCTGATTGGCGTGTTTCTGGTGCCGGGCGCGGTGAAGCGATTTGGCAAGAAGCCGGTCTATCTGGGCGGGCTGACGCTATGGGCAGTGGGCGACGTGCTGAACTTCTTCTGGGGAACCAGCTCCCTGCTGTTCGTACTGTTTTCCTGCATGGCCTTTTTCGGCACGGCGTTTGTGAACAGCCTCAACTGGGCGCTGGTGCCGGATACGGTTGATTATGGCGAGTGGAAAACCGGCATTCGTGCCGAAGGGTCGGTGTATACCGGCTACACCTTCTCGCGCAAAATCTCCGCCGCGCTCGCCGGTTTCCTGCCCGGGATTATGCTGACCCAGATTGGCTACATTCCCCATGCCGTGCAGAGCGCGGGCACGCTGCTGGGGTTGCGTCAGCTTATCTTTCTCTGGCCTTGCGGTCTGGCGATTATCGCCGCCATCACTATGGGACTTTTTTATAAACTCAACGAAGCACGCTTCGCTTCCATCATTGAGGAGATTGGAAAACGGAAAAAACAATCAGCGAATACCCCTGAGATAACCACCAACAATAAAGCGTCAGCAGTCACTTTATAACAATAAATCCGGCCACTATGTCCTTCCTGTTTATCAGGAGGGAGGCCTTTCTGTACCTGATACATGGACAAATTATGAAAAGAATCATTACTGTATTGATCGTGTCGTCTGTGTCCTGCCCGGTATTTGCCGGAGCCTATGTCGAAACGCGTGAAGCCTACAATACGGCCTCTGAGCTGCACGAGGTGATCCTGCGCGCGGGATATAACTTCGATATGGGCGCGGGGCTGATGTTCACCAACGCCTATAACGTGGGGAAATGGGATGAACTCAAGCACAGCTATAACGAAATAGAGGGGTGGTATCCGCTCTTCAAACCGACCGACAAACTCACCTTCCAGCCCGGCGGGTTGATTAACGACAGCAGCGCAGGGTCCGGTGGTGCGGTTTATTTAGATACCAACTACAAATTTACGGACGGGTTCAACCTGACGTTCCGCTATCGCTATAACCATAACAATTACGATACGCCGGACTATAACGGGCAGATGGATAAAAACGACACGCACGAGTTTGCCAACTACTGGAATTTCAAAGTGACGGATGCGTTTTTCTACACCTTTGAACCGCATTTTTTCCAGCGAGTGAATGATTACCACAGCAAAAATGGCAAAGACCATCACTGGGAGATTACCAATAAGTTCAGCTATAAAATCGACAGAAACTGGCTGCCGTATCTTGAACTGCAGTGGCTGGACCGATGGAATGATTACAACCGCGAGCAGTACCGGATTCGCCTGGGATTACGGTATTCGTTCTAATAAAAAAGCCGCTGATCGCTCAGCGGCTTTTTACATACAGGACAGCGTAAACGCTAACCTGTATTACTCTTCTTTCGCACCGCGCATTGCACGTTTACGATCGTTCTCGGTCAGGTGACGTTTACGGATACGAATTGACTGTGGAGTCACTTCTACCAGTTCGTCGTCATCGATGAATTCCAGAGCTTGCTCCAGGGTCATCTTGATCGGTGGAACCAGAACCGTTGCTTCGTCAGTACCTGACGCACGCATGTTGGTCAGTTTCTTACCGGTCAGACAGTTTACAGTCAGGTCGTTAGAACGACTGTGAATACCGATGATCTGGCCTTCGTAAACTTCTGCACCGTGACCCAGGAACAGCTTACCGCGGTCCTGCAGGCTGAACAGTGCGAACGCAACCGCTTTACCCTGACCGTTGGAGATCAGAACGCCGTTGTTACGCTGGCCGACTTCGCCCGGACGAACATCGTCATAGTGGCTGAAGGTGGAGTACAGCAGACCCGTACCAGACGTCATGGTCATGAACTCTGAACGGAAGCCGATCAGGCCACGGCTTGGGATCACGTAGTCGAGACGTACGCGGCCTTTGCCATCTGGATTCATGTTTTTCAGGTCGCCTTTACGCTCACCCAGAGCCTGCATCACAGAACCCTGATGCTGCTCTTCAACGTCCAGCGTGACGTTTTCGAACGGCTCTTGTTTACGGCCGTCGATTTCGCGGAAGATAACTTTCGGACGGGAAACCGCCATCTCGAAACCTTCACGACGCATGTTTTCGATCAGAACTGACAGGTGCAGCTCACCACGACCGGAAACGCGGAATGCATCAGCGTCTGGCGTTTCTTCAACGCGCAGCGCAACGTTGTGCACCAGCTCTTTGTTCAGGCGGTCAAGGATCTGACGAGAGGTAACGAACTTACCTTCTTTACCACAGAACGGAGAGGTGTTGACGTTGAAGAACATGGATACGGTTGGTTCATCAACGGACAGGGCTGGCAGCGCTTCGACTTTCTGCGGATCGCAGATGGTGTCGGAGATGTTCAGTTCACCCAGACCGGTGATGGCGATGATGTCGCCCGCTTCAGCGATGTCGCTCTCGATACGCTCAAGACCCAGGTGAGTCAGTACTTTACCCACTTTACCGTTACGGGTTTTGCCTTCGCTATCGATGATAGTGACCTGCTGGTTAGGCTTAACTTTACCGCGCTTGATACGACCAATGCCGATTACGCCAACGTAGTTGTTGTAGTCGAGCTGAGAGATCTGCATCTGCAGGGTGCCGTCGAGATCAACGTTTGGTGCAGGAACACGGTCAACAATCGCCTGGTACAGCGGGGTCATGTCCTCGGCCATGTCTTCGTGGTCCAGACCTGCAATACCGTTCAGCGCAGAAGCGTAAACGATAGGGAAGTCCAGCTGCTCGTCGGTCGCGTCGAGGTTAACGAACAGGTCGAAGACCTGATCAACAACCCAGTCAGGACGCGCGCCAGGACGGTCAACTTTGTTGATAACAACAATTGGCTTCAGACCATGAGCAAACGCTTTTTTGGTCACGAAGCGCGTCTGGGGCATTGGGCCATCCATTGCGTCAACGACCAGCAGAACGGAGTCTACCATGGACATTACACGTTCAACTTCACCACCGAAGTCGGCGTGCCCTGGGGTATCAACGATGTTGATACGGTAGTCATTCCATTTGATAGCGGTGTTTTTGGCGAGGATGGTAATCCCACGCTCTTTCTCCAAATCGTTGGAGTCCATCACGCGTTCTTGAGTTTCGGCACGAGCATCAAATGTACCGGACTGCTGCAGCAGCTTATCAACCAGGGTAGTTTTACCATGGTCGACGTGCGCGATGATGGCGATGTTACGCAATTTTTCGATCACAACTTTGCCTCAGGCATTTAGAAATAGCGCGTTATTGTACACGGATTAATCGCACTACAAAACAGGATCACAAACATCCCCCGCAAACAAGTATTGCAGAGATGCTTTGTGATCGCTTTCACGGAGCGGTAAAAGGGCACTTTAACGTAAATTGCACCAATATGGTGCTCAATGTTCACATTGAAGCACTATACTGGTGCAACAAATCCATTGTGGTGCAGCCCTTTTGCACTATGGTGCGCATGATAACGCCTTTTTGGGGTGTTTTAAAAGTTGGCACAGATTTCGCTTTATAAAAATACGGCAAAAAGATGGCATCACAGCCACCTTGATAGAAGTTGAAGACCTCGTTACCACGACGACAATGACCAATCTGGAGAGTTAAGTATGTCCGCTGAACACGTTTTGACGATGCTGAACGAACATGAAGTGAAGTTTGTTGATCTGCGCTTCACCGATACCAAAGGTAAAGAACAGCACGTCACAATCCCTGCTCATCAGGTGAACGCCGAATTCTTTGAAGAAGGCAAAATGTTTGACGGCTCCTCCATTGGTGGCTGGAAAGGCATTAACGAATCCGACATGGTTCTGATGCCAGACGCAACCACTGCGCTCATTGACCCGTTCTTCGAAGAGCCAACCCTTATCATCCGTTGCGATATCCTCGAGCCAGGCACGCTGCAGGGCTACGATCGTGACCCACGCTCCATCGCGAAACGCGCTGAAGAGTACCTGCGTTCTACCGGCATCGCGGACACCGTTCTGTTCGGGCCAGAGCCAGAGTTCTTCCTGTTTGACGACATCCGCTTCGGCGCGTCAATTTCAGGTTCCCACGTGGCTATCGATGACATCGAAGGCGCATGGAACTCTTCCACCAAATACGAAGGTGGTAACAAAGGTCACCGTCCTGGCGTGAAAGGCGGTTACTTCCCGGTTCCTCCGGTCGATTCTTCACAGGACATCCGTTCTACCATGTGTCTGATCATGGAAGAGATGGGCCTGGTTGTGGAAGCGCATCACCACGAAGTGGCGACCGCTGGCCAGAACGAAATCGCTACCCGCTTCAACACCATGACCAAAAAAGCGGATGAGATTCAGATCTACAAATACGTTGTGCACAACGTTGCGCACCGTTTCGGTAAAACCGCGACCTTCATGCCAAAACCAATGTTTGGCGACAACGGTTCCGGTATGCACTGCCACATGTCCCTGTCCAAGAACGGTACCAACCTGTTCTCTGGCGACAAATATGCCGGTCTGTCCGAGCAGGCGCTGCACTACATCGGTGGTGTTATCAAACATGCTAAAGCGATCAACGCCCTGGCGAACCCAACCACTAACTCCTACAAGCGTCTGGTCCCAGGCTACGAAGCACCGGTGATGCTGGCCTACTCTGCCCGTAACCGTTCTGCTTCTATCCGTATCCCGGTTGTTGCTTCTCCGAAAGCGCGTCGTATCGAAGTTCGCTTCCCGGACCCAGCGGCTAACCCATACCTGTGCTTCGCAGCACTGCTGATGGCCGGTCTGGACGGTATTAAGAACAAGATCCACCCTGGCGAAGCCATGGACAAAAACCTGTATGACCTGCCGCCAGAAGAAGCGAAAGAGATCCCACAGGTTGCAGGCTCTCTGGAAGAAGCACTGAACGCGCTGGACGCAGACCGTGAGTTCCTGACGGCTGGCGGCGTGTTCACCGATGAAGCTATCGACGCTTACATCGCGCTGCGTATCGAAGAGAACGACCGCGTGCGTATGACTCCGCATCCGGTTGAGTTCGAACTGTACTACAGCGTTTAATCGAGTTGTTTTACCCGGCGTGATAAACGTCGGGAGTAGTTGCCGTGGAAACTTTTAGCCCATCTCCGGATGGGCTTTTTTCTCCACCAACAACCTGATCTGACGCGCTTTTTACGCCGAAAAAGCTATACTGCACTAAATTAGTGCAACCAACTCCAGGAGACTGCTGAATGGCAACTGGCACGCTGCCCGATGCTGGGCAGATCCTCAATTCCTTAATTAACAGTATATTGCTGGTCGATGACGAGCTGGCGGTGCATTACGCCAACCCGGCGGCGCAGCAATTGCTCGCCCAGAGCTCACGCAAGCTGTTTGGCACCCCGCTTCCTGAACTGTTGAGCTATTTTTCGCTGAATATTGGCCTGATGCAGGAGAGTTTGCAGGCCGGACAGGGGTTCACCGATAACGAAGTGACACTGGTGATCGACGGGCGTTCACATATTCTCTCTCTTACCGCGCAACGTCTTCCCGAAGGACTGATCCTGCTGGAAATGGCGCCGATGGATAATCAGCGTCGGCTCAGCCAGGAGCAGCTTCAGCATGCGCAGCAAATTGCCGCTCGTGACCTGGTGCGTGGCCTGGCGCATGAGATAAAAAACCCGCTGGGTGGCTTACGCGGTGCAGCACAGCTGCTGACCAAGGCGCTGCCCGACCCCGCGCTGGCGGAGTACACCAACGTCATCATTGAGCAGGCCGACCGTCTGCGGAATCTGGTAGACCGTCTTCTTGGGCCGCAGCAGCCGGGCATGCACGTCTCTGAAAGCATTCATAAAGTGGCGGAGCGGGTGGTGAAGCTCGTCTCGATGGAACTGCCAGAGAACGTCACGCTGGTGCGCGATTACGACCCAAGCCTGCCGGAACTGGCGCATGACCCGGACCAGATTGAACAGGTTCTGCTGAATATTGTACGTAACGCGCTACAGGCGCTGGGACCGGAAGGGGGCGAGATTATTTTACGTACCCGCACCGCCTTCCAGCTCACGCTGCACGGCGTGCGCTATCGTCTGGCGGCACGCATCGACGTTGAAGATAACGGTCCGGGTATCCCGCCGCATCTGCAGGACACGCTGTTTTACCCGATGGTCAGCGGCCGCGAAGGCGGCACCGGGCTGGGGTTATCCATTGCCCGCAGTTTGATCGACCAACACTCTGGCAAAATTGAATTTACCAGTTGGCCGGGACATACCGAGTTTTCGGTTTTCCTGCCGATTAAAAAATAAAGGTGACGTTTATGCAACGAGGGATAGTCTGGGTAGTCGATGACGATAGCTCCATCCGTTGGGTGCTGGAACGCGCGCTCACTGGGGCGGGGTTAAGCTGCACGACGTTTGAGAGCGGCAGCGAGGTGCTCGACGCACTCACCACCAAAACGCCAGATGTTCTGCTTTCGGATATTCGCATGCCGGGAATGGACGGGCTGGCGCTTTTAAAGCAGATCAAACAACGCCACCCAATGCTTCCGGTCATCATAATGACGGCGCACTCCGACCTGGATGCCGCAGTGAGCGCCTACCAGCAAGGGGCGTTTGATTACCTGCCAAAGCCGTTTGATATCGACGAGGCGGTGGCGTTGGTTGAACGCGCCATCAGCCACTACCAGGAACAACAGCAGCCTCGTAATGCGCCCGATTTTGGCCCCACTACGGACATCATCGGTGAAGCGCCTGCGATGCAAGATGTGTTTCGCATCATCGGGCGTCTGTCGCGTTCGTCCATCAGCGTATTGATTAACGGCGAATCGGGTACCGGTAAAGAGCTGGTTGCCCATGCACTGCATCGCCATAGCCCGCGGGCTAAAGCGCCCTTCATCGCCCTGAATATGGCGGCCATTCCGAAGGATTTGATTGAGTCCGAGCTGTTCGGCCACGAAAAAGGGGCGTTTACCGGGGCGAATACTATTCGTCAGGGGCGCTTTGAGCAGGCTGACGGCGGGACGCTTTTCCTGGATGAAATCGGTGATATGCCGTTGGACGTTCAGACCCGCCTGCTGCGCGTGCTGGCCGACGGGCAGTTTTACCGCGTGGGCGGCTATGCGCCGGTGAAGGTGGACGTGCGCATTATCGCTGCGACGCACCAGAACCTGGAGCTGCGCGTGCAGGAGGGAAAATTCCGTGAGGATTTATTCCACCGCCTGAACGTTATCCGCGTTCACCTGCCGCCGCTGCGCGAGCGCCGGGAAGATATTCCCCGCCTGGCGCGTCATTTCCTGCAGGTGGCAGCCCGCGAGCTTGGCGTGGAGGCCAAGCAGCTTCACCCGGAAACCGATGCCGCCCTCACCCGACTTGCGTGGCCGGGCAACGTGCGCCAGCTGGAAAACACCTGTCGCTGGTTAACCGTGATGGCCGCCGGACAGGAAGTGCTGATTCAGGATTTACCCGCTGAGCTGTTTGAAGCCACTGCACCTGAAAGCAGCACCGGTCACGCGCTGCCGGACAGTTGGGCAACGCTGCTGGCGCAGTGGGCTGACCGCGCACTGCGTTCCGGTCATCAAAACCTGCTGTCTGAAGCTCAGCCTGAGATGGAGCGTACGCTGTTAACCACCGCGCTTCGTCACACGCAGGGCCATAAGCAGGAGGCTGCTCGCCTGTTGGGATGGGGACGTAATACCCTGACGCGCAAGCTTAAAGAGCTGGGAATGGAGTGATTTTGGCAGTGCCGGGTGGCGCTTCGCTTACCCGGCCTACGAAAGTGCGCATTGTAGGCCGGGTAAGGCGAAGCCGCCACCCGGCAAAACGGTCTAAATAACCCGCGAGAACTGCTGCAGGCGCGCTTTCTGACGCAGATAGGCGTCAAAGCACATGCAGATATTACGGATCAACAGACGCCCTTTCGGCGTGACCTCAATGGCACCCTCAGTAACATCCACCAGCCCATCTTTGGCCAGCGGGGCAATCAGCTTCAGATCTTCTGCAAAATAATCGCTGAAGGTCAGATTCCACTGTGCTTCCACGTCACTGAAATCGAGACGGAAATTGCAGATAAGCGCCTTAATCACATCGCGTCTGATGCAGTCGTCGCGGGTTAGCGCGATGCCGCGCCACAGCGCGTTGCCCGTTTCATCAACCTGCTGATAATACTGTTTTAACTCTTTCTGGTTCTGCGCGTAGCAGTCGCCAATCATGCTGATGGCCGAGACGCCCATCCCCAGCAAGTCGGTATCGCCCTGCGTCGTGTAGCCCTGGAAGTTGCGGTGCAGAACGCCTTCGCGCTGGGCAATCGCCAGCTCGTCATCCGGACGGGCAAAGTGATCCATCCCGATAAACTGATAACCGGTTTCGGTCAGCGAGGTGATAGTTTCCTGCAAAATATCCAGTTTCTGCTGAGCAGAAGGGAGATCGGCATCTTTGATTTTGCGCTGAGCAGCAAACAGCGTCGGCAGGTGCGCATAGTTAAAGACACTCAGACGGTCCGGGTTAAGTTCAGCCACGCGCTTCAGCGTGAAGGCGAAGCTCTCCGGCGTTTGCTTTGGCAGGCCGTAAATCAGGTCGATATTGGTCGACGTAAAGCCGATATCACGCGCGTGGTTGAGTAAGGCAAAGATAAATTCTTCGTCCTGCTCGCGGTTGACCAGACGCTGCACCTCTTTGTTGAAGTCCTGTACGCCCATGCTCAGGCGGTTGAAACCTTCGGCGCGTAAGTGATCCAGTACATCCAGCTCGATTTCGCGCGGATCGACCTCGATCGAGATTTCAGCGTCGTCGTTAAAATTAAAGTTGCCGCGCAGCAGCGCCATCAAACGGCTGATCTGCGCTTTATTCAGGTACGTTGGCGTGCCGCCGCCCCAGTGAATCTGGCTGACGTGACGACCGGCAAACAGCGGCGCGCGGTGCAGGATTTCCTGCTCAAGCGCATCAAGATACTGATCGGCTTTGTGCTGCTGGCGGGTAACGATTTTATTGCATCCGCAGAAGTAGCAGAGCTTGTGGCAAAACGGAATATGGACATAGAGCGACAGCGGACGCTCGGGATAGCGCGCGACGGCCTGCTGAAAATCCGCCTCGCCGAAAGCATCGGAGAACTCCAGCGCGGTGGGGTATGAAGTATAACGCGGCCCGGAATAGTTATATTTCTGGATTAGGGCCAAATCCCAGTCGATAGTTGGTGCTGACATGCTCACTCCTTCCGTTGGTGTCGCGTTCGTTTACGGCGGCCCGGTCTGGCCCCATTGCGAGCCATCATTCGGGTGCGCAGCCACTGATGTCGCCGCGACAACCGCCGTAGTTTAACGAATAACCACACCAGATAACATATAACCGGAAGGGTTATAAGCAGGACTATTGAGCCTGCCGGGTGCAAATGTTAGTTTCCACCCTTCAGAAGACGCATCATATCTTCCTGCTTCTCGTCTTCTTCTTCATCTTCGTCATCGTCGTATGACAGGCCCAGCTTCTGCATCAGCTCATCAATGCGGTCCAGTTTGGCATCAACCCATGACTGTTCTTCTGCGGTCAGGGTTTCACCTTCTTCAAGACGTTCCAGCAGCGCATCCAGGCGCTCATCGTTCTCCAGCAAATCCAGCTCAGCCTGCGGTGAAAGCATAGGTTTCTCGCTCTTTGGTTTGTGCTGCTTAGTGACCGGGGTGTCTGTCACGCCCAGTGGAATGGGAGTTTTACTGCCGATACGGGGATCTTTCTGCGCCTTACCTTTTGCAGAAGCACCCGTTGCACCGCTACCGCTTGCACGGCTACCCGCAGCATGGCCACGATGCTTTTTATCGCGTTTGCGATCGCGCGCTTCCTGGTTCAGTTCTTCGCGCGTTTTGCGGCGTGCTTTTGCTGGGCGTTTCGCGCCCGCTGCGGTGGTCGGTTTTTTCATGATGTTTTATCTTTAAGCCGTTTTATTCAGTATAGAATTGCGGCGAAATCTAGCAGAAAGCAAGCAAAGAAAAAAGGCGACAGAGCAATCTGTCGCCTTTTTTCCTGACTCACAACCCTTAGCGGGCCAGACATTCCATGTTTACCAACAACAAACCCTGTTTATCCCTTGGCAAATACCGTCCGTGATACGGTTCCGTTTCCTGTAAAAACGCCTCCAGGCGCCCGTCATCCTGACAATCCTGAGTCTTCGCCTCCTGGCGCTCCTGACCCTTATCCTTAAGTCGTAATCCTGTTGGCATCCTCGCCTTGACGCACACTTTACCTTTTTCCCTTAAACTAACAAGCAACGAAAGGGTACAAAAACGGATTTTCGGATTATTACTCACTATCAAGTCTATGATATTTAATAGTTTGCATTTTTAAACACCTGCGATTTCTCTTAAATGTCCCATAGCGTTTGTAGCCGATCTCTTACACATTAGAGGGTTTTCGCTTACAGGCCTGGTACGATGGGAAAAGCCTTTTGCCCGCATTCAGGTATAATCCCCCGCAGATTACGATTTTTGGAGACGACCACGTGACTACCTGGAACTACCAACAGACGCATTTTGTCACCAGTGCGCCTGATATTCGCCACCTGCCTTCCGATACGGGTATTGAAGTGGCATTCGCTGGCCGCTCCAATGCGGGAAAATCCAGCGCCCTGAATACGCTGACCAATCAGAAGAGCCTGGCGCGCACCTCAAAAACACCTGGCCGTACTCAGCTGATCAACCTGTTTGAAGTTGCAGAAGGCAAACGCCTGGTCGACTTACCGGGCTACGGCTATGCGCAAGTACCTGAAGAGATGAAGATCAAATGGCAGCGTGCGCTGGGTGAGTACCTGGAAAAACGCCAGTGCCTGAAAGGTCTGGTGGTGCTGATGGATATCCGCCATCCGCTGAAAGATCTCGATCAGCAGATGATCGACTGGGCTGTAGAGAGCGATATCGCCGTGCTGGTTCTGCTGACCAAAGCCGATAAGCTGGCTAGCGGTGCGCGAAAAGCACAGGTGAATATGGTTCGCGAAGCGGTGCTGGCATTTAACGGTGATGTGCAGGTTGAGCCATTCTCCTCGCTGAAAAAACAGGGCGTGGATAAACTGCGTCAGAAGCTCGACAGTTGGTTTAACGAGCTGGAACCCGCGACAGAAGCGGAAGAAGAGTAAATATGAGCGCGGCAATGTCCGCGCTTTTTTTTGCCTGACATTTTCTTTGCCGCAATAAAAAACGCCCCAGTCATTACTGACTGGGGCGGCTAAAATATTCAGCCAAATCCGATTACGTGAAGTAAAAGGTCTGAAAGATAGAACATCTTACCTCTGTACCCTACGTCGTTAACTCTACCCCTTTTTTATCTGTAGAAAAAGCACTTTTTGTAGTTTTTTTTCATTCTTTACATAGGGAATTCTAATGATTGTCACAAAACGCACGTCGTTATGTTGCTAACTTACATAAAACGCGCGTTATTCCATGAACCCTTAGTGAGCCTGATCCCAGTTTTCGCCACTCCCCACTTCCACCAGCAACGGAACGTCCAGCTTCATGCTGCTTTCCATCAGTTCGTGGATCTTCTGAGACACTTTTTCAAGATCGTCTTTGTGCACTTCGAACACCAGTTCATCGTGTACCTGCATGATCATTTTCACGCGCGGTTTATCTTTTTCCAGCCAGGCATCCACGGCGATCATCGCACGCTTGATGATGTCAGCAGCGGTTCCCTGCATTGGGGCGTTGATAGCCGCACGCTCTGCGCCTGCACGGCGCGCCGCGTTGCTGGATTTGATGTCCGGCAGATACAGACGACGACCATCCAGCGTTTCAACGTAGCCTTTCTCTTTCGCCTGCGCACGGGTGCGTTCCATATACTCCAGTACGCCCGGGTAGCGCTCGAAGTACAGATCCATATACTTCTGCGACTCTTTACGCGGAATGTTGAGCTGGCGTGACAGGCCAAAGGCGCTCATCCCGTAAATCAGACCGAAGTTAATCGCTTTCGCGCTGCGACGCTGTTCGTTTGTCACGCTCTCCAGCGGCAGGCCAAAGACTTCAGCGGCCGTAGCCCGGTGAATATCCTTCCCTTCGGCAAACGCGGTCAGCAAGCCCTTATCACGCGACAGGTGCGCCATAATGCGCAGCTCAATTTGTGAGTAGTCCGCAGAGACAATCAGATAATCGTCTGGCGCAATAAAGGCCTGACGAATACGACGACCTTCTTCATTGCGCACAGGAATGTTCTGCAGGTTGGGATCGGTCGACGAGAGACGCCCGGTTGCAGCAACCGCCTGATGATATGAGGTATGCACACGCCCCGTTTTCGGGTTAATCATCAACGGCAGCTTATCGGTATAGGTCGATTTCAGCTTCGCCAGACCGCGATACTCGAGGATAACTTTTGGCAGTGGATAATCCAGCGCCAGCTCTTCCAGCACCTCTTCAGAGGTTGATGGCGCGCCGCCAGGGGTTTTCTTCAGCGGCTTGATGCCCTGCTTTTCAAACAGAATGGTTTGCAGCTGCTTCGGTGAAGAGAGGTTAAACGGCTCTCCGGCAAGCTCATGGGCTTTTTGCTCAAGCTCGGTCAGACGCTGCGCCAGTTCACCCGAGTGGTTATGCAGCACCGTTGGATCGATTTTTACGCCGTTGCGTTCGATGCGGGACAGCACCGGCACCAGTGGCATTTCGATATGCTGGAATACGTTCATCGGGCCTTCCTGCTTTTGCAGCTTTGGCCACATCTTCAGGTGCAGCTGCAGCGTCACATCGGCGTCTTCCGCCGCGTAACGACCCGCCTCTTCCAGCGCAATCTGGTTAAAGGTGAGCTGATTTTTACCTTTTCCGGCAATCTCTTCAAACGTAATGGTTTTGTGCTTGAGCCAGCGGTCAGATAAGGAATCCATATCATGACGGCCTGCCACGCTGTCCAGAATGTAGGATTCCAGCATGGTGTCGAAGGCGATGCCGCGCAGCTCAATACCGTAGTTTTGCAGAATGCCGCGGTCATATTTCAGGTTCTGCCCAACTTTGAGCGCCTTGTCATCTTCGAGAATCGGCTTCAACAGCTCAAGGACGCGGTCGCGGGAGATCTGATCCGGCGCATCCAGGTAATCATGTGCAACAGGGACATAGGCCGCAACGCCCGGTTCGGTGGCAAATGACAGGCCCACCATGTTGGCCGAGATGCTATCGAGGCTGTCAGTTTCGGTGTCAAAGGCAAAGACCGGCGCTTTTTTCAGCTTCTCGATCCAGGCGACCAGCTGTGACTCTTCAAGAAGGGTTTCGTAGTTGTCGAAGGAGAGCGCGACGACCTCTTCCTCTGCCTGCTCTTCAGCATCCACAACAATCGTCTCTTTCGGCTTCACGGCAGGTTTCGCACCTTTTGCCTGCAGCCATTTACCGGCTTCCACGTCAGTGATCCAGCGCTTAAATTCGTATTTCTTAAACAGGCTCAGCAGATCGTCAGCGGAAGGCTGTTGCACTTCCAGCTGCTCACAGCCCAGTTCCAGCTCGACATCGGTTTTGATTGTGGCCAGCTTATAAGAGAGATAAGCCACCTCTTTGTTATCTTCCAGCTTCGCCGCCATGGTTTTCGCACCACGGAAGGTGAGCCCGGCGATTTTATCCGATTCCGCGTAGAGCGTATCCAGCCCACCCAGCCCCTGAAGCAGCGCCTGCGCGGTTTTTTCACCGACGCCCGGCACACCAGGGATGTTATCTGAGGAGTCGCCCATCAACGCGAGGAAATCAATAATCAGCTCAGGCGGCACGCCATACTTAGTGACCACCTCTTCAGGCCCCAGAATAGTGTTGGTCATGGTGTTAATCAGGGTGATACCTGGCGTCACAAGCTGCGCCATGTCTTTATCACCGGTGCTGATCAGTACAGGACGGCCCATTTTTTCGGCTTCACGCGCCAGCGTGCCGATAACGTCGTCGGCCTCAACGCCAGAAACGGCCAGCAACGGCAGCCCCATCGCTTTCACCATGGTGTGCAGCGGCTCGATCTGTGCTCGCAGATCGTCAGGCATCGGCGGACGATGGGATTTGTAATGCTCAAACAACTCGTCGCGGAAGGTTTTACCTTTTGCATCAAAGACCACTGCCGCATGGGTTGGCTGATACTGAAGGATCAGGCTACGCAGCATGTTCAGCACGCCGTACATTGCGCCGGTGGGTTCCCCTGCGCTATTGGTCAGAGGAGGAAACGCATGGTATGCCCGATACAGGTAAGAAGAGCCGTCGACGAGAATAAGAGGGTTTTCTGGGATCTGAACCATAATGTCCGTGCCTTTAATCAATTTATGGGTAAAGGATGCCACAGAAGGATGAAAACATCAGTTATTAGCGCCTGATACAGGAAAAGATTTTGCGATCGAGAGGATCGCTCGCAAAAATCAAACTGTGGATAAGTTTGTGCATACTTTCACTACATATGAATAACAGCCGTAAAAATCCTATCCCATTATATAATTTATTGTTTATTATCATCACATTAAGTTAGTACTCATTATCCATATCACGAATTGATGACAATTTAGTCTATGTGGATATAAGCCTCGTTTATTCCGTCATCGCAGACATATCTGCTGTAGCAGGTAAAAGCCGCTCCCCCGCTGTGTGAAAGCACCATTTTTTAGTCTGTTTTCTGATAAACTCAGCGCCCTGCGCCGCATATGCGGCGGCTTAATTTAAGCTAACCACCTGAAAATACTGATTATGTCGAGATTTCTCGCTGCAATAACACTACTGTTAAGCATCATTTTAACCATTCTGGTGACTATCGCCTGTTCAGTGCCGATCATTATTGCCGGAATGATTAAGCTGCTGCTGCCTGTGCACTCGGTGTGGCGAGCCGTTTCTGCGTTTTGTAATTTTATGATGTATTGCTGGTGCGAAGGGCTGGCGATTCTGCTGCGCCTTAACCCGCACCTGAAGTGGGATGTTCAGGGTCTGGAAAGACTCAACAAAAAGAACTGGTATCTGCTGATCTGCAATCATCACAGCTGGGCTGACATCGTGGTGTTATGTGTGCTGTTTCGCAAACATATCCCGATGAATAAATATTTCCTGAAACAACAACTGGCCTGGGTGCCTTTCATTGGCCTGGCCTGCTGGGCGCTGGATATGCCGTTTATGAAACGCTATTCACGCAGCTATTTACTTCGTCACCCGGAACGCCGCGGTAAAGATGTGGAAACCACACGCCGCTCCTGCGAAAAATTTCGTGCGCATCCAACGACGATTGTTAACTTTGTAGAAGGCTCTCGTTTTACCGAAGAGAAGCGCAGTCAGACTCGCTCCCCTTATCAGCACTTACTGCCGCCTAAAGCTGCGGGCATTGCGATGGCATTGAACGTGTTGGGCGAGCAGTTCGATAAATTATTGAACGTTACGCTTTGCTACCCGGAGAACGATAAGACGCCATTTTATGACATGCTCAGCGGCAAACTGACGCGTATTGTGGTTCACGTTGATCTGGTTCCTGTTGAGACGGAACTGCACGGTGATTACGTTAACGATAAGAATTTTAAACGTCGTTTCCAGCTTTGGCTTAATACGCTCTGGATAGAGAAAGACGAGCAGATAGACAACATTAAAGCTTCTTACAAAAACGCCGGTCATTGACCGGCGTTTTTACATCAACAATCTTACTTCTTCTCAACCAGATATTTCACGGTATCAGCATACTGTTGTACGAAGATATCCATGCTGCTGGTGTCCATGCCCTGCATGTTCAGCTGATATTTGCCGTTAACAAACATCGCTGGAACGCCCTGAAGCTGGAGGTCAGCAGCCGCTTTTTCCTGCTGGGCAACCAGTGATTTCACCACGAAACTGTTCCATGCGGCATCGTACTCTTCACCTTTCACACCGGCATCCACGAATACTTTACGGATATCCGCAGTGGTCTGAACGGTCTGGGTTTTCTGTACGGCTTCAAACATTGGGGCGGTGATCTTATCTTCCACGCCCAGTGCGATAGCTACCGCCCACGCCTGAGTCAGGTCTTTGCCCAGCGGGCCCAGGAACTCAACATGGTATTTCGTCATTTTGGTGCCTTCCGGCAGCTTTTTCTTCACGTTGTCAGAGACATGCAGCACCTGCTCGAACTGATAGCAGTGTGGGCAATAAAACGAGAAGAACTCCAGAACCTGTGGCTCTCCGGCAACTGGCTTGTCCAGCGTAATGTACTGCTTACCATCGGTAAACTGTGCAGCAGAAGCGCTAAATGCCAGAATCATACCTGCCAGCGCCAGCCAAATTTTTTTCATGATCAACTCTCTCCTGGGTGTGTCCAATTAATACATCGGCGTTAATTGCAGAGGGGGTTCTTGTAGAACCTTAACCTGCTCAGTAAATGCGGATATCTGGCTGCGCCAGTAATCCTCTCCGGTAAGCCACGGGAAATTTCGGGGAAATGCGGGATCATCCCAACGCCTGATTAACCATGCGAGATAATAAACAAAACGCATCGCACGTAAAGGCTCTATCAAGGCAATTTCGTCTGAATTAAAGGGGCTAAATTCTTCATACGCTTCAATAATGGTTTCAAGCTGCATTCTCTGCTCGGCTTTATCACCATTGAGCAGCATCCACAAATCCTGAACCGCTGGCCCCATGCGAGCATCATCGAGATCGACAAACAGTGGGCCATCGCGCCAGAGAACATTGCCAGCATGGCAGTCTCCATGCAAACGCAGCGTGGAGATGTCATCACGCCAACAGGCTTTCACCGCCTCAATAAGTTTGTCGGTCGCGCTAAGGAATTTATCCTTTAATCCACCAGGAATAAGTGTCGAGGTTTCGAATACCTGCCGTGGCTCGATAAGGTATTCCTGAATACCGATGGTCGGGCGGGCAATAAACGGCTTTTTGCGTCCCGTCTGATGAATGCGCCCCAGGTAGCGGGCAACCCATTCCATCTGGTCGATATTATCAGCTTCAAACTGACGCCCGCCCAGGCTTGGGAATACGGCGTAATAAAAACCTTCGTGGGTAAGCAGCGTTTGGTTGTTAAATTTCAAGGGCGCAGCAACGGGAACATCGTCATCCAGCAGATCGTGGGCAAACTGATGCTCTTCCTGAATTTGTTCTGCAGACCAACGTTTAGGACGATAGAACTTTACAACGAAGCGCTGGCGCTCCTCATCCTGAAACTGATAGACGCGATTTTCGTAGCTATTTAACGGGGTTAACCCAGAATCCACCCGAATACCCTGCTCGAACAGGGCGTCCATAATGGTATCCGGGTGTAATGTCTGGAAAGTAAAAGCCTGGTCGTTCATCCGATCATCCGGAAATTATACGAATGATTCAGGATATCATCTTGTGGCGATTTCGGTGGCTCCGCTTACAAGCTTTTACTCTTTAATTACCCCACGCGCACGCAGCAATGCGGTTTTAAAATCTTCCTCATAATCTTTCTGAATACCAGGAATAACAGCATCTTTGGCTGAATCACGCATTTTAAGGTGGTAGATCAGGATGTCGTCAGAAAGGTCTGTCAGCTCGCCGTCAAAACCTGACTCTTTCGCCAGTTTCTGTAAAAATTGCATCAGATTCAGCTCTGGCTCTTTTTGCCAGGCTGGCTGGAGGAGTTCAATAACTTCATTCAGACGTTTACATTTCATGGTGGTGCTCCTTTCATTTAGAGAGACACGTTAGCAGGGTCAATCCCACAATAAAAGAGGCGATATTAGTGAATGAATGCCAGAAAATCATCGGTGTCGTTCTGGCCGGTGGCAGAGCGACCCGAATGGGCGGAGAAGATAAGGGGCTACAGCTGCTGAATGGAAAGCCCTTATGGCAGCATGTCGCTGACAGGCTTGCAGATCAGGTGTCGACAATCACGCTCAGTGCTAATCGTCACATCGCTATTTACCAACGCAGCGGATTCCCCGTTTATCAGGATAACCTGGCAGATTATCCTGGGCCTCTTGCTGGGATGCTCTCGGTCATGCAGCAGGCTAAGGGGGGGTGGTTTCTCTTTTGCTCCTGCGATACACCCTTTATTCCGGCTTGCCTGGTAGAACGCATGGTACAACAGCGCGGTGACTCGCCCGTGGTTTGGGCACATGACGGTGAGCGCGATCATCCGACGATCGCCCTGATTCATATATCGTTAGTTTCTGACCTGCAGGCTTACCTGGCTGCTGGAGAAAGAAGGGTGATGGTGTTTATGCGGCAGGCAGGCGGACATCCGGTTGATTTTAGCGATGTGAAGCCAGCATTTGTGAACGTGAATACGACAGAAGATTTGCAGGCACTGCAGGAGAAGAAATGACACCTGTTTTAGCAATTTCCGCCTGGAGTGGTACCGGGAAAACCACGTTACTCAAAAAGCTGATACCTGCACTGTGCGCCAGAGGTATTCGTCCAGGTTTGATTAAGCACACGCATCATAATATGGATGTCGATACGCCCGGTAAAGACAGCTTTGAGCTGCGTAAAGCGGGTGCGGCACAAACGATGGTGGCAAGCACTCAGCGCTGGGCATTGATGACAGAAACCCCGGATGAGGCGCCGTTGGATCTCGCGTATCTGGTCAGCCGGATGGATCACTCCACGCTGGATCTGGTGCTGGTTGAGGGGTTTAAGCACGAGGCTGTGGCGAAGATCCTGCTATTCAGGAGCGATGCCGGGCATGATGTTAGTGAGTTAACGCTGGATGAGCATGTAATTGCGGTGGCCAGTGATGTTGTATTGCCGCTTGAGGTTCCGGTGCTGGATTTAAATGACGTGGATGGAATTGCGGAATTTATTGTGGCGTGGAGTGCGGTCTGACTTGCGGGGTGGCGGCTTTGCCTTACCCGGCCTACAACATTCGGTGCTCCAGAAACGCAAAAAGGCCATCCTTGCGGATGGCCTCTCTACTTATTTGATGCCTGGCAGTTCCCTACTCTCACATGGGGAGACCCCACACTACCATCGGCGCTACGGCGTTTCACTTCTGAGTTCGGCATGGGGTCAGGTGGGACCACCGCGCTAAAGCCGCCAGGCAAATTCTGTTAAATCTGTATCAAAGCTGAAAATATCGTGTCTGTCTCTTCGCCAAAACACCTTCGGCGTTGTAAGGTTAAGCCTCACGGTTCATTAGTATCGGTTAGCTCAACGCATCGCTGCGCTTACACACCCGACCTATCAACGTCGTAGTCTTCAACGTTCCTTCAGGACCCTTAAAGGGTCAGGGAGAACTCATCTCGGGGCAAGTTTCGTGCTTAGATGCTTTCAGCACTTATCTCTTCCGCATTTAGCTACCGGGCAATGCCATTGGCATGACAACCCGAACACCAGTGATGCGTCCACTCCGGTCCTCTCGTACTAGGAGCAGCCCCCCTCAATTCTCCAGCGCCCACGGCAGATAGGGACCGAACTGTCTCACGACGTTCTAAACCCAGCTCGCGTACCACTTTAAATGGCGAACAGCCATACCCTTGGGACCTACTTCAGCCCCAGGATGTGATGAGCCGACATCGAGGTGCCAAACACCGCCGTCGATATGAACTCTTGGGCGGTATCAGCCTGTTATCCCCGGAGTACCTTTTATCCGTTGAGCGATGGCCCTTCCATTCAGAACCACCGGATCACTATGACCTGCTTTCGCACCTGCTCGAGCCGTCACTCTCGCAGTCAAGCTAGCTTATGCCATTGCACTAACCTCCTGATGTCCGACCAGGATTAGCTAACCTTCGTGCTCCTCCGTTACTCTTTGGGAGGAGACCGCCCCAGTCAAACTACCCACCAGACACTGTCCGCAACCCGGATTACGGGTCTACGTTAGAACACCAGCCATTAAAGGGTGGTATTTCAAGGGCGGCTCCACGCAGACTGGCGTCCACGCTTCAAAGCCTCCCACCTATCCTACACATCAAGGACCAGTGTTCAGTGTCAAGCTATAGTAAAGGTTCACGGGGTCTTTCCGTCTTGCCGCGGGTACACTGCATCTTCACAGCGAGTTCAATTTCACTGAGTCTCGGGTGGAGACAGCCTGGCCATCATTACGCCATTCGTGCAGGTCGGAACTTACCCGACAAGGAATTTCGCTACCTTAGGACCGTTATAGTTACGGCCGCCGTTTACCGGGGCTTCGATCAAGAGCTTCGCGTTGCCGCTAACCCCATCAATTAACCTTCCGGCACCGGGCAGGCGTCACACCGTATACGTCCACTTTCGTGTTTGCACAGTGCTGTGTTTTTAATAAACAGTTGCAGCCAGCTGGTATCTTCGACTGATTTCAGCTCCACCCGCAGGGGCTTCACCTACATATCAGCGTGCCTTCTCCCGAAGTTACGGCACCATTTTGCCTAGTTCCTTCACCCGAGTTCTCTCAAGCGCCTTGGTATTCTCTACCTGACCACCTGTGTCGGTTTGGGGTACGATTTGATGTTACCTGATGCTTAGAGGCTTTTCCTGGAAGCAGGGCATTTGTTACTTCAGCACCGTAGTGCCTCGTCATCACACCTCAGCGTTAATAAGGTACCGGATTTACCTGGAACCTCCGCCTACATGCTTAAACCGGGACAACCGTCGCCCGGCTAACATAGCCTTCTCCGTCCCCCCTTCGCAGTAACACCAAGTACAGGAATATTAACCTGTTTCCCATCGACTACGCCTTTCGGCCTCGCCTTAGGGGTCGACTCACCCTGCCCCGATTAACGTTGGACAGGAACCCTTGGTCTTCCGGCGTGCGGGCTTTTCACCCGCATTATCGTTACTTATGTCAGCATTCGCACTTCTGATACCTCCAGCAACCCTCACAGGCCACCTTCAACGGCTTACAGAACGCTCCCCTACCCAACAACACATAGTGTCGCTGCCGCAGCTTCGGTGCATGGTTTAGCCCCGTTACATCTTCCGCGCAGGCCGACTCGACCAGTGAGCTATTACGCTTTCTTTAAATGATGGCTGCTTCTAAGCCAACATCCTGGCTGTCTGTGCCTTCCCACATCGTTTCCCACTTAACCATGACTTTGGGACCTTAGCTGGCGGTCTGGGTTGTTTCCCTCTTCACGACGGACGTTAGCACCCGCCGTGTGTCTCCCGTGATAACATTCTTCGGTATTCGTAGTTTGCATCGGGTTGGTAAGCCGGGATGGCCCCCTAGCCGAAACAGTGCTCTACCCCCGAAGATGAGTTCACGAGGCGCTACCTAAATAGCTTTCGGGGAGAACCAGCTATCTCCCGGTTTGATTGGCCTTTCACCCCCAGCCACAAGTCATCCGCTAATTTTTCAACATTAGTCGGTTCGGTCCTCCAGTTAGTGTTACCCAACCTTCAACCTGCCCATGGCTAGATCACCGGGTTTCGGGTCTATACCCTGCAACTTAACGCCCAGTTAAGACTCGGTTTCCCTTCGGCTCCCCTATACGGTTAACCTTGCTACAGAATATAAGTCGCTGACCCATTATACAAAAGGTACGCAGTCACCTAACAAGTAGGCTCCCACTGCTTGTACGTACACGGTTTCAGGTTCTTTTTCACTCCCCTCGCCGGGGTTCTTTTCGCCTTTCCCTCACGGTACTGGTTCACTATCGGTCAGTCAGGAGTATTTAGCCTTGGAGGATGGTCCCCCCATATTCAGACAGGATACCACGTGTCCCGCCCTACTCTTCGAGTTCACAGCAAGTGTGCTTTCGTGTACGGGACTATCACCCTGTACCGTGCGACTTTCCAGACGCTTCCACTAACACACAAGCTGATTCAGACTCTGGGCTGCTCCCCGTTCGCTCGCCGCTACTGGGGGAATCTCGGTTGATTTCTTTTCCTCGGGGTACTTAGATGTTTCAGTTCCCCCGGTTCGCCTCGTTAACCTATGTATTCAGTTAACGATAGTGTGTCGGAACACACTGGGTTTCCCCATTCGGACATCGCCGGGTCAAAGGTTCATATCACCTCGCCGGCGCTTTTCGCAGATTAGCACGTCCTTCATCGCCTCTGACTGCCAGGGCATCCACCGTGTACGCTTAGTCGCTTAACCTCACAACCCGAAGATGTTTCTTTCGATTCATCATCAAATTGCGAAAATTTGAGAGACTCGAACACACATAACATGTGTGTCGTTTCAATTTTCAGCTTGATCCAGATTTTTAAAGAGCAAATATCTCAAACGTCACCCGAAGATGAGTTTTGAGATATTAAGGCAGGTGACTTTCACTCACGAACCAGCAAGTGGCGTCCCCTAGGGGATTCGAACCCCTGTTACCGCCGTGAAAGGGCGGTGTCCTGGGCCTCTAGACGAAGGGGACACTGAAGTCTCAATCGCAAGACGCCTTGCTATTTACTTTTCATCAGACAATCTGTGTGGACACTACAAAGGCAGGTTCTTTAAGGTAAGGAGGTGATCCAACCGCAGGTTCCCCTACGGTTACCTTGTTACGACTTCACCCCAGTCATGAATCACAAAGTGGTAAGCGCCCTCCCGAAGGTTAAGCTACCTACTTCTTTTGCAACCCACTCCCATGGTGTGACGGGCGGTGTGTACAAGGCCCGGGAACGTATTCACCGTAGCATTCTGATCTACGATTACTAGCGATTCCGACTTCATGGAGTCGAGTTGCAGACTCCAATCCGGACTACGACGCACTTTATGAGGTCCGCTTGCTCTCGCGAGGTCGCTTCTCTTTGTATGCGCCATTGTAGCACGTGTGTAGCCCTACTCGTAAGGGCCATGATGACTTGACGTCATCCCCACCTTCCTCCAGTTTATCACTGGCAGTCTCCTTTGAGTTCCCGGCCTAACCGCTGGCAACAAAGGATAAGGGTTGCGCTCGTTGCGGGACTTAACCCAACATTTCACAACACGAGCTGACGACAGCCATGCAGCACCTGTCTCAGAGTTCCCGAAGGCACCAAAGCATCTCTGCTAAGTTCTCTGGATGTCAAGAGTAGGTAAGGTTCTTCGCGTTGCATCGAATTAAACCACATGCTCCACCGCTTGTGCGGGCCCCCGTCAATTCATTTGAGTTTTAACCTTGCGGCCGTACTCCCCAGGCGGTCGACTTAACGCGTTAGCTCCGGAAGCCACGCCTCAAGGGCACAACCTCCAAGTCGACATCGTTTACGGCGTGGACTACCAGGGTATCTAATCCTGTTTGCTCCCCACGCTTTCGCACCTGAGCGTCAGTCTTTGTCCAGGGGGCCGCCTTCGCCACCGGTATTCCTCCAGATCTCTACGCATTTCACCGCTACACCTGGAATTCTACCCCCCTCTACAAGACTCTAGCCTGCCAGTTTCGAATGCAGTTCCCAGGTTGAGCCCGGGGATTTCACATCCGACTTGACAGACCGCCTGCGTGCGCTTTACGCCCAGTAATTCCGATTAACGCTTGCACCCTCCGTATTACCGCGGCTGCTGGCACGGAGTTAGCCGGTGCTTCTTCTGCGGGTAACGTCAATTGCTGAGGTTATTAACCTCAACACCTTCCTCCCCGCTGAAAGTACTTTACAACCCGAAGGCCTTCTTCATACACGCGGCATGGCTGCATCAGGCTTGCGCCCATTGTGCAATATTCCCCACTGCTGCCTCCCGTAGGAGTCTGGACCGTGTCTCAGTTCCAGTGTGGCTGGTCATCCTCTCAGACCAGCTAGGGATCGTCGCCTAGGTGAGCCGTTACCCCACCTACTAGCTAATCCCATCTGGGCACATCTGATGGCAAGAGGCCCGAAGGTCCCCCTCTTTGGTCTTGCGACATTATGCGGTATTAGCTACCGTTTCCAGTAGTTATCCCCCTCCATCAGGCAGTTCCCCAGACATTACTCACCCGTCCGCCGCTCGTCACCCAGGAGCAAGCTCCCTGTGTTACCGCTCGACTTGCATGTGTTAGGCCTGCCGCCAGCGTTCAATCTGAGCCATGATCAAACTCTTCAATTTAAGTTTGATGCTCGTGAATTAAACTTCGTAATGAATTACGTATGTTCACTCAGAGACTTGGTATTCATTTATTGTCCGGAGACATTAAGAATCCATGTCACTTTGAGCGCCCACACAGATTGTCTGATAAATTGTTAAAGAGCAGTGCCGCTTCGCTTTTCGCAGCGGCGCGGGGTGTGCATATTACGCTTTCCCGCTTCAGAGTCAAGCATTTATTTTCGCTTTTCTCTGCTGACCCGGCGGCGTGTGTGCCGTTGTTCCGTGTCAGTGGAGGCGCATTATAGGGAGTTATTCTGAGGTGACAAGAGGAAATTTAAAAAAAGTTTCTGTCCGTGTTTTTTTTCACCAATACCGGTGAAATCAAGCTACAAATTGTTCTATTTGATGTATCTGCAACCACAATCACACCCGAGGTGGCATACTTATCAGCATGAATCATTAAGGAATAAAAGCGATGCCCTTAAGCGCACAACAGCTGGCAGCCCAAAAAAACCTGTCATATGTACTGGCAGAGAAGCTGGCTCAGCTGATTTTAGCGGGTAAATATGCCCCGGGTAGCATCCTGCCGGGCGAAATTGAACTGGGAGAACAATTTGGGGTTAGCCGCACAGCCGTTCGCGAAGCTGTGAAAACGTTAACGGCAAAAGGCATGGTGCTTCCGCGTCCGCGCATTGGCACGCGAGTGATGCCTCAGGCAAACTGGAACTTCCTCGATCAGGAACTACTCTCCTGGTGGATGACTGAAGATAATTTCCATCAGGTCGTCGATCATTTTCTGGTAATGCGCAGCAGCCTCGAACCTCAGGCGTGTCTGCTCGCCGCCACGCTCGGAACTGCCGAACAAAAAGCCCAGCTTAATACCTTAATGGCAGAGATGGCCTACCTGAAAAAACACTTTAACCGCGAACGCTGGGTTGAAGTTGACATGGCCTGGCATGAACATATTTATACGATGAGCGCCAACCCGTTCCTGACCTCCTTTGCTTCATTATTCCATTCGGTGTACCACACTTACTTTACCTCTATTACCCATGATGAAGTGGTGAAGCTGGAGCTGCACCAGGCAATTGTAGACGCCATTCAGGAGAGCGACGGGCAGCGGGCCCTGAGCGCGTGTCAGACATTGCTGGCCGCGCCCACCCACCAGCAGGTGACTAAATGACAAAGAAAAAAGCGCGCAGCATGGCCGGATTGCCGTGGATTGCAGCCATGGCGTTTTTTATGCAGGCACTGGATGCCACTATCCTTAACACCGCACTTCCCGCGATAGCCCAAAGCCTCAACCGTTCCCCACTGGCGATGCAGTCCGCTATCATCAGTTACACCCTGACGGTCGCGATGCTGATCCCCGTGAGCGGGTGGCTGGCTGACCGTTTCGGCACCCGTAAGATATTCATGCTGGCCGTAACGCTTTTCACGCTCGGCTCTCTGGCCTGCGCGCTCTCAACCTCCCTCACGGAGCTGGTTATCTTCCGCGTGCTTCAGGGGATCGGCGGCGCGATGATGATGCCCGTCGCGCGTCTGGCGTTATTGCGAGCCTATCCGCGCAGCGAATTACTCCCGGTGCTGAATTTCGTCACTATGCCAGGTCTTGTTGGCCCGATACTGGGTCCGGTACTCGGCGGGGTGTTTGTCACCTGGGCAAGCTGGCACTGGATCTTCCTGATTAATATTCCGATTGGTGTGGCGGGCCTGTTTTATGCCCGCAAGTATATGCCGGACTTCACCACGCCAAGACGCAGCTTCGACATGGGCGGCTTTTTCCTGTTTGGCCTGAGCCTGGTGCTGTTCTCCAGCGGGATGGAGTTGTTTGGCGAGAAGATCGTCGCGACGTGGATGGCACTCTCCGTTATCCTCGGCGGTATTCTGTTATTCCTTCTTTATATACGTCACGCGCGCCGTCACCCGGCACCGTTAATCTCCCTGGGGCTCTTTAACACCCGAACGTTTTCCGTAGGGATAGCAGGCAACATTGCATCACGTCTGGGGACGGGTTGCGTACCGTTCCTGATGCCATTGATGCTGCAGGTCGGTTTCGGCTACCCGGCCCTGATTGCTGGTTGCATGATGGCCCCCACGGCGATGGGTTCGATCCTGGCAAAATCAACCGTCACGCAGGTGCTGCGCTGGTTTGGCTATCGTAAGACGCTGGTTGGGGTGACGGTGTTTATCGGGCTGATGATTGCGCAGTTCTCATTACAGTCCGCCGCGTTGCCGGTCTGGATGCTGATCCTGCCGCTGTTTGTGCTGGGCATGGCGATGTCGACGCAGTTCACGTCGATGAACACCATCACCCTCGCCGACCTGACTGACGAGAACGCCAGCAGCGGCAACAGCGTGCTGGCCGTCACACAGCAATTATCGATAAGTCTGGGCGTTGCCGTGAGTGCGGCGGTGCTGCGGTTTTATGAAGGCTTCGACAGCGCGAATACCGTTGAGCAGTTCCACTATACCTTTATTACCATGGGCGCACTCACCGTGGTGTCGGCGCTGGTCTTTATGCTGTTAAAACCGAAAGACGGCCGAAACCTGATTAAAGAACGCCACAAAGAGAAAGCTAAACCGAACCGCGTTCCATCAGAACAGGAGTAAGCTGCAGACGTTGCTGCTGCAGCGAGGGCTGCGCCATACGGTGGATCAACACGTCGATGGCCAGCTCGCCCAGTTCATCTTTTGGCTGATGGATCGTGGTCAGCGGCGGCGTCATGTAGCTGGCCAGTTCGATATCGTCGTAGCCAATCACCGCCATATCGTCCGGCACGCGTAGCCCCGCCTGATACAACGCCTGGTAGGCACCAAACGCCATCGCGTCGTTACCAATAAACACCGCCTGCGGGCGCGGCTTTTGCGCCAGCAGTTTCTGCATCGCCTCGAAACCGCCGTTGAACTCAAAGTCGCCGGTGATCCGATAGCCATCAGGAATGGCAAGCCCCGCCCGTTCCATGGCAGAGAGATACCCTTCCAGACGCAAACGCGCCGGAGTTTTATCTAGCGGCCCCGTAATACAGGCAATGCGAGTATGGCCTTTATCAATCAGGTGCTGAGTCGCCATATCGCCGCCCAGCAGGGAGTTATCCTGAATCAGATCGCTGGTGCCGTCGAACGGTGCCCAGTCCATCATCACCGTTGGGATAGAAGGATAACGCTGGATAATCTCTTTCGAGGGCTGGTGCGTTTCGGTACAGAGCAGCAGTAGCCCGTCGACGCGTTTTTGCATCAGCGTTTCCAGGTTGCGGTTCATGCGCTGCTCATCGCCTTCGGTATTGCACAGCACCAGGCTGTAGCCACGCTCGAAGCAGCTGCGCTCCACGCCGCGCACAAGTTCAGAATAAAAAGGGTTGGTACTGGCGGTGATCAGCATACCGATGGTGCGCGTCTGGTTAAGCTTGAGGCTGCGCGCCAGCGCCGACGGCGCATAGTTGAGTTCTTTTATCGCCGCGTCGACTTTTTCCCGGATCGCCTCGCTGACGAAGCGATCGTTATTGATGACGTGAGAGACCGTCGAGGTAGAAACTCCCGCCATGCGGGCGACATCTTTCATTGTGGCCAAGCGTTACCCCTGCTGACTTAAGAATTCATCGATCTCTTTACGCCACGGAACGGAAGGCTGGGCACCCTTACGCGTCACCGCAATCGCGGCGGCAGCATGTGCGAAGCGGATGGCCTCATCCATTGCTCTTCCTTCCAGCAGCGCCGTCACCAGCGCACCGTTAAAGGTATCTCCCGCCGCAATGGTATCGATGGCTTTAACCTTAAAGCCCGGCACGCGGCGGCCTTCGCCATTGGCACTTACCCACACCCCGCGGCTACCAAGGGTGATAATCACGGTGCCGATGCCTTTATCATGCAGTGCACCCGCGGCTCGCGCAGCATCGTCATCATTTTCTACGCGGATGCCCGTCAGCTTTTCCGCTTCGGTTTCGTTCGGCGTAATGATGTCCACCAGCGCCAGCAGCTCGTCTGATAATACACGGGCTGGAGCCGGGTTAAGTACGACAGTGGTATGATTTTCATGTGCAATTTTGGCGGCAGCCAACACGCTTTCAACCGGTGACTCCAGTTGCATCAGCAGGGCGTCGGCTCCGCTAATGATTGCACGTTGCGCTTCTACACGCTCCGTTGTCAGCGCAGCGTTAGCGCCAGCATGAATACCGATGACATTCTCACCTTCCGCGTTGACGAAAATCAGCGCCACGCCAGTAGATTCCCCTTCGACTACGCTCACTGGCGAAACATCAATGTTGTCGCTCGCCAGCTGTTTGCGTACGCGCTCACCGGTATCGTCATCGCCGGTACAGGCGATAAACGCGATATTCGCCCCGCTGCGTCCGGCGGCGACGGCCTGGTTTGCGCCTTTACCGCCGAAGGCCACCTGGTACTGGTTACCCGTGACGGTTTCACCCGGTGTCGGGAAGGTTTCAAGGTTAAGAATGTGATCGGCATTGATACTGCCAAGGACGACGAGGTTGCCTGCGGTTTTCATGGTTGGGTTGTCCATCTGAGAGCGCCACCGGTGTTACCCGGTGGCGTATGCCACACTTTTCTTTATTGGTGTCCCTCAGGCAGCCAGCGACTGCCTGATTCGCCTTTTACTGCTTGATGACCAGCTTCAGGTCAACCGGGTATTTGGCCTGAACTTTTTCGCCCTTCAGCACTTTGTCGGCAGTTTCAACGCCAGTCGCGCCAATCTGCTCAGGCAGCTGAGCGATGGTCGCAGCCAGTTTGCCATCATTTACTGCTTTTTCACCATCCGGCGTGCCGTCAAATCCGACAACCATCACATCAGATTTACCTGCGGTCTGCAGGGCACGCAGCGCGCCCAACGCCATTTCGTCGTTCTGCGCGAATACAGCCTGCACGTCAGGATGCGCAGTCAGCAGGTTCTGCATAACGTTCAGACCTTTAGTACGGTCGAAGTCTGCCGGCTGGCTCGCCAGCACGTTGAATTTGTGTGCCGCCACAGCCTGCTGGAAGCCTTCACCACGCTCACGGGCTGCGGACGTACCGGCAATGCCCTGCAGTTCGATAACTTTCGCGCCTTCGCCGGCTTTCTTCGCGATGTAATCACCGGCGATTTTGCCGCCCAGCACGTTATCAGACGCAATGTGGCTGACCACCTCACCTTTAGACGCCTGACGGTCCAGAGTGATCACCGGAATTTTCGCCTGGTTTGCCATCTTCACGGCGTTACCTACGGCATCAGAATCGGTTGGGTTGATCAGCAGAATTTTGGTGCCACGAACGGTTAAGTCCTGAACGTTGGCCAGCTCTTTCGCTGGGTTGTTCTGAGAATCCAGCACCACCAGGTTGTAGCCCAGTTTGTCCGCTTCTTTCTGCGCGCCGTCCTTCAGGGAGACGAAGAACGGGTTGTTCAGGGTAGAGACAACCAGCGCGATGGTATCTTTCGCCATGGCGTTAGCACTTACGGTTGCGCTCAGCGCGACAGCAGAAACCAGGGTAGCCAGTTTTTTCATGTTCATATCTAAGATGTCCTGTAGTGTCGTCAGTTACTGTTTTTTGTTGTCTACCAGTACCGCCAGCAAAATCACCACTGCCTTAACGATCATCTGGTAATAGGAGGAAACACCTAACAAATTCAAACCATTATTCAGGAAACCAAGAATCAGTGCGCCGATCAATGTCCCAACAATGCGACCTTTACCGCCCGCAAGACTCGTACCGCCCAGAACCACTGCCGCAATGGCATCCAGCTCATACCCCGTACCCGCCGTCGGCTGCGCAGAAGAAAGGCGCGCCACTTCGATGATGCCCGCCAGTGACGCCAGCAGACCGCACAGGGAGTAAACGATAATTTTAACTTTATTCACGCTGATACCGGACAGGCGCGTTGCCGCTTCGTTACCGCCCAGCGCATAGATATAACGGCCCAGACGGGTGTGATGCAGCATGTACCACGCCGCCAGGAAGACGATAGCCATGATCCAGACCGGGGTAGGAACACCCAGCGGGCGACCGATACCGAACCAGCCGAACAGATCCGCATTATCGGTAAAGCCGGTATTCACCGGGCTGCCGTTGGTGTACACCATGGTCACACCGCGCAGCAGCAGCATCATTACCAGCGTGGCGATGAACGCCTGAACGCGGCCCTTTGCCACAATCACGCCGGTTACGGCACCAATCGCCGCGCCTGCCGCCAGGGCAGCGGCCACGGCCACCAGCGCGTTGACCTCTATCCCGACAATTGAAGCGGCGATCGCACCGGTGAGCGCCAGCAGGGAACCGACGGACAGATCGATACCCGAGGTCAAAATCACCAGCGTCATGCCGACCGCCATAATGGCGTTCACCGACGTCTGCTGCAGAATATTGAACAGGTTATTAACGGTGAAGAAATTCGGGCTCATGGTCGACACAATCGCGATCAGCACCAGCAGGGCAATCAGCGATTTTTGTTCCATCAGCCATGCCTTCGTGAAATAGCGGCGACCAGAAACAGCCTGGGTAGTCATCTTCTTACTCCTGATTCACGCGATTAAGCTTGCCCACAGCGGCAGCCATCAGAACTTCCTGGGTGGCCTGCTCGCGAGTGAATTCACCGCCGAGATGCCCTTCATGCATGACGATTATGCGATCGCTCATGCCTAATACTTCTGGCATCTCGGAAGAGACCAGAATGATGCTCAGACCGTCGGCCTTAAACTGGTTAATCAGCTGATAGATCTCTTTCTTCGCGCCCACGTCCACGCCGCGGGTCGGCTCGTCGAGGATCAACACTTTCGGGCGCGTCATCAGCCCGCGCGCAATCGCCACTTTTTGCTGATTCCCGCCGGATAAGAGGCCAATCGCCTGCTCCATCGATGGGGTTTTGACGTTAAAGAGGCGGATAAAATCACTCACCGCCTGCTGCTCATCTTTATGCTTCAGGCTCCCCCCGCTACGGCTGAAATAGCGCAGCGCGGTCAGGGACATGTTCTCTTTTACCGACATCCCCAGCACCAGGCCGTCGCGTTTGCGGTCTTCGGAGATATAGACGATGCCGTTCGCCAGACCATCCTGCGGAGAGCGGGTGACCACTTCATGACCGTCGAGGGTGACATACCCGCTGGTACGCGGCAGTGCGCCGTACAACACTTTCATCAGCTCGGTACGTCCGGCCCCCATCAGGCCCGCCACGCCCAGGATCTCGCCCTGGCGCAGGGTAAAGGTCACGTCGTTCACGCCCGGACCACAGAGGTTATCCACCTTCAGGCGGATCTCACCCGGCGCTTTATCCAGATGCGGATACTGATCTTCCAGCTTACGTCCCACCATCATTTCGATAAGCGAATCTTCGGTCAGCGTCGCCACTTCGCGCTCGGCAATAAACTGCCCGTCGCGGAAGACGGTGACGTCATCGCAGATGTCGAAGATCTCTTTCATACGGTGAGAGATATAGACAATCCCGTGCCCCTGCGACTTCAGCTCGCGGATCACGCGGAACAGGGATTCAGTTTCGGTATCGGTCAGGGCGTCGGTCGGTTCATCCATAATGATGACCTTCGACTCAAAGCTCAGTACCTTCGCGATTTCCACCATCTGCTGATCGCCAATCGAGAGATCGCCCACCAGACGGTCGCTCTTAAAGCGCAGGTTCAGCTTCGCCAGCAGCTTGTCCGCTTCGGCATACATGGTTTTCCAGTCGATTTTGCCGAACCGGTTAACAAACTCGCGGCCGAGAAAGATGTTTTCCGCAATGGTGAGCTGAGGGATGAGGTTCAGCTCCTGGTGAATAATGCCGATGCCCGCTTCCTGAGAGGATTTCGGGCCATTGAAGGTGGTCTCTTTCCCCAGCCAGACGAGTGAACCGGCATCGCGTTGATAGATACCTGTCAGCACTTTCATCATGGTGGATTTGCCGGCACCGTTCTCGCCCACCAGCGCCATGACGCGCCCGGCGTAGACGTTCAGCGCCGCACCGGAGAGGGCTTTTACGCCCGGGAACGACTTATCGATCCCTTTGAGTTGCAGTAATGCGTCCATGACGGCCTCAGAAGGTGACGCCAGCACAGAGAATGATATTCGCATACGGGGAACACTCCCCGCTGCGAATCACCGCCTGACTGTCTGCGGTTTGTTGTTTGAACTGCTCGTGCGTTGTGTAACGAATTTCTATGGTGTTTCCCTGGTGTTGTTGCAGTTGCTCAATGTGGCTGAGCAACGTTTCGTGGAGTTGCGGATTATGTTGTTTGATTTCCGCCGCGAGAATGGCTGCCTCAACCTGCATCTCCGCCGTCACGACTTCCAGTACCTGCATAAACGAAGGAACACCCTGCGTTAACGCCATATCGATACGGGTTGTGCTGCGCGGAACCGGTAAGCCTGCATCGCAAACCACCAGCGTATCGGTATGCCCAAGACGGGAAATAACCGATGAGATTTCTGAGTTGAGAACCGTGCCTTTCTTCATTTTCTTGCTCCACTAGCGAAACGTTTCGCTAAAAGTAGTGTAGACGCAAGAGTGTTCAGAAAACCATCATGACGTAACAGATTTGTGATCGACGTCGAAACGTTTCGCTAAGTGAAATATAGAGACATTTATTGTGGGTTGGCGAGGGGTTTGGTAGGCCGGGTAAGCGAAGCGCCACCCGGCATTTTCAGGAGGGATTAGATCTCGACCTGCGTTCCCAGCTCAATCACGCGGTTAGGCGGGATCTCAAACTGGTCAGGCGCGCGCAGGGCGTTACGCTGCAGGATGAGGTACAGCTTGCCGCGCAGGCGCAGATACCACGGGCGCTTGCCGATGATTAGCGACTCGTGCGACATAAAGAACGACGTCTCCATCATCCGGCAGCTCAGCCCTTCCAGACCGCAGCGGTGGAACACCTCTTCCACGTTCGGCGTTTCGCGCCAGCCGTAGCTTGCCACAACGCGCCAGAAAGTCGGCGACAGCTGCTCAATCTGCACGCGGCGCACGTTGTGGACATACGGCGCATCTTCGGTGCGCAGCGTCAGCAGGATCACCCGCTCGTGCAGCACTTTGTTGTGCTTGAGGTTATGCATCAGCGCGAACGGAATCACGTTCAATGCTCGAGACATATATACCGCGGTACCCGGCACGCGGACCGGCGGGGATTTCTCCAGAGAAGCGATCATCGCCTCCAGAGAATTCCCGTGCTCATGCATGCGGCGCAGCAGGCGGAAACGCTCGCTTTTCCAGGTGGTCATGACAATGAACATCACCAGACCCAGCGTCAGCGGCAGCCAGCCACCGGACACTATCTTGTCGAGGTTCGCAGAGAACAGCGGCACGTCGATGCACAGGAAGCCCACAAGAATCATCGCCACGAGGAATTTATTCCAGTGCCAGTTACGGTACGCCACCGTGGTGGAGAGAATCGAGGTCAGCACCATCGTACCGGTCACGGCAATACCGTACGCCGCCGCCAGGTTACTGGAGTGCTCGAAGCTAACGATGACGATCACCACCGCAAAATAGAGCAGCCAGTTAATGAAAGGAATGTAGATCTGGCCGGACTCCATCTCCGAGGTATGGATGATGCGCATCGGTGAGAGATAACCCAGACGCACGGCCTGGCGCGTAAGAGAAAACACGCCAGAAATCACCGCCTGAGAGGCAATGACGGTCGCCAGCGTCGCCAGGATCAGCATCGGCACCAGCGCCCAGTCCGGCGCCAGCAGGAAGAACGGGTTCTTAATCGCCTCTGGGTTTGTAAGCAGCAGCGCGCCCTGGCCGAAGTAGTTCAGCACCAGCGACGGCAGCACCACAATAAACCATGCCACGCGGATAGGCAGTTTCCCGAAGTGCCCCATGTCAGCATACAGCGCTTCCACACCGGTAATGGAGAGCACGACGGCACCCAGCGCCACGAAGGAAACCACTTTATATTCGAGGAAGAAATGCACCGCCCAGTAAGGGTTCAGCGCATGCAGCACTTCCGGGTTCGCGATAATGCTGCGCAATCCAAGCGCAGCCAGGACCAGGAACCAGGCCAGCATAATCGGCGCAAACAGTTTCCCCACCAGCCCGGTACCGTGCTTTTGGATCACAAACAGCAGCGTCAGAACGATAATGGCCAGCGGAACCACCCATGTCTCGAGCTGTGGCGCGATAATTTCAAGCCCCTCTATCGCCGAGAGCACCGAAATAGCGGGCGTTATCACCACTTCCCCGTAGAAGAAACTGCCGCCAATCAGCCCGATGATCACGAGCACCGACGTCATTCTGGCAGAGGTATTGCGTCCGGCAAGGGACATCAGCGTCAGGATACCGCCTTCGCCTGCGTTATCTGCACGCATGACGAAAGAGAGATATTTAACGGAAACGACCAGAATCAGCAGCCAGAAGATGAGTGACAGGAAACCAAAAACGGCATCGCGTTCAACACCAAACCCAAACTGGCCGGACAAACATTCACGTAGCGTATACAGCGGGCTGGTGCCGATATCACCATAGACAACCCCGATCGCCGCAAGCGTAATTGCGGGTAATGATTGCTTATTATCAGTGCTCATAGACTAGTCTTTTCGTTTAAATAACAAATGTGTGCCTAGTCCCTTGGCCCACAAAAAGCGCACAGTATGCACGATTCACTGCAAAATCGTACCCCTAAATGCAACCGCGTTAATGTAGCGCAAAGTAAATTGCGCCGCACTTCAGTCTATTACCAGCCCTGACCGAAACGTCTATACTCGCTTCAATTGGCCGCCACGACGGCGAAAGGATGCAAAACTATTATGGCTCACTCACATTTATTAGCAGAAAGAATTTCCCGCCTTAGCAGCGCGCTGGAGAAAGGCCTTTACGAGCGTAGCCACGCCATTCGCCTCTGTCTACTGGCGGCATTGAGCGGTGAAAGCGTGTTTTTGCTGGGTCCACCGGGCATTGCCAAAAGCCTGATTGCCCGCAGGCTCAAATTTGCTTTTCAGAACGCCCGCGCCTTCGAATATCTCATGACGCGCTTTTCCACCCCCGAAGAAGTGTTTGGCCCGCTTTCCATTCAGGCGCTGAAAGATGAAGGGCGCTATGAGCGTTTGACGGCGGGGTATCTGCCAGAGGCTGAAATTGTCTTTCTTGATGAGATCTGGAAAGCCGGCCCGGCGATTCTGAATACCCTGCTGACGGCGATTAACGAACGTCGGTTCCGCAACGGTGCCAGCGAAGAGAAAATCCCGATGCGCCTGCTGGTGGCGGCCTCCAATGAACTGCCTGAAGCCGACAGCAGCCTGGAAGCGCTGTATGACCGCATGTTGATCCGCCTGTGGCTGGACAAAGTGCAGGATAAATCAAATTTCCGCTCCCTGCTGATAAGCCAGCAGGATGAGAACGAGAATCCGGTGTCTGCTTCGCTGCAGGTCACCGATGAGGAGTATCACCAGTGGCAACAGGACATCGGCAAAATCACCCTGCCCGACGCGGTCTTTGAGCTGATCTTCATGCTGCGCCAACAGCTTGATTTGCTGCCTGCTGCACCTTACGTCTCTGACCGTCGCTGGAAAAAAGCGATCCGTCTGTTGCAGGCCAGCGCCTTGTTCAGCGGTCGTGATGCCGTTGCGCCAATCGATCTCATCCTGCTAAAAGACTGCCTGTGGCACGATGCCGAAGGGATGAATTTGATGCAGCAGCAGCTTGAAATATTGATGACCGGACACGCCTGGGGGCAGCAGGCGATGCTCAACCAGCTGGGGGCGATTGCCCAACGGCGCATCCAGCTTCAGCAGCAGCAAAGTGATAAAACCGCGCTGAAAGTGAATCGCCTTGGTGGCATGTTCGCCCGCAAACCGCACTATGAGCTTCCTGCCGATCTGACTGGTACGACGCTCACGCTGCTGCTCCAGCAGCCGCTCAAACTGCACGATATGCAGGTGGTCCACATTACGATTGAGCGCGAAACGCTGGCGCAGTGGCTCGATAAGGGCGGTGAGATCCGCGGCAAGCTCAACGGTATTGGTTTTGCCCAGCCGCTGACGATGGAAGTGGATAGCAGCCAGCATCTGGTGATCCGCGATGTCAGCCTGCAAGGATCGCGTCTGGCGCTGCCGGGCACTGCTTCGGATAGCGTGCCGGAAGAGATCACGCAGCAGCTGGAAGCGCTGGATACGGAATGGCACCAGCAGCACACGCGCTTCAGCGAGCAGCAAAAATGCCTCTTTATTCATAGCGACTGGTTAGGTCGTATCGAAGCCAGCCTGCAGGACGTCAGCGCGCAGATCAAACAGGCGCGTCAATGCTAACGCTGGACACGCTTAACGTGATGCTGGCAGTCAGCGAGGAAGGGTTGATTGAAGAGGTGGTCATTACCCTTCTGGCCTCTCCGCAGCTGGCGGCTTTCTTTGAAAAATTCCCCAGGCTCAAAAAGGCGATGACCGACGATCTCCCACGCTGGCGCGATAACCTTCGCCAGCGGTTTAAGGAGACGGAAGTTCCGCCTGAATTGACGGAGGAGGTCGCCAGCTATCAGCAGTGCCAACGGCTGTCGACACCGCAGTTTATCGTCCAGCTACCGCAAACCCTTACGCTGCTTGATAAAGTCCACTCTCCGTTTGCCAGCCAGGCGCGGGCGCTGGTTACGGATAACGCCACCTTTACCCCCGCGCTGCATACCCTGTTTTTACAGCGCTGGCGGCTGAGCCTGGTGGTTCAGGCCACAACGCTGAACCAGCAGCTGCTGGATGAAGAGCGTGAACAGCTGCTCAGCGAAGTTCAGGAGCGTATGACGCTGAGCGGCCAGCTTGAAGAGGTGCTGGTAGAAAATGAAAACGCTGCCGGACGCCTCTGGGACATGAGCGCCGGGCAGCTGAAGCGCGGGGACTACCAGCTGATCGTGAAGTACGGCGACTTTCTCACGCAGCAGCCCGAGCTGATGAAGCTTGCGGAGCAGCTTGGCCGCTCGCGGGAGGCAAAATCGGTCCCAAAGAAAGACGCGCCGATGGAAACCTTCCGCACGTTGGTCCGCGAACCGGCCACCGTGCCGGAGCAGGTGGATGGATTGCAGCAAAGCGACGACATCTTACGCCTGCTGCCGACCGAGCTAAGCACGCTGGGGATGACCGAGCTGGAATATGAGTTCTATCGTCGGCTGGTGGAAAAGCAGCTCCTCACCTATCGACTGCATGGGGAATCCTGGCGCGAGAAGGTAAGCCAGCGTCCAGTGGTTCATCAGGACTTTGATGAGCAGCCCCGCGGGCCTTTTATTGTCTGCGTGGATACGTCCGGCTCGATGGGCGGCTTTAACGAGCAGTGCGCGAAGGCGTTCTGCCTGGCGCTGATGCGCGTCGCGCTCGCCGATCGGCGCCGCTGCTTCATCATGCTGTTCTCCAGCGAGGTGGTGGGCTATGAATTGACGAACCAGCAGGGGATCGAACAGGCGATCCGCTTTTTGAGCCAGCGTTTTCGCGGCGGTACCGATCTGGCCAGCTGTTTTCGCAGCATTGTGGAGCGTATGCAGGGTGGTGACTGGTACGACGCCGACGCGGTGGTGATTTCCGATTTCATCGCCCAGCGGCTGCCTGATGACGTGGTGAATAAAGTGAAGGAGTTACAGAGGGTGCACCAGCACCGGTTCCATGCCGTCGCGATGTCCGCGCATGGAAAACCCGGCATCATGCGCATCTTCGATCATATCTGGCGCTTTGATACCGGGCTGCGTAGCCGTCTGCTCAGACGCTGGCGGCGTTAATTAAAGAAGAGAACCGACGCTTTCACGTACCTGCTGCGGCCATACGCCACACTGCACCTGACCGATATGTGGCAGTTGAAGCAGCAGCATGGTCAGACGGGACTGTCCGATACCGCCGCCGATGGTCTGCGGCATTTCACCGCGCAGCAGCGCCTGGTGCCACTCTAATTTGAGGCGATCTTCATCACCAGTAACCGCCAGCTGACGCTTCAGTGCCTCCGCATCCACGCGGATCCCCATAGAAGAGAGCTCAAAGGCATCTTCCAGAACCGGGTTCCAGACCAGAATATCACCGTTCAGACCGGCAAATTCAGATTCACCTGCAGTGCTCCAGTCGTCGTAGTCCGGCGCACGGACGTCGTGACGTTTGCCGTCAGACAATTTTCCGCCGATCCCGATCAGGAACACGGCACCTAACTCTTTAGCAATCGCACGTTCACGACCTTTGGCATCCAGACCCGGGAAGCGGCTCAGCAGTTCCTGACTGTGAACAAAGTGGATCGTTTCCGGCAGGAACGGCGCCAGACCAAACTCTTTGCTCACTGCCGCTTCGGTGGCTTTGATTCCGGCGTAGATCGCTTCAACGGTAGATTTCAGCGTGCCGACGTGGCGCTCGCCGTCACCCATCACGCGCTCCCAGTCCCACTGGTCAACGTAGACGGAGTGAATTGGGGTGAGGCGATCTTCGTCGGGACGAAGGGCTTTCATGTGCGTGTAAAGCCCTTCGCCCGCGCTGAAGTCGTGTTGCCCCAGAGTTTGACGCTTCCATTTCGCCAGGGAATGAACCACTTCGAACTGGGCGTCTGGCAGTGTTTTCACTTTCACCTGTACCGCTTTTTCGCATCCAGACAAGTTATCCTGCGTCCCGTCACCCACGCGGCTGAGAATTGGCGCCTGAACTTCAATCAGGCCAAGCTTCTCTTCCAGCTGGCGGGAAAAATGGGATTTAACGAAACTGATCTGGCGTTGTTTTGCAATGTAAGCGGTTTTCATTATTTATACTCCTGCGTCCTGTTGGTACTGATTAAGCAACAGAATCGGCACTTAATTCAATAACCCATCAACAAAAAGCCGACTTCACTTTTGATTCGTTAAAGTAAGACGCTAGAATAGAGTGATTCATTAATCTTCATAAGAAAAAGCTATGGAAAATTATCAGATCGACAATCTGGACCGCGGCATCCTCGAGGCCTTAATGGCCAATGCACGCACCGCCTACGCCGAACTGGCGAAACAATTTGGCGTCAGCCCTGGGACGATTCACGTTCGTGTAGAGAAGATGAAACAGGCGGGGATCATTACCGGCGCGCGCATTGACGTCAGCCCAAAGCAGCTGGGTTATGACGTCTGCTGCTTTATCGGCATCATTCTTAAAAGCGCAAAAGACTATCCTTCCGCGCTGGCGAAGCTGAACGCGCTGGATGAAGTCACCGAGGCGTACTACACCACCGGACATTACAGCATCTTTATAAAGGTAATGTGCCGATCCATCGATGCCCTCCAGCAGGTACTTATCAACAAGATCCAAACAATCGATGAAATTCAGTCCACCGAGACGCTGATCTCCCTGCAAAACCCGATCATGCGTACCATCCGCCCCTGATCGGGCAAACTCATACCCACATTTTCCACAGGTAGATCCCAGCTCGCTCACAGCGTACAATGATCGCCTCTTTATCTGAGCGAGCGATCAATGGCGGACATTACCCTTATCAGTGGCAGCACCCTTGGCGGTGCGGAATACGTGGCGGAACATCTGGCTGAAAAGCTGGAAGATGCAGGCTTTTCGACAGAAACCTTGCACGGGCCGTTACTTGAAGATCTCCCGGCTGACGGGGTCTGGCTGCTGATTACCTCCACGCACGGCGCGGGCGATCTCCCGGATAATCTGCAACCTTTATATGACGAACTGCTGGAACAACAGCCTGACCTGTCAAACGTCCGTTTTGGCGCGGTGGGGATCGGCAGTCGTGAATATGACACCTTCTGCGGTGCCATAGAGAAAGTTGAAGCCGCTGTCACCGCGTGTGGAGCAAAACAGCTGGGTGAAACGCTCAAGATCAACATCCTCGATCACGACATTCCGGAAGATCCGGCCGAGATCTGGCTAGCAGATTGGAAAAATTTACTCAAAAACGATTAAAGATCGCGCGAACAGATGTGGATAACTCTGGTTAAAAGCTCGTATTAACCCGTAGTTATCCAAAGAACAACTCTGGGGATGTTTTTGGCCTGTGTATAAAGTCGCGATCTGATCCCAGCTTATACGTTTCAGGATCACCGATCATTCACAGCAAACGATCCTTCCTAACCTGATGATCTTATTTGCCGGATCGGACTTATCCACAGCAGACCGCGATCCTAATAAGAGATCACAATAGAACAGATCTCTAAATAAAAAGATCTTCTTTTTAATAGCCCAGGATCCCAATGCTTTCTCGAAAGACTAAAGTTGAGTAGAATCCACGGCCCGGGCTTCAATCCATTTTCATACCGCTTTACGCGAGGCAGACCACCATGTTTTATCAGGATCCTTTTGACGTCATCATCATTGGCGGGGGTCATGCAGGCACTGAGGCCGCAATGGCCGCAGCGCGAATGGGTCAGCAGACCCTGCTTTTGACACACAATATCGACACGCTGGGACAAATGTCCTGTAATCCGGCGATTGGCGGCATTGGGAAAGGACACCTGGTAAAAGAAGTGGATGCACTTGGCGGCCTGATGGCGAAAGCGATCGATCATGCAGGCATCCAGTTTAGGATACTAAACGCGAGTAAAGGGCCTGCTGTTCGTGCGACCCGTGCACAGGCAGACCGCGTGCTTTACCGCCAGGCTGTGCGCACTGCGCTGGAGAACCAGCCGAACCTGATGATCTTCCAGCAGGCTGTTGAAGATCTTATCGTCGAGAACGATCGCGTCGTGGGTGCCGTGACCCAGATGGGTCTCAAGTTCCGCGCAAAAGCGGTTGTGCTGACCGTCGGGACATTCCTGGACGGAAAAATTCATATCGGCCTGGATAACTACAGCGGTGGCCGTGCTGGCGATCCGCCGTCTATCCCGCTGTCACGTCGTCTGCGCGAACTGCCGCTGCGCGTCAGCCGCCTGAAAACCGGTACACCGCCGCGTATTGACGCGCGGACCATTGATTTCAGCGTGCTGGCGCAACAGCACGGTGATAATCCGATGCCGGTGTTCTCGTTCATGGGCAATGCGGCTCAGCATCCGCAGCAGGTACCGTGCTACATCACGCACACCAACGAGAAAACCCATGACGTGATCCGCAATAACCTCGATCGTAGCCCAATGTATGCTGGCGTGATCGAAGGGATCGGCCCGCGCTACTGCCCGTCGATCGAAGACAAGGTGATGCGCTTTGCCGATCGTAACCAGCACCAGATCTTCCTGGAGCCGGAAGGGCTGACCTCAAATGAAATTTACCCGAACGGCATCTCCACCAGCCTGCCGTTCGATGTACAGATGCAAATTGTTCGCTCAATGCAGGGCATGGAGAACGCAAAAATTGTTCGCCCTGGCTACGCTATTGAGTACGATTTCTTCGATCCGCGTGACCTGAAGCCAACCCTGGAAAGCAAATTCATCCAGGGTCTGTTCTTCGCGGGCCAGATTAACGGCACGACCGGCTACGAAGAAGCCGCAGCGCAGGGTCTGCTTGCTGGTCTGAACGCCGCCCGCTTCTCTGCCGAGAAAGAGGGCTGGGCACCGGGGCGCTCCCAGGCTTATCTGGGCGTGCTGGTTGACGATCTCTGCACGCTGGGTACCAAAGAACCGTACCGTATGTTTACCTCTCGCGCGGAATATCGCCTGATGCTGCGCGAAGACAACGCCGACCTCCGTCTGACCGAAATGGGCCGCGAGCTGGGTCTGGTGGATGACGAACGCTGGGCGCGTTTTAACGAGAAGCTGGAACGCATTGAGCAGGAACGTCAGCGTCTGAAAACCACCTGGGTGAATCCACAGGCGGAAACTGCTGCCGAAGTGAATGCTCACTTAACAGCGCCGCTGTCACGTGAAGCCAGCGGCGAAGATCTGCTGCGTCGCCCTGAAGTGACCTACGAGAACCTGGTCAAACTGACCGCATTCGCGCCGGGTCTGGAAGACGCTGAAGCGGCCGAGCAGGTCGAAATCCAGGTGAAATACGAAGGTTATATCGCGCGTCAGCAGGATGAGATCGAAAAACAGCAGCGCAACGAAAATACGCTGCTGCCGGAAATGCTGGACTACCGCCAGGTAACGGGCCTTTCCAACGAAGTGATCGCTAAGCTGAACGATCACAAACCTGTGTCGATCGGCCAGGCTTCCCGTATCTCCGGCGTCACACCTGCCGCGATTTCGATTCTGCTGGTGTGGCTGAAAAAGCAAGGCATGCTGCGCCGCAGCGCATAGTTGACATTGTTTTTGGCGGGTGTCGCTTCGCTGACCCGCCCTACTTATTCGTAGGCCCGGTAAGCGGCAGCGCCACCGGGCGAAAAATCTCTAAACAGGTACTCACCGTGCTCAATAAACTCTCTCGTCTGCTGGATGAAGCAGGTATTTCGCTCACCGATCACCAGAAAAACCAGCTGGTGGCCTATGTCGATATGCTGAACAAATGGAACAAAGCGTACAACCTGACGTCAGTGCGCGATCCCAACGAGATGCTGATACGCCATATTCTCGATAGCATCGTGGTGGCGCCGTATCTGAAGGGGGAGCGCTTTATCGACGTGGGTACGGGACCTGGTTTACCGGGCGTTCCGCTGTCGATTGTTCGTCCTGAGAGCCATTTCACACTGCTGGACAGCCTCGGAAAACGTATTCGCTTCTTGCGCCAGGTTCAGCACGAGCTGAAGCTTGAAAACATCACTCCCGTCCAGAGCAGGGTAGAAGCGTTCCCGGCAGAGCCACCGTTTGATGGGGTGATTAGCCGTGCATTTGCCTCGCTCAACGATATGGTGAGCTGGTGCAAGCATCTGCCTGCGAAGGAAGGGCGTTTTTATGCCCTGAAAGGACTCGTCCCTGAGGACGAAATTGAGCAGCTCCCGGAAGGTTTTGCCGTGGAATCAATTGAAAAATTACAGGTCCCACACCTTGAAGGTGAGCGTCATCTGGTGATTCTTAAGCCAAACAATTTTTAAAAATTAAATAAAAAATGGGGAATTTGTGCTGTTCTTGTTGTGTTAAAAAGCAGCGCATTTCCGGGGATTATTCTGAGCTAAATTTAACCTTGTTGTTACCATGGATTTTCTTGTAGTTAACGTTGTGGTTATTGTTCACCGTTAAGATAATCAACTGCGAAAATATCAGCCTGCTAAAAGTGAAAAGTGGCAACAAGAAAACAATGTTAAATTTTTATTAAGAATGTCAATAAAAGGTTTTGTTGTATACAGGGTTGTTTTGAAAATAGTTGCGATATTTTGTCTTTAATTTCATAAGGATGAAATAATCAGATTTACGTCTTTGATAAATACAACCTTATCGTAAATGTGCATTTTGTGATCTCGTGCACGCTTTCTCGCCAACGTTTTCGCGCTGTTTGCAGTTTTGCCTGAAGGTCAACGCGGACGTCAAAAGTTGAAAAACAGCGGCGTGGAAAAATATTTAAACATTTATTCACCTTTTCGCTACTTAATGTTTGAAATCACGGGTGCGCACCGTATAATTTGACCGCTTTTTGATGCTTGACTCTGAGCCTTAAAGGACGTTTTATACGACACGCGGCATACCTCGAAGGGAGCAGGAGTAAAAACGTGATGTCTGTGTCGCTCTTGAGTAGAAACGTTGCTCGTAAGCTTCTGTTCATTCAGTTTCTGGCTGTGATAGCAAGTGGACTGCTGTTTAGCCTCAAAGACCCCTTCTGGGGCATCTCCGCCGTGTGTGGGGGTTTGGCGGTGGTTCTGCCAAACGTGTTGTTTATGATTTTTGCCTGGCGTCATCAGGCGCATACACCCGCCAAAGGCCGCGTGGCCTGGTCCTTTGCCCTCGGCGAAGTGTGTAAGGTGTTGCTGACCTTTGCTCTACTGGTGATGGCGCTGGCGGTTTTGAAAGTGGTATTCATGCCGCTGATAGCAACGTGGGTTTTGGTGCTGGTGGTACAAGTTCTGGCTCCAGCTGTAATCAATAACAAAGGGTAAAAGGCATCATGGCTTCAGAAAATATGACGCCGCAGGATTACATAGGTCACCATCTGAATAACCTTCAGCTGGACCTGCGTACATTCTCGCTGGTGGATCCACATAACCCCCCGGCCACCTTCTGGACGATCAACATCGACTCCATGTTCTTCTCGGTGGTTTTGGGTCTTCTGTTCCTGGCCATGTTCCGCGGTGTTGCTAAACGAGCGACCAGCGGTGTACCAGGGAAATTCCAGACCTTCGTCGAAATGATCATCGGCTTCGTCCATGGCAGCGTGAAAGACATGTACCATGGCAAGAGCAAGCTGATTGCTCCGCTGGCCCTGACCGTGTTCGTTTGGGTCTTCCTGATGAACCTGATGGACCTGCTGCCAATTGACCTGCTGCCGTTCATCGGCGAGCACATCTTCGGCCTGCCTGCGCTGCGTGTTGTACCGTCTGCGGACGTGAACATCACCCTGTCGATGGCTCTGGGCGTGTTTATCCTGATTCTTTTCTACAGCATCAAAATGAAAGGCGTAAGCGGCTTTGTGAAAGAGCTTACCTTGCAGCCGTTCAACCACTGGGCGTTTATTCCGGTCAACCTGATCCTGGAAGGCGTTAGCCTGCTGTCCAAACCTGTTTCACTGGGTCTGCGACTGTTCGGCAACATGTATGCGGGTGAGCTGATTTTCATTCTGATCGCGGGTCTTCTGCCGTGGTGGTCACAGTGGATTCTGAATGTGCCATGGGCCATTTTCCACATCCTGATCATTACGCTGCAAGCCTTTATCTTCATGGTTCTGACGATCGTCTATCTGTCGATGGCGTCTGAAGAGCACTGATTTTTTACCAACACTACTACGTTTTAATTGAAACAAACTGGAGACTGTCATGGAAAACCTGAATATGGATCTGCTGTACATGGCTGCCGCTGTGATGATGGGTCTGGCGGCTATCGGTGCTGCGATCGGTATCGGCATCCTCGGGGGCAAATTCCTGGAAGGCGCAGCGCGTCAACCTGATCTGATTCCTCTGCTGCGTACTCAGTTCTTTATCGTTATGGGTCTGGTGGATGCAATCCCAATGATCGCTGTAGGTCTGGGTCTGTACGTGATGTTTGCTGTCGCGTAGTAGTAGTTTTAAAACCCCAAGCCACAGAAATTAAAGAGGTATTGTGCTGTGAACATGAACGCAACAATCCTCGGCCAGGCCATCGCGTTTATTCTCTTTGTCTGGTTCTGCATGAAGTATGTATGGCCGCCTTTAATGGCTGCCATCGAAAAACGTCAGAAAGAAATTGCTGACGGTCTGGCTTCCGCAGAACGCGCTAAGAAAGATTTGGACCTTGCACAGGCCAACGCGACAGACCAGCTGAAAAAAGCGAAAGCTGAAGCTCAGGTAATCATTGAACAGGCTAACAAACGCCGTTCTCAGATCCTGGACGAAGCCAAAGCTGAAGCAGAACAGGAACGTACTAAGATCGTGACACAGGCTCAGGCTGAAATTGAAGCTGAGCGTAAACGTGCTCGTGAAGAACTGCGTAAGCAGGTTGCGATTCTGGCTGTTGCTGGCGCCGAGAAGATCATCGAACGTTCCGTGGATGAAGCTGCTAACAGCGACATCGTGGACAAACTTGTCGCTGAACTGTAAGGAGGGAGGGGCTGATGTCTGAATTTGTTACGGTAGCTCGCCCCTACGCCAAAGCAGCTTTTGACTTTGCTGTCGAACACCAAAATGTCGATCGCTGGCAGGATATGCTGGCGTTTGCCGCTGAGGTGACGAAAAACGAACAAATGGCCGAGTTGCTGTCTGGTGCATTAGCGCCTGATACCCTCGCCGCGTCGTTTATCGCCGTGTGCGGAGAGCAACTGGATGCCAATGGCCAGAACCTGATTAAGGTTATGGCTGAAAATGGTCGTCTCCGTGTGCTCCCGGATGTTCTCGAGCAGTTTGAGCACTTACGTGCGCTGAGTGAAGCGACTGCCGAAGTCGAAGTGACTTCTGCGACTGAACTCAGTACCGAACAGCTTGCGAAAATCACCGCCGCGATGGAAAAACGTCTGTCACGCAAAGTTAAGCTGAATTGCAAAATCGATAAGTCTGTAATGGCAGGCGTAATCATCCGCTCGGGTGATATGGTCATTGATGGCAGCGTACGCGGCCGTCTTGAACGCCTTGCAGACGTCTTGCAGTCTTAAGGGGACTGGAGCATGCAACTGAATTCCACCGAAATCAGCGAACTGATCAAGCAGCGCATTGCTCAGTTCAATGTTGTGAGTGAAGCTCATAACGAAGGTACTATTGTTTCTGTAAGTGACGGTGTTATCCGCATCCACGGCCTGGCCGATTGTATGCAGGGTGAGATGATTTCCCTGCCGGGTAACCGTTACGCTATCGCACTGAACCTGGAGCGCGACTCCGTAGGTGCAGTTGTGATGGGTCCATACGCTGACCTCGCCGAAGGCATGAAGGTTAAGTGTACTGGCCGTATTCTGGAAGTGCCGGTTGGCCGTGGCCTGCTGGGTCGCGTAGTTAACACCCTGGGTGCGCCAATCGACGGTAAAGGTCCGGTTGAGCACGATGGCTTCTCCCCAATCGAAGTTATCGCACCGGGCGTTATCGATCGTCAGTCCGTTGATCAGCCAGTGCAGACTGGTTATAAGTCCGTTGATGCCATGATCCCAATCGGTCGTGGTCAGCGTGAACTGATCATCGGTGACCGTCAGACCGGTAAAACCGCGATGGCAATCGACGCCATCATCAACCAGCGTGACTCCGGCATCAAATGTGTGTACGTGGCTATCGGCCAGAAAGCGTCCACCATTTCCAACGTGGTTCGTAAACTGGAAGAGCACGGCGCGCTGGCTAACACCATCGTTGTTGTGGCGACCGCTTCTGAATCTGCTGCACTGCAATACCTGGCGCCATACGCCGGTTGCGCAATGGGCGAATACTTCCGTGACCGCGGTGAAGATGCGCTGATCGTATACGATGACCTGTCTAAACAGGCTGTTGCTTATCGTCAGGTTTCCCTGCTGCTCCGTCGTCCACCTGGACGTGAAGCATTCCCGGGCGACGTATTCTACCTCCACTCTCGTCTGCTGGAGCGTGCTTCCCGCGTTAACGCGGAATACGTCGAGAACTTCACCAAAGGTGAAGTGAAGGGTCAAACGGGCTCTCTGACGGCTCTGCCGATCATTGAAACCCAGGCGGGTGACGTTTCTGCGTTCGTTCCGACCAACGTAATCTCCATTACCGATGGTCAGATCTTCCTGGAAACCAACCTGTTTAACTCCGGTATTCGTCCGGCGGTTAACCCGGGTATCTCCGTATCCCGTGTTGGTGGTGCTGCTCAGACCAAGATCATCAAGAAACTGTCCGGTGGTATCCGTACCGCTCTGGCACAGTATCGTGAACTGGCTGCGTTCTCTCAGTTCGCATCCGATCTGGACGAAGCAACCCGTAAACAGCTGAGCCACGGTCAGAAAGTGACCGAGCTGCTGAAGCAGAAACAGTACGCGCCAATGTCTGTTGCTCAGCAGGGCCTGGTGCTGTTCGCGGCTGAACGCGGTTACCTCGAAGATGTGGAACTGGCGAAAATCGGTAGCTTCGAAGCCGCACTGCTGGCTTACGTCGACCGTGATCACGCTCCGCTGATGCAAGAGATCAACCAGACCGGTGGCTATAACGACGAAATCGAAGGCAAGCTGAAAGCTATCCTCGATTCCTTCAAAGCAACCCAGTCCTGGTAATCGTCCGGCGGCTTGTCTCACGACAAGCCGCCTGGCATTGAGGAGAAGCTCATGGCCGGCGCAAAAGAGATACGTAGTAAGATCGCAAGCGTCCAGAACACGCAAAAGATCACTAAAGCGATGGAGATGGTCGCCGCTTCCAAAATGCGTAAATCGCAGGATCGCATGGCGGCCAGCCGTCCTTATGCAGATACCATGCGCAAAGTGATTGGTCACCTTGCGAACGGTAATCTGGAATATAAGCACCCTTACCTGGAAGAACGCGACGTTAAGCGCGTGGGCTACCTGGTGGTGTCGACCGACCGTGGTCTGTGCGGCGGCTTGAACATTAACCTGTTCAAAAAACTGCTGGCGGATATGAAAGCATGGTCCGAGAAAGGCGTTCAGTGCGATATCGCAATGATCGGCTCTAAGGGCGTTTCTTTCTTTAACTCCGTGGGTGGCAACATTGTCGCTCAGGTGACCGGTATGGGTGATAACCCGTCCCTGTCCGAACTGATCGGTCCGGTTAAAGTGATGTTGCAGGCCTACGATGAAGGTCGTCTGGACAGACTGTATGTTGTCAGCAACAAATTTATTAACACGATGTCTCAGGTTCCAACGCTCACTCAAATGTTGCCTTTACCGGCATCAGAAGATGACGAGTTGAAGCAAAAAGCCTGGGATTACCTGTATGAACCTGATCCGAAACCGCTGCTGGATACCCTGCTGCGTCGTTACGTTGAATCACAGGTTTATCAGGGTGTTGTAGAAAACCTGGCCAGCGAGCAGGCCGCACGTATGGTGGCGATGAAAGCCGCGACCGACAATGGCGGCAGCCTGATTAAAGAGCTGCAGTTGGTATACAACAAAGCTCGTCAGGCCAGCATTACTCAGGAACTCACCGAGATCGTCGGTGGTGCATCCGCGGTATAACCAGGTTAATTCGTAGAGGATTCAAGATGGCTACTGGAAAAATTGTCCAGGTAATCGGCGCCGTGGTTGACGTCGAGTTCCCTCAGGATGCCGTACCGCGCGTGTACGATGCTCTTGAGGTACAGAATGGTAACGAGAGCCTGGTGCTGGAAGTTCAGCAGCAGCTCGGTGGTGGTATCGTGCGTACCATCGCAATGGGTTCTTCCGACGGTCTGCGTCGTGGTCTGGAAGTCAAAGACCTTGAGCACCCGATCGAAGTCCCGGTAGGTAAAGCAACACTGGGTCGTATCATGAACGTATTGGGTCAACCAATCGACATGAAAGGCGACATCGGTGAAGAAGAGCGTTGGGCTATCCACCGCGCAGCACCTTCCTACGAAGAGCTGTCAAGCTCTCAGGAACTGCTGGAAACCGGTATCAAAGTTATCGACCTGATGTGTCCGTTCGCGAAGGGCGGTAAAGTCGGTCTGTTCGGTGGTGCGGGTGTAGGTAAAACTGTAAACATGATGGAGCTGATCCGTAACATCGCGATCGAGCACTCCGGTTACTCTGTGTTTGCGGGCGTGGGTGAGCGTACTCGTGAGGGTAACGACTTTTACCACGAAATGACCGACTCCAACGTTCTGGACAAAGTTTCCCTGGTTTACGGCCAGATGAACGAGCCACCAGGAAACCGTCTGCGCGTTGCGCTGACCGGTCTGACTATGGCTGAGAAGTTCCGTGACGAAGGCCGTGACGTTCTGCTGTTCGTTGATAACATCTACCGTTACACCCTGGCCGGTACTGAAGTATCTGCACTGCTGGGTCGTATGCCTTCAGCGGTAGGTTATCAGCCAACGCTGGCGGAAGAGATGGGTGTTCTTCAGGAACGTATCACCTCTACCAAAACCGGTTCTATCACCTCCGTTCAGGCGGTATACGTACCTGCGGATGACTTGACTGACCCATCTCCAGCAACCACCTTTGCGCACTTAGATGCAACCGTGGTACTGAGCCGTCAGATCGCGTCTCTGGGTATCTACCCAGCCGTTGACCCGCTGGACTCCACCAGCCGTCAGCTGGATCCACTGGTTGTTGGTCAGGAACACTACGACACCGCGCGTGGCGTACAGTCCCTGCTGCAGCGTTACCAGGAACTGAAAGACATCATCGCCATCCTGGGTATGGATGAACTGTCTGAAGAAGACAAACTGGTGGTAGCACGTGCTCGTAAGATCCAGCGCTTCCTGTCCCAGCCGTTCTTCGTTGCGGAAGTATTCACCGGTTCTCCGGGTAAATACGTTTCCCTGAAAGACACCATCCGTGGCTTTAAAGGCATCATGGAAGGCGAATACGATCACCTGCCAGAGCAGGCGTTCTACATGGTTGGTTCCATCGAAGAAGCCGTGGAAAAAGCCAAAAAACTTTAACGCCTTAATCGGAGGGTGATATGGCAATGACTTACCACCTGGACGTCGTCAGCGCAGAGCAACAAATGTTCTCTGGTCTGGTCGAGAAAATCCAGGTAACGGGTAGTGAAGGTGAACTGGGTATTTTCCCGGGTCACGCACCGCTGCTCACCGCCATTAAGCCTGGTATGATCCGCATCGTTAAACAGTTCGGTCATGAAGAGTTTATCTATCTGTCCGGCGGCATTCTTGAAGTGCAGCCTGGCAGTGTGACCGTTCTGGCCGATACCGCTATTCGTGGCCAGGATCTCGACGAAGCGCGAGCCCTGGAATCGAAGCGTAAGGCTGAAGAGCACATTAGCAGCTCTCATGGTGACGTGGATTACGCTCAGGCGTCTGCGGAGCTGGCCAAAGCGATCGCGAAACTGCGCGTTATCGAGTTGACCAAAAAAGCGATGTAACACCGGCTTGAAAAGCTCAAAAGCCAGTCTGGATACCAGGCTGGCTTTTTTTTTGCCTTAATTCATGATGAAAAAGATGTAGAATTTTAAGCATCAAACGTTTTTACTTCTCACTCAAACTACCGTCAGGATGCGTATGTCAAACAGTGCGATGAGCGTGGTGATCCTTGCCGCTGGCAAAGGTACCCGCATGTATTCCGATCTGCCTAAAGTGCTTCACACGTTGGCAGGAAAGCCAATGGTGCAGCATGTCATTGATGCAGCAAATGAATTGGGCGCTCGTCAGGTAAACCTGGTCTACGGCCACGGTGGCGATTTACTGAAAAAGACGCTGTGTGACGACAAGCTCAACTGGGTGCTTCAGGCTGAACAGCTGGGAACTGGCCATGCGATGCAGCAGGCGGCCCCGTTCTTTGCCGATGACGAAGACATTCTGATGCTGTACGGCGATGTCCCGCTGATCTCCGTTGAAACCCTGACCCGCCTGCGTGAAGCTAAACCCCAGGGCGGTATTGGCCTTCTCACCGTCGTACTGGACGACCCGAGCGGCTATGGCCGCATCACCCGCGAAAACGGCAAGGTGACCGGCATCGTAGAACACAAAGATGCCAGCGAAGAACAGCGCCAGATCCCGGAAATTAACACCGGTATCCTGATTGCCAACGGCGCGGATATGAAACGCTGGCTGTCTCAGCTCAACAACAATAATGCGCAGGGTGAATACTACATCACCGATATCATTGCGATGGCGTATCACGAAGGGCGTGAAATTGCTGCCGTTCATCCGGCGCGTATCAGCGAAACGGACGGCGTGAACAACCGTCTCCAGCTTTCCCGTCTTGAGCGTATTTATCAGTCCGAGCAGGCCGAAAAGCTGCTTCTTGCGGGTGTGATGCTTCGCGATCCGGCACGTTTCGATCTGCGCGGTACCCTGTCGCACGGGCGTGACGTTGAGATTGATACTAACGTTATCGTTGAAGGCAACGTCACGCTGGGCAACCGCGTCAAAATTGGCACCGGCTGCGTGATTAAAAACAGCGTTATCGGTGACGACTGCGAAATTAGCCCGTATAGCGTAGTGGAAGATGCCCGTCTGGATGTGGCTTGTACTATCGGCCCGTTTGCACGCCTGCGCCCTGGTGCTGAGCTGCTGGAAGGCTCACATGTTGGCAACTTCGTGGAAATGAAAAAAGCGCGTCTGGGTAAAGGCTCGAAAGCCGGTCATCTGACCTATCTGGGCGATGCGGAAATTGGCGACAACGTGAACATCGGCGCGGGAACCATTACCTGCAACTATGACGGTGCCAACAAGTTTAAAACCATCATCGGTGATGACGTGTTCGTTGGCTCCGATACGCAGCTGGTGGCGCCTGTTACCGTGGGTAACGGCGTGACCATTGCCGCCGGAACGACCGTTACGCGCGATGTGGCCGCGAACGAGCTGGTGTTAAGCCGCGTTCCGCAGGTCAACAAGCAGGGCTGGAAACGCCCGGTGAAGAAGAAGTAACAAATTTACCCCCTCACCCTAACCCTCTCCCCACAGGGGAGAGGGGATCGTTCGGTGCGGTGTTTTTCTCCCTCGCCCCTTTGGGGAGAGGGCCGGGGTGAGGGGATAATATAATCCTCCCCCCACAAGCAGTACCCATAAAAATAACCCCACTCTCTACAAGGCTCGGGGCGCCCGGAAAGGGTAAATACAGGTCAGCGACAACGCAGGCATCATGCCTAAATTCGGAATCTAAAACTATGTGTGGAATTGTTGGCGCAGTTGCGCAGCGTGATATTGCTGAAATCCTTCTCGAAGGTTTACGTCGTCTGGAATACCGTGGCTACGACTCTGCCGGTTTGGCTGTTGTTGATGCAGAAGGTCATATGACCCGTCTGCGCCGTCTCGGTAAAGTGCAGATGCTGGCCCAGGCCGCGGAAGAACACCCGCTGCACGGTGGTACCGGTATTGCGCATACCCGCTGGGCGACGCACGGCGAACCGTCTGAAGGTAACGCGCACCCGCATGTGTCTGAACACATCGTGGTCGTGCACAACGGCATTATCGAAAACCACGAACCGCTGCGCGAAGAACTGAAAGCGCGCGGCTACACCTTCGTCTCTGAAACTGACACCGAAGTGATTGCTCACCTGGTGCACTGGGAGCTGGAGCAGGGCGGCACGCTGCGTGAAGCGGTACTGCGTGCCATTCCTCAGCTGCGCGGTGCCTACGGTACGGTGATCATGGATTCCCGCGACCCGTCTACGCTGCTGGCTGCGCGTTCCGGTAGTCCGATGGTTATCGGTCTGGGCATGGGTGAAAACTTCATCGCTTCTGACCAGCTGGCGCTCCTGCCGGTTACCCGTCGCTTTATCTTCCTGGAAGAGGGGGATATCGCGGAAGTGACCCGTCGCAGCGTGACCGTATTCGATACCAAAGGCGAGCAGGTAAAACGCCAGGAGATCGAATCTAACCTGCAGTACGACGCGGGCGACAAAGGCGCGTACCGTCACTACATGCAGAAAGAGATTTACGAGCAGCCAAACGCCATCAAAAACACCCTGACCGGGCGCATTAGCCACGGTGAGGTTGACCTGAGCGAGCTGGGCGCAAACGCCAACGAACTGCTCGGTAAAGTTGAGCATATTCAGATCGTGGCCTGCGGCACCTCCTACAACTCCGGTATGGTCTCTCGCTACTGGTTTGAATCCCTGGCGGGCGTGCCGTGCGACGTGGAAATCGCGTCTGAATTCCGCTATCGCAAATCCGCGGTGCGCCGTAACAGCCTGATGATCACCCTTTCACAGTCCGGCGAAACGGCAGACACGCTGGCAGCGCTGCGTCTGTCTAAAGAGCTCGGTTACCTGGGTTCGCTGGCCATCTGTAACGTCCCAGGCTCATCGCTGGTGCGTGAGTCCGATCTGGCGCTGATGACCAAAGCGGGTACCGAAATCGGCGTGGCCTCCACCAAAGCCTTTACCACTCAGCTGACCGTTCTGCTGATGCTGGTGGCGAAACTGGCGCGTCTGAAAGGCGAAGATGCTTCCGTTGAGCACGACATCGTTCACGGCCTACAGGCGCTGCCGAGCCGTATTGAGCAGATGCTGTCTCAGGACAAACGCATTGAAGCGCTGGCTGAAGACTTCTCTGACAAACATCACGCCCTGTTCCTGGGTCGTGGCGATCAGTATCCGATTGCGCTGGAAGGCGCGCTGAAGCTGAAAGAGATCTCTTACATCCACGCTGAAGCCTATGCGGCAGGCGAGCTGAAACACGGCCCGCTGGCGCTGATCGATGCAGATATGCCGGTCATCGTTGTGGCACCTAACAACGAACTGCTGGAAAAACTGAAATCCAACATCGAAGAAGTGCGCGCCCGCGGCGGTGTCCTGTACGTCTTCGCTGATAAAGATGCCGGTTTCGCCAGCAGTGACAACATGCACATCATCGAGATGCCGCACGTTGAAGAGGTGATTGCACCGATCTTCTACACCGTTCCGCTGCAGCTTCTGGCCTATCACGTGGCGCTGATCAAAGGCACCGACGTTGACCAGCCGCGTAACCTGGCGAAATCCGTCACCGTAGAATAATCATTCGACACATAATGGAAAAAGCCTCGCATGAAAATGTGAGGCTTTTTTATTACGACCTAAATTTATTCCTAAAAAGTATTAACTGTTATTTGTGTCTGTTTCTGAATATGTCTCTTGGACTAATATAAGGAATGTTAACCCCTTTCAACTCTTTAATTAATCAGCATTTATTTTATCAAGTTATTTTATTTATCTTTTCATTTAATTTTTTCTTACCTGCCACCGATTTTGTTTGTGAATCTTAATAAAATATAATCTCATTCAGGCGGAGATTCTTTCGCTGATATTTTTTTATGAATGAATTAATCATGATTTAACGGAGTGGTAATGAAACGTAATTGGATTACAGGTTCTTTTGTTCTGTGCTCACTGTTTATGGCAAACCAGGCGCTCGCGTCTGATGGCGTGGTGCATTTTACCGGTGAGGTTATCGACAGCACCTGTGAAGTCACCACGGATACTATTGGCCAGACCGTCGCCCTGGGTAAGGTGAACCGATCGGCTTTTGGCTCGATAGTAGGCTCCACTGCGGCCCCCAACCGAATTTAGCATTAAGCTGGAAAAATGTCCGGCCACGTACACTCAGGCGGCAGCGCGTTTTGACGGCACCGAAGCCTCTGACGGCAATGGCGATTTAGCCATTGGCACCCCGATAACTGCATCGACTCCAGGCGACTATACCGGTGAGGGAACAGAGACCGCGGCGACGGGCGTGGCAATTCGTATCTATAACCGCGCTGATAATTCACAGGTTAAGCTGTACAAAGATTCCTCTTATACAACCATTGATTCAGGAAATGCTGAGCTGAAATTTATCGCGCGTTATATCGCGACTTCTGCCGATGTTACGCCAGGCACAGCTAACGCTGATTCACAGTTCACCATCGAATACATGAAGTAATCGATTTTCGCCCGGGCCTGCTGACGTTAAAAGCGAGAGTACTGGCGAATTTTCCTTTAGCAGGCTCATTTCACGGATGAAATTATGTTGTGCAACTTTATTAAGTCGCTGTTCGTTGTTATTTGTCTTTTGAATATGTCTCTATCCTACGCTGGGGTTATTATCGGCGGCACCCGCGTGATTTTTAATAGCGATCGCGCTGATGAAACGTTTTCTATCTTCAATAAAGAGACAAACGTCCCCTACCTGATCCAGGTTTGGGTTGAGCCATTTGATAAAAAAGAGACTACCCCACCTCCCTTCACGGCTATTCCACCGGTTTCACGTCTGGAGCCGCAGCAGGAAAAAATCCTGCGCATTATTAAAACCAAGGGAGCGCTTCCCGAAGATCGGGAATCGGTTTTCTGGCTGAATATCAAAAATATTCCGCCATCCGGGAGCAGTGCGGATAGCAACACGATGGAAATTGCCATTAAAACCCGAATCAAACTGTTCTGGCGCCCGGTGGCGCTCAATATGACGCCCGAAAAAGCGTATATGAAGGTGAAATGGCAGCGCGTAGGAAACCATCTGCAAATAGAAAATCCTGCTCCAATTCATATCAACGTGATGGACGTGTTCGTCGACGGCAAAGAAATTCCGCTCAATATGCTTAAACCCTTCGAGAAGCTAGCGCTGCCTTTACCCGCAGGCGCAGCTGGTAAAGCGCTTCGTTGGCGTTTTATCAATGATTACGGTGCGATTAGCGAGCCTCTGAATCTCTCCCTTTAAGTGCAAAACAAGGAATGATGCGAGATGGCCGGTTCACCTGTTCACGTTCTCTTTGCCTCCGGGGCGCTGCTCCTGCTGGCTTGCCAGCTACAGGCGAAAGAAGCCTTCTTTAACCCCGCCTTGCTGGAGATTGACCATCCGGCGGGTATTGATATTCATCAGTTCGATCGTGCAAACACGCTACCACCCGGCACGTACAAAGTGGATATCCTTATTAACGGGAAAAAACGTGAGCGCCGCGAGGTCACATTTATAGCGGATAAGCAGGAAGGGGAGATCCAGCCCTGCTTCACCCACCTGTCCAGCCAGCTAAAAGCGTTCGGTGTAAAAGCGGATGCCATCAAAGCGCTTACAAACATTGATGACGATGCCTGCGTCGCGCCGGGGCCGCTTGTTGAAGGTTCCGTATGGCAGTTCGATACGGACAAACTGACGCTCAATATTGTGATACCGCAGATTTGGCTGGACAACTATGCCATGGGCTATATCAGCCCCGAACGCTGGGACCAGGGGATCAATGCGCTTTCGGTTAATTATGACTTTTCAGGCTCCCATACCGTACGCTCTGATTACGACGACACGGCGGATAGCTATTACCTCAACCTGCAAAATGGTCTGAATCTCGGCGCCTGGCGGGTACGTAACTACAGTACGTTGAGCGCTGAAGGCGGCAATGCTGAATATCACTCCGTCAGCTCGTGGCTACAGCGTGATATTCCCGGGCTGCGCAGCCAGTTCATGGTGGGCGATACCTGGTCGGCAAGCGATGTTTTTGATGGTGCCAGACTGCGCGGGGTGCGGCTTTACACCGATGATGACATGCTGCCCGCCAGCATGAACGGCTTCGCACCTGTGGTGCGCGGCGTAGCGAAAAGCAACGCCATGGTGACGATTAAGCAAAACGGTTACGTCATCTATCAGTCTGCCGTACCGCAAGGAGCGTTTGCCCTTACCGATCTCAATACCACCAGCTCGGGTGGGGATTTGGACATGACCATCAAAGAAGAGGACGGCAGCGAGCAACATTTTATCCAGCCTTATGCTTCGCTGGCCATTCTGAAACGTGAAGGTCAAACCGACTTCGACGTCAGCATTGGCGAAATGCGGGAAGACAATCGCTTTACCCCAAACGTTATGCAGGCGCAAATCATGCGCGGGCTGCCAGCCGGCATCACGCTTTATGGCGGCGTGCAATTGGCGGACGAGTACCGCGCGGCGGCGCTGGGTGTGGGTAAAGATCTGGGCGCGTTTGGCGCGCTTTCTATGGACGTGACGCAGGCGAAAGCCCGGTTTGATGACGGCGATGAATCCCAGGGGCAATCCTATCGTTTCTTATACTCCAAGCGTATTGATGCCACCGACACGAATTTCAGGCTGGTGGGCTACCGCTATTCTACTCAGGGTTTTTATACCCTCAACGAGTGGTCATCGCGTCAGGGGGATGAAAGTAATTTTTGGGAAACGGGCAACCGCCGTAGCCGTCTGGAGGGAACATGGACTCAGTCTTTTGGACGCGGCTGGGGGAACGTTTATCTGACGCTGAGCCGTCAACAGTACTGGCAAACGGAGGCGGTAGAACGCTTGATCCAGACTGGCTACAGCAACAATCTCGGCATGGTTTCCTGGAACGTGTCGTGGAGCTACACCGATAGCGCGACGCACCACGACAGTGCCAGCGAAGATGAGGATAACAACGGGGGCGAAAACATCTTTATGTTTTCTCTTTCGGTTCCGCTGTCCGGCTGGGTGAAAAACAGTTACCTCAACTATGCCATGACGCAAAACGACAGCGCGCAGGCATCCCATCAGGTGGGGTTAAGTGGAACGCTGCTGGAGCGGGATAATCTCTCGTATAACCTGCAACAATCCTGGACAGGCGATAGCGCAGCGGATGCCAGCAACCTTGCGATGACCTATAACGGCACTTACGGCACGCTGGACGGCAGCTACGCCTACAGTGCAAATGCCGAACACCTTAATTTCGGCGCGCGCGGGGGCGTTATTGTGCACGGTGAAGGCGTCACGTTCTCGCAGCAGCTTGGAGAGACGGTTGCGCTGATCAAAACGCCCGGTGCGTCGGGGCTAGCCGTTGAAAACACCTCTGGCGTGGCCACCGACTGGCGCGGTTATGCGGTGAAAACCCAGCTTAATCCTTATGACGAAAACCGGGTGGCCATCGACAACGACTATTTCTCCCGAGCCAACGTGGAGCTTGAAAACAGCGTGATCGATCTTGTGCCGACCCGCGGTGCGATTGTCAAAGCAGAGTTTCTGACCCACCTGGGTTATCGGGTGCTATTCAACGTCATACTGGCAAACGGCAAGCCTGCACCGTTTGGTGCCGTCGCGAACGGCGAAAGTAAAGGTGAGCTGCTGACGGGCATCGTGGGAGAAAACGGGCAGCTTTACCTGTCTGGCGTTCCGGAAGAGGGATCTTTTGCGCTGCGGTGGGGGGCGGGTAACGTCGTGGAATGCCGGGCACCGTTCCATATTTCTCCCCAGACCGGAGCGTCGCTGGTCCAACAAACCGTCGTATGTAACTAAAAAGGATTTTAGATGAAGAGCTTATTTATCGCTGGCCTGCTGATACTTGCCAGCCCGACGGCGTTCGCTGAGATGGCAGGAACCTGCACGACCATTTCAGGCACACATGTGCTTAACCTGAATTTTCCGCAAACGAGTATTAGCGCGAAAGATAACGTTCCGGGAAAAACGATGGTGGATATCGCCGAAGCGACGGCCAGCGACAGCTATCAGGTCAACTGTTCCTGCGATTCAAAGCACCGGCTTAATAAGGGATTTTCGGCAATCTACTACACAGCGGATCCAACTGGCGGTCTCGTATTTGATAAAAAGATTGGTGAGGTCTCTTATTACAATCTTAATGAATATCTCGATGTCGGCGTAAAGATCTTCATCAAAAACGTGGGTTACACTGCAATTCCTTTTGAGCACGTTTCGAACCGCAGTACAGCCTCTCACACCTGTGGCTCGTCAAACGATATTACGCTTGATACCGGAACGTCTTCGATGCTCTCGTTTTATATTCGAAAATCGATCACCGGATTGGTCACAATTCCTCTGACCGATGTCGCCCTCGTCTACGGCGGAATATCTAATGATTTGCCCAGGGGAGAGGCGATCGCAAAAGTCAGGATCAAAGGCTCAATCATTGCGTCCCAGCAGTGTGAAATTAACGACGGGCAGGTGATTAATATCGATTTTGGTCAGATCCCCGCCTCTGAATTTTCCGCCACGCCCGGCACATCGATAACCAGTAAAAAAATTGAGAAAACCGTTACGGTGAGTTGTTCCGGCCTGGACCGCTCGCAAAAGGTGAACGCTGATTTTAACGCTACGGCAGCCAGCGCCGACAACATGATGGTTTCTACGTCAAACAACAACGTGGGGATCAAAATCTACGATACAAACGGCGACCCGGTGATGGTGAACGGCGGCGCGCTCAAAACGGAGATGGGTTCTACAAGCATTATTGGCGGAAAAAGTAACGGTACTATTACGTTCTCTGCCGCCCCGGCCAGCGCTACCGGAGCCAGACCGACGCCCGGCACGTTTAACGCAGATGCCACCATAACCCTGGAATTTTCAAACTGAACTCATGACGGCTGTTGATGACAGCCGTTGTCATATTTCGCCGGATAGACCACACTTACTGCAACTAATGTGACAAAAATATTACCGCCTATTGAATAAAAGAATAAATTATTCAAAGGGTTATGGTAATGATTTGCACTGTCATAAAAATGTCATAATTCGTACATTTATCTGTCACCTGTTTGTCCTATTTTGCTCATCGTAGCCACTTAAACAATGATTTACGAAATCCTTGCAGGAGACATTATGAAAGTTATGCGTACCACTGTCGCAACTGTTGTCGCCGCGACCTTATCGATGAGCGCTTTCTCTGCATTCGCAGCAGCAAGCCTGACTGGCGCTGGTGCAACCTTCCCTGCGCCGGTGTATGCCAAATGGGCAGATACCTACCAGAAAGAAACCGGTAACAAGGTTAACTATCAGGGTATCGGCTCCTCCGGTGGCGTAAAACAAATTACCGCTAATACCGTAGATTTCGGTGCGTCAGATGCCCCTCTGTCTGATGAAAAACTGAATCAGGAAGGCCTGTTCCAGTTCCCGACAGTGATCGGCGGCGTTGTGCTGGCCGTTAACATCCCTGGCCTGAAGTCAGGCGAGCTGGTGCTGGACGGCAAAACCCTGGGTGACATCTACCTGGGTAAAATCAAAAAATGGGATGACGAAGCCATCACCAAACTGAACCCGGGCGTTAAGCTGCCTTCGCAGAATATCGCTGTGGTTCGTCGTGCTGACGGTTCCGGTACCTCCTTCGTCTTCACCAGCTATCTGGCGAAAGTGAACGAAGAGTGGAAATCTAAAGTCGGCTCCGGCTCTACCGTTAACTGGCCTACCGGTCTGGGCGGTAAAGGTAACGACGGTATTGCCGCGTTCGTACAGCGTCTGCCAGGCTCCATCGGTTACGTAGAATACGCTTACGCCAAGCAGAACAACCTGGCTTACACCAAACTGGTTTCAGCTGACGGTAAACCGGTTAGCCCGACCGAAGAGAACTTTGCTAACGCTGCAAAAGGCGCTGACTGGAGCAAATCCTTCGCGCAGGACCTGACTAACCAGAAAGGCGACGACGCGTGGCCAATCACCTCTACGACGTTCATTCTGATTCACAAAGATCAGAAGAAACCCGAGCAGGGTACTGAAGTGCTGAAGTTCTTCGACTGGGCATACAAAAATGGCGGCAAACAGGCTAACGACCTGGATTACGCCAGCCTGCCAGACAGCGTGGTTGAGCAGATTCGTGCTGCATGGAAAACCAACGTGAAAGACAGCAGCGGTAAAGCGCTGTACTAACAGGATATATTTAACGAAGATGGCGGGTGGCGCTGCGCTTACCCGCCCTACGGTTTATCCTGTAGGCCCGGTAAGCGCCAGCGCTACCGGGCATATTCGTAAGACGTCTCATAAAGAAGAGTGATTTATGGCTGCAACCAAGCCTGCATTTAACCCTCCGGGTAAAAAAGGTGACATGATTTTCAGCGCGCTGGTCAAACTGGCTGCGCTGATTGTGCTATTGCTGCTGGGCGGCATTATCGTGTCTCTGATTTTCTCCTCCTGGCCGAGCATCCAGAAATTTGGTTTCTCCTTCCTGTGGACCAAAGAGTGGGACGCGCCGAACGATATCTACGGAGCCCTGGTGCCCATTTACGGCACGCTGGTGACCTCGTTCATCGCCCTGCTGATTGCGGTTCCGGTGAGCTTTGGTATTGCCCTGTTCCTGACGGAGCTGGCGCCAGGCTGGCTGCGACGCCCGCTCGGTATTGCTATCGAACTGCTGGCGGCCATTCCAAGTATCGTTTACGGCATGTGGGGTCTGTTCATCTTTGCTCCGCTGTTCGCAACGTACTTCCAGGAGCCGGTCGGTAACGTGCTTTCCGCCATTCCGTTTGTGGGGGCCCTGTTCTCAGGCCCGGCATTCGGTATCGGTATTCTGGCTGCGGGTGTGATCCTCGCCATCATGATTATTCCTTACATTGCGGCGGTTATGCGCGATGTCTTCGAACAGACCCCGGTGATGATGAAAGAGTCAGCCTACGGTATCGGCTGCACTACCTGGGAAGTTATCTGGCGCATTGTTCTTCCGTTCACCAAAAATGGGGTGATCGGGGGCGTGATGCTGGGCTTAGGTCGTGCGCTGGGTGAAACCATGGCGGTCACCTTTATCATCGGTAACACCTACCAGCTCGACAGCGCGTCGCTCTACATGCCGGGCAACAGTATTACCTCTGCACTGGCAAACGAATTTGCGGAAGCGGAATCCGGCCTGCACGTTGCGGCACTGATGGAGCTGGGGCTGATTCTGTTTGTTATCACCTTCATTGTTCTGGCGATTTCCAAGCTGATGATTATGCGTCTCGCTAAAAATGAGGGAGCACGCTAATGGCAACTCTCGAAATGCAAGCTACCGCTGAACTGGCGGAATCCCGCCGCAAAATGCAGGCCAAACGCCGCATAAAAAACCGGATTGCGTTAACGCTCTCTATGGCGACGATGGCATTCGGCCTGTTCTGGCTGGTCTGGATCCTGTTCTCGACGATCGTTCGTGGAATTGACGGTATGTCGCTGGCGCTGTTCACCGAGATGACGCCTCCGCCAAACACGGCGGGTGGTGGTCTGGCGAACGCCCTGGCGGGTAGCGGCCTGCTGATCCTGTGGGCGACGGTCTTCGGTACGCCGCTGGGCATTATGGCGGGCATCTACCTGGCAGAATATGGGCGTAAATCCTGGCTGGCGGAAGTGATTCGCTTCATCAACGACATTTTGCTGTCCGCGCCGTCTATCGTGGTGGGTCTGTTCGTCTACACCGTCGTGGTGGCACAGATGGAACACTTCTCCGGCTGGGCGGGTGTGATTGCGCTGGCGCTGCTGCAGGTGCCTATCGTCATTCGTACCACCGAGAACATGCTGAAACTGGTGCCGGACAGCCTGCGTGAAGCGGCTTACGCGCTGGGTACGCCGAAATGGAAGATGATCTCCGCGATTACGCTGAAAGCGTCTATCTCCGGGATCATGACCGGTATCCTGCTGGCGATTGCGCGTATTGCAGGTGAAACGGCGCCACTGCTGTTTACATCCCTCTCCAACCAGTTCTGGAGTACGGACATGATGCAGCCGATCGCCAACCTGCCGGTGACGATCTTTAAATTTGCGATGAGCCCATTCGCGGAGTGGCAGCAGCTGGCCTGGGCCGGGGTGCTGATCATTACCCTTTGCGTACTGTTGCTGAACATTCTGGCGCGCGTCATTTTCGCGAAGAAGAAACACGGTTAAATTTTTACGGCGCGGCAGCTCGCGGCGCCGAATGAGGAAATGAGTCAATGAGTATGGTTGATACTGCCCCGGGTAAGATTCAGGTTCGTGATTTGAACTTCTACTACGGCAAATTCCATGCCCTGAAGAACATCAACCTGGATATCGCGAAGAACCAGGTCACGGCATTTATCGGTCCCTCCGGCTGTGGAAAATCCACGCTGCTGCGAACCTTTAACAAAATGTATTCGCTCTATCCGGAGCAGCGCGCCGAAGGTGAAATCATCCTGGACGGTGAAAACATTCTGACCCAGGCCCAGGATATCGCCCTGCTGCGTGCCAAAGTAGGTATGGTGTTCCAGAAACCCACGCCGTTCCCGATGTCGATTTATGACAACATCGCCTTTGGCGTGCGCCTGTTTGAAAAGCTCTCCCGCGCCGATATGGACGAGCGCGTACAGTGGGCGTTGACCAAGGCCGCATTATGGAACGAAACCAAAGATAAATTGCACCAGAGCGGTTACTCTCTCTCCGGTGGTCAGCAGCAGCGTCTGTGCATTGCGCGCGGTATCGCCATTCGCCCGGAAGTGTTGCTGCTTGATGAGCCGTGTTCAGCGCTGGACCCGATCTCAACCGGCCGTATTGAAGAGCTCATCACCGAGCTGAAGCAGGATTACACCGTGGTTATCGTGACCCACAACATGCAACAGGCTGCGCGTTGTTCCGATCATACGGCGTTTATGTATCTGGGCGAGTTGATTGAGTTCAGCGATACGGATGCGCTGTTCACCAGGCCCGCGAAGAAACAAACCGAAGATTATATTACTGGCCGCTACGGTTGATTTGCCTTAGTGCATGTGGAGAAACCATGGACAACCTCAATCTTAATAAACACATTTCCGGCCAGTTCAACGCAGAGCTGGAAAGCATTCGCACCCAGGTGATGACCATGGGCGGCATGGTCGAGCAGCAGCTTTCTGATGCAATTACGGCGATGCACAACCAGGACAGCGAGCTGGCGAAGCGCGTCATTGAAGGCGACAAAAACGTCAACATGATGGAAGTGGCTATCGACGAAGCTTGCGTGCGCATTATCGCGAAACGCCAGCCGACGGCGAGCGATCTGCGTCTGGTGATGGCGATCATCAAGACCATCGCCGAGCTGGAGCGTATTGGTGACGTTGCGGATAAAATCTGCCGTACCGCGCTGGAGAAGTTCTCTCAGCAGCACCAGCCACTGCTTGTGAGCCTGGAGTCGCTGGGCCGCCACACCGTGCAGATGCTGCACGACGTGCTGGATGCCTTTGCGCGTATGGATCTGGACGAAGCGGTGCGTATTTACCGTGAAGACAAGAAAGTCGACCAGGAGTATGAAGGCATCGTGCGTCAGCTGATGACCTACATGATGGAAGATTCACGTACCATCCCAAGCGTACTGACTGCCCTGTTCTGCGCGCGCTCCATCGAGCGTATCGGGGACCGCTGCCAGAACATTTGCGAATACATCTTCTACTTCGTGAAAGGTCAGGACTTCCGTCACGTGGGCGGCGATGAGCTGGACAAGCTGCTGGCGGGTAAAGATCCGAAAGAGTGATGTTTGTGGCGGGTGGCGCTATCGCTTACCCGCCCTACGAGCCTTGTAGGCCGGATAAGCGTTAGCGCCATCCGGCTTTGTTTTTTCAGCGAGTAATATCCCACCCGCGCGCCTTCCACAGTTCCGGCAGCTGCGCCAGATCGGTAAAGGTTGTCACGTTTGGATGCTCGATCGGCTTGTTGTGCGGATCGGCGCAGAAGTAAAACACCTCCATGCCCGCATCAATTCCCGACTGTGCACCCGCAGACGAATCATCCACCAGAATGCAGTTCTCGACGTTGACGTTCATCGCTTTTGCTGCATGGAACATCAGCGCCGGATCGGGCTTCCACCGCTGGATATCGTAGCCGCTGAACAGTTTTTCCGGGAAATGGTGCAACATCTCAAGCTTGCCCAGCGAGTGCTGCATTTTGCTGACCGGGCCGTTAGAGACCACGCAGATTGGCACCGTCATCGCATCCAGCAACGCGTTAGCCCCGGCGATAACTTCCAGCTCGGAGTCGAACAGGCGTGCGACCTCGGCGCGGTACACCGGTTCCAGATCGGCTTTCGCCAGATCCACACCGTGTTCCTGGTTAATGATGTCGATGATCTCGTACAGCTTCACGCCCTTAAAGCGTTTGAACACCTCTTCGAGATCGAGCGTAATGCCAAATTCCTGGAACATGGTCACATATGCGCGGGAACAAATGACCTCACTGTCGACCAGCGTTCCGTCGCAGTCGAAAAATACCGCTTCAATTCCGGACATGCCTTTCCCTTTTAACAAGTTTAACGTTTACGTACGGCAGTTTAACGAGACGCAATCGTTGCCGTATAAGCAAAATCAATGAAAAAAGTATCTCATAACCGCCACTATTGTCGCATTTTGGTATAGGATAGCGACGAATTTTCCCTCCTTGTTCGGAAATTGATGATGAGTCAACAACACACAACCCAGACATCTGGTCAGGGTCTGCTTGAGCGCGTGTTCAAACTGCGCGAGCACGGCACAACGGCACGCACCGAAGTGATCGCCGGTTTCACCACCTTCCTGACGATGGTGTATATCGTTTTTGTTAACCCGCAAATTCTGGGCGTTGCTGGCATGGATACCAGCGCCGTCTTCGTGACCACCTGTCTGATTGCTGCCCTTGGCAGCATCCTGATGGGTGTGTTCGCTAACCTGCCGGTTGCGCTGGCACCGGCAATGGGTCTGAATGCGTTCTTCGCGTTCGTGGTCGTTCAGGCGATGGGCCTGCCGTGGCAGGTTGGCATGGGCGCTATCTTCTGGGGCGCCGTCGGCCTGCTGCTGCTGACCATTTTCCGCGTGCGCTACTGGATGATTGCCAATATCCCGGTGAGCCTGCGCGTGGGTATCACCAGCGGTATCGGCCTGTTCATCGGCATGATGGGTCTGAAAAACGCCGGTGTGATCGTGGCGAACCCGGAAACGCTGGTGAGCATCGGCAACCTGACCTCTCACAGCGTGCTGCTGGGCGTGCTGGGCTTCTTTATCATCGCGATCCTGGCTTCCCGCAATATTCACGCGGCGGTGCTGGTGTCCATCGTGGTCACCACGCTGCTGGGCTGGATGCTGGGCGATGTCCAGTATCACGGGATCGTCTCCGCGCCACCGAGCGTCTCTACCGTTATTGGTCACGTTGACCTGGCGGGCTCCCTGAACCTCGGTCTGGCGGGCGTGATTTTCTCCTTCATGCTGGTTAACCTGTTTGACTCCTCCGGCACGCTGATCGGCGTGACCGACAAAGCGGGTCTGGCGGATGAGAAAGGCAAATTCCCGCGCATGAAGCAGGCGCTGTTTGTGGATAGCGTCTCCTCCGTGGCGGGTTCTTTCATCGGGACATCCTCTGTGACCGCTTACATTGAGTCCTCTTCCGGCGTGTCCGTGGGCGGCCGTACGGGTTTGACGGCGGTGGTGGTCGGCATTCTGTTCCTGCTGGTGATCTTCCTTTCTCCGCTGGCGGGGATGGTTCCACCGTATGCGGCTGCAGGCGCGCTGATCTACGTTGGCGTGCTGATGACATCGAGCCTGGCGCGCGTGAAATGGGAAGATTTAACCGAAGCGGTACCGGCGTTTATCACCGCCGTGATGATGCCGTTCAGCTTCTCGATCACTGAAGGTATCGCGCTGGGCTTTATCTCTTACTGCGTGATGAAGGTCGGTACGGGTCGCTTCCGCGAACTGAGTCCGTGTGTGATCGTTGTGGCGCTGCTGTTTGTGCTGAAGATTGTGTTTATCGACGCGCACTAAGGTGCGGTTTGTGGTGTCAGGTGGCGCTTCGCTTACCTGACCTACTGACGAGTGTAGGCCCGGTAAGCGCTAGCGCCACCGGGCTTTTTTATCAGGCTTTAACCCGCTTAATATAATCCCCAAACGCCGTCAGCTGACCAGAAAGATGGTCACGCGTGCTCTGATCCACCACTTCACCCGTCTGCGGGTCGACCTTATTCTGAATCACACCGCCCATAAACTCCGGCTTGTTCATCACCATCGCATCCAGGAACACCAGGATCTGGCGCAGGTGATACTGGCAGCGCGCGCCGCCAATCGCGCCCATCGAGCTGGTCTGGATCAGCACCGGTTTGCCTGACAGCGGCTGTTCAGGTAAACGGGACAGCCAGTCAATGGCATTCTTCAGGCCACCCGGCACCGAGTAGTTATACTCTGGCGTCACGATGACCACCCCGTCAGCCTGGCGAATTTGCTCCGCCAGCGCCTCAACGCTCTGCGGGAATCCCTCTTCCTGCTGAACGTCAGCATCATAAAGCGGAATATCGCCAATGGACGGCAGGGCGCTAATTTCCATCCCCGCAGGTGCCAGCTGTGGCAGGGTGCGGGCGACCATCCCGTTAAATGAACCTTTGCGCAGGCTTCCCAGTAACGTAACAACTTTCAACGTATCAGACATGATTACTCCTGTTTCATCATGATGACCCTGAATGGATCAGCTAAGAGTGATTGCTTTTTCTGCCGGTAAACTGGTTAAACGCATCAGGCGCGCGGCGGGCTCATTGGCGCGCTCGGGCACATCAGGAAGGCTACGCCATCCCTGTTGACTGTCAAATTCCCAGATTTTCATACGTTCGATGGCCGGGGTGACGGCAATGGACCAGATCAACACGTCCTCGGCATCGCTGAGCGCTTCAACCAGCGTGGCTCTCGTGGCACGCAGGCGTCCCGATCCTGGCAGGAGTTGCAACAGGCTGGCATCGTCAGACGCACACCCACAGAGCTTACGAATGCTCTGACGCAGGGTGATGAGTTGGGCTCTGGCTTCAACAGGATCGTTTTGATTGCGTACCCAAAGTTTTTCATTACTGGAGAGCGGGTAGTCGTTATGCGCATTAGCACCGTGGAAGCTGCGCGTCGCGCGCTGAAGTTCCATATCCAGTCCACAGTCACCCTCGGTAGTGAGCGCGACACCAATAATGTTGCCAGTATAGGCGATGGAAAACCGGGGGAGTTCCGGGTCAGCGAAGACCGGACGGCCTTCTGGCTGGATAATAATGTCCGGCAGCTCGCTGGTGCCGTAGAGCATGAACATAAGCTCTGCGAGAAGAGCTCTGGAGGCTAAAAACCGCGTCCTGCGGTGCTCCGGGAGCGTGAGCGCTTCAGTGTGACAGGCTGAAGAAATTCTGGCCGATACGAGATGTCCGTCTGTAAGTATCCCTCTTGCAAAGTGCGTTGCCATTTTTCGCTCCCTGATAATGGTCGTAATCGGTTAAACGGTTACATGATTATCGCTTAACTTGACTCCTGTTTTAATCAGTAAATGGGAGTAAGAGAAGCCTTAGGACCGAACTTTACATTTTCTTAGGCAAAAACAGGAGCTGGAGCGGCGTACAGCGCTTTGATTGTCTCACGCAACCAAAGGATTTTGGGGTTATGGCTGTTCCGTTTATGCCAGATCATGGTGAAAGGCACGGTCAGCTTTTCAGCCTGCGCTTCGTCAATGGGAATAGGAAGCGCGATCAGTTTTCGCTGGTGGAGCTGATTGTAGTGATGGCAGTAGTAAGGTGCGGTGGCAATATAATTATGGTCGGGCTGTGCGGCCATAAACATCGACTGCTCGAAGCCGGGCAGGCTCATGGCGATATTACGCTCGCGCCCCATCTCTCTTAGCACCTCGTCGAGCGCCCAGGTGTCGCTGCGTTCCCAGAAAATGCTGATATGCGGGTAGCGCAGAAAGGTCTCCAGGTTCCACTCCTCCTGTAGCGCCGGATGATCCTCACGCAGATACACGCACGGACGGTCGCTAAACAGGATCTCGTAGTCGATAAACCACGGTAACAGCTTCAGCAATTCACGCGATCGCGGGTGCGTTTCGCGCCCGGTGAATCCCAGATCCACCTCTCCACGCGTAATGGCATCCAGCGAATCGTAATCCCAGTGGCGCATCTTCACCGTAGCCTGCGGATAGCGCTGGTTCACCTGCTCCAGCAGGGCGTTAAAGCGGATCAGCATCAACGGCGTTTCGGCAGCTAGCACGAACGTCAGCCCGCCCGGGGAGTCATGGTGAAATTTATCGAGGATCTGATTGCCAATCTGCATCCAGTCGGCCAGATCCTGCTCCAGGCTTACCGTCAGCGGAGTGGGCAGCAGCCCTAACGGCGTTTTCACAAACAGTGGGTCTTCGAACCAGTCGCGCAGCTTGGCCAGTGATTTACTCACCGCCGACGGTGTCACGTTCATCCGCTTTGCGGCTTTGGTGACGCTGCGCTCCTGCAGCAAAAGCTGTAGGCAAAGCAGGAGATTAAGATCGAGACTGCTGATGGGCTTCTTCATAATGCGCCGCGGGCTGGATGACCATAAGTAAGGTAATGCAGACAATGCTACAGCCAATCAGAATCCCGATCAGCATATTCAGCGCGTTAAGACCAAGAACGGCTGCCAGCCAAATCCACAGCGATGAACCGCAGACCTGCGCAATGCCCAATACCGAACTTGCCACACCCGCGCGCAGCGAGAACGGCCCGAGCGCCTGGCTCATCGCCACGCCAAAGCCGACGGAAAAACCGGCGCAGATGAGCGTGATGCCCACCAGCATCACCGCGTGCGAACTCGCGGTCGCCAGAATCACGCCTGCGGCAAGGAACAATGCCTGTGAGGCCAGCATTAGTGTGCGCTGGCGAAAAATGTTCAGCGCAAACGGGGTAGAAAATGAGACAGCCATACTGACCATCGCGGTCAGTGCCATCACCGTTGAATACTGACCGCGATCGAAGCCCATGGTTTCCATCAGCAAGACAGGGGAAACGTTTACATAGGTCAGGATCACCGCCACGCTTAACGTGGTCACGGCCAGTCGGCTGAGGAAAAAGCGGTTGAGCAGCTTTTCAACTGGGTGAAGGGTTGCGGTGTGGCCCGTATTCTGCGAGCCGGGATGGGTCTCTTTCAGTACGGTGATAGACAGAATAAAGACCAGCGCACCCATCGCCGCCATGGTCCAGAACAGGCTCTGCCACGGGAATTTCAGCATGATCAGGTAGCCCACTACGGGTGCCAGCACCGGGATGATGCAGGTAATACCGTTCAGCATCGACAGCACTTTGGCACGGCGCTGGGCGCTTAAGGTGTCGCGCAAAATAGCAAAAGCGACGACGTAACAGCCACCGGCGCCAATGCCCTGAATGAAGCGGCCCGACAGGAACACGGTGCTGTTTTGCGCCTGTGAGCAGAGAATGGACGCCAGGGCAAAAATGATGGCACCCGTTATCGCGACAGGCTGACGGCCTGCTTTATCCGCAATCTTCCCGGCAAACACCATCGACGACGCCATCCCCGCGAGGTAGGCTGAAAACGCGATGTGCAGCTGCGCTTCGCTGGCACCCAGATCGCGGGCGATGTGGGGGAGTCCCACCAGATACATATCAATGCCCGACGGATAAAGCAGAACCAACGCGAAACTACAAAACAGAAAACGAGCCATAAACCCCCCATAGATGCAGGCATGCAGCATAGGGGGTGAAAAGAGATAAGGCGAGTTGCCATTTGGACAATGGTGATTTCCCTGGAGGAAATCACCATTACTGAGCGGGGATTACTTACCGATACAGAAGCTTGAGAAGATCCTTCCCAGCAGATCGTCCGACGTAAACTCCCCGGTGATCTCGCTCAGATTCTGCTGCGCCAGACGCAGCTCTTCCGCCAGCAGTTCGCCCGCCCACGCGCCGATCAGCTGCGCTTTACCCTGAACAAGGTGGTTCGCCGCCTCTTCCAGCGCCTGCAGGTGACGGCGACGCGCCAGGAAGCCGCCTTCCATGCTGGTGTCAAAGCCCATGCTCTGCTTGAGATGGTTACGCAGGTCGTCAACGCCTTCACCGGTACGCGCCGACAGGCGAATCAGTGAGTGACCGTTCACATCGCTGATGCCCAGCGTTTCGCCGGTGACATCCGCTTTGTTACGCACCACGGTGATCGGCAGCTTGGCCGGAAGACGGGCGATAAAGTCTGGCCAGATGTCAGCCGGGTCGACGGCGTCGGTCGTGGTGCCGTCCACCATAAACAGCACGCGGTCGGCCTGCTCGATCTCCTGCCAGGCGCGTTCGATACCGATGCGTTCGACCTCGTCGCTGGCATCGCGCAGACCGGCGGTGTCGATGATATGCAGCGGCATCCCGTCGATGTGGATATGCTCGCGCAGCACGTCGCGAGTGGTTCCGGCAATGTCGGTGACGATTGCCGCTTCACGGCCCGCCAGGGCGTTCAGCAGGCTTGATTTCCCGGCGTTAGGGCGACCGGCAATCACTACCTTCATCCCTTCACGCAGCAGGCTGCCCTGACGTGCTTCGGCACGCACGGCGTCGAGATCGTTCATCACCTGGTTGAGCTGGGCTTCGATTTTACCGTCAGAGAGGAAGTCGATCTCCTCATCCGGGAAGTCGATAGCCGCTTCGACGTAGATGCGCAGGTGAGTAAGTGCTTCCACAAGGTGATTTACGCGCGCGGAGAATGCCCCCTGCAGCGAGTTCAGGGCGGAGCGGGCCGCCTGTTCGGAACTGGCGTCGATCAGGTCTGCAATCGCTTCTGCCTGCGCCAGGTCGAGCTTGTCGTTGAGGAAAGCACGCTCGGAGAACTCGCCCGGCTTCGCAATGCGCAGGCCAGGCAGGGTCAGAATACGTTTTAACAGCAGGTCGAGGATAACCGGGCCGCCGTGGCCCTGCAGCTCCAGCACGTCTTCGCCGGTAAAGGAGTTCGGGCCGGGGAACCACAGCGCAATGCCCTGGTCCAGCGGCGTGCCGTCGGTATCTTTAAACGGCAGGTAATCAGCGTAGCGCGGCTTTGGCAGTTTACCCAGCACCGCTTCGGCCACCTCGCGCGCCTTCAGGCCGGAGATGCGCAGAATGCCTACACCACCGCGTCCCGGTGGGGTTGCCTGGGCGACGATAGTGTCGTTATGGCTCATGGTTGGTCTCGTTCAATACAAATAAAAAAGGCGGTCAATCGACCGCCCTTATTTTAGCGTTAACTTACCGAATCAGGACTTTTTCTTTTCGCGGCTATGCAGGCCACGTTTTTCCAGACCACGGTAAATCAGCTGCTGCTGGATGATTGTCACCAGGTTGCTGACGATATAGTACAGCACCAGACCTGACGGGAACCACAGGAAGAACACGGTGAAGATGACCGGCATAAAGGTCATGATCTTCTGCTGCATCGGGTCGGTCACGGTGGTCGGCGACATCTTCTGGATGAAGAACATCGTCACGCCCATCAGGATCGGCAGGATGTAGTACGGGTCCTGTGCAGACAGGTCATGGATCCACAGTGCAAACGGCGCGTGGCGCAGCTCAACGGAGCCCATCAGCATGTAGTACAGCGCAAGGAAGATTGGCATCTGAATCAGCAGCGGGAAGCAACCACCCAGTGGGTTTACTTTCTCTGCTTTATACAGGGCCATCATCTCCTGACTCTGACGCTGTTTGTCATCGCCCAGACGCTCACGCATAGCCTGAATCTTCGGCTGCAGCATACGCATCTTCGCCATGGAGGTGTACTGCGCTTTAGTCAGCGGGTACATGATGCCACGAACGATGAAGGTGATAACGATGATGGAGAAGCCCCAGTTACCCAGGAAGCTGTGGATGAACTTCAGCAGCTTAAACAGCGGCTGAGAGATGAACCACAACCAGCCGTAATCGACGGTCAGATCCAGGTGCGGCGCAACAGCAGCCATTTTGTCCTGGATTTCCGGGCCGACCCACAGGGTGCTTGCCAGCTTACCGGTTTGACCCGGCTGAACCAGAACCGGCTGAGACTTGTAGCCGATGGCGGCAATACCGTTGCCCAGGTTCGCGGTGTAGAAGTTATTCGTACCGTCGTTATTCGGGATCCACGCGGTCGCGAAATACTGCTGCAGCATGGCCACCCAACCGCCTTTGGAGCTGACGTTCAGGTTTTCGTTATCGGCAATGGTGTCGAATTTGTATTTCTCGTACTTCGCATCAGGCGTGGAGTACGCCGCGCCGCGGAAGGTATGCAGCGCAAAGTTGCTGCTTCCGGTGTCACGGTGGGACGGCAGATTGATGGACTGCTTCAGCTGACCAAAGGTCGAGATTTCCAGCGGTTTCTCACCGGCGTTCTGTACGCTGTAACCCACGTTCACCGCATATTCACCGCGTTTCAGGGTGAAGGTTTTGGTGAAGGTGTTGCCCGCGGCGTCGGTATAGGTCATCGGGATAGCGAGTTCGTTCTGACCATCGGCCAGCACAAAGGTATCACTCTCGACGGTATACAGCGGACGCGCGCCGTTAGCCGGGTTATCCGGGCCATCACGACCGGTCAGGCCGCTCTGAGCCTGATACAGGAACTCAGGTGTGGTTTCCAGTAACTGGAACGGTTCGGTAGACTTCAGCTCTTTCGGGTAGGTCAACAGCAGCGCCTGCTCAACATCACCACCACGGGTGTTGATAGTCAGCTCAAGCACATCGGTCTTAACCGTAATCTGTTTCCCCTGGCCACTGGCCGGTACGCCCTGGTCGGCGGCACTCCCCTGGCTGCTCGTCGTCTGCGTGGTCTGCTGCTGGGGTTGAGGATTTTTATCCTGTTCCCATGCTTGCCAGATCATGAAAGAGACGAACAACAAAGCGATGATAAGAAGATTGCGTTGCGAATCCATCGTTAGTGTTCTCTGGTATCAAAGGGTCCTGGAGGGACGGGGTCGTCTCCACCTGGGTGTAAAGGGTGGCATTTTAATACGCGTTTCACCGTCAACCAACTGCCTTTTATCACTCCAAACCTGCGCAATGCCTCAATTCCGTAGCTTGAGCATGTTGGCGTGAAACGGCAATGTGGCCCGAGTAGCGGACTAATCAGGCGCTGATAGACCCGAATGAGGGCTATCAGGACCCGTGAGCCAGGCGACAGTGGCGGCGCCATAATTTTTCCAACGCTTCCGAGAGAGCATGGTTATCGAGGTCGGCAACCCCCCTTTTCGCCACCACCACGAAATCCATAGAAGGCAGTTCGTGTTGACGTAAACGGAAGCTTTCACGCGTCAGACGTTTAATCCGATTGCGTTCATGCGCACGCTTAACATTTTTCTTGGCGACTGTGAGACCGATGCGGGGATGCCCCAGCGAATTTTGGCGGCCGAGGATGGTGATTTGCGGCGTGCCAGCCCGTTGTGGCTGCTGGAAGACGAAAGTGAAATGAGTGGGAGTTAACAAACGTAACTCCCTGGGAAATGCTAGCTTAACCACTCAGGGGTTAGCTTTATTACTTGGAAACGGTCAGACGAGCGCGGCCTTTAGCACGACGACGTGCCAGAACCTGACGACCATTTTTAGTAGCCATACGAGCACGGAAGCCGTGAGAACGGTTGCGCTTCAGTACAGACGGTTGAAAAGTGCGTTTCATGGCGATTTCTACCTAAACTTGAATAAATTCACTGACTTTTGCGTATACCCGAACGAGTTTCGAACGACTAACGCCTCAGCGTGGGTGATTAAAGAGGCCGGATTGTAATAATTGTACACTCCGGAGTCAATTCCTCTTTCCTTATTTCCCGCGTATTTCCGCACGTTTTCGCGTGGAAAATGAGCAACGGACGACGCAGGAAGATGAGCATCACGCGCCGGGTCGAGGATTATACGGGCTCCCGAACAAAGCGCAAGGATCGTCCCGGATCTTCGTTAGATCATTTAAGCAATAAATTGTCTGTGCTCATTAATTTTTCCAATATGCGGGCTAAATCGTGGGGCACTCGCGTCAGGATCGTTTACACTTACCCGGTTTCGGATCTTCCTGTGGATAAATCGGGAAGAATCTGTGAGAAACAGAAGATCTCTGGCTCAGTTTAGGCTATGATCCGCGGTCCCGATCGGGATCCCAGGATCCTGGTCAGGATTAAATTGCAGATAGCAATTCGCACATCCCCCTTTTGCACAGGGTCATGTCGATGTGCGCCAACAATCATGAATATTCAATAGTTTTCTTTTATTGTTCGAGTGGAGTCCGCCGTGTCACTTTCGCTTTGGCAGCAGTGTCTTGCCCGATTGCAGGATGAGTTACCAGCCACAGAATTCAGTATGTGGATCCGCCCGTTGCAGGCGGAACTGAGCGATAACACGCTGGCTTTGTATGCGCCAAACCGTTTTGTGCTCGATTGGGTAAGGGACAAGTACCTTAATAATATCAATGGACTGCTGAACGATTTCTGCGGGTCAGATGCCCCACAGCTGCGCTTTGAAGTGGGCACAAAGCCGGTCACCCAAACCGTACGTGAAACCGTGAACGTAGCCGCGCCAGCTCAGGCCGCTCCTGCTCCGGCCCCTCGCGTCGCACCTGCTCGTCAGGGCTGGGATAACGTCCCTGCGCCCGCTGAGCCAACCTATCGCTCTAACGTTAACGTTAAGCACACCTTCGATAACTTCGTTGAAGGTAAGTCGAACCAGCTGGCGCGCGCGGCGGCCCCGTCAGGTTGCTGATAACCCCGGTGGTGCTTATAACCCGCTGTTCCTTTATGGCGGCACGGGTCTGGGTAAAACGCACCTGCTGCATGCAGTGGGTAACGGCATTATGGCGCGCAAGCCTAATGCGAAAGTGGTGTATATGCACTCCGAGCGCTTCGTTCAGGACATGGTAAAAGCCCTGCAAAACAATGCGATCGAAGAGTTTAAACGCTACTATCGTTCCGTTGACGCCCTGCTGATCGATGACATCCAGTTCTTTGCCAATAAAGAACGATCGCAGGAAGAATTTTTCCATACCTTCAACGCCCTGCTGGAAGGCAATCAGCAGATCATTTTGACCTCGGATCGTTATCCAAAAGAGATCAACGGCGTTGAAGATCGTCTGAAATCCCGCTTCGGCTGGGGCCTGACCGTGGCGATCGAGCCACCGGAGCTGGAAACCCGCGTCGCGATCCTGATGAAGAAAGCCGATGAAAACGACATTCGCCTGCCGGGTGAAGTGGCGTTCTTTATTGCCAAGCGTCTGCGCTCCAACGTGCGTGAGCTGGAAGGCGCGCTGAACCGTGTGATTGCCAACGCCAACTTCACCGGTCGTGCGATCACCATCGATTTTGTGCGTGAAGCGCTGCGCGATTTGCTGGCATTGCAGGAAAAACTGGTCACTATCGACAATATTCAAAAGACGGTGGCTGAGTACTACAAGATCAAAGTGGCAGATTTACTGTCTAAACGTCGTTCCCGCTCGGTGGCGCGTCCGCGTCAGATGGCGATGGCGCTGGCAAAGGAGTTAACCAACCACAGTCTGCCGGAAATCGGCGATGCGTTTGGTGGCCGTGACCATACGACCGTGCTGCACGCTTGTCGTAAGATTGAGCAGTTACGCGAAGAAAGCCACGACATAAAGAAGATTTTTCCAATTTAATCAGAACATTATCATCGTGACGCTATGAAATTTACCGTTGAACGTGAACATTTATTAAAACCGCTGCAACAGGTGAGTGGCCCATTAGGTGGCCGCCCAACGCTGCCTATTCTCGGAAACCTGCTGCTTCAGGTCGCGGACGGTACGCTGTCGCTGACCGGCACGGATCTGGAAATGGAAATGATCGCGCGCGTTACGCTGACTCAGCCGCACGACGCGGGCGCGACCACGGTTCCGGCACGTAAATTCTTTGATATCTGCCGTGGGCTGCCGGAAGGCGCTGAAATCGCCGTGCAGCTGGAAGGCGACCGTATGCTGGTGCGTTCTGGCCGCAGCCGTTTCTCGCTCTCCACGCTGCCTGCTGCAGACTTCCCGAATCTGGACGACTGGCAGAGCGAAGTTGAATTCACCCTGCCACAGGCGACGATGAAGCGTCTGATTGAAGCCACGCAGTTCTCCATGGCGCATCAGGACGTTCGTTACTACTTAAACGGCATGCTGTTCGAAACCGAAGGTGAAGAGCTGCGTACCGTAGCCACCGACGGCCACCGTCTGGCGGTCTGTTCTATGCCGATTGGCGATTCACTGCCAAACCATTCGGTGATCGTGCCGCGTAAAGGGGTGATTGAGCTGATGCGTATGCTCGACGGTGGCGACACGCCGCTGCGCGTGCAGATCGGCAGCAACAACATCCGCGCACACGTGGGTGATTTTGTCTTCACGTCTAAGCTGGTTGACGGTCGTTTCCCGGATTATCGCCGCGTATTGCCGAAGAACCCGGACAAAACGCTGGAAGCAGGCTGCGACAGCCTCAAGCAGGCTTTTGCTCGTGCGGCCATTCTCTCTAACGAGAAATTCCGCGGCGTGCGCCTGTACGTGAGCGAAAACCAGATCAAAATCACCGCTAACAACCCGGAGCAGGAAGAGGCAGAAGAAATTCTGGACGTCACCTACGCCGGAACCGAGATGGAAATCGGCTTTAACGTCAGCTACGTGCTGGATGTGCTCAATGCGCTGAAGTGCGAAAACGTGCGCATCCTGCTGACCGACTCCGTTTCAAGCGTACAGATTGAAGATGCGGCCAGCCAAAGCGCGGCTTATGTTGTCATGCCAATGAGACTGTAATGTCGCTCACCCGTCTGTTGATCCGCGACTTTCGCAATATCGAAAGCGCGGATCTCGCTTTATCCCCTGGCTTTAACTTCCTGGTTGGCGCAAACGGCAGCGGCAAAACCAGCGTGCTGGAAGCCATCTATACGCTCGGCCACGGTCGGGCGTTTCGCAGTTTGCAGATTGGTCGCGTCATTCGCCATGAGCAGGAATCCTTTGTTCTGCACGGGCGTTTGCAGGGCGCAGAGCGGGAAACCGCCATCGGCCTGACCAAAGACAAGCAGGGCGACAGCAAGGTGCGCATCGACGGCACCGACGGCCATAAAGTGGCGGAGCTGGCGCTGCTGATGCCAATGCAGCTGATCACGCCGGAGGGGTTTACTTTACTCAACGGCGGCCCCAAATACAGAAGAGCGTTCCTCGACTGGGGATGCTTTCACAACGAAGCCGGTTTCTTTAACGCCTGGAGCAACCTGAAGCGCCTGCTCAAGCAGCGTAACGCTGCGCTGCGCCAGGTGACACGTTACGCCCAGCTGCGTCCGTGGGATATGGAACTCATTCCCCTTGCGGAACAAATCAGCAACTGGCGTGCCGAATACAGCGCAGGTATCGCCGAAGACATGGCCGATACCTGCAAACAGTTTTTACCCGAATTCACTCTCACCTTCTCCTTCCAGCGCGGCTGGGAGAAAGAGACGGATTATGCCGAGGTGTTAGAGAGAAACTTCGAGCGCGATCGCATGTTGACCTACACCGCGCACGGCCCGCACAAGGCGGATTTCCGCATTCGTGCCGACGGTGCGCCGGTGGAAGATACGCTGTCGCGCGGGCAGCTCAAGCTCCTGATGTGCGCGCTGCGCCTGGCACAGGGAGAGTTTCTCACCCGCGAAAGCGGAAGGCGCTGCCTGTACCTGATAGATGATTTTGCCTCGGAACTCGACGACGCGCGGCGCGGGCTGCTTGCCAGCCGCTTAAAAGCCACGCAGTCGCAGGTTTTCGTCAGCGCCATTAGTGCTGAACACGTTATAGACATGTCGGACGAAAATTCGAAGATGTTTACCGTGGAAAAGGGTAAAATAACGGATTAACCCAAGTTGAAATGAGCGAGAAACGTTGATGTCGAATTCTTATGACTCCTCCAGTATCAAAGTCCTGAAAGGGCTGGATGCGGTGCGTAAGCGCCCGGGTATGTATATCGGCGACACGGATGACGGCACCGGTCTGCACCACATGGTATTCGAGGTGGTAGATAACGCTATCGACGAAGCGCTCGCGGGTCACTGTAAAGACATCGTGGTCACCATCCATGCGGACAACTCCGTCTCCGTCACTGATGATGGTCGTGGCATCCCAACCGGTATTCACCCGGAAGAGGGTGTATCTGCTGCGGAAGTGATCATGACCGTCCTGCACGCAGGCGGTAAATTCGACGATAACTCCTATAAAGTTTCCGGCGGCCTGCACGGCGTAGGCGTCTCCGTGGTTAACGCCCTGTCGCAGAAGCTGGAGCTGGTTATTCAGCGCGAAGGCAAAATTCACCGTCAGCTGTATACTCACGGCGTGCCGCAGGCCCCGCTGGCCGTCACCGGCGATACCGACAAAACCGGTACCCTGGTACGTTTCTGGCCGAGCCATGAAACCTTCACCAACGTCACCGAATTCGAGTACGACATCCTGGCGAAACGCCTGCGCGAACTGTCGTTCCTGAACTCCGGCGTGTCTATTCGCCTGAAAGATAAGCGTGACGGCAAAGAAGACCACTTCCATTACGAAGGTGGTATCAAAGCGTTTGTTGAGTATCTGAATAAGAACAAAACGCCAATTCACCCGAATATCTTCTATTTCTCTACCGAAAAAGACGGTATCGGCGTGGAAGTGGCGCTGCAGTGGAACGACGGTTTCCAGGAAAACATCTACTGCTTCACCAACAACATTCCACAGCGTGACGGCGGTACGCACCTTGCGGGCTTCCGTGCGGCGATGACCCGTACCCTGAACGCCTACATGGACAAAGAAGGCTACAGCAAGAAAGCGAAAGTCAGCGCCACCGGTGACGACGCCCGTGAAGGCCTGATTGCCGTGGTCTCCGTGAAGGTGCCGGATCCGAAGTTCTCCTCACAGACCAAAGACAAGCTTGTCTCTTCTGAGGTGAAATCGGCGGTTGAACAGCAGATGAACGAACTGCTGAGCGAATACCTGCTGGAAAACCCGTCCGACGCGAAAATCGTGGTGGGCAAAATTATCGATGCGGCACGTGCCCGTGAAGCGGCGCGTAAAGCCCGTGAAATGACCCGTCGTAAAGGCGCGCTGGACTTAGCAGGCCTGCCGGGCAAACTGGCTGACTGCCAGGAACGTGACCCGGCGCTGTCTGAACTCTACCTTGTGGAAGGGGACTCCGCGGGCGGTTCTGCGAAGCAGGGCCGTAACCGTAAGAACCAGGCGATCCTGCCGCTGAAGGGTAAAATCCTCAACGTTGAGAAAGCCCGTTTCGACAAGATGCTCTCTTCTCAGGAAGTGGCGACCCTCATCACCGCGCTGGGCTGCGGCATCGGCCGTGACGAGTACAACCCGGACAAACTGCGCTACCACAGCATCATCATCATGACCGATGCGGACGTCGACGGCTCGCACATCCGTACGCTGCTGTTGACCTTCTTCTATCGTCAGATGCCTGAGATCGTTGAGCGTGGCCACGTCTACATTGCACAGCCGCCGCTGTACAAAGTGAAGAAAGGCAAGCAGGAACAGTACATTAAAGACGACGAAGCGATGGATCAGTACCAAATCGCGATCGCGCTTGATGGTGCGACCCTGCACGCGAACTCTCACGCCCCTGCACTGGCCGGTGAGCCGCTGGAGCGTCTGGTGTCCGAGTTCAACGCCACGCAGAAAATGATCACGCGTATGGAACGCCGTTATCCGAAAACGCTGCTGAAGGAGCTGGTTTATCAGCCAACTCTGACCGAAGCCGATCTGAGCGACGAGCAGACCGTGACCCGCTGGGTGAACGCTCTGGTGACCGATCTGAACGAGAAAGAGCAGCACGGCAGCATGTGGAAATGCGATATCCAGCAGAACGCCGATAAGCAGTTCGAGCCTATTATTCGCGTGCGTACCCACGGCGTTGATACCGACTACCCGCTGGAACACGAGTTTGTGACCGGTCCGGAATACCGCCGTATCTGCTCGCTCGGCGAGACGCTGCGCGGGCTGATCGAAGACGATGCGTTCATCGAACGTGGCGAACGTCGTCAGCCGGTAGCCAGCTTCGAGCAGGCGCTGGACTGGCTGGTGAAAGAGTCCCGTCGTGGCCTCGCGATCCAGCGCTATAAAGGTCTGGGCGAAATGAACCCGGACCAGCTGTGGGAAACCACCATGGATCCGGAAAGCCGCCGCATGCTGCGCGTCACCGTTAAGGACGCGATTGCTGCGGACCAGCTGTTCACGACCCTGATGGGCGATGCGGTTGAGCCACGTCGTGCCTTCATCGAAGAGAACGCCCTGAAAGCGGCAAATATCGATATTTAACCGTCGTTATACCGCACGAAAACTGGCCGCGCTTTTAGCGCGGCTTTTTTGTGGGCGCAGGCATATCCAGCGACATCACGGACGGTAAACGGCTCGCCAGCGTATCTATCGCCATTCTTACCCTCAGCGGCAGATGCGGCGTCTGCTGCCACACCGCATGAACGTTGAAATGCACATCCGGCGCCTGCTTCAGGAGCGGGACGAGCTTACCCTGATGAATATCTTTGACGACCATCCAGCAGGGCAACCATGCAATGCCGTGTCCGGCCAGCGCAGCGTCGCAGATCGCCTGCAAATCATCCATATTGAGCGACGATCGGGGCGTAAAGGTGTGCGATGTTCCTTCGCTATCCATCAGCTGCCAGGACAACACTCTGCCTGCGCGCAGATAGTTAATGGCCGTATGCAGGGGTAAATCATTAACGCTTTGTGGCTGGCCTTTCTTCAGCAGATACTCCGGCGCGGCGCACAGCACCATGCGGTGTTCCCCCAGCTTTCTGGCGACCAGCACGCTGCTGTCCTGAAGCGTGCCGTTCCGCACCGCCATATCAAACCCTTCCTCCACAAGATCCACCACGCGGTCGCTGAATGACATTTCAAGCTCAAGCCCGGGGTGTTCCTGCGCCAGCGCGATCAGCAGCGGGGCGACGCACTGGCGACCAAACAGCACCGGCATGGCAACGCGCAGGCGACCGCTGACCTGCTGTTTCCCGGTTTCAAGCAGCGATTCCGCACCCCGAATCTCCTCCAGCGCGCGCAGGCAGCGTTCATAAAAAAGGGCGCCGTTATCGGTAAGACTCTGGCTGCGGGTGGTGCGTTGAAACAGGCGTACACCAAGCCGCTCCTCGAGGCGAGCGATGCTTTTTCCTACCGCCGAGCGTGACAAATGCAGACGAATGGCGGCCTGCGAGAAACTTCCCGCCTCAACGGTGGCCAAAACAGGAATATCCTTCAGCGTATCGGTCATGGATTGTATCTATTCTGGCGTCAATAAAGAGAAAACTTATCGCCACTGGCGACACTTGGTCAACGGTAGACTATCAGGACTAAAGCTCATCTGATGGCAGGAGAAATAAAATGACAGAGACAATGCAACGCTGGTCCATGGATGCCCTCGGGCGCGAGAACCTCAAGCTGACTCAGGCACCCGTTCCACAGCCCGGCCCGGGTGAGATCCGCGTGCGGGTGAATGCCGTTGCGCTTAACTATCGCGATAAAATGGTTGTTGAAGGCACAATGCCGATCCCGCTTTCCTTCCCGTTTACCCCGGCGTCTGACATGGCGGGCGTGGTGGACAGCATTGGTGACGGCGTTGCGCGCTTCAAACCCGGCGCGCGGGTCATCTCAACCTTCTTCCCTGAGTGGATCAACGGTAAGCCGCAGGCGGACGCGCGCAATCTGCCCTATAAAACGTCCGGCGGATACTTCCAGGGCATGCTGGCCGAGTATGTGATTGTGAAGGAAGACGCGCTGGTGGCCTCTCCGGAGACCCTGGATGACGCCGAGGCCAGCACGCTGCCCTGCGCAGGGCTTACCGCCTGGTTTGCGCTGGTGGAACGCGGCCAGCTGCGCGCCGGGCAATCGGTGCTGGTGCAGGGCACGGGCGGCGTGGCGCTCTTTGCTTTGCAAATCGCAAAAGCGCACGGCGCAGAGGTGTTTGTCACCTCGGGAAGCGATGAAAAACTGGCGCAGGCCAAAAAACTGGGGGCTAATCAGGGCATCAACCGTCTGAAGGGTGACTGGGCTGAAAATACGCTGGCGCTCACGCAGGATCGCGGTATCGACCATATTATCGAAACCGTAGGGGGAGAGAACCTGAAGCATTCCCTGCGCGCCGTTGCCGTTCACGGGCGTATCTCCGTGATTGGCGTGCTGGCCGGGACGGAGATTACGCTCTCAGCTGGCGAACTGCTGCTGAAATCCCCCGTCATTCAGGGGATTGGCGTGGGCCACCGCCGGGCGCTGGAAGATTTCGTCCGCGCCGTGGACGTGACCGGACTGAAACCTGTGATCGAACATCGCTACCGTTTTAACGAGCTTGAACAGGCGTTTGAACACCTGGATCGCGGCGCGTTTGGCAAAATCGTCCTTACCCGCGAGTAAGTCAGCGCTCCCCGGGATTTGCGTAAAAGGGGTATTTCTGTTGCGCAATGTAGCTCTATTTTTGTGGGCTTAATCGCGTTAGCATGAGGCAGCACTCATTTATCCCGGGGATCTCATGGCTATCAAACTCATTGCAATCGACATGGACGGCACGCTGCTGCTGCCAGACCACACCATCTCTCCAGCCGTTAAAAACGCGATCGCCGCCGCCCGCGCGAAGGGCGTGAATGTGGTCCTGACCACGGGCCGTCCGTATGCGGGCGTACACAGCTACCTGAAAGAGCTGCACATGAATCAGCCGGGCGACTACTGCATCACCTACAACGGTGCGCTGGTGCAGAAAGCCGCAGACGGCAGCACGGTGGCGCAAACCGCGCTGAACTATGATGACTACCTGTTCCTGGAAAAACTGTCCCGTGAAGTGGGGTCGCACTTCCACGCGCTCGATCGCAACACGCTGTACACCGCTAACCGCGACATCAGCTACTACACGGTGCATGAATCCTTTGTCGCGACGATCCCGCTGGTGTTCTGTGAAGCCGAGAAGATGGACCCAGCGACCCAGTTCCTGAAAGTGATGATGATCGACGAGCCTGAAATCCTGGATAAAGCCATCGCACGCATTCCGGCGGAGGTAAAAGAGAAGTACACCGTGCTCAAAAGCGCGCCATACTTCCTCGAAATCCTCGATAAACGCGTCAATAAAGGCACTGGCGTAAAATCGCTTGCTGATGCGCTGGGTATCAAACCGGAAGAGATCATGGCGCTGGGTGACCAGGAAAACGACATCGCGATGATTGAGTTCGCGGGCATGGGCGTGGCGATGGATAACGCCATTCCATCCGTGAAAGAAGTGGCCAACTTCGTAACCAAATCCAACCTGGAAGACGGCGTTGCCCACGCGATCGAGAAATTTGTGCTGCAGTAACGCTTATTTTTAATTATCAGCCTCGGTTATCAACCGGGGCTTTTTTTTGCGCTGAATTTATTGAATTGTTCTTTTTGTGATCTTGATTGTAGTACAACATTAAGTGATTGTACTACATTACCACCACAGCAAAGACGAACTCCCTCACGTTTGTACTGCAAAAGTGAGGTGAAATTCAGCGGTCGCGGTAAAGTAGTGATGGACATACAGAGCACAAGGACTCTCCATGACTCTCAATAAAACCGATCGCATCGTCATCACGCTGGGCACCCAGATTGTGGGGGGCAAATACGTTCCCGGTTCACCGCTGCCAGCAGAGGCCGAACTGTGCGAAGAGTTTGAAACCTCGCGCAACATCATCCGGGAAGTATTCCGCTCGCTGATGGCGAAGCGGTTGATTGAAATGAAGCGCTATCGCGGTGCGTTTGTTGCCCCGCGCAACCAGTGGAACTACCTCGATACCGACGTTCTGCAGTGGGTGCTGGAAAACGACTACGACCCAAGGCTTATCGGTGCGATGAGCGAGGTACGAAACCTGGTGGAACCGGCCATCGCCCGCTGGGCGGCGGAGCGCGCAACGTCCGGCGATTTGGCGCAGATTGAGTCGGCCCTGAACGACATGATCGCCAATAACCAGAACCGGGAAGCGTTTAACGAGGCGGATATTCGCTACCACGAAGCGGTGCTGCAGTCGGTGCATAACCCGGTATTACAGCAGCTTAGCGTGGCGATCAGCTCGCTACAGCGAGCAGTATTTGAACGTACCTGGATGGGCGATGAGGCCAACATGCCGAAAACGCTCCAGGAACATAAAGCGCTGTTCGATGCGATACGGCATCAGGATGGCGATGCGGCAGAGCAGGCGGCACTTACCATGATCGCCAGCTCGACACGAAGGTTGAAGGAAATCACATGACATCTCGCTACATCGCAATTGACTGGGGATCGACCAATCTGCGCGCCTGGCTTTATCAGGGCGAGCAGTGCCTGGAGAGCAGGCAATCAGAAGCAGGCGTGACGCGCCTGAACGGTAAATCCCCCGAGGCGGTGTTAGCAGAGGTCACACAAAACTGGCGCGATAGCGCCACGCCGGTGGTCATGGCGGGTATGGTCGGCAGTAACGTAGGCTGGAAAGTCGCGCCTTATCTGCCGGTTCCCGCCCACTTCTCCGCTATTGGCGAGCAGTTAACGTCCGTTGGCGACAATATCTGGATTATTCCCGGCTTGTGCGTCTCTCGCGACGATAACCACAACGTGATGCGCGGCGAAGAGACGCAGCTGCTTGGCGCGCGCACGCTTTCTCCTTCTTCTGTCTACATCATGCCTGGAACGCACTGCAAGTGGGTCCAGGCTGATGCTGAGCAAATCCACGATTTTCGCACCGTGATGACCGGCGAGCTGCACCATTTGCTGCTCAACCACTCGCTGGTGGGAGCCGGTTTGCCGGAACAGGAAGCCTCGTCACAGGCGTTTGCTGCCGGGCTTGACCGTGGGATCGCTTCTCCTGATGTTTTGCCGCAGCTTTTTGAGGTTCGCGCCTCGCACGTGCTGGGAAATCTCCCGCGCGAGCAGGTCAGCGAATTTCTCTCCGGCCTGCTGATTGGCGCAGAAGTCGCCAGCATGCGTGATTTCATCGCGCACGAGCAGGCCGTCACCCTTGTCGCCGGCGCATCGCTGACGTCGCGCTACGAGCAGGCGTTCCGCGCCGTTGGGTGTGATGTTGCAACGGTATCCGGCGACACGGCATTTCAGGCAGGAATAAGGAGCATCGCTCATGCAGTGGCAAACTGATCTTCCCCTTATCGCGATTTTGCGCGGCATCACGCCCGATGAGGCGTTAGCCCACGTCGGTGCGGTTATCGACGCCGGATTCGACGCGGTTGAAATCCCGCTCAACTCGCCGGAGTGGGAAAAAAGCATTCCGGCCGTGGTGGAGGCGTTCGGTGAGAAGGCGCTGATTGGCGCAGGCACCGTGCTGCACCCGGAGCAGGTGGATGAACTGGCGAAAATGGGCTGCAAGCTTATCGTCACGCCCAACATTCAGCCTGAGGTGATCCGCCGCGCGGTGGGTTACGGCATGACCGTCTGCCCGGGATGCGCCACCGCCACGGAAGCCTTTACTGCCCTCGATGCGGGCGCGCAGTCGCTCAAAATTTTCCCGTCGTCGGCCTTTGGCCCTGACTACATCAAAGCCCTGAAAGCGGTCTTACCCGCCAGCGTGCCGGTCTTTGCCGTGGGCGGCGTAACGCCAGAAAACCTGGGCCAGTGGATGAGCGCGGGCTGTGTGGGCGCGGGGCTGGGCAGCGATCTGTATCGCGCCGGGCAGTCCGTGGAACGTACCGCACAGCAGGCAGCAGCATTTGTGAAAGCGTATCGAGAGGCAGTGAAATGAAAATAACCAAACTCACCACGTACCGTTTACCCCCGCGCTGGATGTTCCTGAAAATCGAAACCGATGAAGGCGTTGTAGGTTGGGGCGAACCGGTAATTGAAGGACGCGCGCGCACCGTTGAAGCGGCGGTTCACGAGCTGGGTGAATACCTGATTGGTCAGGATCCGGCGCGCATCAACGACCTGTGGCAGGTGATGTACCGCGCGGGCTTCTACCGCGGGGGACCGATTCTGATGAGCGCCATCGCCGGTATCGACCAGGCGCTGTGGGATATCAAAGGCAAAGTGCTGGACGCGCCGGTCTGGCAGCTGATGGGCGGCCTGGTGCGGGACAAAATTAAAGCCTACAGCTGGGTCGGCGGCGACCGTCCTGCGGAAGTGATCGACGGCATCACGCAGCTGCGCAACATTGGCTTTGATACCTTCAAGCTCAACGGCTGCGAAGAGATGGGCATTATCGACAACTCGCGTGCGGTGGATCGCGCGGTGAATACCGTGGCGCAAATCCGTGAAGCCTTCGGCAACGAGATCGAGTTTGGTCTGGACTTCCACGGCCGCGTCAGCGCGCCGATGGCCAAAGTGCTGATTAAAGAGCTGGAGCCGTATCGCCCGCTGTTTATCGAAGAGCCGGTTCTGGCAGAGCAGGCGGAATACTATCCGAAACTGGCTGAACAGACGCACATTCCCATCGCGGCGGGGGAACGCATGTTCTCGCGCTTCGAGTTCAAGCGCGTGCTCGAAGCGGGCGGCATTGCGATCCTGCAGCCGGACCTCTCCCACGCGGGCGGCATCACCGAATGCTACAAAATTGCCGGGATGGCCGAAGCCTACGATGTGGCGCTGGCGCCGCACTGTCCGCTCGGGCCGATCGCGCTGGCAGCCTGTCTGCATGTGGACTTTGTCTCCCGCAACGCCGTGTTCCAGGAACAGAGCATGGGGATTCACTATAACAAGGGCGCGGAGCTGCTCGATTTTGTGAAAAACAAAGAAGACTTCAGCATGGAAGGCGGTTTCTTTAAACCGTTAACGAAGCCGGGCCTTGGCGTAGAAATTGACGAAGCCAAAGTCATTGAGCTCAGTAAAAACGCGCCAGACTGGCGTAACCCGCTGTGGCGTCATGAAGATGGTTCCGTAGCCGAATGGTAAAGCCGGATGGCGCTACGCTTATCCGGCCTACTCTCCCGTAGGCCCGGTAAGCGCAGCGCCACCGGGCAATAAAAACGTACATACAAAAATATAACCCTCTGTAAATTACAGGGCATGGTGAGCGGCTTCGCTATGCCCAAAATCTGGAGACAGATTGCGATGGATATTCCAGTTACTGCTGCAAAAACCGGGCGTCGCCGCTACCTGACGCTAATCATGATCTTTATTACCGTGGTCATTTGCTATGTCGACCGCGCCAACCTTGCCGTGGCATCGGCCCATATTCAGGAAGAGTTTGGCATCACCAAAGCGGAAATGGGCTACGTCTTCTCGGCGTTTGCCTGGCTGTATACGCTCTGCCAGATCCCCGGCGGCTGGTTCCTTGACCGCGTGGGTTCACGTCTGACCTACTTTATCGCCATTTTCGGCTGGTCCGTGGCGACCCTGTTCCAGGGCTTTGCGACCGGGCTGATGTCGCTGATTGGCCTGCGCGCGATCACTGGGGTTTTCGAAGCGCCCGCGTTTCCCACCAATAACCGCATGGTGACCAGCTGGTTCCCGGAACATGAACGCGCCTCCGCCGTCGGCTTTTACACCTCCGGGCAGTTTGTCGGCCTGGCGTTCCTGACGCCGCTGCTGATCTGGATCCAGGAGCTGCTGAGCTGGCACTGGGTGTTCATCGTCACCGGTGGGATTGGCATTATCTGGTCGCTGATCTGGTTCAAGGTTTACCAGCCGCCGCGTCTGACCAAAAGCATCACCAAAGCCGAGCTGGACTACATCCGCGACGGCGGTGGCCTGGTGGATGGCGATGCGCCGGTGAAAAAAGAGGCGCGCCAGCCGCTGACCAAAGCGGACTGGAAGCTGGTCTTCCACCGTAAGCTGGTAGGCGTTTATCTGGGCCAGTTCGCGGTGACCTCCACGCTGTGGTTCTTCCTGACCTGGTTCCCGAACTATCTGACCCAGGAGAAGGGCATCACGGCACTGAAAGCGGGCTTTATGACCACCGTGCCGTTCCTCGCGGCGTTTTTCGGCGTGCTGCTCTCCGGCTGGCTGGCCGATAAGCTGGTGAAAAAAGGCTACTCGCTGGGCGTGGCGCGTAAAACGCCGATTATCTGCGGGCTGCTGATCTCAACCTGCATCATGGGTGCCAACTACACCAACGATCCGGTGTGGATTATGACCCTGATGGCGGTGGCGTTCTTCGGTAACGGTTTCGCCTCTATCACCTGGTCGCTGGTGTCGTCCCTCGCGCCGATGCGGCTGATTGGCCTGACCGGCGGCGTGTTCAACTTTGTCGGCGGGCTGGGCGGGATCACCGTACCGCTGGTCATCGGCTATCTGGCGCAAGACTACGGCTTCGGCCCGGCGCTGGTCTATATCTCTGCCGTGGCGCTGATCGGGGCACTCTCCTACATCCTGCTGGTGGGCGATGTGAAACGAGTAGGCTAATCCCTGCGGATGTTTTACCCTGATGCACTCACCGTGCATCAGGGTATCCTCATGAAACAAATCACCTTCGCTCCCCGTAACCATCAGCTCACCAATATTAATACCTGGACGCCGGACAGCCAGTGGCTGGTCTACGACGTACGCCCGTCTGGTGCGTCATTTACCGGCGAAACCATTGAGCGGGTCAATGTCGCTACGGGTGAGGTGGAGGTGATCTATCGCGCCACTGACGGCGCGCATGTTGGCGTGGTGACCGTTCATCCCGCACAGGAAAAATACGTCTTTATCCACGGCCCGAAAAAACCGGATGCAGACTGGCACTATGATTTTCATCATCGTCAGGGAGTCATTGCCTGTAACGGTCAGGTGAGCAATCTTGACGCGATGGATATCACTGCGCCCTACACCGCAGGCGCGCTGCGCGGCGGCAGCCATGTGCACGTCTTTAGCCCGAACGGGCAGCTCGTCAGCTTCACCTATAACGACCACGTGCTGCACGAGCGCGATCCGAAGCTCGATTTACGCAACGTCGGCGTGGCCGCGCCTTTCGGCCCGGTGAACCCGCAGGGGAATCATCCGCGTGAGTATCCGGGAACCTTCTGGAGCGTGCTGGTCAGCCGCACCACGCCCAACCCACAGCCGGGCAGCGATGAAATCAACCGCGCCTATGAAGAGGGCTGGGTAGGCAACGACAGGCTGGCGTTTATCGGCGACACGCTGTCTGAAAAGGGCGTAAAAGTACCCGAGTTGTTTATTGTCGCGTTACCGCAGGACGAGCAGGGCTGGAAACGAGCGGGTGATGCGCCTCTGCAGGGAACGCCAGAGACGCTGCCAGCGCCACCTGCCGGGGTGATGCAGCGTCGATTGACCTTCACTCACCAGAACCGTTATCCGGGGCTGGTGAACGTGCCGCGCCACTGGGTTCGCAGTAATCCGCAGGGAACGCAGATCGCGTTTCTGATGCGGGATGATAACGGCACTGTGCAGCTGTGGTTGATCTCTCCTGAGGGCGGCGAGCCGCGCCAGTTAACCCATACGGAGAGCGGGATCCAGTCTGCGTTTAACTGGCACCCTTCCGGGAACATGCTGGGATGTGTGCTTGAAAACCGGATCGCCTGCTGCGACGCGCAGACCGGAGAGGTGACGTTTTTGACGTCCGATCGCGGTAATCCACCGTCTGCGGATGCGGTCGTGTTCTCGCCTGACGGGCTTTCTATCGCCTGGATGGAAGAGACGGACGGTTTCCGCCAGCTGTGGCTAACGGAAACCGCTGAGGACTAACGCGGGGGCATTGCAGCGGGCGGGATGACGGCGTTGGTCGCCAGATTTTCCTGCTCGCTTTTCTCAACGCGTGAGCGCACGGAACTGTCCGTGCGGAACATGTCCCACGGAAGCAGCAGCGTATCGGCGACTGCCGTGAAAGGCATATCCAGGATAACCAGAGATTTGGTTCCCCAGTTTGTGTCGTCATCGGAAATCATGGCCGCACTGGCGCGCGTCCCCGGATATGTTCCTTCTTTACCGCCGGTGTGAGACATCACGCTCGAGCACCCGCAAAGTAATACCACCCCGCTGAACGCTGTCAGCTTTATCAGAACATTTTTCATCATCACTCAGTCATCGTTAATAACACTGCATCGACCTGCAACTCAGGGTTATAGCGAGCCTTACCCTAAATGAATAGCCCGAAAACCCCGCACTGTGGCAGCCATCGCAATTTAACTCTTTGTGCTGTTGTCCCAGTCTAAGCGACAACCCGCAAAGTGCAAAAAAATCTCACATCAATACGCTTGAAAAGCCCGTATCCAGACCCATTTTAAGAATGTGGCCCGATAACGAACTCGCCTGATGGGTGTTCGGGGGCACAAAGGCCTGTCCATGGTGGAAGGCTACATTTTCTCGCTGATTTCAGGAGTTTTATTTATGCGTAACTTCGATCTTTCTCCGCTATACCGTTCTGCAATTGGTTTTGACCGCCTGTTTAACCATTTAGAAAATAACCAAAGCCAGAGCAACGGCTACCCTCCATACAATGTTGAGCTGGTTGACGAAAACCACTACCGCATCGCTATTGCCGTCGCCGGTTTTGCAGAAAACGAACTGGAGATCACCGCGCAGGACAACCTGCTGGTGGTGAAAGGTTCCCATGCGGCCGAGCAGAAAGAACGTACCTACCTTTATCAGGGCATCGCCGAGCGCAACTTTGAACGCAAGTTCCAGTTAGCCGAGAACATTCACGTTAAAGGCGCGAACCTGGTTAACGGCCTGCTGTTTATCGAACTGGAACGTGTGATTCCGGAAGAGAAAAAACCGCGCCGTATCGAAATTAACTAATTACGCGGGTCGCGTGAGCGGCCCACCCTGAATTGCTTGCCGTAACGGGAGCATATGCGAATCCGCAAGGGTTTGCAGGAACAACTGCGCACAAAATTAAACTGTGCCGAACTCGCTTCTCAGAAGGAGATTTAGTATGCGTAACTACGATTTATCCCCCCTGCTGCGTCAGTGGATTGGTTTTGACAAACTGGCTAACGCCCTGCAAAGCACCACCGAGCAACAGACGTTTCCGCCGTACAATATCGAAAAAAGCGACGATAACCACTATCGCATCACCCTTGCGCTGGCCGGTTTCCGCCAGGACGATCTGGATATTCAGCTTGAAGGCACGCGTCTGACCGTTAAGGGGACGCCGGAAAAACAAGAGACCGAGACCAAATGGCTGCATCAGGGGCTGGTTAATCAGCCGTTTAGCCTGAGCTTTACCCTGGCAGACCATATGGAAGTGTCCGGCGCGACGTTTACCAACGGGCTGCTGCATATCGACCTGCTCCGCAACGTGCCGGAAGCCATCGCGCCGCAGCGTATCGCCATTAGCGAGCGTCCGGCGTTGAATAGTTAATAGACTTTTTTGCCGGGTGGCGGCTATGCCTTACCCGGCCTACAAATCCTGCCGCTCCTGTAGGTCGGGTAAGGCGCAGCCGCCACCCGACAATACTCACAGACTGCACGAAGCCCTGCCACGGCAGGGCTTTTTTGTGCGCCATCGCCCATACAATCCCATCCGGCTCTGAGAGAATCCTTAACATAACTAAGGTTATGCACAGGAAGTGGATCATGAGTGATATCGCGTTAACCGTCAGCGTGTTGGCCCTGGTTGCTGTTGTTGGCCTGTGGATAGGGAATATTAAAATCCGTGGCGTCGGGTTTGGGATTGGCGGGGTGCTGTTTGGCGGCATTTTTGTCGGGCACTTTGCCGACCAGCTCGGGCTGGTCCTCAGCGCCGAAATGCTCCACTTTACTCAAGAGTTCGGCCTGATCCTCTTCGTTTATACCATCGGTATTCAGGTCGGGCCGGGCTTTTTTGCTTCACTTCGGGTCTCCGGATTGCGACTCAATCTGTTTGCCCTCGGCATTGTGGTGATGGGCGGGCTGGTCACCGCAATTCTGCACAAAATCTTCGATATCCCGCTGCCCGTGGTGTTGGGCATTTTCTCCGGGGCGGTCACCAACACGCCAGCGCTCGGCGCGGGCCAGCAAATCCTGCGCGATTTGGGTATCGAACCCGGCATCGTCGACCAGATGGGGATGAGCTACGCCATGGCCTATCCGTTTGGGATTTGCGGCATTCTGCTTTCCATGTGGCTGGTACGCGTCCTGTTTCGCGTCAACGTTGAAAAAGAGGCGATGGATCATGAAACCACGCTCACCAACGGTCATATGCCGATCAAAACCATCAATATTCGCGTCGATAACCCCAACCTGAACAATATGGCGATTCAGGACGTGCCGATCCTCAACAGCGCTAACATCATCTGCTCCCGCCTTAAGCGTGACGATATGCTGATGGTGCCCGCGCCCGGCACCGTCATTCAGCAGGGCGATCTGCTGCACCTGGTCGGTCAGCCCGGCGATTTAAACAACGCCCGTCTGGTGATTGGGCAGGAAGTGGATACCTCGCTCTCAACCCGCGGCACCGATATGCGCGTCGAGCGCGTTGTCGTGACCAATGAAAAGGTGTTGGGCAAGAAAATACGCGATCTGCAGGTGAAAGAGCGCTATGACGTGGTGATCTCCCGCCTTAACCGTGCGGGTGTCGAACTGGTTGCCAGCCAGGACGCCAGCCTGCAGTTCGGGGATATCCTCAACCTGGTCGGTCGCCCGTCGTCCATCGACGCCGTGGCGGATATGGTGGGTAACGCCCAGCAAAAACTGCAGCAGGTGCAGATGCTACCGGTGTTTATCGGTATCGGGCTCGGCGTGCTGCTTGGCTCTATTCCTGTGTACGTGCCGGGCTTCCCGGTGGCGCTCAAGCTGGGTCTGGCGGGCGGGCCGCTGATTATGGCGCTGATCCTCGGGCGTATCGGCTGTATCGGGAAGCTCTACTGGTTTATGCCGCCGAGCGCCAACCTGGCGCTGCGCGAACTGGGCATCGTGCTGTTCCTGGCGGTTGTCGGACTGAAATCCGGCGGAGATTTTGTCGATACCCTGGTCAAGGGTGAAGGGATGAGCTGGGTCGGCTACGGCATATTCATCACGGCGATCCCGCTGCTGACGGTGGGCATACTGGCGCGGATGTTCGCCAAAATGAACTACCTGACGCTGTGCGGCATGCTGGCGGGCTCCATGACCGATCCGCCCGCGCTGGCCTTTGCTAACAACCTGCACGCCACCAGCGGTGCGGCCGCGCTCTCCTATGCCACCGTCTATCCGCTGGTGATGTTCCTGCGCATCATCACCCCGCAGCTACTGGCGGTGCTGTTCTGGGGGATGGGCTAGCAGGTCGTCCGGGTGGATGCGCCGCAGATGGTAGTCCACCTGGTAATCACTGGTATTACGGAACATCACGGAATAATTGAGGAACTCGCCGCTGTCGCTGTAGGAGAGTGAGGTAATGCGCAGCAGTGGCGTCTGTTCCGGCAGGTTCATATAACCGGCCAGCGTTTTATCTGCCAGCACCGGCGTCAGGCTCTCATAGTTGCCGCTGATGGTGATCCCACACTCCTTCTCGATGTAATCAAACTTAGACCCCTCAAGATGCGCCAGCGAGAGGTTGCGGAAAAGCTTCACCGGCATAAAGCTGTCCTCCAGCATCAGCGGCTTCCCGTCCACGTAGCGCACCCGCCGGGAAAAATAGATCCGCTCATCCACCTGAATCCGCAGTTGGCTGGCGATGGCGGGCGGGGCGGGCATCACTTCGAACTGCAGCACCTTACTCTGCACCTCTTTTCCCTGCTGACGCAGCACCTCCACCAGCCCGGTCAGGTTGGTGGTTTCGTGGTGGACGTCTTTGCGCGACACAAAGGTTCCGCTGCCGTGCCGCCGCTCAACCAACCCCCAACTCACCAGCAGATCCAGCGCCTTGCGGATGGTCATTCGCGCCACGCCAAACTCCTGCGCCAGCGCTTTTTCGCCGGGCAGCGGACTGCCGATGTTGTAGTCCGATGAATTCAGCCGCAGCCGCAATCTGTCGGCGATAGATTTGTAGATCACCAGTAGACCTCTCTGCCCATATTAACGCGTGGATTGTGTCCTGACATGTCCATATTTACCGCAAAAAGTAGACCTGATTGGTCAAAATAAAACCATGAATGCGATCACGAATCGCAGCGGCACCCCATGTTCGCGCATCAGTAAGTTCTTATGCTCACCTCAGGCCAGCAAAAAACCATAAAGGCCTCTACCCCTACAGGTTGTTTCATGAGGATTTAAAAATGCTCAGTCAAATACAACGTTTTGGCGGTGCCATGTTTACCCCGGTGTTGCTGTTTCCGTTCGCCGGGATCGTGGTGGGAATCGCCATCATGCTTCGCAACCCGCTGTTTGTCGGCGAAGCCTTAACCGCCCCCGATCATCTTTTTGCGCAGATCGTTCACATCATTGAAGAGGGCGGCTGGGCGGTGTTTCGCAATATGCCGCTGATTTTTGCCGTCGGCCTGCCGATTGGCCTGGCGAAGCAGGCGCAGGGCCGCGCCTGTCTGGCGGTGCTGATTAGCTTTCTGACCTGGAACTACTTCATTAACGCGATGGGAATGACCTGGGGCCACTTCTTTGGCGTCGACTTCTCCGCCGAACCGACGGCGGGTAGCGGGTTGGCGATGATTGCCGGGATCAAAACGCTCGATACCAGCATCATCGGCGCCATTGTGATTTCAGGCATCGTCACCGCCATCCACAACCGCTACTTCGACAAGCCGCTGCCGGTCTTTCTGGGGATTTTCCAGGGTAGCTCCTTCGTCGTTATCCTCGCGTTCTTCGTCATGATCCCCTGCGCCTGGCTGACGCTGCTGGGCTGGCCGAAAGTGCAGATGGGCATCGAGTCCCTGCAGGCGTTCCTGCGCTCTGCCGGTGCGCTGGGCGTGTGGGTGTATACCTTCCTGGAACGCATTCTGATCCCAACCGGATTGCACCACTTCGTCTACGGTCCGTTTATCTTCGGCCCGGCGGCGGTAGAAGGCGGCATTCAGGTCTACTGGGCGCAGCACCTTCAGGAATTCAGCCAAAGCACCCTGCCGCTGAAAATCCTCTTCCCGGAAGGCGGGTTCGCGCTGCACGGCAACTCAAAAGTGTTTGGCTCGGTGGGGATTGCATTCGCTATCTGGTACACCGCGTCGCCGGAAAACCGCGTCAAGGTGGCGGGGCCTGCTGGTCCCGGCTACGCTCACCGCCGTGCTGGTGGGCATCACTGAACCCCTCGAATTCACCTTCCTGTTTATTTCGCCGCTGCTGTTTGCCGTGCACGCCGTGCTGGCAGCCACCATGGCAACGGTGATGTACGCCTTCGGCGTGGTCGGGAACATGGGCGGCGGCCTGCTGGACCAGTTCCTGCCGCAAAACTGGATCCCGATGTTCCATAACCACGCCTCGACGGTATTCACCCAGATCGGCATCGGCATCTGCTTCACCGGGATCTACTTCGTGGTCTTCAAAACGCTGATCGAACGTCTCAACCTGAAAACGCCGGGCCGGGAAGAGAGCGAAATCAAACTCTACAGCAAGGCCGACTATAAGGCGGCGCGCGGGCAAACCACCGCCCCGGCAGCGGCCAGCCAGCAGGTCGGGCAGGCTGCCGGGTTCCTTCAGGCGCTCGGCGGCGCGGCCAACATCGAAAGCATTAACAACTGCGCCACCCGCTTGCGTATCGCCCTGGTCGATATGGCGAAAACCCAAAGCGATGACGTCTTCAAAGCCCTCGGCGCCCACGGTGTGGTGCGACGCGGCAACGGCATTCAGGTGATTGTCGGCCTGCACGTTCCTCAGGTGCGCGACCAGCTGGAATCGCTGATGAAAACTCCTTTAACAAATGAACAAACCACCCTGACAGAGGCTATATCATGAAAAAATTCTCAGTTGTCATTGCAGGCGGCGGCAGCACCTTTACGCCTGGTATCGTCCTGATGCTGTTAGCCAACCGTGACCGTTTCCCGCTGCGCGCCCTGAAATTTTATGACAACGACGGCGCACGTCAGGAAACCATCGCCGAAGCGTGCAAAATCATCCTCAGGGAGCAGGCGCCGGAGATTGAGTTCAGCTACACCACCGATCCTAAAGCGGCGTTTAGCGATGTGGATTTCGTGATGGCGCATATCCGCGTGGGCAAATACCCGATGCGTGAAAAAGATGAAAAAATTCCGCTGCGCCACGGCGTGCTGGGCCAGGAAACCTGCGGACCTGGCGGGATTTCCTACGGCATGCGCTCTATCGGCGGCGTGCTGGAGCTGGTGGACTATATGGAGCAGTACTCCCCGAACGCGTGGATGCTGAACTACTCCAACCCGGCGGCGATTGTCGCGGAAGCCACGCGCCGCCTGCGTCCGAACGCTAAAATCCTCAACATTTGCGATATGCCGATCGGCATTGAAGGGCGTATGGCGCAGATTGTCGGCCTGAAGGACCGCAAAGAGATGCGCGTGCGCTACTATGGCCTGAACCACTTTGGCTGGTGGACGTCGATTGAAGATCTCAACGGCAACGATCTTATGCCGAAACTGCGCGAATACGTGGCGAAAAACGGCTATGTTCCGCCTTCGGAAGATGCGCATACCGAAGCGAGCTGGAACGATACCTTTGCCAAAGCAAAAGACGTGCAGGCGCTGGATCCGGAGACCATGCCGAACACCTACCTGAAGTACTACCTGTTCCCGGACTACGTGGTCGCGCATTCCAACCCGGAACGCACCCGCGCCAATGAGGTCATGGATCACCGTGAGAAGCACGTGTTCAGTTCCTGCCGGGCGATTATCGAGGCGGGAAAATCCTCCGCCGGCGAGCTGGAAATCGACGAACACGCGTCGTACATCGTCGATCTGGCAACCGCGATTGCCTTTAACACCCAGGAGCGGATGCTGCTGATTGTGCCAAACAACGGGGCCATCCATAACTTCGATGCCGACGCGATGGTGGAGATCCCGTGCCTGGTAGGCCATAACGGACCGGAACCGCTCACGGTGGGCGATATTCCACACTTTCAGAAAGGGCTGATGAGCCAGCAGGTGGCGGTGGAAAAACTGGTGGTGGATGCCTGGGAGCAGCGCTCGTACCAGAAACTCTGGCAGGCGATCACCCTGTCGAAAACCGTGCCGAGCGCGTCCGTCGCGAAAGCGATTCTGGATGATCTGATCGAGGCCAACAAAGCGTACTGGCCAGAGCTGCATTAATCGTCCTGACCGGCATCGCCCGATGCCGGTCTCCTTGTCCTTGTCGATTTACGCTATGCTGAAGCCTGCCCGTAGCACGACAAGGAACCTTCATGAAAATTTCCCGCCTCGGTGAAGCGCCGGACTACCGCTTCTCTCTGGCTAATGAACGCACTTTTTTAGCGTGGATCCGCACCGCGCTGGGCTTTCTTGCCGCAGGGGTGGGCCTCGATCAGCTCGCGCCGGATTTCGCCACGCCGCTGATCCGTGAAGTGCTGGCGCTGCTGCTGTGCCTGTTCGCGGGCGTGCTGGCGATTTATGGCTACCTGCGCTGGCTGCGCAATGAGAAGGCGATGCGTCTGAAGCAGGATCTGCCCTATACGCGCGGGCTGTTGATTATCAGCACGATTCTGCTGACGGTGGCGGGCGTGGTAATGGTGCTGGTGTTCTATGGCGGATAGCCGCAAAGCGCGACGCGAAGCGGACCCCGGCCTGCAGCCAGAGCGGACGTCGCTCGCGTGGCTGCGAACGCTGCTGGGGTATGGCGCGCTGATTGCCCTGGCGATTAAGCACAACTGGCACCGGACGGGGGTGCCATTCTGGATCTCAGTGGTTGTGCTGGCGCTGGTGGCTATCATTTTATGGCGCTATACCCGCAGCCGTAACCTGATGGACGTGGCGCAGAATGACTTTGTACAGCCGAAGGCGGTGCGGGATAAGTTCCTCATCGCCCTGGCCGTGCTATCGCTGTCACTGCTGTTTGCGGTAACCCACATTCAACAAATTTTGCAGCTGTAAGCCGGGTAAGGCGCAGCCGCCACCCGGCATAATTACTTCCCTTTAGCCAGATACTTCGCCATCTCGTCTTCCGGCACCATCCCGCCGCCGGTCGCCCACACCAGGTGGGTAACGTTGGTATGCGAATGAACGCGCACCGGCCCGGCCATGCCTGCCAGCGCCGACGGTTCCAGACGGATCCCTTCCTCCTGCGCCAGCCAGCCGAGCATGTCGTACATGCTCTGGTCGGAAAGCGTATAGAACCCGTCGAGCAGGCGCTCCATCGCGCGGCCCACGAAGCCGGAGGCGCGTCCTACCGCCAGACCGTCCGCCGCCGTCACGTTATCAATGCCCAGATCCTGCACGGCAATCTCATCGTGCAGGCCGGTGTAGACGCCCAGCAGCATGCACGGTGAGTGCGTTGGCTCCGCGAAGAAACAGTGAACGTTATCGCCAAAGGCCAGCTTCAGGCCAAACGCCACGCCGCCAGGGCCGCCGCCGACGCCGCACGGCAGGTAGACGTACAGCGGATGCTCCGCATCCACTACCCGGCCCTGTTCGGCAAACTGCGCCTTCAGGCGCTCGCCTGCAACGGCGTAGCCCAGGAATAAGGTGCGCGAGTTTTCATCATCGATGAAAAAGCAGTTGGGATCGCTTTCTGCCGCTTTTCGTCCCTGCTCTACCGCCACGCCGTAATCCTGCTCATATTCCACGACGATGACGCCGTGGCTGCGCAGTTTGGCTTTCTTCCACTCGCGGGCGTCGGCAGACATATGCACCGTCACCTTAAAGCCGATGCGGGCGCTCATAATCCCGATGGACATCCCGAGGTTGCCGGTTGAGCCCACCGCGATGCTGTACTGGCTAAAGAACGCCTTAAAGCGGGGTTCCAGCAGAATGCTGTAGTCGTCTTCAATACTCAGCAACCCGGCGTCCAGCGCCAGTTTTTCCGCATGGGTCAGCACCTCATAGATGCCACCGCGCGCTTTAATCGAGCCGGAAATCGGCAGATGGCTGTCTTTTTTCAGCAGCAGGGTGCCGGGAATGGCCTTGCCGGACGCTTTCTCCAGCCGCTTTTGCATCGCCGGAATGGCGACCAGTTCGGATTCGATAATCCCGCCCGTTGCCGCCGTTTCCGGGAAGGCTTTCGCCAGATACGGCGCGAAGCGGTTGAGGCGCGCGTGCGCGTCGTCCACGTCGGCTTTGGTCAGCCCGACATAGGGCAACCCTTCTGCAAGCGTCGTGGTGCGCGGGTTAAGCCAGGTGGTTTCTTTCAGGGCAACCAGATCCTCAACCAGAGGAAACTGTGCGGTTAAAGTAGTGATAGTTGCGTTTTCCATAGTACGTCTCTTCGCGCTCAGATAATGAAAGAAAGCAGGAATGTGCCGCCAAGTGCAAGCACCGAGGCGATAAAGGTCGCCGTCGTATAGTATTTGAAGGTCTCATTCAGGGTCGCGCCGCAGTATTGCTTCACCAGCCAGAAGAGGGAATCGGTGACGATCGTGCAGCCAATAGCGCCGGAACCGATGGCAATGGTGATGATCTCCGGGCTGACGTTCGGGTAGAGCGGAAGCATCGGCGCGAGGAACGGGTGAAACTTCAGTTTTACGATGGTTAAAACAATCAACTCTATGCTTCCTACATATAAAGCGTGTTCCACAATACCACTGCGTTATTGACCAAGCCCAGCGCACCCAGTTGATCTTTCTGCCCTTCACGATAGCGCTTTCTGATCTCAGCGCGTTGCTCGTAACAGATCGCCCGCGCCACAGCATGGCGGAACGGGGCCACGGCGATAGCTCGGCCGCTCGGCATTGTCCGTTCCACGATGTATAAAATTCTTGAGAAAGGGAAGTCCGCTTAGAACACCAGAAAGTCGCCATTTAATTTTGGTTAAAAGCTACCGTCTGGTTACTATAAGCACATAAACCATAGTAAAAAGAGGGATTTTATATGTCACAACAATACACCAATGAACTGACCCCGGAATTAGCCGCCTCAATGGCGCGTCCGCCATTTTCAGCTGAGAAGAAGGCTGCGATGTCTGAGGGGGCCCATCAGGCTGTTGAAGAGCAGGAGGTATTCATGCGTGAACATCCGGTGGTGGCGATTTACCGGATCGCGGTTGACGGGGCGCTGACCCGGCGAGGCGGGGTGGTTCGGGCTGTGTGGAATGGAGCTGAAATCGAGCTTGATGGCGGGCAGAAAGTTAATATTGCGCTGGTTGGTGATGAGGTGGTTTACCCGGACGGGACCACTGCCCGGATTGTTACCGGCAGTGGTTCGAAATTTCGGAAAGGTGAGCAGAGTATTGCACTGGTCGGCAGCAGGCTGAGTAACGGCGATGTGATTATCAGTACACCACAGGCGAGATGTATGCTGAATGAGTTGAAAGGGCTGCCGGTGGATGACGATTTTTTACCGGCAGAGGGCTGAATTATGTCCATCATGAGAGGGTGTAGCGTTCACGGCAAGAATGTCGGATTACACGGAGATAAAACCACCTCTGGGGCACAATGTATCGCGGCCCGGCCCGGTATGTCGGTCATGGGGTTGCTAAAACTCTATATTGGCGACAAGACCACCCCCTGCCCGAAATGTGGGAAAGTGGGGATCATTGTGGATGGCGATCACCGGTGCTCAAACAGTGTCGCTGTTGCGGTGGACGGCGCGGAGATCCGTTGCGGGTGCCCGCAGGGGACCAATTTTCTGATTGCACCGGGTACGATCCCGCAGCTGTCAGCGGCAAGCGCCAGGATGGCACCAGTTGCAGCCCCGGAGCCGGAACAGCACGCACAGGCGGCGAAAAAGCCCCGCCCTGAACCTCTTCCGTTGCCGGCGCGGATTTACCAGACAGTGCGGCAGATGGATGATTACCGGGCTAAAGACATGCGCTATGGCGATCTGGATACGCTGGCACTGCGTAATCAGTTTTATATCGACGTGGACAATGTGTCCGCGAAGGTGAACCCCAGAACGCTGAAACTGCAGCCGACAGCGAGCACCGCCACCCAGTATTCCCCTTATGCGATGCAGAGCCTTGAGCAGCAGATGCCGTCTATCAGCAAGGGCGAGGCGACTCGGCTGATGTTTGATGAGTTTCGTGAGCTGGCGAGGCTGTACTCCTTCCACGGTCCGTACAAGAGCATCATCACCGAGATGATTACGCATATGCAGGAGAACTACGGCACGCCGTACAGCAGCCCGTTGTTGGATCAGGCACTGAAAGAGCAGATCCTGAATGACCATTCAGATAAAAGCTCGTTGTTGAAAATAAAAAAAGCCATGAAGTCTGCCATTGATTATGAATATGGATTTATCCCTTTATCTAAGGAGAACGTTTTTTATAGAGAAATCAGTGAGGCAATACTTCCTAAGTTTGATCGTAAGATAGATAACACCAATGGGCTGGTTATCACTGTCCATGATACCTGGTCGACACATATCACGCTGGTATCACTGCAGGTGAGCGGTAACAGTTACAGGGCAATGGTTCATTACCGGGTTCAGGATCACTTTGGCCTTGATGACGATGATGTTCTTAACCCTGTGTACCGTGAGTTCCGAATTTTCCGTCTGTGGTTCGCACTCCAGCGCTGGGATCAATACGGGTATAAGCCATTTATCACTGAGATGAATGCCACCGTGGAGATAACGGGAGATGTGGAGTGAATAAGCGACAGATCGGCGGTGCGATTGTAGTGGCTGTCTGCGGCTATGTACTGTGGCAGTTTCTTACGCCGGTTGAAATATCTGCTGTTCATGGGGAGAACGTGTGCAGCAAAATGTATGACTGCCATGGAGATATTTTGCTGGTCAAACATTTTCCATATCTGAAAAGCCGTCAGATCGCTTGGTGGGAAGCTAATAAGACCATGATTCAGGGAAAGTACGGTATTCCGCATAAAAATGATGATGGTTATTACAATGTAACCATTATGGACTTTGGCGATGGGTATCGGATCGACCACGGTACAGATCAAGACTCTGACCTGCTTTGTTTTTATGAAATGTCTGTAGATGCGCGGTGTATTGAGAAAAAACCTCTTATGTCGGTAGGAAGTGCTCCCAATGCTGCACTGTATTACGATTAGGTATTAAACAATCAAAAGGATCTTCTTGAGATCCTTTTTTCGCGCGTAATCTCTTGTCCTGTAAACGAAAAAACCACATGGGGGAGGTGATTCGATCGAAGGTTAAGTCAGTTGGGGAATTGCTTAACCGGGTGACTGGGTATACGAGACCGCAGATACCAAAATACTGTTCTTTCAATGTAGTCGCACCCTGGTACCTACTTAAAGACCCCTTAATATGTGGATCATTTTTGACAATCTTATTACCAAAAGCTCTTAACGTGAGTTTTCGACTCACTCAAAGATACACAACTAAAATAATTATAAACAATGAATTATCTTCTTAGTGCACGTTTCGTTCTATTGGCCCTCAAACCCCATCCACTGCGCATTACTCCACGACCGTCAGGCCTGGAGCAATGATTCCGGTACGGATGAGTGGCTGAGCTGGGCACAGCACTTTGCGGTGAATATGCCGCCATCGTCGGGCATTGGCTTTGATCGTTCCGATTTAGCGATTATTGCGGCCATCAATCACGTCGGCGTCGCGATGGGCAGAAAACGGCTGGTGCAGAAACGGCTCGAACGGGGCGAGCTTATCGCCCCGTTTGGTGAAAAGACCCTCAAGTGTCATCAGCATTACTATATCTCGACGCTTTCTGGCCGGCAGTGGCCGAAAATAGATGCCTTTATCGGCTGGCTGAGAGAGCTGGCAGGTTGACGAATTATTACGCTTTCGCTCTACACCAAATGTGAAAAAGCGTGCTAAATACAGGTAATGCTTTCGATTTATCCAGGGTAAACCGTGTTAAAGCCTTTTATTGCCACTGCGTTGTTGATCTCTTCCGGCTGGGCGATTGCCGCTGAGCCGCCGCTGACGGCTGCCCATTATGCGCAGCAGCTTGGCGTCGGGATGGATGTGGACTGGGCGCGTACCGAGCGCGGCATACGCGAATTCGACCCGCTGGTGGTACGGGATTTTCGTGCAAAAGGCATTACCCACGTGCGCATCCGCGTGGCCGATGAGCCGACGGAAGCGCGGCTGATCCACCTGCGCAAGCTGGTAGAAGCCTGCGAGCAGTATGGCGTGATCCCGATAGTCGCTTATCAGGCTGATGAATATAAAAACGACCCGAAAGCCGATAACGAGAAAGAGACGATCAACTGGTGGATTGCCGTGGCGCACTATTTCGGTCAGAGCTACCCGCTGCTGGGTTTTGATCTCATTTATGAGCCCGCCGACAAGCTTAATCACAACCTCACGTCGCTAAACCGCGTCTATGAAAAAACCATTAAAGCGATCCACGACATTGATCCGCAGCGCATGATCTTTATTGCGCCACGCCTGCGTGCCGCGCCGGAGGATTTATCCAGCCTGAAGCTGCCTGCGCACAGTCAAAACTACCTGCTGGCGGAGTGGCATATTTTCCCGTGGGGGCCGCTGAAAAATAGCGGTAAATACCCGTGGACGTCCGGCACGGCGGCGGAGAAAGCGGCTATCAATAACCGCATCAATACCGCGCTGCGCTGGCAGCAAAAAACCGGGCACGTTAGCTGGGTCGGGGGCTGGGGCGTGGGGGAGTCAAACCACCTCACGCCAACCGCTTCGCAGCTGGCCTTCGCCACCTTTATGGCCTGCGAGCTGCAAAAGGCGAAAATCCCGTATGCGTTGAACGCGGACTTCCAGTTTTACGACGGGGAAGAGGGCGCCTGGCGGCCTGCGCCAGAGCCGTTACTACAGGCGATGATTGCGCCCGTCTGTGAAAAGCCCGGCGAGAAGCCGGGCCATCGTGCGGTTAAACCGGCTGCTCGTGATGCGGGACACGCGACGCCAGCGGCAGCCAGCACAGTAAAATCAGCAGCCCCATCAGCGTCATCAACAAACCCAAACTAGCCTGCCCGGTCTGCGGCATCATGGCGGAGAGCCAGGCCAGCGCGCCGGAACCGATGTTCTGCAAACCGCCCACCAGCGCACCTGCCGTGCCAGCAAGGAACGGGAACGGCTCCATCGCGCCGCTGGTCGCCAGCGGGAACAGCATGCCCGCGCCAAAGAAGAACAGCGCCGCCGGGATGAGTAGCGTCCAGACCGTCATCACGCCAAACAGCCCCGGGATCCACATCATCAGACCCGCCAGCAGGCAGCTGATCACCGACTGCCACATCAGGGTGGAGAAGCGTTTGTTCGGACGTCCGGCAAACCACGCGCCGAAGAACGCCGCCGGGATCGGCAGAATAAACAGAATACTTACGACCATGCTGCTCAGACCCAGCCCCGCGCCCAGCAGCACGCCGGAGCAGGCTTCGAACACCGCGATACCCGCCAGGCCGCCGATCAGCATCAGCAGGTAGCAGGTGAACGCGCCGTTACCGAACAGCGTTTTGTAGCTGGTGATGAGCTTCGTGCGCGGCGCGTCCTGCGGGCGCGTTTCCGGCATCCAGCGCGCCATGCTGAAGGTGACAATGATGCACAGCACCAGCAGGAAGGCGTAGCAGGCGCGCCAGGACCACATCGTGTCCAGCAGGCCGCCAATCAGCGGGGCGAGAAGCGGGCTGACCAGAATACCCATGTTCAACAGGCTGTTGGCATGACGGAGCTGGGTGCCCTGATACATATCGCGCGGTAAGGTTCGCGCCATCACCCCGCCGACACCGGTTCCGACACCCTGTAAGGCGCTGGCGGCAATCAATACGGTCAGGTTATGGGTCATCATCGCAATCACGGTTGCCACCATGAAAATGCTCATACCCACCAGGATCACCGGACGACGCCCGATGCGGTCGGACAGCGGGCCGTAAAAGAGTTGCGAAACGCCATAGGTCAGCAGGTACGCTGCCATCACGCTCTGCACTGCGCCCTCGCGGACGTTAAGTTCCTTTGCCATGTCGGCAATCGCCGGAATGTAGATGGTTTGCGCCATCTGACCGACGGCCACCAGTAACACCAGCATCAACAATAAGTTAACGTTCCTTTGTTTTTTCATGTCGCTGAATACTTTTGCCAAAAGAGAAAAATGAAGAATAAGTGACTACGCATTCCCATAAATGCGCGAGGAATCTACCACAGTGAGATGACAATTTAAGCATTGTCGTGGTGAATGAAAAAACCGGGAAAGGCAGGATTTGTAAACAAGAACGGCAACTAATGTTGCCAGTGATTTACGCCAGGCGCAGCAGAATGGCGCCGCCGGCAATACCCAGTGCCGCCGCGATGCGCAGACCCGCAACCTTCTCTTTTAAAAGGACAAACGCGATCAGTGCCCCAAAGAGTATGGAGGTTTCACGCAGCGCCGCGACCACCGCTAGCGGGGCCTGCGTCATTGCCCAAAGCGCCAGACCGTAAGATCCCATGGTGCCAACGCCGCCGAGTAATCCCTTTTTCCAGTGCAGGCGCAGGTAGCTGGACGCCTCGCGCCGACGCGCGACCATCGCCCAGCTTAGCAGGCAGAATCCGTTCATAAAGAAGGTCCACAGCGTATAGCCCAGCGCGGTGTCCGATAGCCGCACGCCCGTGCCGTCCACCAGCGTGTAGCCTGCAATAAAACAGGCGTTCAGCAGCGCCAGCCAGATCCCTTTGCGTGACTGCATGCGGCCATGCATCGCCATAATGAGAATTGAAAGGCAGATCACGCCAATGCCGGACCAGGCGAGCCAGGAGAGACGATCGCCGAGCGCCAGCACGCTGATCAACGCCACCAGCAGCGGGGCGGTGCCGCGCATCAGCGGATAGGTCTGGCTCATGTCAGAGACCTGGTAGGTCTTCGCGACCAGCACGGTGTACACAACCTGTAAGGCACAGGAGACAATCAAAAACGGCCAGCTGGCAGCAGATGGCTGTGGAGAAAACGGCAGTAAGACCAGAGCGATGACCGTGGCGGAGCCGCTGACGCTTATTGCGGAATAGAGTTTGTCCGTTCCGGCCTTAACGATGGCGTTCCAGCTGGCATGCAGCAGCGCGGCGAAGAGTAAAATGCAGAAAACGGTGATGGTCATGGCGTGTCGGGTGGTGAGTTGTCACTTAACTGTAACATTCGCAATCCGATGCCGCCAGCCGCTCAAATTGCGCAAAACAGACGGTGCGTCACCCGCGGTTCGTCAGACACCAGCGTAAAACCCGCCTGACGATAGAAACCGTACGCGGCGTCCGGCGCATGGGTATTGAGGAAATCAAACCAGATACTGGCATCGGCCATCACCACGGTCAAAAGTTGTTTGCCAATGCCCAACCCGCGGCACTTCTCGCTGACGTAGAGATGGCGAATACGTCCGGCGCGCGGCTGCTGGCTGAACGGATCGCGGTTAAGACCGCACACGCCGACCAGCTTGCCGTTAAGAAACGCACCCAGCAGCTTTTCACCCGGCGCGTTAAAGCGGTTCTCACCGCGCTGCCAGTTCTCTTCTAGTCTGCGCAGCATGTTGAAATTCAATGCGATACTTTCCGCCTTCAGGGCAATATACCCCGGCTCATCCGGTGTGACAGGCTCAATTAACAGACGCGACATAGCATTCCCTCGTTATTAAAGAGGGGCGGTTGCCCGCCCCTCTCAGGTGCGACTTGAACCTGAATTACCGAAGGAATTTCAGGACAGCATCAAGCAGTTGCAGTACTGCAACAATGAGTTTGAGGATAAGTATCACCATATCCACTACGCTCATACGCGTCTCCTTTTGGTTAAAAGGAGCACGATGCTGGCGTACCTTTCCGCCGCCTGTTGCCAGCACCTGGATTGACGTAACACAGTGTGCTCACTTCAGGGGGTTAAGGCACTGACGGCACCACCCGTTTCAGCCAGGACTTCGTTGCGCCGGTAGAACTGCGGCCCCCTCGCTCACTGCGAACACCCTCAGTATAGATAAATACTGTATGCATGAACAGTATTTTATGGACAAAATTTGGAAGGCGATCCATACTCAAAAACGTCAAAATCCGTGCCGGAATTGCGCGTTCGTCTTCGATCGCGTATACTTTTTGCGTTGACGTAACACAGTGTGTTCTGCGGCGACCAACCGCAAAACCCTGATAAAAACCTCGCTTAGGCGGGGTTTTTTGTTTTCTGGTCTGCCCACAAGTAATGCTGGTTGACTTATTGGCAATGGATGTCATCATTGCCATAATGGCAACGGACGCGGCAGGCATGCAGTATGCATTTAATCTCTATGAAAGCTATTTTGGATGCGGTAACCCAGTTTCCCCAGCATAAGGAATATGACCGTTTTACGGAGAAACATCGCACTAAGGGGAAGAAATGATGATCGTCGCTGATGCAATGAAAGCTACGCATGCCCTTGTTGCGGCCGTTCCTTTACTGGGTGAACAGCCGAGCGAGAAAGATTATAAGGATGCGCTAGAGCTGGTTGAGTATCTTCTTATGAACGAGCCCGATAGCCCCTTGCTGGATATTGTGTGTGCCAGGATTAGCCGTTACGAAGCCAGTCGGCCGGAGATAGTCGCATTACGCAAGGAGATGGAGTCCGTTCCCGTCGGTATTGCGGTTTTAAGAACCTTGATGGATCAGTACAACCTGACGATATCGGATTTTCAAGATGAAATTGGCAGTAAATCGATGGTTTCACGGGTTCTGAATGGCCAGAGACAGCTTACTCTGAACCATATTAAAAAGCTGGCGGCCAGATTTGGGGTATCACCTGCTCTGTTTATTGAGTGAGTAAAAACCGACTTTTTGAGTGTCATCACTCAACAAACGAAACGTGATCCCTGACGCATTTTTGCGCAGATGAAAATATTTCCATTGTCACATCCGAAAACCTGTGTTTGTATAAATTCAATCAATGATTCCAAACACAGGTCCCCAATGACTTCATCCATCTTCACTTCGACCCTACTAAAAACTGCGCAACCAGCCGCAGTGGTCGTCGTGCGTGTGGTGGTGGTCGTCGGCAATGCGCCGTAGGGACTGGATCAACACACGAATCCAAAACCCCGCCGGCGCAAACCGGGCGGGGTTTTTCGTTTAAGAGCCTCCCCGGAAAGTCGGCCCAGAAGAAAAGGACTGGAGCATGGCAATTTCGGGCACAACATCCACGAAGACGCGTTTCACCGGCGCGCAGCTGATCGTTCATTTGCTGGAACGACAGGGCATCACTACCGTTGCGGGTATCCCGGGCGGCACGGTGCTGCCGCTGTACGATGCGTTGAGCCAAAGCACGCAGATCCGGCACGTGCTGGCGCGCCACGAGCAGGGGGCAGGCTTTATCGCTCAGGGCATGGCGCGTACCCAGGGCAAACCGGCGGTCTGCATGGCCTGCAGCGGCCCGGGCGCAACCAACCTGGTCACCGCCATTGCCGACGCGCGTCTCGACTCCATTCCGCTGATCTGCATTACCGGCCAGGTACCGTCCTCGATGATCGGTACCGATGCGTTCCAGGAAGTGGATACCTACGGCATCTCTATCCCCATCACCAAACATAACTATTTAGTTCGCGATATCAGCGAGCTGCCTCAGGTTATCAGCGATGCGTTCCGCATTGCGCAGTCTGGCCGCCCGGGCCCGGTGTGGATAGACATTCCTAAGGATGTCCAGACCGCAGAGATCGAGATCGACGTTCTGCCGGAGCCGGGCGACCGTGCTCCTGCGCCGGAATTCAGCGCTGAGAGCGTGCGCGATGCCGCCGCCATGATTAACGCCGCCAAGCGTCCGGTGCTCTATCTGGGCGGCGGGGCTATCAACGCCGCGGATGAAATCCGCCAGTTTGCAGAGAAAGCCAACCTGCCGACCACCATGACCCTGATGGCGCTGGGCATGCTGCCTAAAGCGCACCCGCTCTCTCTCGGCATGCTGGGCATGCACGGCGCGCGCAGCACCAACTACATCCTGCAAGAGGCTGATTTGCTGATTGTTATGGGCGCCCGTTTTGATGACCGGGCGATTGGCAAAACCGAGCAGTTCTGCCCGAACGCCAAAATCATTCACGTGGATATCGACCGCGCCGAATTGGGTAAAATCAAGCAGCCGCACGTGGCGATTCAGGGCGACGTGGCCGAAGTGCTGGCGCAGCTGATCCCGCAGACGGACGCAACCGACCGCGCCGACTGGCGTCAGCTGGTGGCCGATCTCCAGCGCGAGTTCCCGGGCGCCATCCCAACCGAAGGCGACCCGCTGAGCCACTATGGTCTTATCAACGCCGTGGCCGCCTGCGTGGACGACAGCGCGATTATCACCACCGACGTGGGCCAGCACCAGATGTGGACCGCTCAGGCCTACCCGCTGAACCGTCCGCGCCAGTGGCTGACCTCCGGCGGTCTGGGCACCATGGGCTTTGGCCTGCCCGCAGCCGTGGGCGCGGCGCTCGCCAATCCGGACCGCAAGGTCATCTGCTTCTCCGGCGACGGCAGCCTGATGATGAACATTCAGGAGATGGCGACCGCGGCCGAAAACCAGTTAGACGTGAAAATCATCTTGATGAACAACGAGGCGCTGGGGCTGGTGCACCAGCAGCAGAGCCTGTTCTACAAGCAGGGCGTGTTTGCGGCGACCTATCCGGGGATGATTAACTTTATGCAGATTGCCGCCGGTTTTGGTCTGCATACCTGCGATCTGAACGCCGAAGAGGATGTCCACGCGGCGCTGCAGGCGGCGATTTCTCGCCCCGGCCCGGCGCTGATCCACGTGCGTATCGACCCTGAACAAAAAGTGTATCCGATGGTGCCGCCGGGAGCGGCAAATACTGAGATGGTGGGAGAATAAGCCATGCAGAAACAACATGATAACGTCATTCTGGAACTCACCGTCCGCAACCACCCTGGCGTCATGACGCACGTTTGTGGGCTGTTTGCCCGTCGGGCGTTTAACGTGGAAGGCATTCTTTGTCTGCCGATTCAGGGCAGCGAGTACAGCCGCATCTGGCTACTGGTCAATGACGATCAGCGTCTGGAGCAGATGATGGCGCAGATCGACAAGCTGGAAGATGTCACCAAAGTGGCGCGCAATCAGTCCGATCCCACCATGTTTAACAAAATTGCGGTGTTTTTCGAGTAAATCGCTTAAGGTAAGCGCCTTTCGCTCTTGTAGGCCGGATAAGCGCAGCGCTATCCGGCATTTTCAGACCGCAGGAACACACATGACCACCATCGCTCTTATCGACGACCACCTTATCGTCCGCTCCGGCTTTGCCCAGCTTCTGAACCTCGAACCGGATTTTCAGGTCGTGGCCGAGTTTGGCTCCGGTCGCGAGGCGCTGGCGGGCCTGCCGGGGCGCGGGGTGCAGGTCTGTATCTGCGACATCTCGATGCCGGATCTCTCCGGGCTGGAGTTGCTAAGCCAGCTGCCGAAAGGAATGTCGACGATTATGCTGTCAGTCCACGACAGCCCGGCGCTGGTCGAGCAGGCGCTCAACGCGGGCGCGCGCGGCTTCCTCTCTAAACGCTGTAGCCCGGACGAGCTGATCGCCGCCGTCCGCACTGTTTCCACCGGCGGCTGCTATTTAACGCCGGATATCGCCATCAAGCTGGCGGCCGGAAGGCAGGACCCGCTCACCAAACGCGAGCGCCAGGTTGCGGAAAAACTCGCGCAGGGAATGTCGGTAAAAGAGATTGCCGCCGAGCTGGAACTGTCCCCGAAAACCGTGCACGTTCACCGCGCCAACCTGATGGAAAAACTCAACGTCAGCAACGACGTCGAGCTGGCGCGCCGCATGTTCGACAGCTGGCAATGAGTTCCGCTTTTTCACGGCTGATCGCCGTTGTCGCCAGCTTTTTTATCTTCTCCGCCGCCTGGTTCTGCCTGTGGAGCATCAGCCTGCACCTGGTGGAACGCCCCGAGCTGGCGGTGCTGTTGTTTCCCTTCGGCCTGCGTCTGGGCTTAATGCTCCAGTGCCCGCGCGCCTACTGGCCGGTTTTGCTCGGCGCAGAGTGGCTGATGCTGGTCTGGCTGGCGCAGGAAGTGGCCCTGGCGCACTTGCCCTTATTGATGACCGGAAGCCTGCTTACGCTTCTCCCGGTTGCCCTCATTTCCCGCTATCGCCACCAGCGCGATTGGCGCACGCTGCTGCGGCAGGGGGCGGCGCTGATTGCCGCCGCGCTGCTGCAGTCGCTTCCGTGGGTCGGCGAGAAGGAGATGCTCAACGCCCTGCTGCTGACCCTCACAGGCGGTTTGACGCTGGCCCCGACCTGCCTCGTGATCTGGCACTACCTCACCAGCACCGTCTGGCAGCCGCTCGGCCCGGCGCTGGTTTCCCAACCGGTGAACTGGCGCGCCCGGCACCTCATCTGGTATCTGCTGCTGTTTGTGGTGAGCCTGTGGCTACAGCTTGGCCTGCCCGCAGAGCTTTCACGCTTCACGCCGTTTTGTCTGGCGCTGCCGATTATCGCTCTGGCCTGGCACTACGGCTGGCAGGGGGCGCTGATCGCCACGCTGATGAACGCCATCGCGCTGATCGCCAGCCAGACCTGGCACGATCATCCTGTGGATTTACTGCTGTCCCTGCTGGCCCAGAGCCTGACCGGGCTCCTTCTCGGCGCGGGCATTCAGCGCCTGCGCGAGCTGAACCAGTCCCTGCAAACCGAGCTGGCGCGCAACCGGCGTCTGGCGGAGCGCCTGCTGGAGACCGAAGAGAGCGTGCGGCAGGAGGTCGCCCGTGAGCTGCACGACGATATCGGCCAGACCATCACCGCCATCCGCACCCAGGCAGGCATCGTCCAGCGTCTGGCGGCGGAAAACGCCGGCGTGAAGCAGGGCGGGGCGCATATCGAACAGCTTTCGCTGGGGGTCTATGACTCCGTTCGCCGCCTGCTGGGACGGCTGCGTCCGCGCCAGCTTGATGACCTGTCGCTGGAGCAGGCAGTGCGTTCCCTGATGCGCGAGATGGAGCTGGAAAGCCGCGGGATTGTCAGCCATCTCGACTGGCGCATCAACGAAGCCACCCTGAGCGAAGGCCAGCGCGTGACGCTGTTCCGCGTCTGTCAGGAGGGGCTGAACAATATCGTCAAACACGCCAGTGCCAGCGCGGTCACCATCCAGGGCTGGCAGCAGGATGACAGCCTCAAGCTGGTGATTGAAGACGACGGCTGCGGCCTGCCGCCGGGCTCCGGCCAGCAGGGCTTTGGCCTGGCGGGCATGCGCGAGCGCGTGAAGGCGTTGGGCGGCACGCTGACAATCTCCTGCACCCACGGGACGCGCGTCAGCGTCAGCCTGCCGTTACGGAGCCACCATGTTTAAAACCCCTGCCAGCGCCGCGCCGATTGGCGACAAAGCGGAAATCGACGCCCGCTACCGCTACTGGCGTCGCCATATCCTGATTACCATCTGGCTCGGCTACGCGCTGTTCTACTTCACCCGCAAAAGCTTCAACGCCGCCGCGCCGGAAATCCTCGCCAGCGGCGTGATGACGCGCACCGATATCGGCCTGCTGGCGACGCTGTTTTACATCACCTACGGCCTGTCGAAGTTCGTCTCCGGCATCGTCAGCGACCGCTCCAACGCGCGCTATTTTATGGGGGTCGGGCTGATCGCCACCGGTGTGGTGAACATCCTGTTTGGCTTCTCGACGTCGCTTTGGGCCTTTGCCCTGCTGTGGGCACTGAACGCCTTTTTCCAGGGCTGGGGCGCGCCGGTCTGCGCCCGCCTGCTCACCGCCTGGTACTCGCGCAACGAGCGCGGCGGCTGGTGGGCAATCTGGAACACCGCGCATAACGTCGGCGGGGCGCTGATCCCGATGGTCGTGGGAGCTGCAGCGCTGCACTACGGCTGGCGCGCGGGGATGATGATTGCCGGTGGCCTCGCGATTGTCGCCGGGCTGTTCCTCTGCTGGCGCCTGCGCGACAGGCCGCAAACCGTCGGCCTGCCGCCGGTGGGCGACTGGCGGCACGACGAGATGGAGATTGCCCAGCAGCAGGAAGGCGCGGGGCTGACCCGCAGGGAGATCCTCACTAAGTACGTGCTGAAGAACCCGTACATCTGGCTGCTGTCGCTCTGCTACGTGCTGGTCTACGTGGTGCGCGCGGCGATCAACGACTGGGGCAACCTGTACATGTCCGAGACGCTGGGCGTGGACCTGGTGACCGCCAACTCGGCGGTGACGATGTTTGAGCTGGGCGGGTTTATCGGCGCGCTGGTGGCGGGTTGGGGGTCGGATAAGTTGTTCAACGGCAACCGTGGCCCAATGAACCTGATTTTCGCCGCCGGGATTTTGCTTTCCGTCGGCTCGCTGTGGCTGATGCCGTTCGCCAGCTACGTGATGCAGGCGGCGTGCTTCTTCACCATCGGCTTCTTCGTGTTTGGCCCGCAGATGCTGATCGGCATGGCGGCGGCGGAGTGTTCCCACAAAGAGGCGGCTGGCGCGGCGACGGGCTTTGTCGGGCTGTTTGCCTACCTTGGCGCGTCGCTCTCCGGCTGGCCGCTGGCGCGGGTGATCGACGTCTGGCACTGGAGCGGGTTCTTCGCGGTGATCGCCATCGCGGCGGGGATTTCCGCCCTGCTGCTGCTGCCGTTTTTGAACGCGCAGGCCCCACGCGAGGTGAACGAAGCGTGATGCGTCTCACCTTTTCACCCCGAATAGCGCAAAACTAGGAAATTTTCTCGGTTTCACCTGGACGCTGTCTCAGGCATCTCCCCCGGCTGGTTTTTACAATGCTGCAAAAATCAGCTCAGGAGTAACTCAGTCATGCTGGCCTTCTTAAATCAGGTGCGCAAGCCGACCCTGGATCTGCCGCTCGACGTGCGGCGCAAGATGTGGTTCAAACCGTTCATGCAGTCCTATCTGGTGGTCTTCATCGGCTACCTGACCATGTACCTGATCCGCAAAAACTTTAACATCGCGCAGAACGACATGATCTCCACCTACGGGCTGAGCATGACGCAGCTGGGGATGATTGGCCTGGGCTTCTCCATCACCTACGGCGTGGGGAAAACGCTGGTTTCCTACTACGCGGACGGCAAAAACACCAAGCAGTTCCTGCCGTTTATGCTGATCCTCTCCGCCATCTGTATGCTCGGCTTCAGCGCCAGCATGGGCGCGGGTTCCGTCAGCCTGTTCATGATGATCGCCTTCTACGCCCTGAGCGGTTTCTTCCAGAGCACCGGCGGGTCGTGCAGTTACTCCACCATCACCAAATGGACCCCGCGCCGCAAGCGTGGTTCCTACCTCGGCATGTGGAACATCTCCCACAACCTCGGCGGTGCCGGTGCGGCAGGCGTGGCGCTGTTCGGCGCGAACTACCTGTTCGACGGCCACGTGATCGGCATGTTTATCTTCCCGTCGATTATCGCCCTGATTGTTGGCTTTATCGGCCTGCGCTACGGCAGCGACTCCCCGGAATCCTATGGCCTCGGCAAAGCCGAAGAGCTGTTCGGGGAGGAGATCAGCGAAGAGGACAAAGAGACCGAAGAAAACGAGATGTCCAAATGGCAGATCTTTGTTGAGTACGTGCTGAAAAACAAAGTGATCTGGCTGCTGTGCTTCTCAAACATCTTCCTCTACGTGGTGCGTATCGGCATCGACCAGTGGTCGACCGTGTATGCCTTCCAGGAGCTGAAGCTTTCTAAAGAAGTGGCGATTCAGGGCTTCACCCTGTTCGAAGTGGGCGCGCTGGTCGGCACGCTGCTGTGGGGCTGGCTCTCTGACCTCGCCAACGGTCGTCGCGCGCTGGTGGCCTGCGTCGCGCTGGCGCTGATTATCGCCACCCTCGGCATCTACCAGCACGCCAGCAACCAGTACGTTTATCTGGCGTCACTGTTCGCGCTCGGCTTCCTGGTGTTTGGTCCGCAATTACTGATCGGCGTGGCGGCAGTGGGCTTCGTCCCGAAAAAAGCGATCGGCGCCGCCGATGGGATTAAAGGCACCTTCGCCTACCTGATCGGCGACAGCTTCGCCAAGCTCGGCTTAGGTATGATCGCCGACGGCACACCGATTTTCGGCCTCACCGGCTGGGCGGGCACCTTCGCGGCGCTGGATGCGGCAGCGATTGGCTGTATCGTCCTGATGGCGATGGTCGCGGTGCTGGAAGAACGTAAAATTCGCCGCGAGAATCGTGCGCAGAAGCAGAAATTGAAAGCAGCCTGAGTGTGCAGGTGACTTCTTTGCCCGGCTGACCGCCGGGCTTTTTTATTTCCCTCACGCTTACCTTTACCCCGCTTTACACACCCGCTCCTCCGTATGCTCTACAGTGTTTTTTGCTGCCGCCTTTCGTGCAGCCTTAGCCCCTTTTGCTAACGGAGAGCTTGCATGTTGACCCGACGATTGTCCTGCCTCGCGCTGCTGATGGCGCTGGCCTCCCCCGCGATGGCCGCGGATGCCCCCACCTACGGCGAGAAGCTGGAAGGTTTTGACTACGGCTGGCCGGTAAAACACTTTACCTTTACCTCGCAAAATCAATCTCTGGATATGGCTTACCTGGACGTGAAGCCGGAAAAGCCCAACGGCCGCACCGTGGTGTTGATGCACGGCAAAAACTTCTGCGCCGGCACGTGGGACGCCACGATCCGCGCGCTTTCGGCGAGCGGATATCGGGTGATAGCCCCTGACCAGATTGGCTTCTGCAAATCCACCAAGCCGGAGCGGTATCAGTACACCTTCCAGCAGCTGGCGGATAACACCCACGCGCTGCTCAAATCGCGCGGCGTCGATCGCGTGACGGTCATCGGCCACTCGACCGGCGGCATGCTGGCGACCCGCTACGCGCTGATGTGGCCGCAGCAGGTTGAACAGCTGGTGATGGTCAATCCGATTGGTCTGGAGGACTGGAAAGCGCGCGGCGTGCCGCACATTACGGTTGACCAGTGGTACCAGCGCGAGCTGAACGTCAGCGCCGACGGCATTCGACAGTACGAGAAAAATACCTACTACGCCGGGGAGTGGAAGCCGGAATACGAGCGCTGGGTGACTATGCTCGCCGGGCTTAACAACGGGCCGGGTAAGACGCGCGTGGCCTGGAACTCGGCGCTGCTCTACGACATGATTTACACCCAGCCGGTTATCTATGAATTTAGTGAGTTAAAGATGCCGGTATTATTGATGATCGGTACGAAGGACAACACTGCCATCGGGAAAGACCTCGCCCCGCCGGAAATCCGCAAGACGCTGGGAAACTATGCGGTATTGGGGAAAGAGACGGCAAAACGTATTCCACACGCGACGCTGGTGGAATTTAGCGACATGGGCCACGCGCCGCAGATGCAGGATCCTGCCCGCTTCCACGAGGCGCTGCTGAAGGGGCTTCAGGCTCGCTGACTGGTCTCCAGCAACAGCCCGCGCAGCCACGCCTGCGCGGGATTGCGGTGCGTTCTGCCGTGCCAGGCCATGCTTTTGGTAAAGCCAGGCACGGGAACTGGCGTCTCGCAGACAAACATCCCCGCCTGGTTTTCCGCTATGCGTGATGGCACAACGGCAATCATATCGCTGAGGGCCAGCATGTCCGGCAGGACTAAAAAGTTACTCACCGATAATCCTACGTGCCGCGTTCGGCCAGTCTTCTCCAGCGCGCCATCCGTTACGCCGCGAAAACCGTCGCCCTCGTAAGAGACCAGCATATGCTCCAGGGCGCAAAACCGGTCTAGCGTCATGGGCTTTCCGGCATCCGGGTGGTCGGCGCGCATCATGCAAACGTACCGTTCATCATAAAGTGCCCGGCTGTGAAGCTCATCTGGCGTGGTATGCGGGGTGATCAGCGCCACGTCAACGCTGCCCCGTTCAAGCTGGCTGACCAGGCGACCCGATTCCACGGGCACCACGCGCACGCGAATGCCAGGCGCCTGCACCTTAAGGGCGGCGATAAACGGCACCACCACCGCGCGCAGGGCGTAATCGGTCGCGGCGAGGGTGAAGGTGAGCGTTGCGGTGATCGGGTCAAAAGCCACGGGCTGCAGCAGCACGTCGATATCAGCGAGAATGCGCTTCACCGGAGCGGCTAACGCTTCGGCGCGCGTGGTTGGCACCATCCCATGCGGGGCGCGGATGAAGAGCGGATCGTCGAAGTAATCCCGCAGGCGATTGAGCATGCCGCTTACGGCGGGCTGAGTCAGGGCAAGACGCGCCGCCGCGCGGGTGACGCTGCGTTCGTCCAGCAGGGTATCCAGCGTTTTCAGCAGGTTAAGATCCAGCGTGCGCAGATCCGCTTTCATGACGTTTTTCCACCTCTTTTCCGTTTACTATTATGGCGCTGCCCGCTGTCGACGCGCTGCGTTTCCCGCTATGATGAGCGGCTAGTCTAAGGAGAACGCATGGTCTGGATAATGCTGGCAACGCTTGCCGTGGTGTTTGTGGTGGGATTTCGTGTCCTGACCTCAGACTCCCGCCGCGCCATCAAACGTTTAAGCGAGCGGCTGGGGATCACCCCAATGCCGGTCGAGTCGATGATTGACCAGTTCGGTAAAACGCCGGGCAATGAGTTTATCCGCTATCTTGAACGCCCCGACGAGGCGCATCTGCAAAATGCCGCCCAGGTGCTGCTGATCTGGCAGGTCTGCATCGTCGACGCCAGCGAAGAGAATCTGCATACCTGGCACCGCATGCTGCGTAAAGCCCGTCTGGCCGCGCCGATCACCGATGCGCAAATTCGTCTGGCGCTTGGCTTTATGCGCGAGATAGAGCCGGACCCGCAGGAGCTTAACGCCTTTCAACTGCGTTATAACCAGCTCTTCTTGCCGGAAGAGGGCGTGTTTTACCTGCACTGATATCACGAACCGTGATGAAGAGTATAAAGTATCGTCATTAGATTTATACCACTCACGGGCGCACCATCACCTCATCCACTAAAACGATGAGGTAAACCATGAAACAATCCGCCATTATCTGGCCGAATGACTACCTGCCAGGCACCACCGATAACTTTGCATCTAACGAAATCATCGTCGCCGGGCTGAGTGCGAAAGAGATTTGGGCGCAGCTCACTGACACCACCCTGTGGCCGGGCTATTACAGCAACGCCGAGGATATCCGTTTCCATGACGGCAGCGGCCCTGAACTGAGCGCTAACGCCCGCTTCCGCTTCACCACCTTTGGCTTTCCGGTTGAGGCCGAGGTGACGGAGTATGTGCCTCCCGTTGACGGTGAAGCGGCACGTATTGCGTGGCACGGCTGGGTGGAAGGGGACGCAAATTCGCGTCTCGACGTGATCCACGGCTGGCTGTTTGAAGACTTACCGGGCAACCGCGTACGCATTCTGACTCAGGAGTCGCAGAAAGGCGTTCCGGCGCAGGAATTAGCGTGCACCGTGCCGAACCCGATGATTAACGGGCACCAGGAATGGATCGTCGGGCTGGCAAATGCTGCCCTTAAGGCTCGCGGGTAATTTTGCCCGGTGGCGCTGTGTATGACCGGGCCTACAAGCCCCGTAGGCCGGTGCAAGCTCAGCGCCGCCCGGCAAAAAAAGCTGCAAAGTTGTCAAATCGTTAAATTCGTCACACTTTTGATGATAAACTGCGCGACTTTTCCGCACGTTTTTATCTTCAGGTGACGCCATGACAGAACATATCCAGCCCACGACCAGACCGCAGACCAAAGAGGTTTCTCGCCCCAACTGGTCGGCCGTTTTCGCCGTGGCGTTCTGCGTCGCCTGCCTGATTACCGTTGAGTTTCTGCCGGTGAGCCTGCTGACGCCAATGGCGCAGGACCTGGGCATTTCCGAAGGCGTGGCGGGGCAGTCCGTTACCGTCACCGCCTTCGTGGCGATGTTCGCCAGCCTGTTTATTACCCAGGTGATTGGCACTATCGACCGCCGCAAGGTGGTCATCCTGTTCAGCGTGCTGCTGACGCTCTCCTGCCTGCTGGTCTCCTTTGCTGAAAGCTTCACCCTGCTGCTGCTCGGTCGCGCCTGTCTTGGTCTGGGGCTAGGCGGCTTCTGGGCGATGTCCGCTTCGCTGACCATGCGACTGGTGCCCGCGCGCACGGTGCCAAAAGCGCTTTCCGTTATCTTCGGTGCGGTCTCCATCGCACTAGTGATTGCTGCGCCGCTCGGCAGCTTCCTCGGCGGGATTATCGGCTGGCGTAACGTCTTTAACGCCGCGGCGGTGATGGGCCTGCTCTGCATCATTTGGGTGTGGAAAGCGCTGCCGTCCCTGCCGGGTGAAGCGGCGCATCATAAGCAGAACATGTTCGCGCTGCTGAAGCGCCCCGGCGTGATGGCGGGGATGACTGCTATCTTCATGGCCTTTGCCGGGCAGTTTGCCTTCTTTACCTATATCCGCCCGGTGTTTATGACCATGGCGGGCTTTGACGTGGACGGCCTGACTCTGGTGCTGCTGAGCTTCGGTATCGCGAGTTTTGTCGGCACGTCGCTGTCGTCCCAGTTCCTGAAACGCTCCCTGAAGGTGGCGCTGGCGGGTGCGCCGCTGGTGCTGGCGCTGAGCGCGGCGGTGCTGGTGCTGTGGGGCAGCGATAAGTGGGTGGCCTCTGCGATTGCGATTATCTGGGGCTTTGCCTTTGCGCTGGTGCCGGTGGGCTGGTCGACGTGGATCACCCGCTCGCTGGCCGATCAGGCGGAAAAGGCCGGGTCGATTCAGGTGGCGGTGATCCAGCTGGCGAACACCTGCGGCGCGGCCATTGGCGGCGTAGCGCTCGACCATCTGGGGCTGACGTCACCGCTGGTGATTTCCGGAACCCTGATGCTGCTGACGGCGCTGCTGGTGGCGGGGAAGGTTAAGGCACGTTGATTGATTAGTAGTCACTTCATCGATATACTTGTACCGTAACTTGTACAGGAGGAAGTATGCAGGTTGTGACTTTTACCGAAGCACGAAGCCGACTCAAAGATGTGTTAGACGACGTGAATGACAACGTGGAGACAACCATCATCAGCCGCCGCAACGGGGGTGATGCGGTGGTGATGTCTCTTCAGCACTACAACTCAATGATGGAAACCATCCATCTGATGAGTTCGCCTGCTAACGCCAGTCGACTGATGGAGTCAATCGCACAGGCAAACACCGGAAAAACCATCCAGAGGGATCTGATAGATGACCAGGCTACTGATTTGGACTAATAACGGCTGGGATGATTACCTGTGGTGGCAGGAGCAGGATAAGAGAACGCTTCGCAGAATCAATAAATTGATTGAAGATGCGAAGCGTCAACCCTTCGATGGCCTGGGTAAGCCGGAACCGCTTAAAGGTAATCTTTCCGGGTACTGGTCCCGCCGAATCAATGATACCGATCGTCTGGTTTACGGGGTGTCGGATAGCGCTCTCACTATTTTAATGTGCCGCTATCACTATTATTCGTAGATCACGCCGATGTCTGAACCCGTCTTCTCGAATCCATCGAAATCAGCACCACCGACGACACAATCAGCAGCGTCCCCAGCCAGTCCGGCAGGGTGAACGCCACGCCCAGCAAAATCACCGACAGCAGCGCGCTGCTCAAGGGTTCGGCGCAGCTCAGAATGCTCGCCTTCGGCCCGCCGATCATCTGCGCACCTTTCAGGTACAGGCTAAACGTCAGCGCGGTGCCGATCACCACCAGGTAGAAAAACGCCAGCAGCAGGCTGCCGTCAATCACGAACGTGGTCCCGCGCCCGGCGTAGAACGGCGTCAGCATTAACCCGGCAATCAACATGCTCCAGCCGACTATCGGCAGCGTGCCGTAGCGGGCGATCAGCGTCGACGGGTAAGTGGTATAAAACGCGGCGGCAAACGCCGAGGCGATGCCGAAGAACAGTGCGGCAGGCGAGATGGAGAGCGACGTCGGATCGCCGTGGGTGACCAGCAGGAAGGTGCCGACAAGGGACGTCATGATGGCCGACAGCACAAACACGCCGGGACGCTTTTTCCGCGCCAGGGCAAACCACGCCACGATGATGGTCGGGGACAGAAACTGCAGCACGGTGGCGGTCGCAGCGTTGGATTTTTCAATCGTCAGCAGAAAGGTGAGCTGCACGGTGAGCGCGCCGACGAGCGAGAAAATAAGCAGGCTGAGGGCGTCTTTGCGATGCTTGATGACCGAGAAAATTTTGTCGCCGTGAACGAAGGAGAGCGTCAGCAGGATCACGCCGGTAAACAGCAGGCGAACCATGGTCAGGTAAGGCGAAGAAATGTGGCTTTTCTCCATGATGTACTGCGCGCAAACCCCCGAGCTGCCCCATAAAACGGCGGCAATCAGGACGTTCAGCATCCCTTTACGTGTGGAACCCATTTTCTCCCCTGCTATGTTGATTTTTTTCTAGCATAACATGGGATCTCGCCGGGTGGTGCTGCGCTTACCCGGCCTACAAGGTTTTGTAGGCCCGCGCAAGCGCAGCGCCGCCGGGCGAAACAAACGTCGCTGTACTAGAACCACGCCTCCCACATCGCGCCGACGTTGAAGTCGTCGAGGGTTTCGTCTTTGGTGTTGTTCACGCGTGCGGTGCGCTCGTTATCCACTTTGCCGCCGGTCACGTAGAAGCGCAGCATCGGACGGAACTCCGGCCCCATGGCGATGGACATGTTCTGCGACAGGGTCAGCTTCCAGCCCTTGTTGTCGCCGCCGTTGTCATAATCAACGTGCTGCCAGCCCGCTTCCAGCCAGGTGGAGTGAACGTCGTTCCACCAGTGCATTGGGCGCACGATGGCATTGTAGTTCTTGCGGTTGTCGGTCTTATCGCGGCTGTTGTCGTAGTCGTGGAAGGCAAGGATGTACTCTACCTGCGTCGCCTGGGTGAATTTGTACAGCCCTTCGAAGCTGGCGTAGACCGTGGTCAGGTCCTCGGTTTTGTTGAACACGCTGTTGTCCGCGTTATCTGAGTAGCGGGCGATCACCTTGTTCACGCCGCTGTCGTTGGTGTGGCTCAGCACCACACCGCCCTGCCAGGCGTTCAGGCGCTCGTCGCTCTCCACCGCCTTGGAGTCAAAGCCGTAGTTGGCGTACAGCTCCATGTCGATCGGGCCGAGCTTCATGCCGTGGATTTTTGAGGTCGCGGCGTAGTTACCTTTGTCACCCGTGCCGGAACCGCCGGTACAGGTGATGCGCGACGGGTTCGCTTCGTCTTCCATCACTTCCGGGCTACAGGATTCCACCGCCGCCACGGCGGCCACGTCGAACTGCACGCCGCCGATGTCGAAGTTCTTCACCCCGGCACCCTGGCCGTCGTGGTTCATCCAGAAGTAATCGTTGATGCCCTGCTGCGGACGCTGGTGGAAGTCACGACCGGCCCAGAAATAGGCGTTCGGGTTGGAGGCCATAATGTTGGTCACGCCCGCGTAGGCTTTTTTCAGGTTAACTTCGTCGCCCCAGTGGTCGATCATCACGTTAACGTCCCAGATGGCGCCGTTTTCACCCTTGAAGGCCTTGGAGAGCTGGAATTCCCCGCCGTTGCCTTCGTTGCCCAGACGACCAATGGCGGACGCGCCGTTGTAGGAGCCGTCCACCGCCACGTATTTCTGATCGGCGGCCTGGAAGTGCGCGCCGTAGCGGGCGTAGCCGGTAAATTTAATGCCGAACGGAATCGCCATATCCGGGGACTGCGCCGCGCTTTGCGGCTCGGTCACCACGTCCGCTTTTTTCGCGACCGCGGCATCCATTTTGGCCTGACGTTCGGCCAGGGCTTTATCCACCGCTTTTGCCACAATGGCGTCGATTTGCTCCTGCGTGAATTCTTGTGCGAGCACGGAAATTGGGCAAAGCGCGGCGATAACCGCCATGGTTAATGGAAGTTTTTTAATCGTATTCATGGTTATCTCAATATAGTTTAATTTTATTCAGACAATAACCATCCCGCTCCGATCTGACAGAGTATGTCGCTATCATCAGAACAAGTGGAATTCTATTTAAGGTACAGAGGTATTACAGTAATTTATTTGGCCATAGGCTATCTCTGATATAAATGAATAATTTCTTCGGATAATTCACGCGCTAATAAGGAATTCATTAAATGATCCTGCGCGTGCACCATGATTAACGTCATCGGCTGGCGGCCTTCGCCCGCATCCTGCTCGATCAGTTTGGTCTGCATCTTGTGCGCCTGGCGCGCGTAGCCGTCGGCTTCGCGCAGCAGGCTTTTGGCCTCGTCAATGTTGCCCTGACGCGCCGCGTGCAGTGCTTCAAAGCACAGGCTGCGGGACTGCCCGGCGTTGACGATAATTTCCATTACGGCTTCTTCTAGTGCGATCATCATTATTACTCTTTATCAAAGCTATTATTTAAGGCGGTGGCGGCAAACCACTCTCCGCTTTTCTTGATGGTGCGTTCCTGCGTTTCTAAATCGAGCTGGATAAATCCGTAGCGATTTTTATACGCGTTACACCACGACCAGTTATCAATAAACGTCCACATATGGTAACCAAGACAATTGCACCCTTCGCTAATACCCTTATGCAGCCAGGCTAAATGTTCGGAAATAAACTCGATGCGGTATTGATCGTTAATCTGGCCATTTTCAATAAAGCGCTGCTCATTTTCGACGCCCATGCCGTTTTCAGAAATAAAGCAGCGTGGGTTGCCGTAATTGTCGCGCAGGTTAACCAGAATATCGTAAATACCCGGCTCGTAGATTTCCCAGCCGCGGTACGGGTTCATCTTGCGGCCCGGCATCTCGTAGCTATCAAAGAACCACTCCGGCATAAACGGCGCCTGCGGGTTCACCGCGCTGTCGCGACACTTCACGCGACGCGGCTGATAGTAGTTCACGCCGAGCAGGTCGATTTTCCCTTCTGCAATAAGGAAACCGTCTTCCGGTTTACAGGCGGGTAATTGATCGTAGGATTTCAGCAGCGCCACCAGGTCTGCCGGGTATTCACCGCGCAGAACCGGGTCAAGGAAGCTGCGGTTAAACATCAGGTCTGCGATGTGCGCCGCCTTCACGTCTGCCGGATTCTGCGAACGCGGGTATGACGGCGTCAGGTTCAGCACGATGCCAATCTCCCCCGCATAATGCCCGGCGCGGTAGACCTGCACCGCCTTCGCATGGGCCAGCACGGTGTGATACGCCACGGTGGCCGCCCGACGAAAATCCACCACGTTCGGATAGTGGAAGTCGTACAGGTAACCGCCTTCTACCGGCACGATCGGCTCGTTGAAGGTAAACCAGTGCAGCACGCGGTCGCCGAACAGCTCGAAGCAGATCTGCGCATAGCGGGCGTAAGCGTCCACCACGTCGCGGTTTTCCCAGCCACCGATTTCCTGCATCGCCATCGGCATGTCGAAGTGGAACAGGGTGATAAACGGCGTGATGCCCTGTTCATTCAGCTCATCAATGACCTGATTGTAAAAATCGACCGCTTCCGGGTTCACTTCACCGATACCGTCGGGGATCAGGCGCGCCCAGCTAATCGAGGTGCGAAAGCTGTTGTGGTTCAGCTGCTTTAACAGCTGAATATCCGTTTTCCAGTGCTGATAAAACGTGGAGGTCTGCTGCGGCCCCACGCCGTTGTGAAAACGGTTCGGCTCGCGGGCAAACCAGTAATCCCATGTGGTTTCGCCCTCTCTTGCCCCTTCGGTCTGGAGAGCTGAGCTTGCGCTGCCCCACCAGAAGTTATCGGGAAATGCGTATTTCATGACTCTTCCTCTTTGACTTAATTGCTGGCGGCTTCAGCGTTACCGACGGTCGCCTGAGCTTTCTGCTCTTCGTTTTTGATGAGCGTACGCTCATAGGCGCGCAGGAACGGCAGGTACATCAGCGCGGACATCACCATACAGACCAGGCACATCACCACCGGGCTGAGCGCCCAGTTCGCCGCCCATGACGCACCAATCGGTGCAGGGGTGGTCCACGGGGTTAACGAGACGACCTGTGCCAGCCAGCCGAGCTTGGTTGCGCCGTACGCCAGGCAGGCGTTGACCAGCGGAACGAACACGAACGGGATAAACAGCATCGGGTTCATGATGATCGGTGCGCCAAACAGAATCGGTTCGTTGATGTTAAAGAAGCTTGGCACCACGCCCATTTTGCCGATGGTGCGCAGATGGGTCACGCGGCTGCGCAGCAGCAGGAACGCCAGCGGCAGCGTGGAGCCTACGCCGCCAATCAGCAGGTAGTGATCCCAGAAGCCCTGCAGGTAAACGTGCGGCAGCGCCGCGCCGGCCGCCAGCGCCGCCTGGTTTGCCGATAGGTTAGCCATCCAGAACGGGTTCATGATGCCGGTGACAATCAGCGAGCCGTGGATACCCGCAAACCAAAAGATCTGGCACAGCAGCACGGAGAGCAGAATGGCGGGCAGGGAGTCAGAGGCGGACACCAGCGGTTCCAGCAGGTGCATGATCGCCTGGGGAATGATCATTCCGGTCTGCGCTTCAATGAACAGGTTCAGCGGGTGCAGCGTGCCGATCACCACCATCACCGGGATCAGGATCTCAAACGAACGCGCCACGCCGGTCGGCACTTCTTTCGGCAGGCGAATGGTCACGTTGTTCTGCTTCAGCCACGCATAGACGCGGGTGGAGTAGATGGCGGTGATTAGCGCGGTGAAGATGCCCTGGCCGGAGAGATACTGGGTCGAGATTTTGCCTTCGGCATAGGGTGCGGCGACCAGCAGGAAGGCCATAAAGGCCAGCAGGCCGGACATCACCGGGTCGAGGTTGAACTGACGCCCCAGGCTTGCCCCAATCCCCACCGAGATGAAGAAGGTCATGACGCCCATGCTGAGGTTAAACGGCAGCATCAGCTGCTCGCGGTAGGTCTGGGAGAAATCCAGCCAGCCGCGGGCAAAGCTGTTGGTGGTATCCGCCGAGAACGGGGGGAAGATGAACACCAGCATAAACGAGCCGATGATCATAAACGGCAGCGCGGCGGTAAATCCGTCGCGGATTGCAATCACATACTTTTGCTGACCCAGCTTTGCGGCCAGCGGGGTAATTGACTGCTCAATCACCGCGACCATGGATTGATATAACGAACTCATGTGAACACCTTTTAGTGTGCCGCTTCGATGAGCGACAGAGCATAGTCCAGTACTTTATCGCCACGCTGCATGCCGTAGTCCATCATGTCGATGGGCTGTACCGGAATGCCTTGCGTCGCCGCCTTGTCTGAGAGTGTCTTTAACATGTATTTCACTTGCGGTCCGAGAAGGACAACCTGGTATTGCGGAAACTGCGTATCAAATTCGGAAACACCGTACGCATCAATCTTCACCGGCAAACCACGTTCTTTCGCGACATCGACCATTTTGCTGACCAACAGGCTGGTGGACATCCCGGCAGAGCAGCACAGCATAATCTTGAACATCGACAACCATCCTCTAAATGTAAAAAGTTATTGCGGAGATGATTGGACATCATACGGAAACCGGTTTCCATTTATAAAAGACAGAAGTGTGACAACCATCAAGAAGCTGTGCTTATGGGGCTTATTACCACGATCTGCATCACGGAATTTGGCTGTTATGACGTCATTTTGAGTGGAAACGGAAAATCGGTTTCCATGAAAAACGGAAACGGATATACTCCGTTCTGGCTATAATGTGAGCCGTAGCGGTAATGGAATTTGCAGGCGTGAAGTTGGCCTTCCAGGGGAGAGAGATGTCTACAATCAACGATGTATCACGTCTGGCCGGGGTGTCCAAAGCCACGGTATCACGGGTGTTGAGCGGGTCACGTGGCGTGAAGGAAGCCAGCCGTCAGGCCGTTCTGAAAGCGGTGGATGAGCTGAACTATCGTCCTAACGTGATTGCACAATCACTGCTCAGCCAGTCGACGGGCTGTATTGGCGTGATTTGCGCGCAGGAAAACATTAACCAGACCACCGGTTATCTGTACGCGCTGGAAAAACAGCTCAGCCAGCATCAAAAACATCTGCTGCTGCGCTTCGCGCATAGCAAAGCGGAAGTGATGCACGCCCTTGAAGAACTCTCCTGCGGGCTCTGTGATGATATCCTGGTGATTGGCGCCCGTTTCCCGCTGGACGTGGATATGGAAAACGTCATTCTGGTCGACTGTATGGAGTCTGATAACGCCAACAGCATCCAGTTCGATCACGCGTTTGCCGCCGAAACCGCCTGTAACTACCTCACCAGCCAGGGGCGTCGCCAGATTGCGCTGATCCACCCGCACGGCAGCGGTTTTGCCGACCAGGTGCTGCTCGGCTACAAGCACGCGCTGGAGAAAAATTTCCTGCCCTTTAATCGCAACCTCGTTTTTATGGACGCCACCTCCTCGTCCGTTGCGCTGCAGGAGCTGCTTAACAACGCAACCACGCTGAACTTCAACGCGCTGCTGGTGGCCGACGAGCAGGAAGCCCAGCGGGTGATCCCGCAGCTGCAGGCGTTTAACAAATCGGTGCCGGACGACATCATGGTCTTCAGCCTGGGCGGATCGCTGCATCTGCCGGGTATTCCGGTGATCCCGGCGATTGAATATTCCATGGATGCCATGGCGGCGCGGATTGTGAGCTGGCTGACGGAGAAAACGCAGATGCTGGGGTCGTACGTGCTGCGCGGGGATTTAATTATTCCGGATATGCGGAAGCGTTAAACGTGTGATGTAGGCCGGGTAAGCGCAGCGCCACCCGGCGAGCAGCATTCAATAGTCTTCCATACAATCCACCTGACTGACGGCATCCCAGTAGGCGTCCAGATTGTCGCGCTTCACGGCGGTGATGGCGTTTTTGATCAGCAGCTGGTTGGCCTCCGACGACAAAATCATTGCCTGCCAGGCCTTATCGCTCTGCTTTTTCTGTGGCGTGCAGGTTTTCTTCACATCTTTCAGAACCTGCTGTTTTATCTGGGCATCTTTCGCCGGATCGTCCTTCTCCTGTGCGTGGACAAACGCGGCGAATAACAGGCAAACGAGCAGGCAAACCAGGTGTGCAGCTTTCATCGAAACCTCCAGTTAACGTCACATGCTTCCCATGAAATATATCGTTACATTCAGTGTAGCGATTCCAGCCGAAAGTATGATTTTCTCTTTTCTGCGCATGAGAATCGCCCACCGATGAGGTTACTGAATCCCGCCGCCCAGCGACTGCCACAGCATGATGCGGTTTTCGAGGTCGGTTTGCTGCAGCGCAATCAGCGATTCCTGCGCCGACCACAGCGACCGCTGCGCGGTAAGCACCGTCAGATAATCCCCCGCGCCTGCCTTATAGCTGCGCGTTGCCACATCCAGCGTTTTTTGCTCCGCCGCCACGTATTCGCGCTGGGCATCCAGCTGCTCGCTTAGGGTTTCACGTCGTGCCAGCGCGTCGGCCACGTCCTTGAACGCGCTCTGGATGGCTTTCTCGTAGGTGGCGATCAGTCCCTTCTTCTCCGCTTCCGCGTAGCGCAGCTGTGCCAGGTTGTTCCCGCCGCTAAACAGCGGCAGGGTGATGGACGGTGCAAACGACCAGACCTTCATCCCGTGGCTGAACAGGGAGGAGAGCGAATCGCTGCCGACGCCCGCGCTGGCGGTGAGCGAGATAGTCGGAAAGAAATTGGCGCGCGCCGCGCCGATGTTGGCGTTGGCGCTCAGCAGGTTATGCTCGGCCTCCTGAATATCCGGGCGACGCAGCAGCGCGCTGGAGCTGACGCCCGCCGGGATCAGCGTGATGGCGTTATCGCTCAGGCTCTCGAGCGTGCCGGGCAGCAGGTTCTCCGGCACCGTATCGCCCGCCAGCAGATTGAGGGCATTTTTGTCCTGCATCACCAGCGTCTGGTAGCTCGCCACGCTGGCGCGCGCCTGCTGGTACACCGCCATTGCCGAGCTGACGTCCGTGGCGGCCGCCACGCCCACGTCCTGCTGGCGCTTCACAATCTTCAGCGAATTCGCCGCGCTTTCCATCGTCGATTTCGCCAGCGCCAGGTTGCTGTTATCCGCCGCCAGCGTCACCCAGGCCGTGGTCAGCTCGCTAACCATCGTCAGGCGCGTATTCTGCGCGGTGAATTCGCTGGCAAGCCAGGTTTCACGCGCGGCGCGGGAGAGGCTCTGGTTGCGGCCAAACAGATCCAGCTCGAAGCTGGAGACCGCGCCGTTGGCTTCGTCGCTGGTGGTCACTCCGCTTGCCAGCGTGCGGCTGCGGGTGTGGCTCAGCCCGGCGTCCACCGTCGGAAACAGGGATGAGCGCGTTTCGCCGTACTGGGCGCGGGCGGCGTCGATATCCGCAATCGCTTTTTGCACGTCGCGGTTGCTGTTCAGCGCCATCGTCACCACGCTTTTCAGCCGCGCGTCGTTCATCACCTGCTGCCACTGGCTCACCGCGGCGGCGGCTTCGCCGTGTGCGCCGGGCAAGGTTGCCGGGACGGGAGCGTCCGGGCGTTGATACGTCGGGTCTAACGACACGCAGCCTGCGCTCAGCAGGGCTAACGCTAATACAGTGACACGAAACATTATGACCTCCGGTTCGCGTGTTTACCGGAGAACAGACGTTTCACCAGTACAAAGAAGAAAGGGACGAAGAAGATCGCCAGCAGCGTCGCGGCCAGCGTCCCGCCGATAATGCCGGTACCAATCGCCACGCGGCTGTTGGCACCTGCCCCGGTTGCCACGGCCAGCGGCGTAACCCCTGCGATAAACGCCAGCGAGGTCATGATGATCGGACGCAGACGCGTCTGAGCGGCACGCAGCGCGGCGCGGGTCAGGGAGTACCCTTCCGCGACTTTGGCTTCGGCAAATTCCACAATCAGGATGGCGTTCTTCGACGACAGGCCGATGGTGGTCAGCAGCGCCACCTGGAAGTAGACATCGTTGTTCAGGCCGCGCAGGGAGGCGGCCACGGCCGCGCCCAGCACGCCAAGGGGGATCACCAGAATGACCGAAATGGGTACGGACCAGCTCTCATACAGCGCCGCCAGGCACAGGAACACGACCAGGATGGAGAGGGCATACAGGCTCATCGCCTGACCGCTCGCCAGTTTTTCCTGCAACGACAAACCGCTCCACGCCCAGGTGCTGCCGGACGGCAGGCTGTTTGCCAGCTGCTCCATTTTGCTCATCGCCGTGCCGGAGCTGGCGCCGCTGGCGTTTTCGCCCTGAATCTCATACGCCGCCGAGCCGTTGTAGCGCACCAGGCTTTCCGGGCCGTACTCCCAGCGGGTGGTGGCGAAGGCGGAGAACGGGGTCATGGTGCTGTCGCTGCCGCGCACATACCATTTGTTGAGATCCGACGGCACGGCGCGATAGTCGCTGTCGCCCTGGATGTAGACCTTTTTCACGCGGCCGCGATCGATAAAGTCGTTCACGTAGGTCCCACCCCAGGCGCTGGAGAGGGTGTCGGTGACGTCGCTCAGGGACAGCCCCAGCGACACGGCCTTGTTGTTGTCGATATCAACCTGAAGCTGCGGCATTTGCGGCAGATCGTTGGCGCGCACGGCGTGCAGCGAACTGTCCTGATTGGCTTCGCCAATCAGCTGGTTACGCAGTTTCAACAGCGCGTCGCGGTCGGTGCCGCCGCTGGCCATCAGCTCAAAGGTAAAGCCGTTGCTCTGGCCCAGACCGTCCACCGCAGGCGGCGTCATGGCAAAGATGGTCGCATCGCGGATGGTGCTCAGCTCCTGCGTGGCGCGCAGGGCGATGGCCTGCGCGGTATTCTCATCGCCTTTACGCTCTGACCAGTTTTTCAGGGAGACAAACGCCATCCCGGCGTTCTGGCCGCTGCCGCTGAAGCTGAAGCCTTCAATGGTGAAGATCACGTTGGTGTTGGCTTTCTCTTTGGTGAGGAACCACTCGCGCACCTGGCGGCTGACTTCGGCGGTACGCACCGTCGTCGCGCCGGCGGGCAGGGTGTACTGCACCATGATTTCGCCCTGGTCTTCCGTTGGCAGGAAGCTGCCCGGCAGCTTAAGCATGGCGAAGCCCATCGCGCCACAGAGCAGGGCGTAGATGACCAGCATGCCGCCGGAGCGGCGCAGGGCCCGCAGCACCTTGTTCTGATAGCCATGCTCGGTCCTGCTGTAGAAGCGGTTAAACGCGCCGAAGAAACCTTTCTTGTGCGGAGCCGTGTGGCTCAGAATTGAGCCGCAGAGCGCGGGCGTCAGGGTCAACGCCACCACCACGGAGAGGAACATCGCCGAAATGATGGTGACCGAGAACTGACGGTAAATCACCCCGGTGGAGCCGCCGAAGAAGGCCATCGGCAGGAATACCGCAGAGAGCACCAGCGCAATGGCGATCAGCGCGCCGGAGATTTCGCCCATCGATTTTTCGGTGGCTTCGCGGGCGGGCAGGCCTTCGTCGCGCATAATACGCTCGACGTTTTCCACCACCACGATGGCGTCATCCACCAAAAGCCCAATCGCCAGCACCATCGCAAACAGCGTCAGGGTGTTAATGGAATAGCCGAACAGCGCCAGCACGCCGAAGGTGCCCAGCAGAACGACAGGTACCGCCAGCGCCGGGATCAGCGTGGCGCGAATGTTTTGCAGGAACAGGTACATCACCACCACCACGAGGATAATGGCTTCGAACAGGGTCTGAATCACGTCCTCAACGGAGATCTTGATGAACTCGGTGCTGTCTTTCGGGTAGGCCACGTCATAGCCTTCCGGCATCGACTTTTTGAACTCGGCAATCTTGTCTTTCACCGCAGTGGCAGTGTTGAGCGCGTTCGCACCCGGTGAAAGCATGACCGCCATACCCGCCGCCGGGTGGCCGTTGAGCTTCGCGGTGGCGGTGTAATCTTCGCTGCCCATCTCCACGCGGGCGACGTCGCTGATGCGCACCACCGCACCGTTGGACTGGCTCTTCACGATGATATTTTTAAACTGATCCACCGTCTGCAGGCGCGACTGGGCGCGGACGGTGGCGGTCAGCTGCTGGGCGTTTGACGAGGGCAGTGCGCCGATTTTACCGGCGGAAACCTGCACGTTCTGGGCTTCAATCGCGCTCTGCACGTCGGACGGCATTAGCGAGTAGGACGCCAGCTTCGCCGGGTCGAGCCAGATGCGCATCGCGTATTCCGCACCGAACACCTGCAGGCTGCCAACGCCCTCCACGCGCGCCAGCGGGTCCTGCATATTGCTCACCAGCCAGTCGGCGATATCCGAGCTGCTGGCGGCGTCGGTTTTATCGTACACGCCCATGATCAGCAGGAAGTTGCTCTGCGATTTCTCGACGGTAATGCCGGACTGCTGTACCTCGGTCGGCAGGCGAGATTCCGCCTGCTGAACCTTGTTTTGCACCTGCACCTGCGCGGTGTCCGGATCGGTTCCCTGTTCGAAGGTGACGTTGATGCTTACCGACCCGTCCGAGCTGCTGGTGGAGGTGAAGTAGAGCAGGTTATCCAGCCCGGTGAGCTGCTGCTCGATCACCTGCGTCACGCTGTTTTCCAGCGTCTGCGCGGAGGCACCGGTGTAGGTGGCGGAGATCTTGATCGACGGCGGGGCGACGTCCGGGTACTGCGCGACCGGCAGCGAGCGGATCGCCAGCATCCCGGCGAGCATGATAAGAATGGCGATAACCCAGGCAAAGACCGGGCGACGCACGAAGAAACGGGAAAACATCAGGCGTTTCCTCCACTGGCTTTCATCTCTTCGGCTTTCACTTCCTGCCCGGCGGTCACCTTGTCGGTGCCTTCCACAATCAGCTTATCGCCCGCCTTCAGGCCGCTCAGCACCAGCCATTTGTCGCCGTAGGTGTCGCCCGTTTCCAGCTGACGCTGCTCGACCTTGTTGCTGGCATTGACCACCAGCGCGGTAGCGGTGCCTTTGGCGTCGCGGGTGATGCCCTGCTGCGGTGCCAGGATCGCGTCGTTCATGATGCCTTCATCCACTCTGGCGCGGACAAACATCCCCGGCAGGAGCTGATGCTGCGGGTTCGGGAAGACGGCGCGCAGCGTGACGGAGCCGGTTGATTCATCCACCGCCACTTCGGTTAACGCCAGGCGGCCTTTTTCACCGTAGGTGCTGCCGTCTTCGAGGATTAACGACACGCTTAGGGTATCGCTATTGGTGGCAAGGGTTTGCTTGCGTAAACGCAGCAGATCGGCGCTGGAACGTGTGAGATCGACGTACATGCTGTCCAGTCCGCGAATGGTGGCGAGGGCGGTATCCTGCTGGGCGGTCACCAGCGCGCCGGGGGTGACGGAGGAGATGCCGATACGTCCGGCAATCGGTGCGGTCACGGTGGTCCAGTTGAGGTTAATGCGCGCGCTTTCCTGCGCGGCCTTCTTTGACTCGACGCTGGCCTTGTCCTGTGCGCAGGTGGACTTCGCGTCCTCTGCATCCTGACGCGACACGCCGTCATCTTTCACCAGCTGCGCATAGCGCTGGGCCTTCTGGCAGTCGGCCTGCACCAGCGCCTGCGCCTGCTTTAGCGCCGCGGCGGCTTCATCGTAGGCGGCGCGGTAGCTGGAAGGGTCAATTTGATACAGCGCCTGTCCGGCCTTGACCGTATCGCCTTCGGTGAACAGCCGCTTCTGGATAATGCCGCCTACCTGCGGGCGCACTTCGGCGCTCATGGCGGCAGTGGTGCGGCCCGTCAGCTCGCTGACGACGGAAACAGGCTGGCTCATGAGCGTGACAATCCCCACATCCGGAAGAGGACGCTGGGGAGCAGATGTTTGCGCATTATCGCACCCTGTCAGGAGGAGTAATGCCGCGATGGAGGTTGTTATGGTTTTCATAATCTTTTTCCAGGGTGAACGATGCCTGCCCTGTTAATCGCTTAACAGGGAGGAGGGCTATTTAAAGGCACAGCGATACCGCATCTCTGGCTGAGCCAGAAATGTAAAAATGGGGAATTACTTATTCCCGCTAATTATTCATATGCGATTACTTCGCAGAGAAAAGCATATTTAAAATATCCTGATAAAGGGGTTCTAATTGTTCTGACGGGACTTTTAAGGGGGTTAATCGACGATAAATCGTCCCCTCAATCATCACGGCGGTAATCTCCACGCAGCAGCGAATATGCTCGTCGCTCAGGTGGGGAAACTGCTTTTTCAGGTGCTCACAGGCGTTGGCGAACATGCGCGATTCGGCTTCGATCAGCATCGCCGCGACCTGCGGATTGCGCGTGGCCTCAGCGGACATTTCCAGCATCAGCGCATCGTCATCTTCGTTGAGGGTCTGTCGCCAGGCGAGCGCCTGCGGCATCCCTTCCACCAGGGTTTTACCCTGCATCTCCTCGATGCGCGAGTCGATGATGCGGCGGATCATCTCCTCGATAATCGCGTCTTTGTTGCTGAAATAACGGTAAATTTGTCCGACGCTGAGCTTCGCCTCGCTGGCAATCTGCGACATGCTGGCGGCGTGAAACCCGCTGGCGCGAAAGCAGCGGCGCGCGGCGGTGATGATCTCGTCCTGGCGCAATTTTTGTCGTTCTTCCAGCTTTGTGCTCATCGTCGGCTACCGTGTAAAAGTGAGAATGATCGTTCTCATTATACGTTTTAGGTGCGTATTGGAAAGGCTTTTTTTATTTACATATTGAATGAATATTTCCTGGATTAAACAATGGAGGAAATAAGGAGTTTTTATGAAGGTTAAGCTGTGAGATATTCAGATTGCGCTGAAAATAAGGAGAACAATATGCAGTTGAGCATTACTAAAAAAGTCACACCCGAAGAGAAAGAAGAGTTATTTGTAGGGTTAAGAGCTTATAACGGGCAGTTTTTAGATATGTCGAACTTTAGTGGCGACATTGGCGTTTACGTACGTGACGATAATGGCGCCATGCTGGGCGGATTAATCGGCGTGCGCAAAGGTGACTGGCTGAATATTGACTATCTCTGGGTCAGCGAATCCCTGCGCGGCTCCGGCGTGGGCAGCAAGCTCATCAAAACGGCAGAAGATGAAGCCCGACGTCAGGGCTGCAAGCACGCGCTGGTCGATACCGCCAGCTTCCAGGCACGCCCGTTCTATGAAAAGCAGGGCTATCAGCTACAGATGTCGCTGCAGGATTACCCCCATGCGGGCATGCAGCGCCACTATCTGGCAAAGGCGCTTTAACCGCCGATCCCGGTGCCGATTACGGCAAGCGCATGACGGACAATAATCTCCGGCGAGAGGGATTTTAGCCTCTCGTCATTGCGCATGCGTGAAAACGGCACCAGCACCAGGCCCAGCAAGGTGGTAAACAGCAGCTCCGGTGCCAGCGCCTGATTCAGCTTCCCTTCCTGCTGCCAGCCTTTGAGGGTGGCAAGCGTCGCCTGATACTTCTCGTCACCAAACCGCGCCTGAAGATGGGTGCGCAGTACCGGCATTTCGCCAATCACCTCCTGCATCCACAGCGGTGCAAACCAGGGATACTGTTCCGCCAGTTCGGCCAGCACTTTAACCATTTCCGTCAGGGCGTTCACCGGCGAATCCCGGTTATCGGCGAAAATCGTCCCGATCCGCTCGCGTAACGGCAGGAAACGCTCCTCAATCATCGCATCCAGCAGTTGCTCTCGGGAGTTGAAGTAATAGTGCAGCATCGCGGGCGTGACGCCCGCCTCTTTGGCAATGGCGTTGAGTGAGGTATTGGCGATCCCCTGACGGGAAAAGAGGTTCAGGGCGATATCCAGCAGCTGTTCGCGGCTGGCGGTGACGCGTGTACCCCCGCGAGGGCGGCCGGGGCGGCGCGGTTCAGAATTGTCTTTTAATGCTGGCATGACCACGGTGCCTCTTGATCTTATTCATCACTTCCACAAATATTAATTATGCGATTAATTAATTTCAAGCGATCTCTTATGGAATCCGACGTTATGAACCCACCCGCGCAAAGAGCGCCGTCGATTAAGCTGCTGTTCAGCGCGCTGTTGCTGGTGATGCTGCTTTCTGCGCTTGATCAAACCATCGTCTCTACGGCGCTGCCTACCATTGTCGGTGAGCTGGGCGGCCTGGATAAGCTCTCCTGGGTAGTGACGGCCTATATCCTCAGCTCCACCATCGTGGTGCCGCTGTACGGTAAATTCGGCGATCTGTTTGGTCGCAAAATTGTCCTGCAAATCGCCATTGTGCTGTTCCTCGTGGGCTCCGCGCTGTGCGGGCTGGCGCAGAACATGACCCAGCTGGTGCTGATGCGCGCCCTGCAGGGGCTGGGCGGCGGCGGCCTGATGGTGATCAGCATGGCCGCCGTCGCGGACGTGATCCCGCCAGCCGATCGCGGGCGCTATCAGGGGCTGTTTGGCGGCGTGTTTGGCCTGGCGACGGTCATCGGGCCGCTGATCGGCGGGTTTATCGTCCAGCACGCCTCCTGGCGCTGGATTTTCTACATCAACCTGCCGCTGGGGCTGTTTGCGCTGCTGGTAATAGGCGCGGTATTTCACGGCAGCGCGCGGCGCAGCAAGCATGAGATTGACTATCTGGGGGCGATTTACCTCAGCATGGCGCTGCTGTGCATCATCCTGTTTACCACCGAAGGCGGCACCGTTCGCCCGTGGAGCGACCCGCAGCTGTGGTGCATTCTGGCTTTTGGCCTGACGGGCATTGCCGGGTTTATCTATGAGGAGCGGCTGGCGTGGGAGCCGATTATTCCGCTGTCGCTGTTCCGCGACCGCAGCTTCCTGCTCTGCAGCCTGATTGGCTTTATCATCGGCATGTCGCTGTTTGGCTCAGTGACCTTCCTGCCGCTGTACCTGCAGGTGGTGAAAGACGCCACGCCAACGCAGGCCGGTTTGCAGCTCATTCCGCTAATGGGCGGGCTGCTGCTGACCTCGATTATCAGCGGGCGGATCATCAGCCGTACCGGGAAATATCGCCTGTTCCCGATCCTTGGCACGCTGCTCGGCGTGGTGGGGATGTTTTTACTGACGCGCATTTCAATCACGTCGCCAACCTGGCAGCTTTATCTGTTCACCAGCGTGCTGGGCATGGGGCTGGGACTGGTGATGCAGGTGCTGGTGCTGGCGGTGCAAAACAGCGTGTCGGCGGATCAATACGGCGTAGCCACCTCGGGCGTCACGCTGTTCCGCTCCATCGGTGGGGCGATCGGCGTCGCGCTGTTTGGCGCGGTATTCACGAATATTCTGCAATCGGGGCTGATGGACAGCCTTCCGGAAGGCGCAGAACTGCCGCGCGAGCTGAACCCGACCGCCATCCACCATCTGCCTGACGCTCTGAGGCTGGACTACCTTGATGCGTTCGGCTCGGCCATTCATGCGGTATTCCTGCTGGCAGCAGGGATTATGGTGCTGGCGTTTGCGCTATCGTGGTTTTTACGGGAAGCGCCGCTGCGTCGGCAGGCGTGAAGTTAGCGGTTCGGTTATTTTTTGCGAGTCGCTTTCTGAAATTGAAGCGTCGAAGTTGTCATGCCTTCTCGTCGTGGCGCATGCTCTGGCCAGTCCAATAAACCAGCAGAGGTTACAATGGAGCGCACAGCAAAACTGATCAAAAAAGGGCGAAAGCAGGCTGTTGTTCTGCCTGCTGAGTTTGCGTTTGATACGGAGAGCGTTTACATCCGGCGGGATGACGAGGGGAATATTGTTTTGACGGCAAGATCGGAAAAAGAGCGACACAGGGACAACTTTTTGCGTTTGCTCAAACAAACGCATGTGCCGGATTCGTTTCTGAGCAAAGAGGAGCGTAATCAGAGCTATTCGACACGAAATCCTCTGGAAGGGCTGTAGAACATGCTGCATATGCTGGACACAAACATCGTAAGCCATCTTGTGAGGCAACACCCCGAGGTTCTAAATCAATATTCGCGTATTGCGCCTGAAAAAATGTGTATTTCAAGCGTAACGGAGGCTGAATTACTTTACGGCGTAGCCAAAAAGCAAAACAACCAACTGCACAAAACCATAGTGGAATTTCTAAAAACCATCACCATTTGCGACTGGGACAGTGAAGCCGCAGCCGCCTACGGCGAGCTTCGTGCAGTGATGGAAAAGAAAGGGAAGGTGATGGGCGATCTCGACCAGTTGATTGCTGCGCATGCCATCAGCCGGGGTACGACGATTGTCACCAACGATCGCGCATTTGGGATGGTGCAAGACCTTAGGGTAGAGGACTGGACTACCGCAGCCTGATGCCCATCTCTCGGTGGCGCTTTGCTAACCGGGCCTACAACACCCCCGCGCGTAGGCCGGGTAAGCGCAGCGCCACCCGGCAATAGGCCGCATATAACTTATCCTTCTTATTGATTCCTTTTCGTTTTTTAGCGCGCCGTCGCGTTGTCGATATAGTCTTCAAAACGTCTAACAAAAGGAACTGTCTCGTGAAACTTCGACTGGGTGCGCTTCTCCTGACTGGCCTGCTGCTCGCGGGCTGTGACCAAAGCAGCAATGATGGCAAACACATTAAGGTCGGCGTGATTAACGGTGCCGAGCAGGACGTGGCGGAGGTCGCTAAAAAGGTGGCAAAAGAGAAATACGGTCTGGACGTGGAGCTGGTGGGCTTTAGCGGATCGCTGCTGCCCAACGATGCCACTAACCAGGGGGAGCTGGATGCCAACGTCTTCCAGCACCGCCCGTTCCTCGCAGAAGATAACAAGGCGCACGGCTACAAGCTGGTTGCCGTTGCAAACACCTTCGTCTTCCCGATGGCTGGCTATTCCCGCAAGATTAAATCGGTGAATGAACTGAAAGACGGCGCAACGATTGCCATTCCTAACGACCCAACCAACCTCGGTCGCGCGTTGCTGCTGCTGCAAAAAGAGAAGCTGATTGCCCTGAAGCCGGACACCGGGCTGCTGCCGACGGCGCTGGATATCACCGCAAACCCTAAAAATCTGAAGATTATGGAGCTGGAAGGCGCGCAGCTGCCGCGCGTGCTGGACGATCCGAAGGTGGATGTTGCCATTATTAGTACCACCTACCTCCAGCAAACCGGCCTGTCGCCGGTTCATGACAGCGTATTCATTGAAGATAAAAATTCGCCGTATGTGAACATTGTCGTGACGCGTGAAGACAATAAAAATGCGGAAAACGTGAAGGAATTCATACAGTCGTATCAGTCGCCTGAGGTGGCAAAAGCGGCCGAAACGATCTTCAACGGCGGCGCGGTGCCAGGCTGGTAAGTTTGGCCCAATTCCATCGATCATCGCCCTTAAGCCCACATCGCAACGCGTGGTCACGGGCTATTCTCCTTATCACACCCACCGGAGGATAGCCTATGAACATTACTCAGATTCGCAATGCCACTCAGCTGATTACCTACGCGGGAAAACGTTTTTTAGTTGACCCCATGCTCGCGCCGAAAGGGGCTTACCCGGGTTTCCCGGGTACGGCGCATGCAGATATTCGTAACCCGACCGTTGACCTACCTGTTGAGGTTACTACGCTGCTCGATGCCGACGCGGTGATTGTCACCCACACGCACGACGATCACTGGGATCAAACCGCCATTGCACTGATCGCCAAAGACAAACCGATTTATGTACAAAACGACAGCGACGCCGCGCTGCTGCGCAGTCAGGGATTTACCCACCTGACGGTGATGACCCAAGAGACCGCATTTGATGGCGTAAGCATCGTGAAAACCAATGGCGGCCAGCACGGAACCGATCGCGCTTATGCCGTGCCGGACCTGGCGGAGCGCCTGGGCGAGGCCTGCGGCGTCGTCTTCCGTCATCCTGACGAAAAGACGCTTTATATCGCCGGGGATACCATCTGGCGTGAAGAGGTGGCGACCGACATGCAAAAACACCAGCCGGATGTCGTGGTACTGAACGCCGGTTACGCGCATGTGATTGGCTTTGGCCCCATTATCATGGGCGAGCAGGATGTGCTGAACGTGCATTTTCTGTTGCCTGAGGCGCAGATTGTGGCGACCCATATGGAGGCCATCAACCACTGTCTACTGACCCGCCGCGCGCTGCGTGAATACGCCGAAGCCAACCAGTTTAGCGATGCGTTGAGCATTCCCCAGGATGGTGAAAGCGTTATATTCTGAGCACCACAGAGGGAAGGAGAGAGTGATGTCACTATTACATGTTGCCATTGTCGCGGTGGACGGGTTTAGCCCGTTCCACTACTCCGTTCCCTGCATTTTGTTTGGCGATACGGTATCGGGCGAAAAGCGCTTTAATGTCACGATTTGCGCTGAAAAACCAGGGTTTCTGACATCAAAAGACGGTTTTTCACTCAATGCTACGCAGGATTACTCCGCCATTGAGCAGGCTGATATTGTTGTCGTGCCCTACTGGCAGCACGTCCTGGAACGCCCGCCCCAGACGTTGATCGACAGCCTGGTACAGGCGAGAGACAATGGCGCTGAAATCGTCGGGCTGTGTCTGGGGTCGTTTGTGCTGGGCTATGCGGGCATTCTCGACGGCAAGCGCGCTGCCACCCACTGGGAGTTCGAACATCAGTTCCAGTCGCTCTTTCCGCACGTCCAGTTGGATATCAATGCCCTCTACGTGGATGACGGCAATATCATCACCTCTGCCGGAACCGCGGCGGCGCTGGACTGCTGCCTGTATATCATTCGTCAGCGCTTTGGCAGCGTGGTCGCCAACCAGATTGCCCGGCGGATGATTGTGCCGCCGCACCGCGAGGGCGGTCAGGCGCAATTTATTGCTCAGCCTGTTCCGAATGACACCCGCGATGCACGTATCAATTGCCTGATCGACTATCTACAGCAGCACATCACCGAACCGCATAGCCTTGACTCGCTGGCGGACGTGGTCTCAATGAGCCGCCGCACCCTGACGCGTCATTTTATTAAAGCCACGGGGATGAGCGTTGCCGACTGGCTTACCGCCGAGCGCCTGCGGCGCAGCCAGATCCTGCTTGAAGCCGGAAATATGCCGATTGAGCGCGTGGCTGAACTGGTGGGATTTAATTCCGCCATCACCTGGCGACAGCAGTTTAAGGCGCGTTTTGGGGTCAGTCCGGCGGAGTGGCGGAAGACGTTCCGTCTGCAGAACTAGCGTGCAAGTTCTGTCATAACGACAGGTTAAGAAATTTGAGCATTCAGGAACCTACAGAAGCTAGTGGTTACAGTCCTTCACCGGTTTGCCGCCTTCAGACAGAGGAAAATAATGATTACTACAAGGGTAAAATTATTCTTATTACTGGTCGCTGTTTGGATAGCAGGAATATTTGCCACGCTTTTATTTGGACGTTTGTTGATTGCCCTGGTCAGCTTCTTTTTCATAGGGCAATTTGATTTTCCAATCAGCGATCTTGTTGAAGCTATTACCCTTGCCATTAGCGGTGGGATCCTCATTGGAGGAATACAGTGCATTATGGCGAAGGAAAAGAACCGATCCGAAGACCCACCCAGGTAAGTTGAGTATGAAGAGATTGAGCTACCTCAGCCGATACTAAGTAGGGTGAGGAGCCTGATACAGGAGCGCACATAGCGGAAGAAGAAAAGGTGTGGTGTACTAAGTCTCAACCAAACAAACCTGATGCCGATAAGATACTTTCTTACCTGTCGAAGAACAGATAGGTGTATTGAATGAGGCGGCAAAAAGGACTCACGAAATGATTTACGTATTATTAGGAATTGCACTCTTCGCTTTTGTAGTTGGAACGGCCGTGTTTTTTCGCTTTAGTAAAGTGACAGGAAGAAGCGTCCATTCACCTTTTACCTCTATGTTTTTCTTTGATGCGCTCTTTTTTGGGCTGGGCAGTAAGCGAGAGATGAATATCGCAGCATGTTCATTTATCGTCTTTTTACTAAGCGTATGGGGATTAACTTATTTAAAATTAAGCGCACATTTTTGGGGGAGTCGAGAAAGCTATTTTGGTCTCGTGATCGCCGGGATTTTCTTTCTAATTATGCACTGTCGCTATTGCGCAAAAAATGTCGTTATCAAAAATGATGGGCTTGCACCCATGAGAGAATTGATTAATATCCGGCGGTCCGGCCTCATCAGCCCCTTTTTATGGTTAAGCAGGGCCGGGTATCTGGGGTTCTTTATTGGCATGATTCGCTGAAGCGAGATGCGAAAAAATAGTCTCCATACTCTGGGAGACTACCCCAGCCTCTCCACCTTCGTTTCCCCTTCCACCATCGACAGTTGATAAAGCGAAAACGATCGCTGTTTCTCAATTAAATTCGCCAGTTCCGGCGAGTGGCTGGTCAGCCAAATTTGCGAGTAGCGGCTGGCCTCGGCGATTAAGCTCGCCAGCGCGGGCAGCATTTGCGGATGCAGGCTGTTTTCCGGTTCGTTGAGCGCGATAAACGCCGGTGGGCGCGGGCTGAGCAGCGCCACCGCCAGGCACAGAAAACGCAGAGTGCCGTCGGAGAATTCCGCCGGCTCCAGCGGTCTGCTTAGCCCTTCACGCTGCATCATCATCCGGAAGCGTCCGCCGGTGTTGTCGCTGTAAAACACGCAGCCGGGGAAGGCCTGGTCGAGGATGCGCATCAGCAGCAGCTCGTCGCCAATTTCCACGATGGTCTGAAACGCCGCCGCCAGGTTTGCGCCGTCGCTGGCCAGCACCGGTGAGCGGAAACCGACCTGAGGCGCGCGCATGGCCGAGCCGGATGAGACGGAAAACTCGTGATAAAATCGCCAGTTACGCAGCGACTCGCGCATCTGCGACACTTCCGGGTAAAGATGCGGCTCGCCAAGCTGGCCGAACACCGATTCGTTCTCATACAGCGTGCCGCTGTGGGTGACTTTCTCGTGATGCACGTTGTTCAGAAACACGGCCTGATTTTTACGCTTCATCAGCTGTGACGACGGGCGGCGGTATTGACCACTCAGCCAGATGGACTCTTCTTTGATCACCGGATCGAGTTGAAACTGTGAGGGGTAAGGCAGTTTTTCGACAAAGCCTACCTGCAGCTCGTATTCGTAGGTTTCTGTTTCAACGGCCAAATTCATCCGCCGCAGCTGGTCGCTGCGGGTTTTGCCTGCCCAGAACACTTTTAAAATCCCACCCTCGTTCGCCAGTGCCTGCGAAAACTGCCCCTGTGCAGCGCTGTGCATCAGGTGGATCGCTTTGTAGATATTGGATTTTCCGGTGCCGTTTGGACCAAAGACGATGTTGAGCTGTTCCAGCTCCAGCGACATTTCGCGAATCGAGCGGTAGTTTTGAATGTGCAGGGTGGTGATCACAGGCAGTCCCTTTTTTGCGTTACGGACCTGTATATAATTACAGTCTTTTGTGTGGAATGCAAAAAAGAGACGACAGTGAGGGTGTCGTCTAAACGGGGTACTGCTTTGGGCCTCTGTGGGTCAAACGGGCCTTCGCATTTTTATCGTCAGGTTACTGCCAGACGCAGACCCAAATCATCAGGATAGGGATCAAAGTAGTTTTGCGTCATCAGATACCGGTCAGGGTATTCGGCCATGTAGTGTTTCAGCAGCGTCAACGGCGCGAGGATGGGTAGCAGCCCGTCGCGATAGTGCAGGATCACATCGCGCAGCTCGACGCGCTGGCGGCTGTTCAGCTGGTTACGGAAATAGCCCTGGATATGCATTAGCACGTTGGTATGGTTTTTCCGCGAAGCGGGCTTTTTCAGGATCGTCATCAGCTTTTCGCGGTACGCCACGAAGAACGCGTCCAGATCTTCCCATTCATGCAGCGACGCAACGAACGGGCCGATCTCGCGGTAGCCCGCCTGATGATGCGCCAGCAGCTGCAATTTATAGCGGCTGTGGAAATCCAGCAGCGCGCGGCGCGTCAGGCCTTTAGCGCGCAGCGTGTTCAGCTCGTGCAGGGCAAATACCCGCTCGATAAAGTTTTCCCGCAGCACCGGGTCGTGCAGCCGACCGTCTTCCTCCACGGGCAGCCACGGGTAGGTTTCAAGCAGGGCGGCGGTGAACAGCCCGACACCCTCCTTGCGGCCCCGGTTGCCGTTTTCATCATACAACCGCACGCGTTCCATGCCGCAGCTTGGCGATTTCGCGCAGACGATAAATCCCGACAGATCGCCGATTTTTGGCAGATAGTCCGCCGTAAAGTCGGCCATTTTCTGCGTAATATCATCATGGGGCGGCTTGCTGAAGCGGAGCTGCGTTTCGCCGCTGTCCGTCAGCGTCAGGCGTATGGCCGGGCGTGGCGTCGGCAGGCCAATCGCCATTTCCGGGCAGACGGGCCTGAAACTCACCCACTGGGCCAGTTCATCCATGACAAAGCCCATACGCTTGTGTCCGCCGTCGAAGCGAACGGCAGACCCGGTCAAACATCCGCTAATACCGAGCACAGGTTTTGTTGACATGGTGTGGTCCTCCCGTTCTTCTCTTTAAAACTTACACAACATGACTAATTTGTCCAAGTATTAGCGGAATTATTTTTTATTTCCCTTTAAAATCAATGTTGATTAACTGCCCTTGTAAGTTGAATAACCGTACTGGCTCAGCAGGAGAGGGATGTGCAGCTTTTCGTTGGTGCGGGTTACGGTGAACAGCACCGGGATTTCCGGGAAGAAGGTGTCCAGCTTCTTCCCGTGGAAGTAATCTGCGGTTTTAAAGGTCACTTTATAGACGCCGGGCTGCATATCCTGATCCTGCGGATAAAGCGATTTGATGCGGCCGTCATGGTCAGTTTTGCCGCTGGCAATTGGGGTCCATTTGTCCTGCTGCTGTTTTTCCAGCGTGACGGTAACGTCCGATGGCGGCATCCCGGTTTGCTGGTCAAGAATGTGTACGCTCAGCGTGCCGGCAGGAGCACTAAAGGCGGCAGGGGCAAAGGCCAGGGTGGTCAGCATCAGCAGAGAGGCAGTTTTTTTCATTGTGTTTTCCTGTGGGGTTGTCGGTCACAGGAAAACGTTAGCATTTGTGGCGCGGGAAAATATTCAACTTTTCGTGAAGATTCCCGCAGGAGAAAATGATTAGAGGATAATCACTTCAAGCGATACCTGCTGCTGCCACTGCTCGATCTGCTTTTTGCGCGCGGCGGTGAGTTTACCGCGCGTGACCAGAAGCCAGTGGCGGTCCGGGAAAATCTCCGGGGCCAGCGTGGCGGGCGGCGCGGGTAAAATATCGATACGGTGGCCTTGCCCGGTGCGGGTTAAGGCTTCGAGCCAGACTTCGCACGGGTCATTCAGGTACCACCCGCTGAGCAGGATGTTGTCGCCTGGCGCTTTTTTATCGCCTTCCAGGCAAAACGAGGTGTAGGCGATGATGATGCCGTCGAGGATCTCCCGCAGGGTCATGGCGGCGGCGACGTTTGCCGACACCTGACTGCGCAGCGGACGCAGCACGTTCGCGACCAGTTCTGGTCTTGGGTACTCGCGTCCTGCGTCGTAAATCATCTGGCGCAGGGACTCGATTTTGCCGTCCTGCAGGCGCTGTAACATGGTCTGCTGCAGCGTGAGCCAGTTGTTGGTCAGGCGCGACGTAGGGCGCTCCAGCAGCGGTTTGACCTGGCCAATCGGGACGCCTTTTTTTACCCAGTCGAGGATTTTTAGCGCCTGCTGGACGTCCTCATCGCTGTACTGGCGGTGGCCGCCCTCCGTGCGCTGAGGCTTGAGTAAGCCGTAGCGCCGCTGCCAGGCCCGCAGCGTGGTGGCGGTGATCCCGCTGAGTCTGGCGAATTCGCCGATGGAGTAAGCCATGTCCGTGTCCAGAGTTGAGGAATACTCTCAATATACTACGAATTTTCGCGGACGGGATGAAGCGCCGCCGCGGTGCACTACACTTAATTTCCAACCGTGCAAATGAAAGGAATTCTCATGAAGCTATGGCCTGTTGTGACCGGTGTTGCCATTGCCCTGACGCTGGTAGCCTGTAAATCCCCCACCCCACCGAAGGGCGTGCAGCCCATTTCCGGTTTTGACGCCAGCCGCTATCTTGGCAAATGGTACGAAGTCGCTCGCCTGGAAAACCGCTTTGAACGCGGTCTGGAGCAGGTGACCGCCACCTACGGCAAGCGCAGCGACGGCGGCATCAGCGTGCTTAACCGCGGCTACGACCCGGTGAAGAACAAGTGGAATGAGAGCGAGGGTAAAGCCTACTTTACCGGCGAACCGACCACGGCCGCGCTGAAGGTGTCCTTCTTCGGCCCGTTCTACGGCGGGTATAACGTGATCAAACTGGACGATAAGTACCAGTACGCGCTGGTCAGCGGCCCGAACCGCGACTACCTGTGGATCCTGTCGCGCACGCCAACCATCCCGGATGCGGTGAAACAGGATTACCTGAACACCGCGCGCGGTCTGGGATTCCAGGTTGACCAGCTGGTGTGGGTGAAGCAGTGAAGATCGTGCTTTCTTCGTAGGGTATTACTGGCTCGCCTGGATAGACTTCCGTTAAAAGCCTAACGGAGGAAAGACGACATGAACTGGCAGCCTTTTCGCGGCGATGCACCGGAAAATATGACGATTTTCAGTGCGTCCTTTCCCGACGTCAGCGATCGGTGGCCGATGAAAGGCGATACCGTCCGGGAGATAAATGCCATCGATCGGGGACTGAAAGCCGATCCGGCGCTCCGCGCTCCTTTTGTTGAATGGGAAGAGGGCGGCCAGGCGGTGCTTGTCCCGCAGAACCGCTATTCCGAACAAGCCTTTCGCAACCGTCCGGCGCTCACCGCGTGGCGAACCCGGCTGGTTCCCTCCGCGCTGGCGCTTTTTGTGGTGCAAAACCCGCTGGAAGAGCGTCTTCCCGAAGGGACGAAAATGGACAGCGACAGTCGCCAGTGGTTTATCCACGCCAATGATGCCATCGGCGTGCGCTCCCGTGCCCACGTGCTGGCCGCGCTGGTGGAGAAATACATTCACAACGACAGTGAAAATAACTGGGTCAGCCTGGCGAGCGGGGCCGCCATCCCGGTGCTGGAAGCGCTCCGCAATGCCAAACTTGATGGTCAGCAGGTGTATCTCACGCTGGTCGATAAAGATGCCGTCGCCCTGAGCTGGGCCGAAACCATGGCGGCGCAGGAAGGGATTGTGGTGGGCGAACAGCTGACGCTGCTCAGGCGCAACCTGCTCCATACGCTGGTGCGTAACGAGGACCTGCTGCTGGAGCTGGGCGAGCACCAGGCCGAACTGGTCGACGCGCTGGGGATTTTCGAATACTTCAACGATACCGATGCGGTGATTTTTCTCCAGCGCGCGCTGCGGCTGGTCAAGCCCGGCGGTGCGGTGATTGTGTCGAACATGCTCACCAGCAGCCCGCAAATTGACTTTGTGCTGCGGGGGATCGGCTGGGAGGATATTCACCCGAGGTCGTTACAGCAGCTTCAGGATATCCACCTCGCGGCGGGCGTGCCGGTGGAAAACGTCACCGTGGTAGTGCCGAAGGACGGGGTGTACGCGGTGATGGAGATTAGGGTGGGGGATGAAAAACCGCACGGCCAGTTCCCTCTCCCTTTGGGAGAGGGTTAGGGTGAGGGGGAAAAGACCGTAAAGAGTGGCTTGAAATATTTCGGTTTTCCAATCATGATCCCCCCATGAAAATTGAAACCGCACTCCCCCCACACTTCGAACGTCTGGTCGCGATCTGGGAATCCTCCGTCCGCGCCACCCATCACTTTTTACAGGAAAGCGATATTGCGGCGCTGCGCCCGCTATTGCTCAACGCCTATCTTCCTAATCTCAAGGTCGTGATTGCTCGCGATGACGCAGGCGTTATTCACGGCTTTTTAGGCGTGGATGAAAACCGCATTGAAATGCTGTTTGTTGATGATTTGAGCCGGGGAAAGGGCGTCGGGAAATTGCTGCTGCAATACGCTATTGCAGAGTTTGGCGCGAACGAAGTGGACGTGAATGAGCAGAACCCGCAGGGCGTCGCGTTTTATCGCCATATGGGGTTTGAGCAGGTCGGGCGCTCGGAACTGGACGGGCAGGGGAATCCGTTTCCGTTGCTGCATATGAAGCTGAGCAGGGATACTGGGATTAGCGCTTAGCCTGCTTATCCCATTTTAATAAGCCGACGATATCTTTCTCACCTTCGGCTTCTTTCAGCAGGCGCTGCTTTTTTTCAAACTCAATGTATTCTGAGCACGCCTTTTCATCAGCCGCTTTCTTGCTGATTTTGCCTGACCCTTCTAAAACGTCCCGGTCGTTAAATTGCAGGAACTGATCGAGTTTGGTTTGCCAGTCTCGTAAAAATACCTGCTTGCGGCGTTTGGCCTGATCTTCGGCAAAATCGAGCCACATATTAACAACGCGATTAAGTTCGCTCACCTCATCCTGAGACAGATAATTTTTTGCAGTGGTGACATCGCTTTTACGTACTTCTTCGCCTTTGTAGCTGGTCAGCCCCATATGCGGTTGAGTGGCGTCCGCACGTTGGTGAATCAACTCAGCAGCGGTGTGGCCCGTGCAGGCAAAATGCAGTTTATTCTGGATGGTCTGGAAGAATTGCGTGGTTTCTTTGAGCGACGGCTGATAGTCGGCGGCTAATGCAAAAATCTCCCTCACACGGAGATATACCCGGCGTTCGCTGGCCCGTATATCGCGAATGCGTTCCAGCATTTCATCGAAATAGTCAGGTACGGCGGATGGTCCGACAGGCGGATTTTTCAGGCGCTCGTCGTCCATAACGAAGCCTTTTACCAGATATTCCTGCAGCGTTTGGGTGGCCCACTGACGGAACTGTGTGCCTCGTGTTGAGCGGACGCGATAGCCGATGGCGAGAATGACGGGCAGGCTAAAGTATTGAACGTTATATACTTTACCATCACTGGCAGTTGTTCGGTAAAACCGAACAACTGAATTTTCGACCAGCTCATCCTCATCAAAAATGTTCTTGATATGCCCGCTGATCGTTGCTTTGGCTTTGCCGTATAACTCACAGATCGTAGCTTGTGAGAGCCACAACGTATCGCTTTCGAAGCGGCATTCAATGCGAACTTTTCCATCTTTGCTGGCAAACATGACGAACTCACCGGCTGGTGAATTGATTAATTCTTCATATGTCATGCTGCCTCCGCGTCATAAGGTTGATGCCTGCAAGCTCGTAGTATGCCAGAAATAGGTGCTAAGCCAGGTGGTTTGTATTTGATTTTGCGAGGCGCTTTCCAGGACGCGGAGTTTGGATCGCTGCAAGCGCATCCTCTATCTCAATAAGCTTTGCTTTCGTCCGTTTATAATCATCCTGCAACCGCTGCTCCTGCTCATTATACGCCACCAGAACGATACATCCTTTCATGACCTTTACCGTGACCTGCTGTCCGGTATCAAAACCTGCTGCGCGTAGCCACTTGCCGGAAAGAATGATTTTCGGCGTGGATTTGTCGAAAACATTCGGGCGGTATCCCACAATCAACGAACGCTCGGTTCCGGATTGGTCGGTGTCTGGGGTAGAATGCGAATCAGCCATAATCAACTCCTTGATAGTTGGTGAGGTTAGACGCCCTTTAGTGCTCCAACACTGCTGGGCGTTGTCAGAATTCCAAATCCATGTGGTAGGTACCACATGCAGATAAACTAACCGAAGTGGTACCTACCATGCAAGAGAAAAAGAAACCAAATTTTGACCGTACCAAGAGCACGATGAAGAATATTCGGTTTGAGGATGAGCTTTTGGAGCAGATTGAGAAGGCTGCCGGGAAAGGGAATTTTAGTAAGTGGGTGAAAGAGGCTTGTAGAATGCGACTTAGTTCGCAGTAGTTGCATTTTTTCAGTTAAATCTCATATCAAAGTTGTTTTTAACTGATAATTGATGCATTCTTTTCTCCAGCGCCTAATAGGTGTAGTGGTCTTGCCTTCTGCCTCGAAAGAGGTCTCCGATCCACTTTGTGGATCGATGGGGGAGTGGGGTCGAACCTTTTCCAACCAAGTGATAACTTACTTTTACTTGGGCTTGCACCGCGGAATAACCCGAGCTACGTCTCGGGTTTTTTTATGGAGGATAAAATGAGTCTCGAAGAATCTTTAAGTGAAATTATTAAAGAAGAAGCCAAAAAACTTATTAAACGCTACCACGCATATCATAATAGATTGCATCTTGAGCATATCAGAAACATTAAACGTTTCGGCCATTCATATACTAAGGCTAAAGAAATTCATACTCCTGATTATTGGGAGAAAGATAAAAGATTTAATCCATTCCACGTATTACGAAAACATAAATCAATCGCGCACTCTATAGCCAAGAAAATTGAAAATAGAACATATAAACCAAGTGAGGTTCATTTAAAACAGATTCCAAAAAAAGGTGGTGGTGAAAGAACTGTATCAATATATCAAATACCTGATGCTGCGGTTTCAAAGTTTTTCTTTAATCGCCTTTTAGAAAAAAACAAGCATCGATTTAGCTCTTTTTCATATGCATACAGAAACGACAGAAATGTTCATTTTGCAATACAGGATATATTCGTCGACCTATCGCTTAGTGAAAGGATGTTTATTGCAGAATTCGATTTTTCAGATTTTTTCGGGACTATTGAACATAGGTTCCTTTTTGAACAGTTTAATCTCAATGGTTTTTATATTAGTCAAGAAGAGAAATATATAATTAAGGCGTTTCTTGCTGAGCGAAGTGTAGGCATCCCTCAAGGTACATCAATTAGCCTATTTTTGGCTAATTTGTGCTGCTGGAATTTTGATCAAGCACTTGAAAGAGAAGGTGTAAAGTTCTCTCGATATGCGGATGATACAATTGTTTGGACCAGAGAGTATTCAAAAATTTGTAATGCCTTTAATTTGATTACTGAATTTTCGAAGAGTGCTGGTGTAAAAATTAATGTAAAGAAATCAGACGGAATATCCTTATTAACAAAGGATGGATTAAAGTCTGAGATAGTATCAAAGAAAAGCCTCGATTTTCTGGGTTACTCTTTAGCTGTAGATAAGGTGTCTATTAAACACTCATCAGTTCTTAAAATAAAAAAACAAATATCTTATCTTTTATACAGAAATCTTATTCAGCCGTTAAAAAAGGGGAATCTTGCTGGTCAGTCAATTCCTGCCAATGATAAAGATGTAAATTTTTTAAGAGCAATGGTTCAGATTAGAAGGTATATGTACGGTGGTCTTCAGGATACTACCATTAAAAACTTTCTTTCTGGAAGGTCAAAAAGAATTTTCTTTAAAGGTGTAATGAGCTTTTACCCACTCGTCACGAATGAGAGGCAGTTAAGAGAACTGGATGGATGGTTAGTTTCTACTATTTATAGAGCTTTATTGTTAAGATCAAAACTTCTTGCTCAGCATGGATATAACAGAAATCATAGTTTCCCATTCAATCAGTCTAAAGTTAACTTACTTACTAATTGTTCAAAAGTTAAAATTAATGGAAAAAAATTATTGGAGATTCCTAGTTTCCTTTTGATCAGCAAAGCATTAAGGAAAGGGTTAATAGAAAATGGCATTGAAAGAGTAATGAATCCCAATTCACAAAATTACAACTACCGATGGTAGGGGACTGGCGGAAGATCACAGGAGTCGAACCTGCCCGGGAACGCTGGCGTCCCCAACTGGATTTGAAGTCCAGCCACCTCACCGGAGATGACGATCTTCCGCGCCTCGATTGCTACATGGAGGCGGGGCGCATTATAGCTACTTTCAGACATTTACCACATACCCCACACCACTTTTTTCACCTCTCTTTTGACCTGTACACCCCTGTTTCAGTTAATTCCTAAGAAAATCCTCATGTTAGCCCCTCGTTCTCTCAACATTTACCGCGATCACAAAAAACAAGAAACGTAATCTGCTAACCAGAAAACGCAATACCCGCTCCTGAAACGATGGTTTAAAACGTTGTAACCGGTCTCAGCGCCCCCTACAGCGTGAAGGATAAAAAAATGAGCGAAGTATTGTCAGTTAAAGAGAAGATTGGCTACGGCATGGGAGACGCCGCCAGCCATATCATTTTTGATAACGTCATGTTGTACATGATGTTTTTCTACACCGATATTTTCGGCATTCCCGCCGGGTTTGTCGGCACCATGTTCCTGCTGGCGCGCGCGCTGGATGCGATCTCCGACCCGTGCATGGGGCTGATTGCCGACCGCACCCGCAGCCGCTGGGGCAAGTTTCGTCCGTGGATTTTGTTTGGTGCCATCCCGTTCGGGATCGTCTGCGTGCTGGCCTACACCACGCCGGACCTCAGCCTCAACGGTAAAATGGTTTATGCTGCCGTTACCTACACCCTACTGACCCTGCTCTATACCGTGGTCAACATCCCGTACTGCGCGCTGGGCGGCGTGATCACCAACGACCCGACGCAGCGTATCTCCCTTCAGTCCTGGCGCTTTGTGCTGGCGACCGCGGGCGGCATGCTCTCCACGGTGCTGATGATGCCGCTGGTGAACCTCATTGGCGGCGACGATAAGGCGTTCGGCTTCCAGGGCGGCATCGCCGTGCTGTCGGTGGTCGCGTTCCTGATGCTGGCGTTCTGCTTCTTTACCACCAAAGAGCGCATCCAGGTGCCGCCGAGCACCACGTCCATGCGGGAAGACCTGCGCGACATTTGGCACAACGACCAGTGGCGCATCGTCGGCGTGCTGACCATCCTCAACATCCTCGCCGTCTGCGTGCGCGGCGGCGCGATGATGTACTACTGCACCTGGATCATGGGCTCGCCGGAGGTGTTCGTCGCTTTCCTCACCACCTACTGCGTCGGCAACCTGATCGGCTCCGCGCTGGCGAAACCCCTCACCGACTGGAAGTGCAAGGTCAGCATCTTCTGGTGGACCAACGCCGCGCTGGCGGTGGTCAGCGTGGCGATGTTCTTCGTCCCGATGCACGCCACCGTGCTGATGTTCGCCTTTATCTTCGTCATCGGCGTGCTGCACCAGCTGGTGACGCCGATCCAGTGGGTGATGATGTCCGATACCGTCGACTACGGCGAATGGACTAACGGCAAGCGCCTGACCGGCATCAGCTTTGCGGGCACGCTGTTCGTGCTGAAGCTCGGCCTGGCCCTGGGCGGGGCGATGATCGGCTGGATGCTGGCAGGCGGCGGCTACGACGCGGCAGCCAAGACCCAGAACAGCGCGACCATCAGCATCATTATCGGCCTGTTTACCTTGGTCCCGGCGGTCTGCTACGTGCTGAGCGCCATCATCGCCAAACGCTACTACACGCTGAAAACCCCTTTTCTGACCAAAATCATGGGCGAGCTGGCGCAGGGCGCGCGTCGCAATCAGCAGGAGTTTGAAAACCTGCCGGTCAGCAAAGAATTACAGAACTAAGAGGACGAAAGTATGAAAATCAGTGATGGAAACTGGCTTATTCAACCGGGGCTGAACGTGACGTATCCGGTTCAGGTGTTCGACGTGGAGCTACAGGGTAACGACCTGGTGGTGTACGTGGCGCCACGCGACGTGCGCGAGCGCACCTGGCAGCTCGACACGTTGATGTTCACGGTTCGCCTGTTTGCCCCGCAGGAAGGGATCGTCGGGGTGCGCATCGAGCACTTCCAGGGCGCGTTGAATAACGGCCCGCACTACCCGCTCAACGTATTGAAAGATGCGAAGGTTGAGATTGAAAACAACGCCGATTTTGCCGAGTTGAAAAGCGGCAGCGTCAGCGTGCGCGTCACCAAAGGCGAGTTTTGGGCGCTGGATTTCCTGCGCAACGGCCAGCGCATTACCGGCAGCCAGCTGAAAAACAACGGCTACGTGCAGGACAGCAATACCGATCGCAATTACGTGTTCGAACGTCTGGATCTGGGCGTGGGGGAAACGGTCTACGGTCTGGGCGAGCGCTTTACCGCCCTGGTACGCAACGGCCAGACGGTTGAAACCTGGAACCGCGACGGCGGCACCAGCACCGAACAGTCCTACAAAAACATCCCGTTCTACCTGACCAACCGTGGCTACGGCGTGTTGGTGAATCACCCGGAAAACGTCTCGTTTGAAGTCGGCTCCGAGAAGGTCTCCAAAGTGCAGTTCAGCGTGGAAGGGGAATATCTCGAGTACTTCGTGATCGACGGCCCGACGCCGAAAGAGGTGCTGAACCGCTATACGCAGTTCACCGGGCGTCCGGCGCTGCCGCCTGCGTGGTCGTTCGGCCTGTGGCTGACCACCTCGTTCACCACCAACTACGACGAAGCCACGGTAAACAGCTTTATCGACGGCATGGCCGAGCGCGACCTGCCGCTGCACGTCTTCCACTTCGACTGCTTCTGGATGAAGGCCTTCCAGTGGTGCGATTTCGAGTGGGACCCGGTGACCTTCCCGGACCCGGAAGGGATGATTCGCCGCCTGAAAGAGAAAGGGCTAAAGGTCTGCGTGTGGATTAACCCGTACATCGGCCAGAAGTCGCCGATCTTCCGGGAGCTGAAAGAGAAGGGCTACCTGCTCAAGCGCCCGGACGGCTCCCTGTGGCAGTGGGACAAATGGCAGCCGGGGCTGGCGATTTACGACTTCACCAACCCGGACGCGTGCCGGTGGTATGCCGACAAGCTGAAAGGCCTGGTGGACATTGGCGTCGACTGCTTCAAGACCGACTTCGGCGAGCGTATCCCGACGGACGTGCAGTGGTTCGACGGGTCCGATCCGCAGAAGATGCACAACCACTACGCCTACATCTATAACGAGCTGGTGTGGAACGTGCTGAAAGAGACGGTGGGGGAAGAAGAGGCGGTACTGTTTGCCCGCTCCGCGTCCGTGGGGGCGCAGCAGTTCCCGGTACACTGGGGCGGCGACTGCTACGCCAACTACGAATCGATGGCTGAAAGCCTGCGTGGGGGGCTGTCGATTGGCCTGTCCGGCTTCGGGTTCTGGAGCCACGATATCGGCGGGTTCGAAAACACCGCCCCGGCGCACGTCTACAAACGCTGGTGCGCGTTCGGGCTGTTCTCCAGCCACAGCCGCTTACACGGCAGCAAATCCTACCGCGTGCCGTGGGCGTACGATGACGAGTCCTGCGACGTGGTGCGCCATTTCACGCAGCTGAAGTGTCAGCTGATGCCGTACCTGTATCGTCAGGCGGCGCTGGCGCGCGAGTTCGGCACGCCGATGCTGCGGGCGATGATGCTGGAGTTCCCGGACGATCCGGCGTGCGATTATCTCGACCGCCAGTACATGCTGGGGGATTCGGTGATGGTTGCGCCGGTATTCTCCGAGGCGGGCGACGTGCAGTTCTACCTGCCGGAAGGCCGATGGACGCACCTGTGGCACAACGACGAAATTCAGGGCAGCCGCTGGCATAAGCAGCAGTACGATTTCATGAGCCTGCCGGTCTATGTGCGCGATAACACGCTGCTGGCGCTGGGTAACAATAACCAGAAGCCGGACTACGCGTGGAATGAGGGGACGGCCTTCCAGCTGTTTAACCTGGACGACGGCGCAACGGCGGTGAGCGAAGTGCCCGCGGCGGACGGCTCCGTGGTGTTTACGCTGAAGGCGTCACGTCAGGGCGGCATCGTGACCTTTACCGGCGTGGGAGACGCGAAAAACTGGTCGGTGTGCTTGTGCAACGTGCAGAAGGTAGGCGGCGTGAAGGGCGGCTCACACGCGGGCAGCGAGCGGGGCGTGGTGGTGAAAGCGGAGGGGAATGAGGTGGTGGTTCACTTCTGAGCCGCAAAAATGCCCGGTGGCGCTTCGCTTACCGGGCCTACGATAATAATGCGGTCTGATGCCCTCACCCTGGCCCTCTCCCACAGGGAGAGGGAACCAAAACCTCGTAGGCCGGGTAAGGCGTAGCCGCCACCCGGCTTGTTTATTGCACCGGTGTTGAAACAACACCGCCCGCCATCGTCTGCTGCACCTGCTGTTTATCCATATTTACCGCGCTCAGCTTTGCATTCACCGTCGGCTTCAGCGGGGCATTCGCCTGCACGCTGCCGCTGGCGGTGAGCTGAATATTGCCGTCGCCCGTGATCGGCAAAGCAGGCCAGCCCCACTGCTGCAGCACGTTGAGTGGCACGCCGCGCCCGTTCAGGCTCACCGTGGTCTGCCGCTGTGGAAGCTGTGAAACCGTTGCCGTGGCTTCAAGAATACCTTTCTCGGTAAAGGCGCTCAGGTCGGTAATGTTCACCGTGGCGGCGTTCGCATTCAGCGCGAGCGACGGACGGCGCACGTCCACGCGGTTAAAGGTCGCGGCCGCACCGTTCAATGTTGCGCTGCCGCCCCAGACGCCCCACTGGCGATCTTTCGCCAGCTGCAGGTTTGCGCCATAGCCGTCCAGAGAGGTGATCTGCCACGGGAAGGCGGGATCGATGTCGATCACCAGGTTGCGGCTCAGGCCGAATTTTTTTAGCGTCACGCTGTTCAGCCATTCCGGCAGTGGATCCATCCACAGCGTTTTCCAGTTTTCAGGCAGGGTGTATTCCAGCCCGGCGATGGCGGCATCATCCAGCACCAGCGCTTTGCCGTCGCGCAGCCAGTTGCCGGAGGTGCGTACCATCCCGCCTTCCCAGCGAGAGGTGAACTGGCGCAGCGCGATACCCTGCGGGGAGAATTCAGCGTTCAGGATCGGGTCGAACAGATGCAGCGAGCCGTAGATAAACTCGCTTGCGTTCATAGACAAACGCCCTTCCTGGCTCTGCCAGTCGCCTTTGCTGAGCGTCAGGTTGCGCAGGCTTAAATCGAGATCGGTCACCGCCCAGTCCGGCCCCTGCAGGCGTGCGTCGGTCACTTCCAGCCGACCAATCTGCAGGGAAGGGAGCGTGGTGATGGGAGCAAAGAAATCCATCAGCGATTTATCGCTTTGCAGGCGGATCTCATTCAGACGCATGCTGTCGATAATCCAGCTGCCGTCAGCGTTACGCAGGGCGGAGCCGGTGAGCGAGCCGCGCGCCATATCCGCGCCAATGGTGCTCAGCACCACCTCTTTACCGTTGAGCTGTCCCTGAATCAGGACGTTGCTGGCCGGGACGCCGTTCAGGGTGAGCGAGCCTGCGCTCATCTGGATCTGCGCATTTTTGCCCAGCACGTTGCCCGCCTCTGGCTGCCACGGACTGACGCCGCCTGTGACTTTCTGCGCGCTCAGGTCCCATTCGGTATTCGGGCTGTTAAAGGCCATGTTATTTAGCTGCAAGCGGTCCGCCTGGAAAGGCAGCGGCGCGGTTTGCGGAGAGAGGTTCAGCGTGCCATCGAACAGGGTAATGGTGTCCATATGCAGCGGATCGGTTACCTGACGGCTGCTTAAACCGATATCAACTTTTTTGGCCACCAGGGTGGCGGGTTTGCCGTCACGACCAAAGGTGACATTTTCCAGAATGAGGTGAGAAGGGGATGAAAAGCGGTGATCCATCAGGTCAAAGTTGAGTTCGTAATCGGTGTTTACCGTAACCCAATTGCTGACCTGCGACGCGCCCCAGCGGGTCTGGAGCAAAATATAGAATGCCAGCACTACCACAAGCAGGGCTAACAGAAGATAGATGATCAGCTTTCCAATAAATTTCATGGTCTTCCATCCCGCAAAACGTACATACAGGAGTTATGCACGATTTATGCGCAATGCTCAAGGCGGGAATGGTGTAAAGAGATGTCACGGCAGGCCTTGACAGCCTGCCGTGAGAGAAATCAATTTTTCTCAGGCGGGAAAACGAGGTTCAGAACGATAGCGGTGATACCGCCTGCGGCAATGCCGGAAGAGAGCAGGTTTTTCACCCAGTCAGGCGCAAACTGCAGGATCAGCGGCTGCTGAGAAACGCCCAGACCGACCGCCAGCGACAGGGCGATAATCATGATCGCGCGGCGGTTCAGCGGCTCGCGGGAGACGATACGCACGCCGGAGGCCGCGATAGTGCCGAACATCACCAGCGTCGCGCCGCCCAGCACCGGCTCGGGGATGTGCTGCACAAAGCCGCTTACCGCCGGGAACAGGCCGAGGACGATCAGCATCAGCGCCACCACAAACCCGACGTAGCGGCTGGCCACGCCGGTCAGCTGGATCACGCCGTTGTTCTGACCGAAGCAGGAGTTCGGGAAGGTGTTGAATACCGCAGAGACAAACGAGTTCAGGCCGTTCGCCAGCACGCCGCCTTTCAGACGCTTCATGTACAGCGGACCGGACACCGGCTGCTCAGAGACGTCCGAGGTAGCGGTGATGTCGCCGATGGTCTCCAGAGAGGTGATCATAAAGACCAGCATCAGCGGCAGCAGCAGGCCCCAGTCAATGCCCAGCCCGTAATAGAGCGGCGTTGGGATAGTGATCAGCGCGGCATTGGTCGGTGCGGTATTTTGCGGCAGCATATCCAGCGCCCAGGCCATCAGGTAACCGGCCGCCATCGCGATAACCAGCGAGGCCACGCGCAGGTAAGGGTTACGCTGACGGTTAAGCAGAATGATGATTGCCAACACCACGCCTGCCAGCAGCAGGTTTTTCGGTGCGCCGAAGGTGTGGTCGCTCATTGCCGCATAGCCGCCGCCGATGGACGTCAAGCCCACCTGAATCAGCGACAGACCGATAATCATTACGACCACGCCGGAAACCAGCGGGGTAATGACGCGGCGAGCCAGATGCAGAACGCGGGAGATGACCATCTCCGTGCAGCTGGCCAGCATCAGCGTGCCGAACAGCGCCGCCATCATGGTTGGAACATCCGCCCCACCGGTTTTCAGCGCCGTACCGCCCATGATTAGCGGTGCCACGAAGTTAAAGCTGGTGCCCTGAATCGACAATAATCCCGACCCTACCGGACCCCAGGCTTTAATTTGAATAATAGAGGCGACGCCGGAGGCAAAAAGAGACATGCTGATAATGTGCTGCGTGTCCTGCGCCGGTAAACCGAGCGCCTGGCAAATCAGCAGCGCCGGGGTGATCACCGCAACAAACATCGCCAGAAGATGCTGGCAGGCGGCGAAAAGCGTCTGCGGCAGCGGCGGGCGGTCTTCAAGGCGGTAAATCAGTTCGCTATTTTGCTTCTGCGCAATCGGTTGCGCATCAGGCGACTCTATTGTGTTAACGGACATCGGCGGCAATCCCACGGTGGAAAAGCGGGCATTTTATCTGACCACCTGGTAAAAGCAAACGATTGCCAGCAAAAAAAGGGAAGAAATTCTGCCGCTGCGCGCAGGTTTTCTACTCCCCATCGGGAAAAAAAATTACACTTTTTGCGCCGGGAGCTCATGACGAGCGCAAACCGGCCCAGGATAACGCCGCGTGTGTATGGAACACGCGCAAAACAGGAGCCTTCTATGATTCATCTCGATACGTTGTCGACCCTTGTTGCCGCAACGCTGGTCTTACTGCTTGGCCGTAAGCTGGTACATAGCGTTTCCCTTCTGAAGAAATACACCATTCCTGAACCTGTCGCCGGTGGCCTGCTGGTGGCGCTGGCCCTGCTGATACTGAAAAAAAGCATGGGCTGGGAAATCGATTTTGATATGTCCCTGAAAGACCCGCTGATGCTGGCCTTCTTTGCCACCATCGGTCTGAACGCCAATCTGGCGAGCCTGCGCTCGGGCGGTAAAGTGCTCGGCGTATTCCTGATTGTGGTGGTGGGGCTGTTGCTGATGCAAAACGCCATTGGCATCGGCATGGCAACGCTGCTGGGGCTGGATCCGCTGATGGGGCTGCTGGCAGGGTCGATTACGCTGTCAGGCGGTCACGGTACCGGGGCGGCGTGGAGTAAATTGTTCGTCGAGCGCTACGGTTTTGAAAACGCGACGGAAGTGGCGATGGCCTGTGCGACCTTTGGTCTGGTGCTGGGTGGCCTGATTGGCGGTCCGGTGGCGCGATATCTGGTTAAGCACTCCACCACGCCGAACGGCAGACCTGACGATGAGTTGGTCCCGACCGCGTTCGAAAAACCGGACGTCGGGCGCAGCATTACCTCGCTGGTGCTGATTGAAACCATCGCGATGATCGCCATCTGCCTGACCGTGGGCAAAGTGGTTGCGCAATGGCTGGCGGGTTCCGCATTTGAACTGCCGACGTTTGTTTGCGTGCTGTTTATCGGGGTGATCCTGAGCAACGGTCTGGCGCTGATGGGCTTCTACCGCGTGTTTGAACGGGCGGTATCGGTGCTCGGCAACGTCTGCCTGTCGCTGTTCCTGGCGATGGCGCTGATGAGCCTCAAACTGTGGGAGCTGGCCTCGCTGGCGCTGCCGATGGTGGCGATACTGGCGGTGCAGGCGCTGTTTATGGCGCTGTACGCCATGTTCGTGACCTGGCGCATGATGGGTAAAAACTACGATGCGGCGGTGCTGGCGGCGGGTCACTGCGGGTTTGGTCTGGGGGCTACCCCAACGGCTATCGCCAACATGCAGGCGATCACTGAACGGTTCGGGCCATCGCACATGGCGTTTCTGGTAGTCCCGATGGTCGGGGCGTTCTTCATTGATATCGTCAACGCGCTGGTGATTAAGCTGTACCTGATGCTGCCGATGTTTGCCTGAAATCAGGCGTTGGAGTAGCGCTCGGTTTCCGGCATCCAGCGCTCAATTAACGCTGCCGCCTGTTCGGGGTAGCGTTCATGAATATGGCGAGCCAGGCGCTGAACTTCGGGGATCATCGCCTGATCGCGCAGCAAATCCGCCACTTTGAATTCGGCGTTCCCGGTCTGGCGCGTTCCCAGTAGTTCGCCCGGGCCGCGGATCTCCAGGTCTTTTTGCGCAATCACAAAACCGTCGTTGCTGTCGCGCAGCACCTGCAACCGCATCTGGGCGGTTTTCGAGAGCGGGGCTTTGTAGAGCAGTACGCAGTGGGACGCTACCGCGCCACGGCCAACGCGCCCGCGCAGCTGGTGGAGCTGGGCAAGGCCGAGACGTTCCGGGTTTTCGATGATCATCAGGCTGGAATTGGGGACGTCCACGCCGACTTCGATCACCGTGGTGGCGATCAGCAGATGTAAATCACCCTGTTTGAACGACTGCATCACCGCCTGTTTTTCGGCGGGCTTCATGCGTCCGTGAACCAGACCCACGTTCAGCTCCGGCAGCGCCAGCTTAAGCTCTTCCCACGTTGCTTCGGCAGCTTGCGCTTCCAGCAGTTCAGACTCTTCAATAAGCGTACAGACCCAGTAGGCCTGACGGCCTTCGTGGGTGCAGGCGTTGCGCACGCGGTCGATGATATCGCTGCGGCGCGTGTCAGGAATGGCGACCGTTGTGACCGGGGTACGGCCCGGCGGCAGTTCGTCGATGGTGGAGGTATCCAGATCGGCATAGGCGGTCATCGCCAGGGTGCGCGGAATCGGTGTAGCGGTCATGATCAGCTGATGCGGGTGGAAGCCCTGCTGCAGACCTTTTTCCCATAATGCCAGACGCTGATGCACGCCGAAGCGGTGCTGCTCGTCGATAATCACCAGCGCAAGACCGTTAAACTGCACCTGCTCCTGGAAGATAGCGTGCGTGCCGACAATCATCTGCACCTGCCCGCTGGCAATGGCTTCCTGTTGCGCAAGGCGCGCTTTGCCTTTTTGCTTCCCGGCAAGCCAGCCCACTTCAATGCCCAGCGGCGCGAACCAGGCGCGGAAATTGTTGGCGTGCTGTTCAGCCAGCAGTTCGGTCGGCGCCATCAGCGCCACCTGCTTGCCGTGGGCAATCGCGCGCAGGGCCGCCAGGGCGGCAACCAGCGTTTTGCCGGAACCCACGTCGCCCTGCACCAGGCGCATCATCGGCACGTCGAGTGCCATATCGCGTTCAATCTCGGCGGTGACGCGCGCCTGCGCGCCGGTGGGTTTAAACGGCAGCGAGGCCAGCAGCTTATCTTTGAGCTCATCACGCGGGCTTAATGGCTGGGCGTGGAAACGCTGTGCGCCAGCGCGAAGCGCCAGCATGCTCAGGTTATGCGCCAGTAATTCCTCAAGGATAAGACGCCGTTGGGCGGGGTGTTTGCCGCTGTCTAAATCGCTGAGCTGCAGCGTTGGCGGCGGGCGGTGCAGGGTGCGCAGCGCCTCGGGCAGGCTCATCATGCCCTGCGCCAGCTCGGGTGGCAGCAGCTCGGTGATAGCGCAGGTATCCAGCAGCTCCAGCGCCTGATCGGTGAGTTTACGCAGCGTCGCCTGCTTGATGCCTTCCGTCGTCGGGTAAACCGGGGTGAGCGTCTCCTGCAGCTCCGGCGTACTGAGATCGCCCTGTACGCGGTACTCCGGGTGGATCATCTCTGCGCCGTACTTCCCGCGTTTGGCCTCGCCATAGGCCAGCACCCTGCGGCCCGTCGCCAGGCTGTTTTTCATCGCCGCGTTGAAGTTGAAAAAACGCATGGTGAGAATACCGGTGCCGTCGCTTATCTGGCAGGTCATCATCCGGCGTCCGCCGAAGGTGATGTTGCAGTTCAGGACTTCGCCTTCAACGGTGGCGTAAATGGCGGGAAGGAGATCGCCAATCTTGTAGAGCTGGGTGCGGTCTTCGTAACGCAGGGGGAGGTGAAGCAGGAGATCCTGCACGGTGTGCAGGCCAATTTTTGCCAGCTTATTGCTTTGCGCCGCGCCCACGCCCGTCAGGCTGTTTAGCGGGATGGCATCCAGCAGGCGGCCTTTCATCGCTTACCCGGCGTACTGCATGGTGGCCCACCACTCGGCATCGGCTTCAATTTCGCCCTGCGCGTTGACGTGGGGGTAAGGCAATTTTTTCTGCTTCGCAACGCGAGCCAGAACCGGATAACCGCCTTCAAAAAGCAGGCGCTGCTGTTCCTCTTCCGGCAGCATGCTGTTGCTGCGCTCGTACATCCCGGCGTTCTGACGCTGGCGCTGCGCTTCATACAAAATGAGCGCAGACGCCACGGAGACGTTCAAAGACTGCACCATGCCGATCATCGGAATGATGATGTCCCGATCCGCCAGATCCAGCGCTTCCTGAGAGATCCCGGTTTTCTCCTGACCCATCAAAATGCAGGTCGGGCGGGTGTAGTCGATCTCGCGGAAATCTACGGCTTTAGCGGACAGGTTAGTGGCAAGGATCTGCATCCCGCGCCCTTTCAGGTGCGATACGGCTTCGCCAATGGTGTGATGATTTTTGACAGACACCCAGCTGTTGCTGCCTGCCGCCGCCGAGACCGTATTGCGCATGCGGCCGTCCGGCCAGACGGCGTGCACTTCATGCACGCCGACGGCATCTGCGGTACGAACGATAGCAGAGACGTTATGAGGTTTATGCACCTGCTCCATGCAGACCGTCAGGTCAGGCTGACGCCTGGCGAGCATTTCGCAGATACGTGCATAACGTTGTGAATTCATAAACCTAGTTTCGGTTTCGGGTGACTTTAATCACGTCCGGCATGACGCGGATCTTGCGCATAATATTCGCCAGATGCACCCGGTCGCGGGCGGTCAGACGAATAAAGGCGCTGTACACGCGGCCATCTTTTTCTTCCGTATTCAGACTCTGAATATTGGAAGAGGCCGTGTTGATCGCTGCCGTCAGGTTTGCCAGGGCACCCTGGTGGTTGAACATATCCACCTTAATTTCGGTGATAAATTCCTGCGCGGTCTCTTTATCCCACTCGACCGCCATAAACTTCTCGGCTTCTTTCTGGTAGCCGCGAATGTTACGACAGGACTCGTGGTGGATAACCAGCCCTTTACCCGGGCTGACGTGCGCAATAATCGGGTCGCCAGGAATTGGGCGGCAACATTTTGCGAAGGTGATCAGCACCCCGTCCGCGCCTTTAATCGGCAGGTGTCCGTGGCTTTGCGTCGTTGCAGGCACCGCTGTTGTGTCGCCTTGCTGCAGGTTCTTCGCCACCACCACGCTCATGGCGTTGCCGAGGCCAATCTCTGCCAGCAGATCGTCAAGCGAGGCGAGCTTCATGCGCTCCAGTTCACGCTGGACGTTCTCCTGTGGAATTTCAGCCAGCTTACGGCTGCCGCCCAACGCGTGGTTGAGCAGACGACGCCCCAGGCTGACGGAATCATCACGCTTGAGGTTTTTCAGCAGCTGGCGAATTTTGGCGCGTGCTTTAGAGCTCACAACAAAGTTCAGCCAGGCCGCGTTCGGACGTGCGCCCGGCGCGGTAATAATTTCTACCGTCTGACCGCTGGAGAGCGGCTGAGACAGCGGATAAGGTTGTCTGTCGACACGCGCGCCGACGCAGGCATGCCCGATGTCGGTATGCACGGCGTAAGCGAAGTCGACCGGCGTTGCGCCCGCAGGCAGTTCGACAATGCGACCTTCTGGGGTGAAAACGTAAATCTCATCCGGGAAGAGATCGGATTTAACGCTCTCAATAAATTCAAACGAGCTACCCGCACTCTGCTGAAGCTCCAGCAGGCTCTGCATCCAGCGCTGGGCGCGGATTTGTGCGGTCGTGCTGCTTTCGCCACCGTGCTCTTTATACGCCCAGTGTGCGGCAACACCCATCTCTGCCATCTGGTCCATGTCTTCGGTGCGAATTTGCACCTCAACAGGCACGCCGTGTGGCCCGATCATCGAGGTGTGCAAAGATTGATAGCCGTTCGCTTTTGGAATGGCGATGTAATCTTTCATGCGACCCGGACGCGGTTTGTAGAGGCTGTGCATCTGCCCCAGCACGCGATAGCAGGTGTCGGAGTCGTGGACGATCACGCGAAAGGCGTAGATATCCATGATCGAGTGAAAACGCTGCTCTTTGAGCACCATTTTGCAGTAGATGGAGTACAAATGTTTCTCGCGACCGCTGACGCGGCACGGGATCCCCGCTTCCTGCAAGCGCCCTTCGATTTCCGAGAGGATTTTTTGAATCATCTCTTTACGGTTACCGCGTGCGGCTTTCACCACCTCTTTAATCACGCGATAGCGGTTCGGGTACAACGCTTCAAAACCCAGCTCTTCCAGCTCGGTTTTAATGTGATGAATACCTAAACGGTGCGCCAGCGGGCTGTAGATTTCGAGGGTTTCACGGGCAATGCGGCGACGTTTATCCGGGCGAAGTGAGCCCAGCGTGCGCATATTGTGGGTACGGTCAGCGAGTTTGATGAGAATGACGCGGATATCCTGCACCATTGCCATAATCATCTTGCGGAAGTTTTCGGCTTGCGCCTCTTTCTTGTCGCGGAAATTCAGCTTATCAAGCTTAGAGACCCCTTCCACCAGTTCGGCAACGCTTTTGCCAAACAGCTGTTCCATGTCCTGATAAGTGGCAGGGGTATCTTCGATCACGTCGTGCAGCAGAGCGGCCATCAGCGTTTCGTAGTCGAGTTTCATCTCGGCCAGAATACAGGCCACCGCTACCGGGTGCGTGATATAGGGTTCACCGCTTGAACGTGTCTGGCCCTCGTGAGCGTCACGTGCAACGAGATACGCCTGCTGAAGACGCTTAATTTGGTCTTCAGGCAGGTAGGTTTGAATCAGTTGATTCAGGCTTTCAAACAGATACAAGGGCGACCCGCAGGTTTAATTAACGACGACCTTCAGCAATAGCGGTTACGGCCTGCAGTTCTGCGGCTTCCTGCTCTTGCTGCTCCTGGCGCTCACGCACGTCGAGGATCTGGTTGTTGATCAGACCTTCTTCGATTTCGCGAAGTGCAATAACGGTGGTTTTATCGTTTTCTTCCGGTACCAGCGGATCTTTACCGCCTACCTGCATCTGACGAGCGCGACGCGCGGCGACCAGCACCAGGTCAAAACGGTTACCAATTTTCTCTACAGCGTCCTGAACAGTTACGCGTGCCATACTTAAAATGCTCCACAGGTGAAGAAATGACTGGGCATGATACTGAAAGTGGGTTCAGTCTGCCAACAGTTTGGTGATTAATGCGTCATGTCGCTGCTTCTGGCGGCTCATACGCAGGCGTTCTGCACGAAGAATGGTTTTGAGATCGCTCAGCGCGGCATCAAAATCATCATTCACAATAAGGTAATCATATTCCGCGTAATGGCTCATTTCTGCAACAGCCTGTTCCATACGCTTTGCGATGACTTCTTCGCTGTCCTGACCGCGGCCACGCAGGCGGCGATCAAGTTCATCTTTCGATGGTGGTAAAATAAAGATACTGCGCGAGTCAGGCATTTTCTTGCGAATTTGCTGCGCGCCCTGCCAGTCGATATCCAGGAACACGTTTACACCGGTTGCCAGAACCTGCTCAATGGTTTCACGCGAGGTGCCGTAGTAGTTACCGAACACTTCAGCATGTTCAAGAAACGCGTCTCTGCCGATCATCGCTCTGAATTCGTCGTGATCTACAAAGAAATAGTGTTCACCGTGCACTTCACCCGGACGCGGCTGGCGCGTGGTGTGAGAAACAGAAACCTGTGTGTCGTACAACGGTTGGGTTTTTAACAGTGCCTGAATAAGGCTGGATTTACCCGCGCCACTTGGGGCAGAAACAATATAAAGCGTGCCTTGAGCCATGAGAGTCTTTTGTATGTGTTAACGAAGAAGTCCTACATACGGGCTTATTATACACGTCGGCGCACCGTGACGTAGCCTTTGTCACACTTTTTCCCCTGGATTATTGATTTTTGCGTGTCGTTTTCCGGTTTTACCTGCGGTTTGCAGAAATAAAAAGAAACCCTGGATAGCGCCTCGCAAAGCGAAAGGTTGCCGTTAGCGTTGTTTCGATCGTCAGGTTATACCTCCTGCAACGCAAAGGAGGAGTAGCAATGTGGCGATGGATAAGCGGATTACTGGTGTTGTGGTGTGGCTATGGCGCGGCGGTGTGTCCGGTATGGTCGCAGACAAAAGCAGAGAAAGAGATTGCGTCGTTAAGCGCGCAGATCAAACGCTGGGATGATGCCTACTGGAAGCAGGGGGTAAGCGATGTTAATGACGACGTGTACGACCAGCTTAACGCACGGTTAGCCCAGTGGCAGCGGTGTTTTGGCAGCGAGCCTTCAGAAGAGAGACTCCCCGCGCTGACGGGGAGCGTAAAACATCCTGTTGCCCATACGGGCGTGCATAAAGTGACCAGCAAAGAGGAACTGAGACAGTGGATGCGTGCCCGACAGCATCTGTGGCTGCAACCCAAAGTTGACGGTGTGGCGGTGACGCTGGTCTATCGTGACGGAAAGTTAATCCAGGCTATCAGTCGCGGTGATGGCCTGAAAGGGGAAGACTGGACCGGGAAGGTGCGTTTAATCCCGTCTCTGCCGCAAAAGCTCACCGGCACGCTGGCGAATAGCGTCTTACAGGGCGAACTTTTCTGGTTACACGACAACCACATTCAGAGCCAGATGGGCGGAATGAACGCTCGCGCAAAGGTGGCGGGTGCGATGATGCGGCAAAAGGATAACGCGCTCCTGAGCAAGATCGGCGTATTCATCTGGGCCTGGCCGGATGGGCCGAAAGATATGAAGACTTCGTTGGTTGAGCTGTCTAAAGCCGGTTTTTCGCTCTCAGCGCGGTATACGCTTCCCGCTGAATCTGTTGATGCCGTCGAAAAACAGCGCGCGGCCTGGCACGAGACCGGATTACCCTTTGCCACGGATGGCATTGTGGTGCGTTCGGAGGATGAACCTGCGGGCGAAAGCTGGTTGCCTGGTGAAGGAAACTGGGTTGTCGCGTGGAAATATTCTCCTGTTTCGCAGCTTGCTGAGGTAAAGAATATCCAGTTTTCTGTAGGACGAACGGGCAAGGTGTCCGTCGTTGCAGGGCTTGAGCCTGTGCGACTGGATGATAAACAGGTGCGACGAGTCAGTTTGGGGTCGGTTGGGCGTTGGCAGAGACTGGATATCGCCCAAGGCGATCAGGTGCTGATCAGTCTCGCCGGACAGGGTATTCCGCGCCTGGATAAGGTGGTCTGGCGAGGGGCGGACAGACAAAAACCGCAGCCTCCTGACTCGCAATACCATTCATTAAGCTGTTTTTATGCCTCGCCGGACTGCATGGAGCAGTTTTTTGCCCGGCTAACATGGCTCAGTTCTAAACAGGGGCTGGATATTGAAGGTTTAGGGGAGTCCGGCTGGCGTACGCTCTGGCAGGCTCATCATTTCGAACATATCTTTTCATGGCTGTTATTAACACAGGCGCAGCTTCAGGCCACGCCGGGGTTTTCTGCGGCGCGCGGGCTTGCGCTCTGGCATCGTTTTAATCAGATGCGGGAACAACCTTTTATCCGTTGGATTAGCGCGATGGGCGCTCCGCTATCCAAATCGACACTGAACGCTATCGATGGGCGATCGTGGCAGGCAATGAGCCAGAAAAGCTCTGCCGACTGGCAAACCTTGCCGGGAACTGGAGAGGAGAAAGCGCGGCAAATCATGAACTGGATGCACGTGCCTCAGGTTGACGTGCTGGCGAAGTGGCTCGCTGAGCAGCACATCAACGGATTTTGACATCAGTGCGCGCTGTGCTTGTAGTGAAAAACGGGCAGCCCGAGCTTCAGACGCAGCGCCAGCATGCGGGCCGTAAAGCCAAACAGCAGCGTCGAGATGACCACTACATCATGGTTCGAAACGTAATGCTGCAAGGCGATATAGAGTACCGCTGCGGCAAAGGAGATCCCGGCATAGAGCTCTTTTTGAAAGACCAGGGGAATACGTTTGCAGAACATGTCACGCAATACTCCGCCAAATACGCCCGTGACCACGGCGGCAATGGTGGCGATAACCGGCCCTTCACCCATATCAAGCGCGATTTGCGCACCGATGATTGAAAAGACGATCAGCCCCAGCGCATCAAGCACCAGGAACAGACGGCGCAGGTGGGGCATAACGGGTGCCACAATGGTGGTGAGCACGGCGGCCGTCGCCACGATAATCACGTACTCAGGGTGTTTAACCCAGCCGAGCGGGTAATGACCAAGCAGGATATCGCGCACGGAACCGCCGCCCAGCGCGGTCGCTGTGGCAATAATAATCACGCCGAAGGTGTCCATACGGCGACGTCCGGCTGCAAGCGCGCCGGTCATGGCTTCTGCGGTGATGCCAATGAGATAAAGAACGTGAAGCAGCATATACCCTCCGGTGTGAACGCGGGGGAGGTTAGCGATTTGTGCGTAAGATCACGATTGAGATTTTCTAAGGCGAGTCAGTTTGCCCTATAAATTTTTATCACATTTGTCTGAACAGGCTTGATGAAGGGCGGAGGGTGGGAAAATTGAGCGTCAGGATGGATTAGAAATAGTAATGGGTGGTGCGGCCGACACCACCCGAAAGGCATTACTCGATATTCTGGATCTGCTCGCGCATCTGCTCAATCAGCACCTTCAGCTCAATTGCTGAATTCGTCACGTCTGCATTGATCGACTTAGACGCCAGGGTGTTCGACTCGCGGTTGAACTCCTGCATCATAAAGTCCAGACGGCGACCTACAGCTTCTTTCTTCTTCAGAATGTTGTAGGTTTCTTTAACGTGCGCTTCCAGACGGTCCAGCTCTTCAGCGACGTCAACACGCTGCGCCATCAGCACCAGCTCTTGTTCCAGACGGGTGTTTTCCAGCTGAACTTCCGCTTCTTCCAGTTTGGAGACCAGGCGCTCGCGCTGCCACTGCAGCACTTCCGGCATATGGGTGCGGACTTTGGCTACTTCGGTGCTCACGCCTTCAAGGCGCTGCTCAATCATCGCTTTCAGCGCCTGACCTTCGGTTTCACGGGCCACGATAAAGTCGTCCAGCGTGCCGTCGAGGGCTGCCAGGATTTCAGCGGCGATGGCATCCAGATCCTGCTCACCGGCAGCCATGACGCCAGGCCAGCGCAGAATATCAACCGGGTTGATTTCGCCTTCATCGCTCTGCATTTTGACCCAGTTCGCCGCATTCACGAGCTGTTTCGCCAGCTTTTCGTTAAGAATCAACTCGCCTTGCGCGCTGGCATCAGGCTCAAAGCGCAGGTTGCATTCCACTTTGCCGCGCGTCAGACGCGTACGGATACGCTCGCGTACGACAGGCTCAAGGCTGCGGAACTGCTCCGGCATACGGAAATACGTTTCCAGGTAACGCTGGTTTACCGAGCGCATTTCCCATGTGGCGCTGCCCCAGCTACCCTTGATTTCACGCCGGGCGTAGGCGGTCATACTGCGGATCATAGACATTCCCGTTTTTAAAGGAGAGATGGGGGGATTATAGCTTTCAGGGCTTTGTCAGGATAGGAATAAGCGCGTTTAATCCGTATAATGCGCAGCCACATTCGTTTCAAGCCGGAGAATCCATCATGCGTCCATCAGGTCGTAGCGCCAACCAGGTGCGTCCCGTCACCCTGACCCGTAACTATACAAAACACGCTGAAGGCTCCGTGCTGGTTGAGTTTGGTGACACTAAAGTTTTGTGCACGGCCTCTATCGAAGAAGGCGTTCCGCGCTTCCTGAAAGGTCAGGGCCAGGGCTGGATCACCGCTGAGTACGGCATGCTGCCGCGTGCGACCCATACCCGTAATGCCCGCGAAGCGGCAAAGGGTAAGCAGGGCGGTCGTACCATGGAGATTCAGCGTCTGATCGCGCGTGCGCTGCGCGCCGCCGTTGACCTGAAAATCCTCGGTGAATTTACCATCACGCTGGACTGCGATGTCATTCAGGCAGACGGCGGTACGCGTACGGCGTCCATTACCGGTGCCTGCGTGGCGCTGGCGGATGCCCTGAACAAGCTGGTTGCGGCCGGTAAGCTGAAAACCAATCCAATGAAAGGCATGGTCGCGGCGGTTTCCGTGGGTATCGTTAACGGTGAAGCGCTTTGCGATCTGGAATACGTTGAGGATTCCGCTGCCGAAACCGACATGAACGTGGTGATGACTGAAGACGGTCGAATCATTGAAGTACAGGGCACGGCAGAAGGCGAGCCGTTCACCCACGAAGAGCTTCTCTCTCTGCTGGCGTTGGCCCGAGGGGGAATCGAATCCATTGTAACGACGCAGAAAGCGGCGTTAGAAAATTGATTTTAAAGGCGACCAATGAGTCGCCTTTTTTTTGCCTGTAAGACAGAAAAACCAAAGGAGCGAATCCATGAAATCGTATCAGCGCCAGTTTATTGAGTTTGCGCTTAACAAGCAGGTACTTAAGTTTGGCGAGTTTACGCTGAAATCCGGGCGTAAGAGCCCCTATTTCTTCAACGCCGGGCTGTTTAATACCGGGCGCGATCTGGCGCTGTTAGGCCGTTTCTATGCCGAAGCGCTGGTGGATTCCGGAATTGATTTCGACCTGCTGTTTGGTCCGGCCTACAAAGGTATTCCGATTGCGACCACCACCGCGGTGGCGCTGGCTGAACACCATGACCGCGATGTGCCGTACTGCTTTAACCGTAAAGAGGCCAAAACCCATGGTGAAGGCGGGAATCTGGTCGGCAGCGCGCTGCAGGGCCGCGTTATGCTGGTGGACGATGTGATCACCGCGGGCACGGCGATCCGCGAATCGATGGAGATTATCCAGGCCAACGGTGCGACGCTGGCTGGCGTGCTGATTTCTCTGGATCGTCAGGAGCGTGGTCGCGGTGAAATTTCCGCTATTCAGGAAGTTGAGCGCGATTACAGCTGCAAAGTGACGTCGATTATCACCCTGAAAGACCTGATTGCCTATCTGGAAGAGAAGCCGGAGATGGCGGATCATCTGGCGGCGGTACGTGCGTACCGGGAAGAGTTCGGCGTGTAATTGAATTGCCCGGTGGCGCGACGCTTACCGGGCCTGCGTATTTCGTAGGCCGGATAAGGCGAAGCCGCCATCCGGCAACGGTGTTACTGCAACTGAGCAGCCACTAACGGCCAGCGGGCGTCAAAATCGTCCGTTGGTCGGTATTTGAATTCGCTGCGCACAAAACGGGAGAGCATCCCTTCGCAAAACGCCAGGATCTGGCTCGCCAGCAGCGTCTCATCAATGGTGTACCCTTCGCCTTCACGCATTTTCTTTTCGCGCAGTACCTGGCGCAGCTGCGCTTCAATACGTTCGAAAAGCTGGTTAATGCGCCCCTGCAGCCTGTCCTGCTCGAACATCAGCGCGTGGCCGGTGAGGATACGGGTTAAGCCCGGATTGCGTTCACCAAAGCCCAGGATTAACAGCACAATCAGACGCAGACGCGCGGTGGTGTCTTTTTCGTCTTTCAGAATCAGGTTGATGCGCGTGATCAGGCTGTCTTCAATAAACTCGATCAGGCTGTCGAACATCCGGGTCTTGCTCGGAAAATGACGGTACAGCGCCGCCTCAGACACGCCTACAGAGGCGGCCAGTTTAGCGGTAGTGATGCGTTGACTGCCATCGCTGGATTCAAGCATCAGAGCCAGAGACTGAAGTATTTCTTCGCGACGATTCCTTTTCGCGGTTTGTTTTTCTACCATGTTACAAAATACCCCTGAAAATAAGCACTTGCCAGGCTGGCATCCACACAGCGACCGCAAACTGACGTTTGCGGTTTGTTATTGCATTATGGCGCTGTGAGATGCGTATCTATCGGACGGTTATTTACGCCCGGAATGGCCGAAGCCGCCTTCGCCACGGTCGGTGGCGTCGAAGTCTGCCACCAGGTTAAATTCTGCCTGCACAACCGGTACGAAGACCATCTGCGCAATACGCTCGCCCGGTTCAATAGTGAAGCTGTCCTGACCACGGTTCCAGACGGACACCATCAGCTGACCCTGATAGTCAGAGTCGATCAGGCCGACCAGGTTACCCAGTACGACGCCATGCTTATGGCCCAGACCAGAACGCGGCAGGATTACCGCCGCCAGAGACGGGTCAGCAATGTGAATTGCCAGGCCTGTCGGGATCAGGGTGGTTGCACCTGGAGCCAGTTCTACGGCGTCATCGAGACAGGCGCGCAGGTCAAGACCGGCAGAGCCGGAGGTGGCATAGGTCGGCAGCGGAAATTGCTCGCCAACACGCGGGTCCAGAATCTTAACGTCGATTTTTTTCATCATAACGGGTAACGATCTCGTCCAGTAATTGTTGGCCCAGGAGTTCCTTGCGCTCAAGCGGTAAGACTTTATCTCCATCCTGCCAGAAAAGGTGCAGTGCATTGCTGTCGCTGTTAAATCCTTGCGTGGCCAGCGATACGTCGTTCGCGCAAATCAAATCAAGGTTTTTGCGAGTACGTTTTTGCCGGGCATATTCTTCCACATTATTTGTTTCTGCGGCAAACCCAACAACGTAAGGACGATGGCTTTTCAGTGCGGCGACACCCGCAACGATATCCGGGTTTTTCACCATTTTTATCGTTAATTCATCACCTTGCTTTTTGATTTTGGCGTCTGCAATGGTCTCTGCACGGTAATCCGCTACGGCCGCACAGCCGATAAAAATCTGCTGGTTTTGCGCATGGGCCTGCACGGCGGCTTCCATTTCCAACGCGGTGGTGACGTCAATGCGCTGAACGAACGGCGGTGTCGGCAGTGAGACCGGGCCGCTCACCAGCGTGACGTTCGCGCCGCGTTTTGCAGCAGCAGCAGCAATGGCAAAGCCCATCTTGCCGGAGCTGTGGTTAGTGATGTAACGCACCGGGTCCAGCGGTTCGCGCGTGGGGCCCGCGGTAATCATGATGTTGAGATGTTGCAGATCGTTGACAGGCGAAAAATGGGCTGCAGCCATATCAACAATCGTCAGCGGGTCCAGCATACGACCCGGGCCAACATCGCCACACGCCTGGCTGCCGCTGTCCGGGCCCCAGATAAGCAGGCCGCGTGATGCCAGCGTCTCCAGATTGTGCTGGGTGGCTGCGTTACGGTACATCTGCTGGTTCATAGCGGGCACGACGGCGACTGGCGCAGGTGTCGCGAGGCAAATGGTCGAGACCAGATCGTTCGCCATGCCCGCCGCCACGCGGGCAATCAAATCGGCCGTGGCGGGGGCAAGAATCACCAGATCTGCCCATTTCCCAAGCTCAATGTGGCCCATCGCCGCTTCTGCAGCAGGGTCAAGCAGGCTGTCGGATACCGGGTACCCCGAGACAGCCTGCAGGCTCAGAGGCGTGATAAAGGCTTTGCCACCTTCGGTTATCGCGACCCGCACATTCGCTCCGCGCTCGCGCAGACGACGCACCAGGTCCGGCGCTTTATAGGCTGCAATACCGCCGCTCACGCCAAGAACGATTTTTTTACCGGCCAGGCTCATCATGATTCTTTCCTGTTGGGTTTCACCAGAGAGCGGGCATTTTATCACAATCACAAAAACGGGGTGATTTTGTCCTTCGTTCACTTTGCGAGGCGTTACGCAAGAACGAAAAGTCAGCGTCGAGCCCCGGATTGGCCTGTGGCAGCATGATGACAAACAGAAGGAGGCTGGGCATGGAAGAGACGGAACTGCTGTTACCGCGCGAAAAACTGCTGCGATATGGCGTCACCTTGTTAAAAGACGATGAGCTGCTGGCGCTCTTTTTGCGTACGGGTACGCAGGGGAAAACGGTATTTACGCTGGCAAAAGAGCTGATAGAACATTTCGGTTCACTGCATGGTTTGCTGACCGCCGATCTGGCAGCGTTTGCGCAGGTTGAGGGGATTGGCGTGGCGAAATATGCCCAGCTGAGGGGGATTGCTGAACTTGCCCGCCGTTTTTACAATGTCCGTATGGAGGAGGAAGATCCGATCCTTACCCCGGCGATGACCCGCGAATTCCTGCAAAGCCAGCTGTCAGATATGGAGCGGGAGATCTTCATGGTGATCTTTCTCGACAATAAGAACCGGGTGCTGAAACACACTCAACTTTTCTCTGGAACCTTGACCCACGTAGAGGTTTATCCGCGAGAAATTGTGCGGGAAGCGATAAAAGTGAATGCAGCCGGCGTGATCCTCGCGCATAATCACCCCTCTGGCTGTGCAGAACCGAGCAGAGCGGACAAAGAAATCACCGAACGCATTATCAAATGCTGTCAATTCATGGACATTCGTGTGCTGGACCATCTGATAATTGGCCGCGGAGAGTACATTTCTTTTGCGGAACGTGGTTGGATTTAGACCCTTTCTCGCGATCCATCGGGATCTTTGTCTGTTCGGGACTTGAGCACACCGCCGAGTCAGCGTATACTACGCCACCTTTGAGAATCTCGGGTTTGGCATTTGGGCCTGGCAATCGAGAGTTCACTTAGAACTATGCGATGACCGGGCTGTAAAGCCTGACGAGGCGCCGATACCCCATACGAAGCTCGAGCTAATTTGATTTTTGGAGAATAGACATGTCCCGAGTCTGCCAAGTTACTGGCAAGCGTCCGGTGACCGGTAACAACCGTTCCCACGCACTGAACGCGACTAAACGCCGTTTCCTGCCGAACCTGCACTCTCACCGTTTCTGGGTTGAGAGCGAGAAGCGTTTTGTCACCCTGCGTGTATCTGCTAAAGGTATGCGTGTTATTGATAAGAAAGGCATCGATACAGTTCTGTCCGAACTGCGTGCCCGTGGCGAAAAGTACTAAGTACTTAAAGAGGAAATAAATCATGGCTAAAGGTATTCGCGAGAAAATCAAGCTGGTTTCTTCTGCTGGTACAGGTCACTTCTACACCACCACGAAGAACAAACGTACTAAGCCGGAAAAACTGGAACTGAAAAAATTCGATCCAGTTGTACGCCAGCACGTACTGTACAAAGAAGCTAAAATCAAATAATTTTAGTCTCCTTGTATTGAAAAACCCCGCATCTGCGGGGTTTTTTGCATTCTGCATCTCAACGGAGGAACCATGCCTGAATTACCTGAGGTAGAGACCAGCCGTCGCGGCATTGAGCCCCATCTGGTCGGCGCAACCATTCTTCACGCAGTTGTCCGTAATGGGCGTCTGCGCTGGCCGGTGTCCGATGAGATCCACGCGTTAAGTGACAAACCCGTCCTTAGCGTGCAGCGTCGCGCCAAGTACCTGCTGCTGGAGCTGCCTGACGGCTGGATTATTATCCATCTGGGAATGTCCGGGAGCCTGCGCATCCTTACTGAAGAGCTGCCTGCGGAAAAGCACGATCACGTTGACCTGGTGATGAGCAACGGCAAAGTGCTGCGTTACACCGACCCGCGGCGTTTTGGCGCATGGCTGTGGACGAAGGAGCTGGAAGGGCACAACGTGCTGGCGCATCTCGGGCCTGAACCGCTGTCAGATGCGTTTAATGCGGAATACCTGAAAGAGAAGTGCGCAAAGAAAAAGACCCCGATTAAGCCCTGGCTGATGGATAACAAGCTGGTGGTCGGCGTGGGGAATATTTACGCTAGCGAATCGCTGTTTGCGGCCGGGATCCATCCCGATCGGCTGGCCTCTTCGCTGTCGTCGCAAGAGTGCGAACTGCTGGTCAGAGTGATTAAAGCGGTGCTGCTGCGCTCTATTGAGCAGGGCGGGACGACGCTGAAGGACTTCCTGCAAAGCGACGGGAAGCCGGGCTATTTTGCCCAGGAGCTGCAGGTATATGGCCGTAAGGGTGAACCGTGCAGAGCCTGCGGGACGCCAATTATTGCCACGAAGCACGCCCAGCGCGCCACGTTCTATTGCCGTCAGTGCCAGAAATAGCGTTACTTTAACTTTTCCATCAAGGCCTGGTGGACGTTAACCGGCAGGAAGTGGGTGACGTCGCCGTGATGACGCGCCACCTCTTTTACCAGCGTGGAAGAGATAAACGACCACTCTTTGGAGGGCATCAGGAACACGCTCTCCAGCTCTGGCATCAGATGGCGGTTCATGTGCGCCAGCTGCATTTCATACTCAAAGTCTGCTACCGCGCGTAAACCCCGGATCAGAATGTTTGCCTGCTGAGCGCGGGCGAAGTTAGCCATCAGGTCGCTAAACCCAACCACCTCAACGTTCGGCAGATGCGAAATGGCATCGGTGGCGAGCGTAACGCGCTCGTTCAGGTCAAACATCGGCTTCTTGCTGGGGCTGGCGGCAATCGCCAGGATCACCTTGTCGAACATGCATGCCGCACGGGTGATGATATCAACATGACCGTTGGTGATCGGATCGAAGGTACCCGGATAAATCGCTTTTGTGCTCATGGCTCACGTTTTCTCAGAGTAGCCGCGGCAGAGCGCCCACAGCTCGGTGTATTTGTTGAAAGTATACTGGGCATTGACCACTGCGAGTAACCAGCCCTGTTTACCGTCCAGCACGCCGCCGCGCAGCAGCAGCGTTTTCAGAAACGCGCCCAGTGTGTGGGTGAAGATACCCGTCAGCGAGGCCTTCTTGCCGCGCTGGTGACGCTCCTGCGCCCATGCGGTGGCATAGTTGAGCTGTTTACGCTGGAAGCTCGCGAAATCACGGCAGGTCAGGTGCAGCAAATCGCCCGTCAGGGGGATGACCTGCGCGCTATTGCAGCTCAGGGATTCATGGACCAGATTGTCGTTGTACTGATACCGCTCGCGCTCGTAGAGGCGCATCACGCGGTCAGGATACCACCCGCTGTGGCGCATAAAGCGACCAAGAAAGTAGTTGCGGCGGGCAATGCTGTATACCGCACCTGGCTGAGGCGAGGAAAGTACCGTTTGAATAGCCTGCTGCAGTTCTGGTGTGATGCGTTCGTCAGTGTCGAGCATTAACACATAATCGCCGGTGGCATATTCCTGCGCGCGCTGGCGCTGAATGCCATAACCTTGCCAGTCAGTATTGGTATAGATTTTTGCGCCCGCCGCGCGGGCGACATCTACCGTGTTGTCCGTGCTGCCGGAGTCCAGGATGACGATTTCATCAGCCCAGGCGACGGAGGCCAGGCAGTCCGGAAGTAGGTCGGCGGCGTTTTTGGCGATCATCACGACCGACAGACGCGTTGACATTAGTGGCTCCGCTGAGGCAGATAAGGTTGCAGAAGCTGCAGCAGACGGGTCAGTGCGCCCTGGTTCTGGTGCAGTACTTCGACGGCATGACGCCCGTACCACAGGCGATAATCTTCGTCAGTCAGAAGGGTAGATACCTCTTTGACCACCGAATCCGCGTCGGTCACGGTAATTAAACCATCGGCCTGCTGCAATTTCGCGCAGATATCTTTGAAGTTAAACGTGTGCGGTCCCATCAGTACCGGAATGGCGTGTGCTGCCGGTTCCAGTGGGTTATGACCGCCGCGCTCGACCAGGCTGCCGCCGACGAAAGCGAGGTCAGCAATGCCGTATAAAAGCATCAACTCGCCCATCGTATCGCCAATCACTACCTGAGTGCTGCCGGAAGGGATCTCACCGCTGCTGCGCAGGGTGTAGCTGAAACCCCCTTTTTGCACCATATCGCGGGCATCTTTGAAGCGCTCAGGATGGCGAGGCACGAGGATAAGCAGTAAATCAGGGAATGTTTCCAGCAACTTACGGTGCGCCTGGAGGATGATCTCTTCTTCGCCGTCGTGGGTGCTGGTCGCAATCCAGACCTGACGTCGCGGGGCCCACTGGCGACGCAGCGTGATCGCACGGGCGGCGAGTTCAGGCGTGACGGAAATATCGAATTTAAGGCTGCCCGTTACCGCAAGCTGGTTGCGTTTCAGGCCTAGCGCGATGAAGCGCGCCGCATCTTCTTCATTTTGCGCCGCAATCAAGGTGATTTTACTCAGAAGGCGACGCATAAATTTGCCCAGCTTGCCGTACCCTTTCGCCGAGCGCTCAGACAGACGGGCATTAGCGATAACCAACGGGATCTTACGGGCATGGAGGGCAGAAATCATATTCGGCCACAGCTCGGTTTCCATCACGATCACCAGTTTCGGGCGAACGGTATTCAGGAAACGGTTCATGGCGCAGGGCAGATCGTAAGGCAGATAGACGTGATGCACGTCTTTTCCGAAAGCGGATAACGCACGCTCAGAGCCGGTGGGCGTCATGGTCGTGACGGTGATCGGCAGTGACGGGTATCGGTGACGCAGGGCGCGAACCAGCGGGATAGCCGCCAGCGTTTCACCAACTGACACGGAATGGAGCAAAATACCGTCCGGGGCAACTTTATTACGGCAGTAGCCATAGCGTTCAGCCCAGCGTTTTCGATACGCGGGTGCTTTACGGCTACGAAGCAACAGTCGCAGCCACACCAGTGGCTGAATGAGATAGAGCAGGGCGGTATACAACAATTCCAATCGATTATCCGTTTTTTTAGTTTCGGCGGGCAAATTCTAAGCATTTAAGCCAGGTAAAGCTATCTCTTATGCCAGATACCGCTTTAAGCGGAAGTAACGGCGGCCCAGTCGCCAGCGCAAACGCGGACTTTTTGCACTTTTCCAGATGAGTTTCCAGATGCCCGTTTCGAAGAACTCTTTAATAATCATGGATTTCTTCTTCTCATCCTTCATGTTGTCGAAGGTGTGAATAATCCCCAGTCCCTCTTTGGCGATTTGCCAGTGGCAGGCCGGGATACCTTTCACTTTATCCGGGTAGCGCTGATTGATGGCATCAAGCATCTGCAGGATTTTCATGTAATGGCGCGCCGAGCGAATGAGCGTGTCGTCATTGTCCGGCATATGGGACACCGATGCGGAGTGAATGTAGTAGTCATAATAACGTTCACTGGTGTACTGAACCCGCTCTGCCGCGAGCAGCACTTCAGTCGTCCACGGGATATCCTGATGGCGCAGGCCGGGTTCGAAATGGAAACTGTGTTTACGGATAAAGTCGTGGCGATAGATATTCAACCAGGTGACGTGGAGGAACTTACGAGAATCCAGCGCCATCTTTAACCATGCCGCGCCAGTCATCACGCCTGTCGAGGCCAGTTTGTCCTCAGGGAAAATCGGGCGCGAGGGTTTTTTATTATTTTCCCAGACGTAGTTCCCGTTACAGGTGGCGACGTCCAGATCCTGCGTAACGGCCATTTCCAGCAGATGCTGATACATGCCGGGTTTAAAGACATCATCAATATCCGGGAAGGAAAGATATTGACCCGTCGCGATGGCCAGACCGCTATTCCGCGCGATGGAGACACCCTGGTTTTGCTGCTCAATGACCTGCAGCTGCGGCAGCTTTTCTCGCCAGTTGTCGACGATCTCCATCGAGCGGTCAGTGGAGCCGTCATTAACGATGATGACTTCCATACTGTCGATGCGTTGATTGACAAGGCAGGTAAAGAACTGATCCAGGAACGCTTCACCGTTATAAACGGCAACCACCACGCTTAATAATGGCGCTGAATTTTGCATAAGAAACCTGATTATTATGGATTGTCGACCAAAGCAATATATTGCTGGCAGATAGCATTGATGCCGAACGATGCGATCGTTGCGCGATCAACGACTGGCGGAGAGGCATAGATATCTGCCAGCGTTTTTGCCAGTGACTCATCATTTAATGCTGTCAGCCCGCGCGCTAAGTCGCCTGTGAGGATTTCAGCGGGTCCACCCGGGCAGTTTGTACTGACGGGCGGTGTCTGACAGATAATGGATTCGACCAATACATTACCAAAACCTTCACAGTCAGAGCTTAACACTAAGAGGCGTGCGCCTTTGATCCATGGATAGGGATTGGGCTGGAATGGACGGAAAACAATTTTGTTTTCAATGCCCAGCTCGGTAGCCAGCTGTTTTAGTTTTTGAATTTTAGCGTCGGCGCCATTTCCCATCATGACCAGTGTTGTCTCTATCTGGCTCAGCGCAAAGGCGCGTAAGAGACGATCGTGACGTTTATGCTCGTGGAAGCGACCGACGTGAATAAGGTAATCCTGTCCCTGCATCTCATAGGGTTCGTCCGCCAGACGCTGGATTTCTGGAATATCGAAAGGATTATGGATAACTGCCTGGCGACGAAGATCGATTGCCAGCGTTTCCGAGAGGTCTTTCAACACGGCGGCTGAGACGGCCACAACATTGCGGTTTTCGTAGGTATGACGAATCTTATAATGTTTAAACCAGCGCGAAAGACCGCTGCGATGGCGCAGATAGGAGAACGAGAACATGCCATGTACGCAGAACCAGACTTTATCGCGTTCCAGTGCGCGGCAGTGCGCCACGATGCGGTCAGTTTTATGCAGGTGGGAGAACACCACATCAAATTTTCCACTGCGTTCAGCCTGCTTAATCGCATTATCCAGCAGTCGGGCGCGGCGCGGGATCTCCGTCAGCTTCCGCCACGGCTTTTTACACGTATCCTGAATAACCTGAAAATCGATGCCTTCCGGGATGGCGTAGTCGCACACTTTCCGCAGGGAGAACAGGGAGACCTGATGCCCCATTTCGATCAATCCGCTGGAAAGTGTAAGAACTGTTTTTTCAGCTCCTCCACCGGGTAAACCATCAATAATCATTAGGATGCGCATTTTTAATCCAGTAATTTTTGATAAAGCGAAATAAGCTGACTTGATAGTTTTTCGGGGGTGGCCTCTTTTACACGTTCACGTGCCGCTAGCCCCATATTGTTATTCTTTTCCAGAGAAGGAATGGCGGCTACTGCCTCCTTCAACGTGTTGATATCAAGTGCGTCACAGTAAAATCCGTTGTTGCCTTGCTCAATAAATTCGGCTCCGCCGCAACTCTCTGAAGTAATGACAGGTAAACCGCAGGCCATCGCTTCAAGAATAACGTTAGGAAAGGGATCATACAGCGTTGGCAGCAGTAAACCATCGGATAGCTGGTAAAATGGCAACGTCTCTTTTTGCATCCCCAGGAAACGGATTTGCCCTTCACAGCCGAGTGAACGGGCGAGTTCACGATAACGATTTTCCGCTTTATCCTGCCCAACCACAATCAGCCACGCCGCGGTTCCCGCGATAGCGCGTATGGCGCTGGCTAACCCCTTTCGTTCAAATCCTGAGCCTACAAAGCAAAACACAACGGCGTGGGTTGGTAGACCAAACTGCTGACGCAGCGCGGCACGCTGTGCTTCCTCGGCCGGAACGAAGCGGCTGGAATCAATTGAATTATAAATCACATGTATCTTTTTTGCGTCAATATCAAAGTCTTCGACGATTTCGCGTTTGATCATCTCCGCATTACAGATAACGGCCTTCAACTCAGGAGCCTGGTACATTTCACGTTCGGCATTCATCACGTAGCGGTGGTAGCGATCGTGCATGAGCATTTGTGCGCGCCAGGCGGGCAGAATCCGCGCACGCTGCAGCAACCAGCGGCGATGAACGCCATCGCCTGCGCGGTAAATATCGCAGCCCGGGATGCGCTCGTGGCTTTGTACAATATCAAATTGCTGCTGCTGCCACAGTGCGCGGGCGGCATGCGCAAAACCGCGTTCGCGGCTGATGCGTCCCCACTTGCGCGGGTCACAAATGTGGATATGCCAGTCGTCCTGCTTTTCTCCCTGCCATTCGCGGGTGATAACGTTGAGCTCAAGGTTTTGATTGCTTAACGCCGTCAGCGCGCGGGAGACGAAACGTTCCGCTCCGCCATCAGGGCGATATTTTTGGCGAACAATCGCCAGGCGATGGTGTTTCATTACAGGTATCTCTTTGCAGCGGAGACGACAGCATCTACGGGAATGGCGTCGAGATAGCGTTCTTTGGTGTTTGTATCAATGGCGTCCGGATTGGGGAGCGGGCCGTAGTCACCGGCCCAGATAACCTCCCCGTTGACCTGCCACGGAGACCAGAACGTCAGCTTTGAGGGGCCAAACAGCGCCACGCAGGGTGTCTGAAGCGCCGCGGCCATATGCATCGGCACGGAATCCACGCCGATAAACAGACGCGCATGATCGATAAGGGATGCCAGTTGACGCAGCGTCAATTGACCTGCCAGCGAGACGACACCCGTTTTCGGTGAGGCAGCGAGAATGCGATCGATCATTGCCATCTCTTTTTTATCCGGGCCAGCCGTGAGAACGATGGTGTGGCCTTCCTGCTGCAGGGCGGTGATGGTTTGCGCCATCTTTCCTTCATCCCAGCATTTGAAGAACCAGCGCGACGTGGGTTGAATCACGATGTATCGCTCACCTACACCTTTTTGCGTTAAGAGGTGGTGTGCGTGTTGCCAGTCATCCGGGCGATAAGCCATGGTGACGGCGGGTTTTGGGTCAACCGGCAGCGCTGACAGGACGGAAAGGTTTTGCTCAACGGTGTGCAGGGACGGGTGATTCGCGACAGAGACCAAATTGGTATGACAAAACCGCCAGAATGCACTCTTGCGCTTATTAAAGGCAAACCCGAGGCGAACCGGGGCACCGGTGAAGCGCGTGACGATGGCGCTGCGCCACTGATCGGCAAGGTTAATCACCAGGTGATAATGCTGTCTTCTTAATGTGCTAAGCAGCTGCCACTCTTTCTGGAGATGCTTCAGCGTGCCCAACTGCTTCCATTTGCGATCGATACCATAAATTGTGCCGATCGCCGGGTGCGCGGCGAGCATATCGCGTGTCTCTTCATAAAGAAGCACGTCGATTTGCGCCTCAGGCCATTTTTGGCGTAACGAATCGATGACGGGAGTGGTGAGTAACATGTCACCATGATGGCGAAGTTTGATCAGTAAAATGCGCAAATCAGGCGTGTCAGGTAAGTTATTCATCATCATCTTATCGGCGTTGTACTGTTGGCAATTCTAATAGACCTGGTAGCGACTTGCACTCTTTCTCCACAATGTCAGGAATTTCCCTGGAAGGGTTTACTCCTGCTTTGAGGCGTGCGTAACATAGCGCTAACTACTTTGTCTCATGGACTCATTATGAAAAAACCAGCGTTTATCATCACGATCGATACCGAAGGCGATAATCTCTGGCAAAACCATCGGGCGATCAAAACGGAAAACGCACGCTACCTGGCGCGCTTTCAGGCGCTTTGCGAACGTTTTGGTTTTAAGCCCGTCTGGCTGACAAACTATGAGATGGCAATCGAGCCCGTTTTCATTGAATTCGCAAGGGACGTTATTGCTCGCGGTCAGGGGGAAGTGGGTATGCACCTGCATGCCTGGAATAGCCCGCCGGAGCACGATCTCACGGGTGATGACTGGCGCTGGCAGCCGTATCTGATTGAGTTTTCAGACGAGATGATGCGCGAAAAAGTGCTCTTCATGACCCGCCTGCTGGAAGAGACCTTCCAGACCAAAATGCTGAGCCATCGTGCCGGGCGCTGGGCCTTTGATAGCCGCTATGCCAAATTGCTTATTGAACTGGGCTATCAGGTTGATTGTTCCGTTACGCCGCGCGTGAACTGGCGCAACGCGAAAGGTGCCCCGCAGGGGAGTGGCGGAACGAATTATCAGCATTTCCCTGACCATGCCTACTTCATGGACACGGATGATATTTCCCGGGCGGGTAATAGCCCGCTACTCGAAGTCCCGATGAGTATTCAGTATAAACACCCGGCCTGGTTGAATGCCGTCAAGCAGGGCTACGATCGTATTCGCGGTAAATATCGCTCACCGTCCGTGAACTGGCTACGACCGTCTGGTGGGAACTCCGCGCAGATGATTCAGGTCGCGCAACAGTGCTTATCGCAGGGGAATGATTACGTGGAGTTTATGCTTCATTCATCTGAGTTTATGCCTGGCGGGAGCCCCACGTTTAAGGATGAAGCGGCGATTGAGGGCTTGTATCGCGATCTGGAAGCGCTGTTTGCGTGGTTGTCAGATAAAACCGTAGGGATGACGCTGGCGGAGTTTTATCAGTACAAAAAAAATTAATGCCCGCGCAGCGGGCATTATCATCAGCGTTGTCTGGTTTGCGAAAAGGGTGTACTCAAGGCAAACAGGGTAACAAAGAAGATCAAGGCTTCTGAGCTCAACAATATAACGTCGGTCAGGCCATACAGCAAAAGCAGGAGCATGGTTGTCAGCAGTAGGCCATTTTTATTTCTCATCGCATAAGCGATGACGGAAAAAAAGAAGAAACACAATATTACAACCCCTGGAATTCCCTGCAGCGAAAATCTCTCTATGAATTCATTATGTAAATGAATTTTAATGTAACCAAGCGCTGCTGCTACATGAGAATGACCATTTTTGACGTAATCCCGAGCCCACAACTCCCTACTTTCAATGGACTGTCCCAGTGGATGCGCAATGCCAGTCATAAGGCCAACATTCCACATTGAAAAACGAGCACCCAGGGAAGTTGCATCATGACCTTTCTGATAATTCTCTATTTCACTTACTGTTTGTTTTATTTTAGGGGAGATGAGCGGCTTGTAACTAACAATAATGATGCCTGCAACTATGCATAAAAAAATCATCAAGGAATTAAGATGTATTTTTCTGAACTGATAGAGGGTGAGAAAAATAGCCAGTATGAGATAAAGTCCCATGGCGGCGCGCGTGGCAGTCAATAGAATCAGGAAGAACGATATCAAGACGACGAAGCCCGCCAATACATAAAACGTCACATTTTTCTTAAGGTACAAGCAATATACAAGTGCTAATGATAGAACAGAGTAGATATAAGCTGCGATGGTTGGGCGATTTATAGCCATCTCTACACGAATAATCCCTTGTGTAGCCTGATAAATACCATAGCCTGTAGCCAGGATAAAACCGAACGCCGTTGTGACTAAAAAATATTTCTCAAAATCTTCTTTTTTTACATAACTTTTAAAACGGTCTAGATAAAAGATTAAGAGACTGGATAGAATTAATTTTTTACTGGCTCCAAGATAATCGCTGTAAGCATTAAGGCCCTCATTGTGTAGTTCATAAGTAAAATACCAAATTAGATTAAGTAACCCTACTAACATTACAGGATAAGCTATGCTAAAAGGACGCCAGAATATTTTTTTATATTCAAATGCTAAACCGACTATACTGATATAGATAGCAATATAGAAAAACTCTCTTTGCTTTCCAGAGTTAACAAGTACCAGAGCTAAAGAGATAAGGCTCAATACTAGTGTTAACTGATAAAGTCTTAACTTTACTTTTTCCATAATGCCTCAATAACCCTTTTTTTATAGCTGAAACGAACATCGCTGGATAAGAAAAATGATAGCGAATAAAGCGCATTTACCCGTGATTTAACGAATTTGAGCTGCTGATCGGTAAGGTGTTGCCGATGGTTACTGTAGATATCAAACCAGTGACAATTAATCAGATTTTTAAACGCTTGCGGAAACGTTTTTTCCATCTTTAATGTACATTCAACAAGTGTCGTAATTTTACTGGCGTCTAGACGACTCGACAAACTGTCGCTACGTTTGATGTAATAGTAATGGCCCTGGCGTTGATAGCTGATTTTTTCTGCCTGCATGAGCATGGCAGGAAATACCGCAAAGTCTTCGTAACAGACCATCGATGGAATGGGATTGCTCTCGTACAACTTCCGATGAATAAATTGACCGATGAGATGTGCCTGAAACTCTTTATGCTGCAAGAAACGCTTTATCGCCTCTTTCTGTGATAAAGCGATGGGTGTAAAGCCCTGCCAGAACGCGGTGATTTTCCTGATATCACGAATTTCCAGCAAGCGCGTCAGGAGCATATCTGGACGCTGTGCTTTCAAAAAAGCCACTGCGTCCCTGAGGCTGCAAGGCTTCAGTCGATCATCACTATCCAGCATCGTGATGTAATCGCCTGATGCCAGAGACACTGCACTGTTCCGAACATGACCGACGTTACGGTACTCAACGTACCGGGATTGCGCGTGCGGGAACGCAGGCAACCATTTCTCGATAATATCCTGGGTGGCATCATCGGAACTGTCATTAAAGATAATGACTTCAACAGCATCACCCGCATTATCAATCGCGGCATGCAGGCTTTCTAACGTAGCATGAAGCGTATCTTCGGCGTTATGCGCGGCAATAATGACGCTAAGAAAAGCCATAGAAATTAGTTTCCCTGAGCATCAAAAGCATAGGTGGTTGCGTTAACGGTAGGTAACTCGCAGATAAAATGTTTAAGCTCGCGTAGCGCGTCTTCTGTTACCGCGAATAACGCTTCGCGTTCTTGTGAAAAATAATAACGCGTTTCAAACACATAAGAACAAATATTGTCGTCATTACCAATCAACAACACATTGCCAAGCGGACGCTGTTCATAGTGACAGCATGGTCCAAACAGCAACACCACCGGCACACCTACCGCGTCGGCAATATAAACGTTCCCCGAATCCGATGCGATATAGCAATCCATCTTTGAAATCGCCCAGGGAAGCTCTTCAAGGGAGATTTGCCCGATGAGGTTGGTGAAATTAGGCATTTCACCATAAGCACGGGTGATATCATCCATCCACGGCTGCTCATTGGGCGCACCAAATACATAAAACTCGCAGGGCAGGTCAGCGAGATGCTCAACAATTCGCTTCCAGATAATGGGCGGAACGGTTTTCGCTTTATTCCCGGCAGCGATACTGATGCCGATGCGGATAACGCCGGGTTTATCAAGGATTTCCGGCCAGGTCTGCGGCTTAAAAAGTGGCCTGGTAGCGTGCTTTGGGGAGTCTTGCCACGTTAGCGAGCGGTCCGCCAGCTTTAGATAGTTTGTGACCGACAACGTTTGTTTACCATGCTCAACGGTACCGTCAGCCGTGGTATAGAAAATGCCGTGATACCATCTGCGCGTATAAGTGCTTAAAAATTGTTTGTTTTTTGCATTACAGACGGAAGCGAAAAAGAGGTTCACGCTGTTGGGTTGCAGGAGATACACGTTGTCATAGCGATTCATGATCCTGCAGGCAAAGCAGAGCTTACGCCACAGATTGCGCTTATGCTGCTCGATAAAATAAATCTGCTCGATAGTGTCATCATGCTTCGCCAGCGCACCCACGCTGCGACTGATAAGCACGTCGCTTTTTTGCAGGTACGCCAGGAGGGGCGTAGCATTAACAAAGTCACCGATTTTGGCTGTTTGAATGACAAGGTTTTTACCTGTGTCCTTACGAAACAGCTTCCGGATGAGCTTCACCGGAAAGAGTAAAATCAGCAGAAATACATAACTCATGGGTTAAATATCCCTGTTGGAAAGCCAGTGGCTACCCTGTAAAAATAAAAAAATCGCATCTGCGCTAATATCCTTTGTTTGCTGAGTCGGGCTGACCATCTGATGCTGGTTTTTACCGTAACCCCCAATCAAACCCGGATCGGTCGGGCCAAAAATCGTCAGATTTGGACGATCCAGCGCAGCGGTTAAATGGCTTAATCCCGTATCAACGGAAACGACAGCATTCGCACCCGCTAACTGCGCAGCAACCTGTGCCAGCGTGAGTTTAGGCAAAACCTCAACATGCGAAAATCCTGCGGCCAGACGCTCCGCACGCTGTCGTTCATGTTCAGCGCCCCACGGGAGTTTAATATGGATACCGCAAGGTTGCATTAGTTCAATCAGCCTTCGCCAGTGCGTTTCCGGCCAGTGCTTATCGTCGCGCGTTGTGGCATGCAGGAAGACAAGATAAGGCTGAGTGTAGGGGGCCGTATTACGCAAAAAATGCTGCGCAATGGCGTAATCGCCCTGAGTGTCGGGTTTCGCATAGCCGAGGCTTTTCGCGAACAGCTCCCGGGTGCGTTCGACGGCGTGCTGCTGTTTTGCAATGTGGTGGCGACGGTTATAGAACAGGCTTGCCAGCGGTTCGCGGGCGGTGTGCCAGTCCATACCGTGCTTTACGCCGTGCGCCAGACGCGTCACCAGCGCGGCGCTTTTGACCAGCCCCTGCGCGTCGATGATGGCATCGTAACGCTGAGCCTGCACCGCATCGCGAAAGGCTTTGCGCTCGGCTTTAATGGGGGCGGAGAACCACGCTTTGCGCCAGCGGCGAATCGCCACCGGGATCACGCGATCAACCGCTTCATGCCAGGTGGGGATCTGCGCGAAGCCTTCTTCCACCACCCAGTCGAAACGAATGCCGGGAATGGCCTGCATCGCATCCGTCAGCGACGGCAGCGTATGCAGAACATCACCCATTGAAGACGTTTTAACGATCAATACCCGCATTCGTTATCCTTCTTCGCTCAACAGCAGGGCGTTGAGCTCTTCAAGGACGCGCTCTGGCGTAATGTCGATCAGGCTCTGATGATAACCCTCAGCAGCATCACCTTTACGCACCTTGTGGTAGCCGGTGATGAGACGAATGACGCGCGCTTTATGCGACAGCGGCGGCGTGAAGTCCGGGCTGCTTGGGCCATATAGCGCCACCAGCGGGCGGTCCAGCGCGGCGGCCACGTGCATCAGGCCAGAGTCGTTGCTGACCACGGCCTTACAGGCGGCGATCAAAATAACCGCCTGCTCAAGCTGCGTTTCGCCAGCCAGATTGCGGCACCAGGCCTGCTGCTCGTTGCTCAGCGTGGCGAGAATTTCGTTACCCGCCTCGTGATCTTTCGCCGAGCCAAACAGCACAATCTGGTAGCCTTCGTCGATCAGCTGTTTCGCCAGTTCGGCGTAGTGATAGTGCGGCCAGCGTTTCGCCGGACCGAACTCTGCACCGGGGCAGAAGCCAATCATCGGGCGTTCGGATGAAAGTCCAAACGCATTGCAGGTGTGGGATTTCTCCCCGTCGTTAACCTGAAGCTGTGGCCAGAGCAGCGGCTGCGGCAGGTCTTTCGCGCTGCGCATCACCCCTTTGTCGTAGGCCAGCGCCACGTAGCGCTCCACCATCAGCGGCCAGGCCTCTTTATCCAGCACCCGCGCGTCGTTCAGCAGGCCATAGCGCATTTCACCGCGCCAGCCGGTACGGTGCGGAATGCCCGCAAAGAAAGGCACGAGGGCGGACTTAAAGGAGTTTGGCAGCACGTACGCGCGGTCATAGCGCTTCTCGCGAAGGCTGTGGCCGAGCTTGCGGCGTTCACCGATTTCCAGCGCCCCGTGGCCGAGCGGCATCGGGATCGCCTCGTTCACTTCCGGCATACGCGACAACAGCGGACGGCACCATGCGGGTGCCATCACGTCGATTATCGCCTGGGGATAGCGCGCCTTGAGCGTGCGATAGAGACTTTGCGACATCATCATGTCGCCCACCCATGACGGGCCGATCACCAGAATCTTCATACTTACGCGTCGCGGTTCAGCCAGGCCATATATTCCGCTACGCCTTCGGCAACGGTCTTGAACGGCTTGTCGTAGCCTGCGGCGCGCAGGTTGGTCAGATCGGCCTGCGTGAACGCCTGATAACGGCCTTTCAGCTTATCCGGGAACGGAATGTACTCAATGCTGCCTTTCTTGTGGTACGCCAGCGTCGCGTCTGCCACCGCCTGGAAGGATTCCGCGCGGCCGGTGCCCAGGTTGAAGATACCGGACACGCCGTTTTCCCAGAACCACAGGTTTACGGCTGCAACGTCGCCTACGTAGACGAAGTCACGCTTGAAGCCGTCGCTGCCTTCAAACAGTTTTGGACTTTCGCCGTTATTCAACTGGGTGTTCAGGTGGAACGCCACGCTTGCCATGCTGCCTTTGTGGCCTTCGCGCGGCCCGTAAACGTTGAAGTAGCGGAAGCCGACGATCTGCGAGTTCGCTTCTGGCAGAACCTGACGCACGTATTCGTCGAACAGGAACTTAGAGTAACCGTAGACGTTCAGCGGCTGCTCGTACTCGCGCGATTCGATGAAGTCAGAGGTGCGGCCGCCGTAGGTTGCCGCGGAAGAGGCATACAGGAACGGAATTTCACGCTCCAGGCAGTAGTGCAGGATCTCTTTGGAGTACTGATAGTTGTTGTCCATCATGTACTTGCCGTCCCACTCTGTGGTGGAGGAGCACGCACCTTCGTGGAAGATGGCTTCGATCTCGCCGAACTCTTCACCCGCCATAATCTGGATAAGGAAGTCTTCTTTATCCATGTAATCAGCGATGTTCAGATCCACCAGGTTAACGAACTTGGTGCCGTCTTTCAGGTTGTCAACCACCAGGATGTCGGTGATGCCTTTGTCATTGAGAGCCTTAACAATATTGCTGCCGATAAAGCCCGCGCCGCCGGTAACGATGATCATAACTGTAACCTTTGAAGTGTGGAGCCCGGGGACAATCCCGGACGCTAATATTCATATCATATCATTAGTATGGCGACCCTTCAGCCATTCACCGATATGCAGCAGGGTTACACGTGATTTATGCTGCAAAAACGAGAAGAGATACTGCGTCATCTCGTCATGAACTATAGGTTTGGGTAATATGTGCCGAAATTTGCCGAGTCTGGAGAATTGCAATGCGTGGTGATTTTTACAAACAGTTAAACAGCGACCTCGACACCGCACGTGCGGAAGGGTTGTTCAAGGAAGAGCGTATTATCACGTCTGCTCAGCAGGCGGACATCACCGTTGCCGACGGCAGCCATGTGATCAACTTTTGTGCGAATAACTACCTGGGTCTTGCGAATCACCCTGAGCTGATTGCCGCTGCAAAAAAAGGCATGGACACCCACGGTTTCGGCATGGCCTCCGTACGCTTTATCTGCGGTACGCAGGACAGCCACAAGCAGCTTGAGCAAAAGCTGGCGAGCTTCCTCGGAATGGAAGACGCGATTCTGTACTCCTCCTGCTTCGACGCTAACGGCGGTCTGTTTGAGACCCTGCTTGGCGCAGAAGATGCGATTATCTCCGACGCCCTGAACCACGCCTCCATCATCGACGGCGTACGCCTGTGTAAAGCGAAGCGTTTCCGCTACGCCAACAACGACATGGTTGAGCTGGAAGCGCGTCTGAAAGAGGCCCGCGAAGCGGGGGCTCGCCACGTGCTGATCGCCACAGACGGCGTGTTCTCCATGGACGGCGTGATCGCTAACCTGAAGGGCGTGTGCGACCTGGCAGACAAGTACGACGCGCTGGTGATGGTCGATGACTCTCACGCGGTCGGCTTTGTCGGCGAAAACGGCCGCGGTTCCCACGAATACTGCGACGTGATGGGCCGCGTGGACATCATCACCGGTACGCTGGGCAAAGCGCTCGGCGGCGCATCTGGCGGCTACACCGCCGCGCGCAAAGAGGTGGTTGAGTGGCTGCGTCAGCGCTCTCGCCCGTATCTGTTCTCCAACTCCCTGGCACCGGCGATTGTTTCTGCCTCCATCAAAGTGCTGGAGATGGTGGAGTCCGGCGCTGAGTTGCGCGACCGCCTGTGGTCCAACGCCCGTCTGTTCCGTGAAAAAATGAGCGCCGCAGGGTTTACCCTGGCCGGAGCTGACCACGCGATCATTCCGGTCATGCTGGGCGATGCGGTCGTTGCGCAGAAGTTTGCCCGCGAGCTGCAGAAAGAAGGGATTTACGTCACCGGGTTCTTCTTCCCGGTGGTGCCAAAAGGTCAGGCGCGTATCCGCACCCAGATGTCTGCGGCGCATTCGCCTGAACAAATTGAGCGTGCGGTGGAAGCCTTTACCCGCATCGGCAAACAGCTGGGCGTAATTGCCTGAGGACGTGTGATGAAAGCGTTATCCAAACTGAAAGCGGAAGAAGGGATTTGGATGACCGACGTGCCGGAGCCGGAAGTCGGTCATAACGATCTGCTGATCAAAATTCGTAAAACAGCCATCTGCGGCACTGACGTTCACATCTACAACTGGGACCAATGGTCGCAGAAAACCATTCCGGTACCGATGGTTGTCGGTCACGAATACGTCGGCGAAGTGGTCGGTATCGGCCAGGAAGTGAAAGGCTTCAAAATTGGCGATCGCGTTTCTGGCGAAGGCCATATTACCTGCGGCCACTGCCGTAACTGCCGCGGCGGACGTACGCACCTGTGCCGCAACACCGTCGGCGTGGGCGTAAACCGTCCGGGCTGCTTCGCGGAATACCTGGTGATCCCGGCGTTTAACGCGTTCAAAATTCCGGACAACATCTCTGACGATCTGGCCTCTATCTTCGACCCGTTCGGCAACGCGGTACACACGGTGCTCTCCTTCGACCTGGTGGGTGAAGACGTGCTGGTCTCCGGCGCAGGCCCCATCGGCATTATGGCGGCAGCCGTAGCGAAGCACGTAGGGGCGCGCAACGTGGTGATCACCGACGTGAACGAATACCGTCTGTCGCTGGCGCGTAAGATGGGCGTTACCCGCGCGGTGGATGTCTCGAAAGAGAGCCTGACCGACGTGATGGAAGAGTTGGGCATGACCGAAGGCTTTGATGTGGGTCTGGAGATGTCCGGCGCGCCACCGGCGTTCCGCACCATGCTCGACACCATGAACCACGGTGGCCGTATCGCGATGCTGGGTATTCCGCCGTCAGATATGTCCATCGACTGGAACAAAGTCATCTTTAAGGGGCTGTTCATCAAGGGTATCTATGGCCGCGAGATGTTCGAGACCTGGTACAAGATGGCGGCGCTGATCCAGTCCGGTCTGGATCTGTCCCCGATTATTACTCATCGTTTCTCCATTGATGAGTTCCAGCAGGGCTTTGACGCGATGCGTTCCGGCCAGTCAGGGAAAGTGATCCTGAGCTGGGATAAGTAATCAAAAAGGGGCCTGCGGCCCCTTTTTTCACTGATTCTTTTTCTCTTCGTCCGTCAGGTAACGCACCTTGCGGGTGTAGTCCTGACCTTTGAACAGCAGCGCGTTATCCGGCGATTCAAGATACTTCTGCCATTCGGAGAGAGGGAAACCGCCGTGCGCGCCAATCACCTCTTTCGGTACAACGGCTTCCTGACCGCCAATCTTCTTGGAGACCGGCCAGTTCATCCAGTCACCCAGGTTAACCGTTTTTAAATCCAGCATGTCCAGCAGCGCGGCGAGCGGCAGCTGATCGGTCGGCGGCTGCGTGTCGTCCATCAGCTCCCAGGTATCCTGGAACAGCGTCAGCCACAGCGGGCAGATGCGGCGCCAGGTTTTTTTGGTTGCCGCAAGAAACGCGCCGTTAACGTGATCGACCAGATACGGACGCACCGTCTCCTTGTAATAGGCTGGCACTTTCTCCGCTGGCGCGCCGTCCAGCTTGGCAATCATTTTGCCCTGACGGAAGCTGGAGTAGATGTGCATGTCGGCCATGTTGATCTCGGGCATCTTGAGCAGGTTGAGATCGGAGTCGATCATCAATACGCCTTCACCGCGCGCCTGCAGCGGGGCGTTAAGCTTCACCAGACGGCTGAGGTAGATCTGCTTATAGCGGTAACCTTCCTCACGAACCGGAAGATTCAGCGTCACTACGCGGGTTTTCGGCGGCAGTACCCCGAAGGCGGATTCAGGCTGATCGCTGACGATGACGATCTCGCTGACGGCAGTGGCGTAACGTTCTGCAAACGTCGCTGACAATAACGCTTCTTCGACGAAATCTGCGCCCGTACACGGGATCACGATGGAATCCACCGCAACGAGATCGCGCGTGACCGGAAGGGAAGCGTACGGAATGTTATGTCGCCCGGTGATGTGGCGGTAGCGAGCATTCAGGAATTTAAACATGTTCTTCTCGTTTGGTTAGTGCGCGCCAAGAACGGCTTCGACACCGCTGACATAGTTTTCGATAGCGTAGGTATGGCAGACGTTCTGGTATGCCGCCGCAGCCAGTCGAGCCCGCAGGTCTGCATCCGCCCAGATATTATTCAGATGCTGAGCAAGCTGTGAAACATCGCTCCAGGGGAAGAGCAGCCCCGTTGACTCATGATCAATCAATTCAGCCGTACCCGTCACCTGAGAGCCAATAACAGGGATTTTAAGCAGCATCGCTTCCAGCACTACCCGAGGCAACCCTTCGCTTTTTGAGGCGAGTATAAACGCGTCAAACGTGGCAAGGTAGTCAAATGGCGTATTCTGGAAGCCCGTGAAAATCACGTTGTTCTCAATGCCCAATTCTTTGGCTTGCGCGGTTAATGCGGCACGCTCTGCACCTTCACCCACCAGCACCATCTTCCATTTTGCGTCGGGTTCCCTGCGGCTGAACTGTGCCAGCGCCGCCAGCGTGTGGTGGCTGGCTTTGCGAGGAATTAACGATCCAATGCTGCCAAAGACAAACGTATCGTCATCAATGTTCAGGCGATGACGCATGGCGCGTCGATCCGGTAAAGGCTGGTGGATGTCGATGGCATTGTTGACCGTTGTGCACAGCTCAGGCCGGACGCCATGCTGAAGTAACACGCGCTCAACGCCGTGCGAGACGGCGATGATTTTTGTGGCATGGGCATTCACCAGCTTTACCAGCGGCGGCGCCAGCACCGGTTCAATGCGGCAGTGCTGGATGATCCGCGCACGCAGTTTAGCTCCCGCCAGGTAACCCTCTTCGTTAGAACCTGGCTGGTTGTTCATGTATAACGTATCGAAACCGCCTTCCCTGAAAATCGTCTCGATTTTGCTGACGTTGGGGCGAATACGCCAGAGCGTATCGATATGGCGCGTGACGGCCTTGCGGCCGCTGCGCGAGAAGAAAAGCAGGCTGCGACCCAGTTCTTTTGCAATCTTCGCCCACGCGGGCTGCTTATGCTGAGGGATGACAATTAACGGGATGCCAATGCCATTCAACACCTGACCGATGGTTTGCCCTTCGGCCCGGCTGTAGTCGGAGTAAAAACAACAGGTGATATCAAACTTCTCGCGATTAATGCGCTTCAGAAGTTCGAGCATGCTGTTGGTGCCTCCTCCCCATTCTTTACCGGTATCGAGGAGCAGGATTTTGTGTCGTTGCGGCATCTTTCTACCTTAGTCACCTGTCGCGGGGAAGGGCTTTTTACCCCAACCTTGCCACTGATGCTGGAAATATTGCACCAGCGTACTCTGGCTCACGCTTTCGCTAATTACTGTGAAGAAGCGGGTCGCATGCACCGGTTCAAGCGGCCGTTTTGGCTTGCAGTTTTTTACGCCGCTGAACGGATTACGCGGCTGCGTTTCTGGCGGCTGTGCGCTGCCAGGACGAGACGTATCCACCTGCGGTTCATTGAGCAGATCGCTCGGTCGCACCAGCGTGATATCAGCAGGTAAGGTCGGCAGCATCTGTTGCAGCACGCGCACCGTTGAAGGATGCGGATGGCCGATGGCAATGGCTGAGCCGTTGCGGCGGGCTAGCTGTACAGCACGATTAAACTGCACCCGAATATCCGCTTCATTTTGCGTGTCATCCAGGAACACCTTGCGCTTGATCACCTTCACGCCGGTTCCCTGAGAGGCTCGAAGGGCCTGGCTGTTGCCGATGGTCATGCTGTCGAGGAAATAGAGGTTGTAGCGCTCCAGCGACTGCATTACTTTCAGCATACCGTACAGGCTGGACGTCATCGCACTGCCCATGTGGTTATTCAGGCCGACGGCATACGGCACTTTATTGTAGGCGTCGCGGATGATGCGGTCGATCTCATCGCTGCTCATGTCCGGACGAAGCGTGTCTTTTTCCAGCGGCTGTTTGCTAAGCGGTGCCATTGGCAGGTGGATCAGGACCTGATGACCGCTGTTATGGGCCTTGGTCGCCATTTCCCGCGCGTGAGGTGCATTGGGGAGGACCGCAACGGAGATCGCTGACGGCATCGCCAGCACCTGATTTTCATAGTGCGGACGATAACCGAAGTCATCAATGACAATAGCGAGTTTGCCTGCGTATACCGGTGCAGCCAGCGCCAGTGCGCTGGCGACGGAGAGAATCATTCGACGAAATTGAAGCAAAACTTATCTTCCCAACCACGGCTGTGGATTGACCGCCTGACCCTGGCGACGAATTTCGAAATAGAGTGACGGGCGGCCCTGACCGCCACTGCTGCCCACAAGGGCGATAGGTTGACCTGCGCGCACCTGAGTGCCGACGCTGACCAGCGCGCTCTGGTTGTAGCCGTAAAGGCTCATGTCGCCTTTACCGTGTTCGACCACCACGACCAGCCCGTAACCCTGCAGCCAGTCGGCCAGGATCACGCGGCCATCGGCGATGGCTTTCACTTCGCTACCTTCAGACGCACCGATAACGATCCCTTTCCAACGTAGTTCACCCTGCAGCTGTTCGCCATAGCGATGCAGAATGGAACCGCGAACCGGCCAGTAAGCCTGGCCGCGAGGCGAGCCTAAACCGCCGGTGCGCGACATCAGAGAACGTTCGCTTTCGCTTGGTTTGTAGGTGGTACCTTTACGGGACGCTTCCTGCTGCTTGTTGCGAACGGCCTGCGCCTCGCGCGCCTCTTTTTCCGCGCGCGCTTTCGCCGCGGCTTCTGCTCGCGCAATGCTGTTACGCAGTTTCGATTCGTTGGCGCGCATTTCGCTCAGCTGGCTCTGACCTTGCTGAATGGAAGACTCAAGGCCGGACAGGGTTTTCTTACGCTCGTTGCGCGCCTGCTCCAGCTTCGCCTGCTGGGCCTGCTGATCGTAGAGCAACGTCTGCTGCTGGGTCTGCTTCTCTTCCAGCTCGGCTTTCTGGGTGGTGACCTCTTCGCGCGTCTGCTTCAGCTGCGCGATCGTCTCCTGACGCGCCTGGTTCAGGTAGCCAAAGTAGGCCTGCAGACGCTGGCCGCGCTGGCTCTCTTCCCCACTGAGGATCAGCTGGAGGCCGGTGTGTTCACCCTGACGAAACGCGGCGTCAAGCTGTGCGGCAAGATTGCGCTCCTGGGCATCACGCTGGCGTTCCAGTTTGGCTATCGACGCGTTCATCTCATCGATCTGTTTGTTCAACTGGGCGAGGGTGTTTTGCGTTTCACGGAGTTTGCGTGCGGCGGCGGAGATCGCCTCTTCCTGCTGCTTAAGCTGGGCAAGAAGTGAGGAACGCTGTTGCTGTTGCTGGCGTACCGCACGCTCTTTGGCGGCGATATCGGCCTGAATGGATTTCAGCTGGTCGCGGTCATCCGCGTGGGCGGATGCGGCGCACAGCAATACGCCAGCGCTGAGTGCGCTGGCGTAAAACAGAGGTCTGACTGATAACCTAAGCGGCTTCACGACCCATGTGATTGAAAAAATCGCCTTTCCCCTCATGGGGAGCGATTATTCCACGATGAACAGCGGCTTACCAGTCATCTCTTCAGGGATCGGCATGCCCATCAGCGTCAACATGGTTGGCGCGATGTCGGAAAGCTTGCCGCCTTCCACTGCTTTCAGTGATTTATCACCCACATAAATCAGCGGAACAGGCAGGTTAGTGTGCGCGGTGTGTGCCTGGCCGGTCGCCGGGTCGCGCATTTGCTCTGCGTTACCGTGGTCAGCGGTGATCAGCAGCTGGCCGCCCACAGACTCAACGGCTTTTGCTACCTGCTCGACACAGTTGTCCAGCGCTTCAACTGCTTTAACCGCTGCTTCCATCACGCCGGTGTGGCCCACCATGTCACCATTCGGGTAGTTACAGATGATGGTGTCGTACTTACCGCTTTCGATGGCCGCAACCAGTTTTTCAGTCAGCTCGGCAGAGCTCATCTCTGGCTGCAGGTCGTAGGTAGCAACTTTCGGCGAGTTGATCAGAATGCGGTCTTCACCTTTGAACGGCTCTTCAACGCCGCCGTTAAAGAAGAAGGTGACGTGCGCGTATTTTTCGGTTTCAGAGATACGCAGCTGCGTTTTGTCGTTCTTCGCCATCCACTCGCCGAAGGTGTTTGCCAGAGATGCTGGCGGATACGCGCAAGGCGCTTTGATGTCTGCGGCGTATTCAGTCAACTGGATGAAGTCCAGTTTCACCACCTTCTTGCGGGCGAAGCCGTCGAAGTCGCTGTTCACGAATGCGCGGGTGATTTCGCGCGCGCGGTCAGCGCGGAAGTTCATGAAGATCAGCGCGTCGCCATCTTCCATGGCGGCATCAGCCTGCCCTTCAGCACGAATGACCGATGCTTTCACGAATTCGTCGTTTTCATCGCGTGCGTAAGCGGCTTCCAGTGCTTCAACGGCGGTCGCGAACTGGAATTCACCTTTTGCCTGGGTCATCAGGTCATAGGCCTGTTCAACGCGATCCCAACGGTTATCGCGGTCCATCGCGTAGTAACGACCAATGATGGACGCCACGCGGCCTTTGCCCAGCGCGGCGAATTTCTCTTCCAAGGCGTGCAGAGAGCCTTTTGCGCTGCGTGGCGGCGTATCGCGGCCGTCCAGGAAAGCGTGCAGATAGATTTTTTCCGCACCGCGCTCGGCGGCCAGTTCAACCATCGCCATGATGTGATCTTCGTGGCTGTGCACGCCGCCCGCAGAGAGCAGGCCCATAATGTGCACGGCTTTACCTGCGGCAACGGCTTTATCTACGGCACCTGCGAGCGTTGGGTTGGAGAAGAAGGTGCGTTCTTTGATTTCAACGTCCAGACGCGTCAGGTCCTGATACACGATACGACCCGCGCCCAGGTTAACGTGACCGACTTCGGAGTTGCCCATCTGGCGGTCCGGCAGGCCCACTTCCAGGCCAGACGCGTCAATCAGGGTATGAGGGCGTTTCGCCCACAGTGCATCCATCACCGGCGTTTTGGCGTTGAAAATAGCGTTATCCTGGCTGTCTTCACGGTAGCCATAGCCATCCAGAATCACCAGTACCATAGGTTTTTTAGAAACCGACATTGCGACAACCTCATGCTCAAGAGACGAAAAATTTGCGTAATTTTACTACAGCTGAATCGATCAAATAGCCGCAGAAGATCAAAGAATGCGTAGGGGCAAGGCACTTCCCCGGACATTTTGAGGCTTTTTTTTCGTGGCATGCCGCAGAAAATCGATTAGCTTATTGTCGCTGGCTGTATTTGCCACAACGCACAGGTATACTCCTGTCCTGGTTTTTTTAATCACTTAGTCGGGAGTTGTTACCCCCCATGCAAGAAATTATGCAATTCGTTAGCCGCCACCCGGTTCTGAGCATCGCGTGGATTGGCCTGCTGGTCGCTGTGCTGTTCACCACCTTTAAGGGACTGACGTCTAAAATTAAGGTGATCACCCGCGGTGAAGCGACACGTCTGATCAACAAAGAAGACGCCGTCGTCGTCGATTTGCGTCAGCGCGACGATTTCCGCAAAGGTCACATTGCAGGCTCTATTAACCTGCTGCCTGCTGAAATCAAAGCGAACAACATTGGTGAGCTGGAAAAACATAAAGCCCAGCCGATCATCGTTGTTGACGGCACCGGCATGCAGGCGCAGGAATCTGCCAACGCACTGCATAAAGCAGGCTTCGAAAACGTAACGGTACTGAAAGAAGGTATTTCCGGCTGGAGCGGGGAAAATCTTCCTTTAGTTCGCGGTAAATAAGGAGTTCAGTGATGGCCAATATTGAGATCTACACCAAAGCAACTTGCCCGTTCTGCCACCGTGCGAAAGCACTGCTGAACAGCAAAGGCGTAACGTTCCAGGAACTGCCGATAGATGGTGACGCGATTAAACGCGAAGAGATGATCCAACGCAGTGGTCGCACGACGGTTCCGCAGATTTTCATTGATGCGCAGCACATTGGTGGCTGTGATGACTTGTATGCGCTCGACGCCCGTGGTGGACTCGATCCGCTGCTGAGCTAAGAGACTTTAGGACAATTAAAAAGGGTTTTTCCATGTCAGAACAAAACAACACTGAAATGACTTTCCAGATCCAGCGCATCTACACCAAAGATGTCTCTTTCGAAGCGCCAAATGCGCCACACGTTTTCCAGAAAGATTGGCAGCCAGAGGTTAAACTTGATCTTGATACCGCATCCACCCAACTGGCGGATGATGTGTATGAAGTTGTACTGCGTGTGACCGTAACCGCATCTCTGGGCGAAGAAACGGCGTTCCTGTGTGAAGTACAGCAGGGCGGCATCTTCTCCATTGGCGGTATCGAAGGCAACCAGATGGCACATTGCCTGGGTGCATACTGCCCGAACATCCTGTTCCCGTATGCTCGCGAATGCATCACCAGCCTGGTCTCTCGCGGTACATTCCCGCAACTGAACCTTGCGCCAGTTAACTTTGATGCGCTGTTCATGAACTATCTGCAGCAGCAGGCTGGCGAAGGTGCCGAACAACATCAGGATGCCTGATGAGCACTGTTAATGCGTCAATGATTGTGATCGGTGCCGGCTCTTACGGCACCGCTCTTGCCATCACGCTGGCAAGAAATGGTCACGACGTGGTCCTGTGGGGCCACGATCCCAAACATATTGCGACGTTGCAACGCGACCGCTGCAACGTGGCTTTTCTCCCGGACGTTCCGTTCCCTGACTCCCTGCACCTGGAAAGCGACCTCGCGACCGCGCTGGCGGCCAGCCGCAACATTCTGATTGTGGTGCCGAGCCATGTGTTTGGCGAAGTACTGCGTCAAATCAAGCCGCTGATGCGCCCGGATGCACGCATTGTCTGGGCGACAAAAGGGCTGGAAGCGGAAACCGGACGCCTGCTGCAGGACGTAGCCCGCGAAGCGCTGGGCGATGATATCCCGCTTGCGGTGATTTCCGGACCGACGTTTGCCAAAGAGCTTGCTGCTGGCCTGCCGACAGCGATTTCACTGGCATCCACTGACCAGGCCTTCTCTGACGATCTCCAGCAGCTGCTGCACTGCGGCAAGAGCTTCCGCGTCTACAGTAACCCCGATTTCATCGGTGTACAGCTGGGCGGTGCGGTGAAGAACGTGATTGCCATCGGTGCCGGGATGTCCGACGGTATCGGTTTTGGTGCGAACGCACGTACTGCGCTGATCACCCGAGGGCTGACGGAAATGTCTCGCCTGGGCGAAGCGCTGGGTGCCGATCCGGCCACCTTTATGGGCATGGCAGGCCTGGGTGACCTGGTGTTGACCTGTACCGATAACCAGTCTCGTAACCGCCGCTTCGGCATGATGCTCGGTCAGGGCAGCGATGTAAAAAGCGCGCAGGAGAAGATTGGTCAGGTGGTTGAAGGCTACCGCAATACCAAGGAAGTCCGCGAGTTGGCGCACCGTTTCGGTGTCGAAATGCCAATAACCGAGGAAATTTATCAGGTATTGTATTGCGGAAAAAATGCGCGCGAGGCAGCATTGACCTTATTAGGTCGTGCGCGCAAGGACGAGCGCAGCAGTAACTAGTCGGAACCGTTGTCACCTGAATGACCCAGCCAGCGCAGAACTGGCTGGTCATTAACTATCGTCTGGAGTAAGCAATGCCGTGTGAAGAACTGGATATCGTCTGGAACAATATAAAAGCCGAAGCCCGAGCTTTGGCCGACTGCGAGCCTATGCTGGCCAGTTTCTACCACGCGACGCTACTCAAGCACGAAGACCTCGGCAGCGCCCTGAGCTATATGCTCGCCAATAAACTGGCTTCCTCCATCATGCCTGCTATCGCTATTCGTGAAGTGGTGGAAGAGGCCTATGCCGCTGACCCGGAGATGATCGCCTCTGCCGCCTGTGATATCCAGGCCGTGCGCACGCGTGACCCGGCGGTCGATAAATACTCCACGCCGCTGCTGTATCTGAAGGGCTTCCACGCGCTTCAGGCTTATCGCATCGGCCACTGGTTATGGAATGAAGGCCGCCGCGCGCTGGCTATCTTCCTGCAAAATCAGGTTTCTGTGACCTTCCAGGTGGACATTCACCCTGCGGCGAAAATTGGTCGTGGCATCATGCTCGACCACGCCACTGGCATTGTTGTCGGCGAAACGGCGGTGATTGAAGATGATGTCTCTATCCTGCAGTCGGTTACCCTGGGCGGTACCGGTAAAACCAGCGGCGATCGCCATCCGAAGATCCGTGAAGGGGTGATGATTGGCGCGGGAGCGAAGATCCTCGGTAATATCGAAGTGGGACGTGGGGCCAAAATAGGGGCGGGCTCAGTTGTGCTGCAGCCTGTACCGCCGCACACCACCGCTGCTGGCGTACCGGCGCGCATTGTCGGTAAACCGGATAGCGATAAACCGTCGATGGATATGGATCAGCACTTCAACGGTATTCATCATACGTTCGAGTATGGCGACGGCATTTAGCCTGTCGGCAGCCATTGACAAAAAAGCCCGGTGCATTGACTCACCGGGCTTTTTGTTAGTTGCGGTATAACACTTTGATAATGTGGTATCCGAACTGCGTGTGCAGGGGACCGGTTGGCTCCAGTACCGGGCAAGAGAAGACCACTTTATCGAATGCCGGAACCATCTGGCCCTGGCGGAATTCACCCAGGTCACCGCCGCGTTTACCTGACGGACAGATAGAGTGCTTCTTCGCCAGCTTGCCGAAGTCGGCGCCGTTTTTAATCTGTTCCAGAAGATCCTGTGCCAGTTTCTCTTCTTTAACAAGGATATGCAGTGCTGCTGCTGTTTTTGCCATGATCGTGCCTTGAATGGGTTGAGATAAATCGGGGCGCAATATACCACGCGTTAGCGGCGATAGAGCACCTTAATGATATGGTAGCCGAATTTGGTTTTCACCGGACCGTAGGGCTTCAGCAGCGGGCAGCTAAATACCGCCTCATCGAATGGACCCACCATCGCACCCTGCTGAAATTCCCCAAGCTCGCCGCCATTTCGCCCGGAGGGGCACTTAGAATAGCGCTTTGCCAGATGATCAAAGCTGATGCCACGCTCCAGTTTTGCCAGGATCTCCTGGGCCAGTTTCTCTTCTTTTACCAGGATGTGCAGGGCTGCTGCGGACTTTTTCATGGTTCTGCTCTACGGGTTAATGGCCTTTTCGCCACTTTATCATTAGCCGGTAAATCTGCGCCCGGCTTTCTGCTACAATCCCCACCCCGTTCGAAGATTGAGCAATATTCCCATGCGTTTAAACCCTGGACAACAACAAGCGGTCGAATTCGTTACTGGACCATGCCTGGTGCTGGCAGGGGCGGGTTCGGGTAAAACCCGCGTGATCACCAATAAAATCGCCCACCTGATCCGCGAGTGCGGCTATCAGGCACGCCATATTGCGGCGGTAACGTTTACCAACAAAGCCGCGCGCGAGATGAAAGAGCGTGTGGGGCAGACGCTGGGCCGTAAAGAGGCGCGCGGGCTGATGATCTCCACCTTCCACACGCTGGGGCTGGATATTATTAAACGCGAATACGCGGCGCTGGGGATGAAGTCCAACTTCTCGCTTTTCGATGATACTGACCAGGTGGCGCTGCTTAAAGAGCTGACGGAAGGGCTGATTGAAGATGACAAAGTCCTACTGCAACAGCTGATCTCGACGATCTCCAACTGGAAAAACGATCTGATGACGCCAGCCCAGGCTGCAGCCAGCGCGAAAGGGGAACGGGATCGTATCTTCGCTCACTGCTATGGTCTGTACGATGCGCACATGAAAGCGTGTAACGTGCTGGATTTCGACGACCTGATCCTGCTGCCGACGTTGCTGTTGCAGCGTAATGAAGAGGTGCGCGAGCGCTGGCAGAACAAGATCCGCTACCTGCTGGTGGATGAATATCAGGACACCAACACCAGCCAGTACGAGCTGGTGAAATTGCTGGTAGGGCAACGCGCGCGTTTCACCGTGGTTGGCGACGACGATCAGTCGATCTACTCCTGGCGCGGCGCGCGTCCGCAAAACCTGGTGCTGCTGAGCAAAGATTTCCCGGCGTTGCAGGTGATTAAGCTGGAGCAGAACTACCGTTCGTCCGGTCGCATCCTGAAAGCGGCGAATATCCTGATCGCCAATAACCCACACGTGTTTGAGAAGCGTCTTTTCTCCGAGCTGGGCTACGGTACAGAGCTGAAAGTGCTCAGCGCCAACAATGAAGAACACGAAGCCGAACGCGTCACCGGTGAGCTGATTGCCCATCACTTTGTGAATAAAACGGAGTACAAGGATTACGCAATCCTTTATCGCGGTAATCACCAGTCGCGCGTGTTTGAAAAGATGCTGATGCAGAACCGTATTCCTTACAAAATTTCGGGTGGAACCTCATTCTTCTCGCGCCCGGAAATCAAAGATCTGCTGGCCTATCTGCGCGTGCTGACTAACCCGGATGATGACAGTGCCTTCCTGCGCATTGTGAATACGCCGAAACGCGAGATCGGCCCGGCGACGCTGCAAAAGCTGGGCGAGTGGGCGATGACCCGCAATAAAAGCCTGTTTACCGCCAGCTTTGACATGGGGCTAAGCCAGACGCTGACGGGACGCGGATATGACAACTTAACCCGCTTCACCCACTGGCTTGGTGAAGTACAGCGGCTGGCAGAGCGTGAGCCTGTGGCTGCCGTGCGGGACCTGATCCATGGTATCGACTACGAATCCTGGCTGTACGAAACCTCTGCCAGCCCGAAAGCGGCCGAGATGCGAATGAAAAACGTCAACCAGCTCTTTAGCTGGATGACCGAAATGCTGGAAGGCTCGGACATTGACGAGCCGATGACGCTGACCCAGGTCGTCACCCGCTTTACGCTGCGCGATATGATGGAGCGCGGTGAGAGTGAGGAAGAGGCCGACCAGGTGCAGTTGATGACCCTGCATGCGTCCAAAGGACTGGAATTCCCGTATGTCTATCTGGTCGGTATGGAAGAGGGCTTACTGCCGCATCAGAGCAGCATTGATGAAGATAACGTCGATGAAGAGCGTCGACTGGCCTACGTGGGGATCACCCGCGCGCAGAAAGAGCTGATTTTTACCCTGTGTAAAGAGCGCAGACAGTACGGTGAACTGGTGCGCCCTGAGCCGAGCCGTTTCCTGCTGGAGCTACCTCAGGACGATCTCATCTGGGAGCAGGAACGCAAAGTTATTACCGCGGAAGAGCGCATGCACAAGGGACAGGCTAACGTGGCGAATATTCGCGCCATGCTGGCAAAAGCCAAAGAGAAGGGATAATGATGAGTAGGCCGGGTAAGGCGAAGCCGCCACCCGGCATTGTTCAGCGACTTACTTTATCTCAAGCGCCCAGTGCACGTAGCTCTGCCACTGGCACTCTTGCTCGATCAGCTCTGCCCCAAGTGGGTGATTATCCAGCCAATTTTCCGGTAGCGTCAGCGTGAGCTTTTCATCGTCTGCCACCAGCCTAATTGCCGGGAGGAGATCGTCGCGGCGACGGCTGGCAAATAAAATCGCCAGACGAAGTAAACGGCACAGATGCTCGGCCACGCGCGGCGGCACCGCGTTTTGCTGGTGGAGTGAAGAGAGGTCCACGGCATTGGTCTGGTTTAGCAGCAGGGTAGCGAGCAATTTTTTCTGCGCAGGGGTATAGCCCGGCAAATCAAGATTACGCACCAGCCACGCGGCATGCAGCGGCGCTTGCTTGTACTCAACGCTCAGGCCAATTTCATGCAGCGCACATGCACTTAGCAGCAAATCGCGACTTAATGGTTCAATATCCCAACGCTGTTTGACCTGGTCCGCAAAGAGCGACGCCAGCTGTCCCACCCGTTGTGCCTGCTCGGTATCCACAATGAAGCGACGCTGGACGTTACGCAGCGTACGGCTGCGGATGTCCAGATCAACCGACAGATGCAGCATTCCGTAGACCAGACCTTCGCGCAGCGCGCCGCCTGCAAGGGTCATGCACTGGATGTTCAGTTCGGTGAAAATGGCGATCAGAATGGCCAGACCGCTTGGAAAAACCAATGCACGCTCAAGCGTCAGGCCTTCAATTTCCAGCTCTTCCAGCCGACCACACTGAATAGCGCGTTGCTTCAGTTGCTGGAGTTTGGCAAGCGTGATCCGCTCGTCCATCCCCTGCGCCATCATGATTTCCTGCAACGCCTGTACGGTTCCGGACGCGCCAACACACACTTTCCAGCCGTGGTAGCGCAATTCGTCCATGACCGGACGCAGCACCTCGCGCGCGGCGTTTTCCGCCTCGTCGAAGTTCTCTTGCGCGAGATTGCGGTCGGTAAAGTAGCGCTCAAGCCAGGTCACGCAGCCCATCGACAGGCTGAACAGCGACGTCGCCTGGGCGCCCGTGCCGGTGACCAGTTCGGTGCTCGCTCCGCCAATATCCACCACCAGACGGCGATCGTCACCCCCGGTGGTGTGCGCCACGCCCTGATAGATCAGACGAGCTTCTTCTTCACCGCTGATGACCTGCACCGGGCAACCGAGAATTTCCTGCGCTTTGGCAATAAAATCCACGGCATTAACCGCCAGGCGAAGCGTCGCGGTAGCGACAACGCGGATTTGGGTATGGGGTATGTCCTGCAGGCGCTCAGCAAAGAGGCGCAGACACTGCCAGCCACGTTCCATGGCTTCGGGGGAGAGGTGATTGTCGCTGCTCAGGCCCGCCGCCAGGCGGACCTTGCGCTTAATGCGCGTCAGCGTCTGTATGCTTCCCGCCACCTCGCGCACAACCAGCATATGAAAACTATTCGAACCGAGATCAATTGCCGCATATAGCGAGGTGGAACTGAGCATAATTTCTTAACCTGAACGACGACGATTACGCGGTGCGCCGCCAGAACGACGCGGACCATTGCCGGAACGTGGGCGAGTAAGACGCTTCGGCGGCGGCAGTTCGCTTAACAGCGCTTCCGGGTTGTATTTGCTCTGCGGAATAGAGTGACCGATGTAGGTCTCAATGGCTGGAAGATTCAGCGCATACTCTTCACACGCAAGGCTAATAGAGTGACCGCTCGCGCCCGCACGACCGGTACGACCGATACGGTGTACATAGTCTTCGCAGTCATCTGGCAGATCATAGTTAAAAACGTGCGTTACGGCTGGGATGTGCAGACCACGAGCGGCAACGTCGGTTGCGACCAGAATATCGAGATCGCCACGGGTAAATTCTTCAAGAATACGCAGGCGTTTTTTCTGTGCAACGTCGCCGGTCAGCAGACCAACACGGTGACCGTCTGCAGCCAGATGGCCCCAGATATCTTCACAGCGGTGTTTGGTGTTCGCAAAGATGATGGCGCGATCGGGCCATTCTTCTTCGATCAGCGTTTGCAGCAGACGCATTTTCTCTTCATTCGAAGGATAGAAGAGCTCTTCTTTAATGCGGTGACCTGTTTTCTGCTCTGGCTCCACTTCCACATACTCGGCGTTGTTCATTTGTTCGAACGCCAGTTCGCGAACGCGGTAAGAAAGGGTTGCAGAGAACAGCATGTTCAGACGCTGATTCGCAGCAGGCATGCGGCGGAACAGCCAGCGGATGTCTTTAATGAAGCCCAGATCGTACATACGGTCGGCTTCATCCAGCACGACAACCTGGATGGCACCGAGGTTGATATGGTTCTGTTTGGCGTAGTCGATAAGACGGCCAGTGGTACCGATCAGGATATCCACACCGCTTTCCAGCACTTTCAGCTGCTTATCGTAGCCATCGCCGCCATAGGCCAAGCCAAGCTTCAGGCCAGTAGCCTGCGCCAGGGGTTCAGCGTCTGCGTGGATCTGTACCGCCAGTTCTCGCGTCGGGGCCATAATAAGCGCGCGCGGCTGGTTAACTTTGCGGTCTGCAATCGCTGGATGAGACAGTAAATAATGAAACGTTGACGTTAAGAATGCCATCGTTTTGCCAGTACCGGTTTGCGCCTGCCCTGCAACATCGCGACCGGCCAGCGTAAGCGGCAGGGCGAGAGCCTGAATGGGCGTGCAGTTATGAAACCCTTTATTTTCAAGGGCTTCGATCACTTTTGGGTGCAGGGCGAAGTCGGAAAACTTCTGTTCTGTTAAATGTGTTTTGCTCATAGTGTGGTAGAATATCAGCTTACTATTGCTTTACGAAAGCGTATCCGGTGAAATAAAGTCAACCTTTAGTTGGTTAATGCGACATCAACACGTCGTTGGTGGAGACAAAACCAACGTACCAGGCTTATTCCTGTGGAGTTATATATGAGCGATAAAATTATTCACCTGACTGACGACAGTTTTGACACGGACGTGCTTAAGGCTGACGGGCTAACCCTCGTCGATTTCTGGGCTGAATGGTGTGGTCCTTGCAAAATGATCGCCCCGATTCTGGATGAAATCGCTGACGAATATCAGGGCAAACTGACCGTTGCCAAGCTGAACATCGACCAGAACCCGGGCACCGCGCCAAAATACGGTATCCGTGGCATCCCGACCCTGCTGCTGTTCAAAAACGGTGAAGTGGCAGCGACCAAAGTGGGCGCACTGTCCAAAGGTCAACTGAAAGAGTTCCTCGACGCTAATCTGGCGTAAGGTTTCTCGGCTGAGCGTCCTGAGCGCCTAAATTGTGTGGATCTCTGGACGCCCGGCTTTAGTCGTGCTAAGTTAGCTATGACTTCGTTTTAAACATATCTTGTTGTTTGAATCTTGTTTTACCCGATACTTCCCGTTGTTAACATGAACAGTGCGTGAAGTTGCTAGATTCCGGGCTTGTCACTCAATCCGTCTTGTCGTTTCAGTTCTGCGTTCTTTCCCTGTGACCAGACAGCGAACAGACATGAGTTGATGGCCGCTAAACAGGCATGGATGACCCTGCCATACCATTCACAACATTAAGTTCGAGAATCACCCCGAGTTTAAGAACCCACACCATTATGAATCTTACCGAATTAAAGAATACGCCGGTTTCTGAGCTGATCACTCTCGGCGAAAATATGGGGCTGGAAAACCAGGCTCGTATGCGCAAGCAGGACATCATTTTCGCCATCCTGAAGCAGCACGCTAAGAGTGGCGAAGATATCTTTGGCGACGGTGTGCTGGAGATATTGCAAGACGGATTTGGTTTCCTCCGCTCTGCAGACAGCTCCTACCTCGCCGGCCCTGACGACATCTACGTATCCCCTAGCCAAATCCGCCGTTTCAACCTCCGCACTGGTGACACCATTTCAGGTAAGATTCGTCCTCCAAAAGAGGGTGAACGCTACTTTGCGTTGTTGAAAGTTAACGAAGTTAACTACGACAAACCGGAAAACTCGCGCAATAAGATCCTCTTTGAGAACTTAACGCCGCTGCACGCGAACTCTCGCCTGCGCATGGAGCGTGGTAACGGTTCTACCGAAGACTTAACCGCTCGCGTTCTGGATCTGGCATCACCTATTGGTCGTGGTCAGCGTGGCCTGATTGTGGCACCGCCAAAAGCGGGTAAAACCATGCTGCTGCAGAACATCGCGCAGAGCATTGCCTACAACCACCCAGACTGCGTGCTGATGGTACTGTTGATTGACGAACGTCCGGAAGAAGTAACCGAGATGCAGCGTCTGGTTAAAGGTGAAGTGGTTGCTTCTACCTTCGACGAGCCAGCATCTCGCCACGTTCAGGTTGCGGAAATGGTCATCGAGAAGGCGAAACGCCTGGTTGAGCACAAGAAAGACGTGATCATCCTGCTCGACTCCATCACCCGTCTGGCGCGTGCGTACAACACCGTGGTGCCAGCTTCCGGTAAAGTATTGACCGGTGGTGTGGATGCCAACGCCCTGCATCGTCCGAAGCGCTTCTTCGGTGCGGCACGTAACGTGGAAGAGGGCGGCAGCCTGACCATCATTGCGACCGCGTTGATTGATACCGGCTCCAAAATGGACGAAGTTATCTACGAAGAGTTTAAAGGTACAGGCAACATGGAACTGCACCTCTCTCGTAAGATCGCTGAAAAACGCGTCTTCCCGGCTATCGACTACAACCGTTCCGGTACCCGTAAGGAAGAGCTGCTCACCACTCAGGAAGAGCTGCAGAAAATGTGGATCCTGCGCAAAATCATCCATCCAATGGGTGAAATCGACGCAATGGAGTTCCTCATCAACAAACTGGCGATGACCAAAACCAACGACGATTTCTTCGACATGATGAAACGCTCGTAACGTAAATTATCCCAGTGAACGCCACGTTTTTACGTGGCGTTTTTCTTTTACGGACTATACGCTATTATCACAGACTCCCAATTTTGACCGGTCAGTGCGACAATAAGATAATTCGCACAGTAAAAATATTAATAGCTTGAATAATAAACAAATGGGTCGCAAGAGGTTTGCTTTATGCCTTCTGGCTTGATGCCATCATAGTTATACTTCTTTGACTGACATTTGTTGAGAACATCCATTGTGAACCTATTCGATACGTTTGCTGAACTAACCAGTATTTTTTTATTTACTACTTGCTTTCTGTTTTTTGCGCGCAAGATAGCAAAATATCTGGGATTAGTGGATAAACCCAACTTCCGTAAACGCCATCAGGGTATGATCCCATTGGTGGGTGGCATCTCCGTATTTGCAGGTATCTGCTTCACTTTCGCTATCGCTGATTACTATATTCCTCATGCCCGGTTGTACCTGACATGTGCGGCGGTTCTGGTTGTTGTTGGTGCACTGGACGATCGCTACGATATCAGTGTAAAAATTCGCGCCTTTGTACAGGCTGCTGTTGGTATTGCCATGATGGTTGCGGCAAAACTTCACTTGAGCAGTCTTGGCTATATTTTTGGGGCCTGGGAGATGGTGCTCGGCCCATTTGGTTACTTCCTCACACTCTTTGCCGTATGGGTCGCAATCAATGCCTTCAATATGGTCGATGGGATCGATGGTTTACTGGGGGGATTGTCATGTGTTTCATTTGCTGCTATTGGCATCATCCTGTGGTTTGATGGTCAATACAGCCTGGCAATGTGGTGCTTCGCCATGATTGCGGCCATTCTACCTTACATCCTCTTGAATCTTGGCGCTCTGGGTCGTCGCTATAAAGTTTTTATGGGCGATGCGGGTAGCACATTGATCGGTTTTACTATTATTTGGATTTTGCTGGAAACCACGCAGGGTAAAACACACCCTATAAGCCCGGTTACTGCACTATGGATTATCGCCATCCCGCTGATGGACATGGTGGCGATTATGTATCGTCGTCTGCGTAAAGGAATGAGTCCTTTTACAGCCGACCGTCAACATATTCATCATCTTATCATGCGGGCGGGATTCACTTCCCGTCAGGCTTTTATGCTGATTACATTGGCTGCCGCTATCCTTGCGGGGATAGGAGTTGTAGCGGAATATGCCCACTTTATTCCTGAATGGGTAATGTTGGTACTGTTTTTGCTTGCGTTTTTATTGTATGGCTACTGCATTAAACGGGCCTGGAAGGTAGCTCGTTTCATTAAGCGTATCAAACGCAAGATGCGTCGAAATAGTGATAATAATCCAACCTTAACGAAATAAAATGGGATGATGATGACTCAACCGTTGGCGGGAGAAAAATCAGAAATGAATGAGAATGCGTTGGATATTCGTGGTCTGTTTCGTGTTTTATGGGCAGGGAAACTATGGATTGCTGGCGTTGCGATAGGTTTTGCGCTCATTGCGCTGGCCTACACATTCTTTGCAAAACAAGAGTGGAGCACCACGGCGATTACCGACAAACCAACGGTTAACATGCTTGGCGGCTTCTATTCCCAGCAGCAATTCCTGCGTAACCTGGATATCAAGGCGAATCTCGCTACGCCGGATCAGGTTTCCGTTATGGATGAGGCCTACAAAGAGTTCGTGATGCAGCTCGCCTCATGGGATACGCGTCGCGATTTCTGGTCGCAGACCGATTACTTCAAGCAGCGTCGGGTGGATAACACCAAAGCGGATGCCGCGCTGCTGGATGATCTGATTAACAATATCCAGTTTATGCCGGGCGATGCCCTGCGCAATGTCAGCGACAGCGTGAAGCTGATTGCCGAAACGGCACCGGATGCCAATAATCTGCTGCGTCAGTACGTCGCGTTTGCCAGCCAGCGTGCGGCGATCCATCTTAATGACGAGCTGAAAGGCGCCTGGGCTGCGCGAACGATTCAGATGAAAGCGCAGGTAAAACGCCAGGAAGAGGTGGCAAAAGCCATTTTCGACCGCCGCGTGCATAATATTCAGCAGGCGCTAAAAATTGCGGAGCAGCACAATATCTCCCGCAGCGAAACGGATGTCCCTGCTGATGAACTACCTGACTCTGAAATGTTCCTGCTAGGTCGTCCAATGCTCCAGGCTCGACTGGAAAATCTCCAGGCCGTTGGCCCTGATTTTGACCTCGATTACGACCAAAACCGCGCCATGCTTAACACCCTGAACGTTGGCCCAACGCTGGAACCGCGTTTTCAGACGTATCGTTATTTGAGAACGCCTGAAGAACCTGTAAAACGCGATAGCCCACGGCGTGCATTCCTGATGATCATGTGGGGGATTGTGGGCGCACTGACTGGCGCGGGCGTAGCGCTAATGCGTCGTCGCACAAATTAAGAACGCCATCTACGATGAAGGCTACGGCCTTCATCGCCTAATCGAAGAGAATCGATGTGAAAGTACTAACCGTATTTGGCACCAGGCCGGAGGCCATCAAGATGGCGCCTCTGGTTCATGCGCTGGCCAGAGATCCTGATATTGACGCGAAAGTCTGCGTGACTGCCCAGCACCGTGAGATGCTCGATCAGGTCTTAACTCTCTTTTCTATCGTCCCGGATTACGATCTCAACATTATGAAGCCGGGACAGGGGTTAACGGAGATTACCTGCCGTATTTTGCAAGAGTTAAAGCCTATTCTGGAATCCTTCAAACCTGATGTGGTGTTGGTGCATGGTGACACCACGACCACCGTGGCGACCAGCCTTGCCGCGTTCTATCAGCGTATTCCCGTTGGGCATATTGAAGCAGGCCTGCGTACAGGCAACCTTTACTCGCCCTGGCCGGAAGAGGCCAACCGCACGCTGACCGGACATCTGGCGATGTACCATTTTGCGCCAACCGAAAACGCGCGTCAGAACCTGCTGCGGGAAAATATTGCCGACAATAAGATCTTTGTCACCGGGAATACGGTTATCGATGCGCTGATCTGGGTACGTGACCGCGTGCTGGCAAACACCGATCTGCAGGCAGAACTCGCTGCGCGCTATCCTTTCCTGCATAACGGCAAGAAAACGATCCTGGTGACGGGCCACCGTCGCGAAAGTTTCGGTCGCGGCTTTGAGCAAATCTGCCACGCGCTGGCTGAGATTGCCGCGCAGAATGAAGATGTGCAGATTGTCTATCCGGTACACCTCAATCCTAACGTCAGCGAGCCGGTGAACCGTATTCTGGGTCATGTGGATAATGTCCTTCTGATCGAACCGCAGGACTACATGCCATTCGTCTGGCTGATGAATCACGCCTGGCTGATCCTCACCGATTCCGGCGGGATTCAGGAAGAAGCGCCGTCTCTCGGCAAACCGGTGCTGGTCATGCGTGAAACCACCGAGCGCCCGGAAGCGGTAAAAGCGGGCACGGTACGTCTGGTGGGCACGGATATGCGCCGCATCGTCGACGAGGTGACGCGCCTGCTGCACGATGAAGAAGAGTATCAGGCGATGAGCCGCGCCCATAACCCGTATGGTGATGGGCAGTCTTGTGGTCGTATTTTGCATGCACTTAAACACAATCGGGTAACGCTATGAGTTTTACTACCATCTCTGTCGTGGGTCTTGGCTACATTGGACTGCCTACTGCGGCGGCCTTTGCCTCTCGTCAAAAGCAGGTTGTAGGCGTCGACATCAATGCGCGCGCGGTGGACACCATTAACCGTGGCGAAATTCATATTGTGGAGCCCGATCTCGACCTCGTGGTGAAAAAGGCCGTCGACGGGGGATTCCTGCGCGCCAGCACCACGCCGGTCGACGCCGATGCCTTTCTGATTGCGGTTCCGACGCCATTTAAAGGCGATCATGAGCCCGACATGGTTTACGTTGAGGCGGCAGCAAAATCTATCGCGCCTGTGTTGAAAAAAGGGGCGCTGGTGATCCTCGAGTCCACGTCGCCGGTGGGCGCTACCGAGCAGATGGCCCAGTGGCTGGCAGAAGCCCGTCCAGATTTAACCTTCCCACAGCAGGCGGGTGAGCAGGCCGATATTAATATCGCCTACTGTCCGGAGCGTGTGCTGCCGGGTCAGGTCATGGTCGAGCTGATTAAAAACGACCGCGTGATTGGCGGCATGACGCCGGTATGTTCCGCGCGCGCCAGCGAGTTGTATAAGATTTTCCTTGAAGGCGAATGCGTGGTGACCAACTCCCGCACCGCCGAGATGTGCAAACTGACCGAAAACAGCTTCCGCGACGTTAACATCGCTTTTGCGAATGAACTGTCACTGATTTGTGCCGATCAGGGGATTAACGTCTGGGAGCTGATTAGCCTTGCGAATCGCCATCCACGCGTCAACATTCTCCAGCCGGGTCCGGGCGTGGGCGGTCACTGCATCGCCGTCGATCCCTGGTTTATCGTGGCGCAAAACCCCGATCAGGCGCGCCTGATCCGCACCGCGCGTGAAGTCAACGACAGCAAACCTCACTGGGTACTCAATCAGGTAAAAGCGACGGTGGCGGATTGTCTGGCTGAAAGCGGCAAGCGCGCCAGCGAGCTGAAAATTGCCTGCTTTGGCCTGGCCTTTAAACCGAACATTGACGATCTGCGCGAAAGCCCGGCGATGGAAATTGCTGAGATGATCGCAGGATGGCACAGCGGTGAGACGCTTGTGGTTGAGCCGAATATCCATGAGCTGCCAGCGAAGCTGGCGGGCCATTGTACGCTGACCGCGCTAAACGATGCGTTGGCGATGGCGGATGTGCTGGTACTGCTGGTGGATCACAACGCGTTCAAAGCGATCCCGGGTAAGACCGTGTCCCAGAAGTACGTGGTTGATACCAAAGGCGTGTGGCGTTGAGTCAACTCAACGGCGTGCTGGAATCCCTTGAGTGGGAAAGCACTTTTTTTGCCCGGCCTTCGGCGATTGTTCGTCTGCGTGACGATGCGCCTGCTTTGCAGGCGTCCGACTTCGCGGCCTGGCCGCGCGTGCAGGCGAAGATCCCGGCGGGCCGTGCCGATCTGCTGGATGCGCTGCAGCAACATGGTTTTCAGCTGGTCGAAGGCGAGGTTGATCTCTCCATAACGGTTTCCCGCCACCCGTCGGCAGGCGCAGAAATTGCAACAGAGCAGGACATTCCCGCGCTGCGCCAGATGGCGGCACAGGCCTTTGCCCAAAGCCGCTTTCGTGCTCCCTGGTATAAGCCTGAAGACAGCAGCCGTTTTTATGCTCAGTGGATTGAAAATGCGGTAAAAGGCACGTTCGACCATGTGTGTCTGGTTTTCCGCGCGGTGGATGGACAGATTCAGGGCTTTGTTTCCCTGCGTAAGGTGAATGAGCAGGACGCGCGTATCGGCTTACTCGCCGGACGCGGCATGGGGAAGAAACTCATGCAGGCCGCGCTGCACTGGGCTGAGCAGGAACAGTTATCGACGCTGCGGGTGGCGACCCAGATGGGCAACACCGCCGCGCTTAAACGTTATATTGCGAGTGGGGCCAACGTCGACGCCACCGCTTACTGGTTATACAGGTGACATGATGATTCCATTTAACGCACCACCCGTCGTGGGAACGGAACTCGACTATATGCAGTCTGCCATGGGCAGCGGCAAACTTTGCGGCGACGGCGGTTTTACCCGTCGCTGCCAGCAGTGGATGGAGCAGCGTTTTCACAGCGCCAAAGTGCTACTGACGCCATCCTGTACGGCCTCCCTGGAGATGGCCGCACTGCTTCTGGACATCCAGCCCGGCGATGAAGTGATCATGCCGAGTTATACCTTTGTCTCTACGGCGAACGCGTTTGTCCTGCGCGGGGCGAAAATTGTCTTTGTGGATATCCGTCCGGATACCATGAACATCGACGAAACGCTGATTGAAGCGGCGATTACCGACAAAACGCGCGCGATTGTCCCGGTTCATTATGCGGGCGTGGCGTGCGAAATGGACACGATTATGGCGATCGCCAAAAAGCACAACCTGTTCGTGGTGGAAGACGCCGCGCAGGGCGTGATGTCCACCTATAAAGGGCGCGCGCTGGGCACGATCGGCCACATCGGCTGCTTTAGCTTCCACGAAACCAAAAACTACACCGCAGGCGGTGAGGGTGGGGCGACGCTGATTAACGACCGTGCGCTGGTGGAGCGTGCCGAGGTGATCCGCGAAAAAGGCACCAACCGCAGCCAGTTCTTCCGTGGTCAGGTTGACAAGTACACCTGGCGCGATATCGGCTCAAGCTACCTGATGGCCGATCTGCAGGCCGCATATCTTTGGGCGCAGCTGGAGGCGGCGGAGCGTATTAATCTGCAGCGCCTGTCCCTGTGGCAAACCTACTACGACGCGCTGGAGCCGCTGGCGAAAGCCGGGCGTATTGAACTGCCGACGATCCCGGCAGACTGCGTCCACAACGCCCATATGTTTTACATCAAGCTGCGCGATAACGACGATCGCAGCAGCCTGATTGCCTGGCTGAAAGAGGCTGAAATTCTGGCGGTATTCCACTACATCCCGCTGCACTCCAGCCCGGCTGGAGAAGCGTTTGGCGTATTCGCGGGCGAAGACCGTTACACCACCAAAGAGAGCGAGCGTTTGCTCCGCCTGCCTCTGTTCTACAACCTCGCACCCGTTAATCAACGCACGGTGATCAATACCCTTCTGAGTTATTTCGGCTGATATGTCTCTGGCAAAAGCATCGGTGTGGACGGCTGCGTCCACGCTTGTAAAAATTGGTGCCGGATTGCTGGTCGTCAAGTTGCTGGCTGTCTCATTCGGCCCGTCAGGCGTCGGGCTGGCGGGCAATTTCCGCCAGCTGGTCACGGTTCTCGGCGTGTTGGCCGGGGCGGGAATATTTAACGGCGTCACCAAATACGTGGCTCAGCATCATGATGATGCCGAAAAACTGCGCACGGTTGTGGGAACGTCCTCGGCCATGGTCCTGGGATTTTCCACGCTGCTGGCCGTTATGTTTTTACTGGCGGCGGCACCGATTAGCCAGGGGCTGTTTGGACACACGCAGTATCAGGGGCTGGTTCGTCTGGTCGCGCTGGTTCAGATGGGGATTGCCTGGGCCAACCTGCTGCTGGCACTGATGAAGGGCTTCCGTGATGCGGCGGGCAATGCGCTGGCGCTGATCCTGGGAAGCATCATCGGTGTGATTGCCTATTATTTCTGCTATCGTCTGGGTTGCTATGAGGGCGCACTGCTGGGGCTGGCGCTCGTGCCTGCTCTGGTTGTCGTTCCGGCAGCGTTTATGCTGATGCGCAGAGGGGTCATCCCGCTACGTTACCTGAAACCGCAGTGGGACACGATGCTGGCGGGGCAGTTAGGCAAATTTACCCTGATGGCGCTCATCACCTCGGTGACGCTTCCGGTGGCCTACGTCATGATGCGAAACCTGCTGGCTGCGCATTACAGTTGGGATGAAGTCGGGATTTGGCAGGGCGTGAGCAGCATTTCCGATGCCTACCTCCAATTTATAACGGCTTCCTTTAGCGTCTATTTGCTGCCAACCTTATCCCGGCTGACCGTAAAAAAGGATATTACCCGCGAGATTTTCCGCTCACTGCGTTTTGTGCTTCCTGCCGTGGCGGCCGCCAGCTTTACCGTCTGGTTATTACGTGATGTCGCCATCTGGCTGCTCTTCTCGGCAAAGTTTATCGCCATGCGCGATCTGTTTGCCTGGCAGCTGGTAGGCGATGTGTTGAAAGTCGGCTCTTACGTTTTCGGCTATCTGGTGATTGCGAAAGCCTCGCTGCGGTTGTATATCCTGGCGGAGATTAGTCAGTTTGCGCTGCTGACGGCGTTCTCTCACTGGCTGATCCCTTCGCACGGCGCGCTGGGGGCTGCTCAGGCCTATATGGCAACTTATATCGTTTATTTCGCTGCCTGTTGCGGCGTATTTTTACTTTGGCGTAAACGCGCATGACTGCACTGATTCACATCCTGGGATCGGACATCCCACACCATAACCAGACCGTACTGCGGTTCTTCAACGATGAGCTGGCGTCGGGCAATCCTGATGCGCGCGAGTTTATGGTTGCAGGTCAGGACAATGGCCTGGGCGCGGCGTGTCCGGCGCTTAACATCACCTTCTGGCCAGATAAAGCCGCGCTGGCGAAAGCGGTCATCGCGAAGGCAAAAGCCGATCGTGAACAACGCTTCTTTTTCCATGGGCAGTTCAATACGGGCCTGTGGATGGCTCTGCTGAGCGGCGGGATAAAGCCTTCCCAGTGTAGCTGGCATATCTGGGGCGCCGATCTCTATGAAGTGTCGCGCGGCTGGAAGTTCCGCCTTTTCTATCCGCTGCGCCGTATGGCTCAGGGGCGCGTGGGCTGCGTGTTCGCGACCCGTGGCGATCTTAACTACTTTGCTGAACGGCATCCGAACGTGCGCGGTGAGCTGCTCTATTTCCCGACCCGCATGAACCCGGCGCTGAACAATATGGCGAACGATACGGTGCGCGAGGGCAAACTGACGATTCTGGTGGGGAACTCCGGGGATCGCAGTAACGAACATGTTGCGGCGCTCCGGGCGGTGCATCAGCAGTTTGGCGATACGGTGAACGTGGTAGTGCCAATGGGCTACCCGGCGAATAACGACGCCTACATCGCTGAGGTCCGTCAGCAGGCGCTGGCGTTATTCAGCGCTGAGCATGTGAATATTCTGCAGGATAAGCTGGAATTTGATGACTATCTCGCGCTCCTGAGACAGTGCGACCTGGGTTATTTTATCTTTGCCCGTCAGCAGGGGATTGGTACCTTATGTCTGCTTATCCAGGCAGGCGTTCCGTGCGTGCTGAACCGCGAAAACCCGTTCTGGCAGGATATGACCGAGCAGCATATTCCGGTATTGTTTACCTCGGACACGCTGAACATCGATATCGTGCGGGAAGCGCAGCGTCAGCTGGCGCTGGTGGATAAAAATAGCATCGACTTCTTTAGCCCGAACTACCTCACGCCGTGGCACCGCGCGCTGCGTATCGCTGCAGGAGACAACGCATGAGCCAGTTGCAATTTAGCGGCTTGTTGGTGGTTTGGCTGCTGAGCACGATGTTTATCGCCACGCTCACCTGGTTTGAGTTTCGTCGGGTGCGCTTTAACTTCAACGTCTTCTTCTCGCTGCTGTTTTTGCTGACCTTTTACTTCGGCTTCCCGCTGACCAGTATTCTGGTTTTCCGTTTTGATGTGGCCGTTGCCCCGCCGGAAATTTTGCTGCAGGCGCTGCTCTCCGCAACCTGCTTCTACGCCGTCTACTACGTCACCTATAAAACGCGCCTGCGCTCAGCGACAGCGTCCGCACCGCGGCGACCGATTTTCACCATGAACCGGGTGGAGACGCACCTTACGTGGGTGATGCTGATGACTATCGCGCTGGTCAGCGTCGGCATCTTCTTCATGCATAACGGCTTCCTGCTGTTTAAGCTCCAGTCCTACAGCCAGATTTTCTCTGCTGAAGTGTCAGGCGTGGCGCTCAAACGGTTCTTCTACTTCTTCATTCCGGCGATGCTGGTGGTCTTTTTCCTGCGCCAGGACAGCAAGGCGTGGCTGTTTTTCCTCGTCAGTACCGTCGCCTTCGGCATCCTGACTTACATGATTGTGGGTGGGACGCGCGCCAACATTATTATCGCCTTCGCCATCTTCCTGTTTATCGGCATCATTCGCGGGTGGATCTCCCTGTGGATGCTGGCGGCGGCAGGCGTATTTGGCATTGTGGGAATGTTCTGGCTGGCGCTGAAGCGCTATGGGTTAAACGTTGCCGGTGACGAAGCGTTTTACACCTTCCTCTACCTCACGCGCGACACCTTCTCGCCGTGGGAAAACCTGGCGTTGCTGCTGCAAAACTACGACAAGATCGACTTCCAGGGGCTGGCACCCATTGCCCGCGACTTCTACGTCTTTATTCCGACCTGGCTGTGGCCGGACCGTCCGGGCGTGGTGCTCAATACGGCGAACTACTTTACCTGGGAAGTGCTGAACAACCATTCTGGCCTGGCGATCTCGCCAACGCTGATTGGCTCGCTGGTCGTAATGGGCGGCGCGTGGTTTATCCTGCCTGGCGCGATTGCGGTTGGGCTGATCATTAAATGGTTCGACTGGCTTTACACGCTCGGTAACGAAGAGACCAACCGCTATAAGGCGGCTATTTTGCACAGTTTCTGCTTTGGTGCCATTTTCAATATGATTGTTCTGGCACGCGAGGGGCTGGATTCGTTCGTCTCGCGCGTGGTGTTCTTCATGGTCGTTTTCGGTGTGTGTCTGGTGCTGGCAAAACTGTTGTACTGGCTGTTTGACAGCGCAGGGCTTGTCCACCGACGCGAGCATCAGGGCAGCACAACGCTGTCGCAAGTCTGAGTAGGGATTGTAATGACTGACACAACTTCTGCGCCGCGCTATGCGCTGCGCGGTCTACAGCTTATAGGCTGGCGTGATATGCAACACGCGCTGGATTTTCTGTTCTCGGACGGGCAGATGAAATCGGGCACGCTGGTGGCCATCAATGCGGAAAAAATGCTCGCGGTTGAAGATAACGCGGAAGTGAAAGACCTGATTACCGCCGCCGAATTCAAGTACGCAGACGGCATCAGCGTCGTGCGCTCTATTCGCAAAAAGTTTCCTGGCGCTAATGTTTCACGCGTGGCGGGGGCTGACCTCTGGGAACAGCTCATGGCGCGCGCGGGAGCGGAAGGCACGCCGGTCTTCCTGATCGGCGGTAAGCCGGAGGTGCTGGCCCAGACGGAGCAGAAGCTGCGTAGCCAGTGGAATGTTAACATTGTGGGTAGCCAGGACGGCTATTTTAAACCTGAGGATCGGCAGGCGCTGTTTGAACGCGTGCGCGACAGCGGGGCGAAAATTGTTACCGTGGCGATGGGCTCGCCGCGTCAGGAGATCCTGATGCGCGATTGCCGTCTGGTCTGCCCGGATGCCCTGTACATGGGCGTTGGTGGCACCTACGACGTCTTTACCGGCCACGTTAAGCGCGCGCCGAAAGTCTGGCAAAACCTCGGCCTGGAGTGGCTGTATCGTCTGTTATCACAACCGACGCGTATCAAACGGCAGATCCGTCTGCTGCGCTATCTCGCCTGGCACTACACCGGTAAAATGTAATCAAAATGTAGCGCGATATGCTGTTCGCGCTGCAACTCCCCTGCAAAACTGCTGCTAATCTGTGCAATGCATTCATTTTTTTAATGCATCGTTTGCCATTTAGCAGAATTTAAGAAACCATTCGCACCGTATTTTAGTTCCCCTAAAAAACAATAACCGGCTTAAGCCGGTAACCAGCAGACACAACCGAGGATTTATGGCAGAGAAAAAACCGGAGCTACAGCGTGGGCTGGAAGCTCGACACATTGAATTGATAGCGCTGGGCGGCACTATCGGCGTTGGCCTGTTCATGGGCTCCGCAAGTACGCTCAAATGGGCGGGTCCTTCCGTATTACTGGCGTACATCATCGCCGGGCTGTTCGTTTTCTTCATCATGCGTTCAATGGGCGAAATGCTCTTCCTGGAGCCTGTCACCGGCTCTTTCGCCGTTTACGCGCACCGCTATATGAGCCCGTTCTTTGGCTACCTTACGGCCTGGTCGTACTGGTTTATGTGGATGGCCGTGGGCATCTCGGAAATCACGGCGATAGGGGTCTACGTACAGTTCTGGTTCCCGGACATGGTCCAGTGGATACCTGCGCTCATTGCTGTGGGGCTGGTGGCGCTGGCTAACCTGGCTGCCGTGCGACTCTACGGTGAGATCGAGTTCTGGTTTGCGATGATCAAAGTCACCACCATTATCGTGATGATTGTCGTGGGTCTCGGGGTTATTTTCTTTGGCTTCGGCAACGGCGGGCACGCGATTGGCTTCGGCAACCTGACCGAGAACGGTGGCTTCTTCGCGGGCGGCTGGAAGGGCTTCCTGACGGCGCTCTGTATCGTTGTCGCCTCCTATCAGGGCGTGGAGCTGATCGGTATTACTGCCGGTGAAGCGAAAAACCCGCAGGTCACGCTGCGTAGCGCGGTGGGCAAAGTGCTGTGGCGTATCCTGATTTTCTATGTGGGCGCAATTTTCGTTATCGTGACTATCTTCCCGTGGAATGAAATCGGCACCACCGGCAGCCCGTTTGTCTTAACCTTCGCGAAGATTGGTATTACGGCAGCAGCAGGGATTATTAACTTCGTGGTGCTGACGGCTGCGCTCTCTGGCTGTAACAGCGGGATGTACAGCTGTGGCCGCATGCTCTACGCGCTTTCTAAAAACAACCAACTGCCTGCGGCGATGGGGAAAGTGTCCCGTGCGGGCGTGCCGGTTATGGGCGTGGCAGTATCGATCGTGATTCTGCTGATTGGTTCATGTCTGAATTACATCATCCCGAATCCGCAGCGCGTGTTCGTTTACGTTTATAGCGCCAGCGTGCTGCCGGGCATGGTGCCGTGGTTTGTGATCCTGATTAGCCAGCTGCGTTTCCGTCATGCGCATAAAAAAGCGATCGCCAGCCATCCGTTCCGCTCCATTTTGTTCCCGTACGCGAACTATTTGACGATGGCGTTCCTGATTTGCGTATTAATTGGGATGTACTTTAATGAAGATACCCGCATGTCGCTGTTTGTCGGGATGATCTTCCTGGCTGCCGTTACAGCGGCATATAAGCTTTTTGGCCTGGGTCGCCGCGCCACCACGCATAAAGTGGAGGAATAAGCGGCAAAATGTGCAAACCATAACCAAACGCGCATTTTTTTCAAAAAAGCACTAGACAGCGGGGACGGAGGTACGTAATATCCAGCCCCGCAACGGCGCTAAGCGCCCGTAGCTCAGCTGGATAGAGCGCTGCCCTCCGGAGGCAGAGGTCTCAGGTTCGAATCCTGTCGGGCGCACCATTAACCCGGTGCTAGAGCTGCGGTGGTCTGAGAAGTAGTCAGTACCGCGTGAAAGAATACAGTGGTGGCTATAGCTCAGTTGGTAGAGCCCTGGATTGTGATTCCAGTTGTCGTGGGTTCGAATCCCATTAGCCACCCCATTATTTGAAAGAGTTGTGAATTGCGAAGGTGGCGGAATTGGTAGACGCGCTAGCTTCAGGTGTTAGTGTCCTTTGGATGTGGGGGTTCGAGTCCCCCCCCTCGCACCACGACTTTTTAAATGAATTGAACTAAAAATTCAAAAAAGCAGTACATCGGCGAGTAGCGCAGCTTGGTAGCGCAACTGGTTTGGGACCAGTGGGTCGGAGGTTCGAATCCTCTCTCGCCGACCAATTTTGAACCCCGCTTCGGCGGGGTTTTTTGTTTTCTGCGGTTTTAATCCCTGTCGTTATTCCCCAACAACACACTTCTCCATTGTCGCGATTTGGCGACACGCAATGCCTTGAAAATAAACAATTTACTATTTCGGCGGCTTTATTGTCTCTTGCCGACGACACGTTGAATCTCTTATCGGTACATTATCGGGCTTCAGGCGGTTCTTAACAGCAGAATTTCCTTTTATCTTAGAATGTTGCGCAATGTAAAAGTTCTGCGTGTAAACCTGGCATGTAACGTGCAATAATATGCGTGTAGATGCTCATTCCATCTCTTATGTTCGCCTTAGTGCCTCATAAACTCAGGAATGACGCAGAGCCGTTTACGGTGCTTATCGTCCACTGACAGATGTCGCTTCGGCCTCATCAAACACCATGGACACAACGTTGAGTGAAGCACCAAATATGTTGTCTTACAGACCTGTTTTAACGCCTGCTTTTATAGCAGGCGTTTTTTTATGTCTTAATCACTGAAACGCCGCAGTACCAGCGTAACGAAAAGCAGCGCGGTGCCAGAGACCATATACAGCGCCTCAACTGCCCCAAATGCTGTCGCTACCATCGCTGCGAGGCCAGTAAAGAGGGAAGCGCTAAGCGTTTGCCAGCGCCAGGCTTTACTGCTTGCTGACGAAATCTGGGCCTTCTGAAAGTTACTAAGCACCCCAAACGTACCTGCCGCAAACACAATATTCGACGCCAGATGTGCAATGAAGATCATTCCCAGCGCCGGCACAACCCAGCCGGATAACAGCGGAAGCACCCCATAAGCAGCCAGAAAGAGAGCAAGGTAGCCCATCAGCAGGAGAGGTTGGGTCGCGACGCGCGTCAGACTGTCTCTCTTGAGCAACACTGGACCGCAAAGCTGCCCCATGCTCCTGGCGAAAAGCAGGGGCAGCGCGAGACCTGCCGCATTCTCAGGCTGTATCTCCTGCGCCAGGGCGGGCAGTAACGCCATAGCGGGTGAGCCTACGGCAGCCAGCGCTGGCAGCAGGAGCAAACAGCGTTTTTGCCGCTGGGTTAGCCTCTGCCAACGTAGCGCGACGAGTGCGTGAGCGTCGGTGGGAGAGGGTTTTATCCGTGCCGCAAACACTCGCCTCGCCAGCAGAAGCATCAAGAGCGATCCCAGAAAACTGGCGGCATCGATTGCCAGCAAATCGACGACCGGCATTTTCTGAAAAAGCACGACGCCAAGTCCGGTTCCCAAAAGGACTTGAGAAGCAAATATGAGATTCTCCAGAACGGTTGCGGCAGGCAGCTCGGCATCACTGAGGCCGCGTTTGAACAGCAGCGTTAGCGCAGGCCAGCCGATCCCACTCAATAATGCTTCAGCGGATTGCATGGCAAGCAGGGCGGGTATGCTGTGATAATGCACGCCGAGAAAGGGAAAGATCAGGGCGAGCAATCCCAGTACCTCAGTCAGAATCAGCAAAGACAACGGGGAAAATCGAGAGCACAATTTTTCGCCGATCATACTGCCGAGGAGTCCCGGCAGCGTGGCAAAAAGAAAAGCGAGCGTTAGCAGTACCGGTGGTGCTGCCCACTGCAGCAGTAAGCCGAAAACAACAACCTGGGTCAAATCATTCCCCAGTGAAGAGAAGATAAACGCGCAGGCAAGCAGGCGCAGCCAGCGGTGGCAGCGCAGCGCTTCAATAAGCGCATACAAAAGCGAATTCATGACGATTTCCTTTCAAAAACGTTTTACTCCACGCTGCAAAATGCGCGTGTGCGAAAAAGGGGTTAATGAAAAGCGATCGTTACATTGGCGGGTTCGTTTCCTGCGGAAGATGCAATGAATGTAGCAGGAGAGTGAAGATAAAAAAAGGAGGCCTCAAGGCCTCCATTTCAATTACGGCTGGTTACCGTTATTTTGCAACGTCAGAAGTAGCCCGTCACGCCGCATGGCGGCGGCCTCTTCCGGCTTGTGCTGTTTATCCAGTGAATCGGCAAGCCAGGCGTAGTCAAACGCGTCCGGACGCTGTTTTAGTGCCGCGCGGAAGGCGAGGCTCGCCTCCTGCCATTCGCCGTGCTTCATCAGCGACTGACCGAGCGTGCTCCACAGCAGCGGGCGGTCGCCCACGGTTTTGATCTGCTGGCGCAGCACTTTTTCGATCTGCTCAGGATTATTGGTTTTCAGGCGCGGGATCACCATTACCAGGCGGTCGTCGTACTGGCGCTTGAGACCGTCGAGGAGGATCTCCTGCGCAGTGTCATGATCGTCACATTCAATCAGATGTTCCGCCATCGCTACCTGCAGTGGAACCTGCTGACGCGTTTTACGGCTCTGATTCTTCCACCAGGTTTTCAGACCGTCGCTGCCCAGGTCGGCGCGCGCCTGATCCATCAGCCCAATCCACGCCATGCGCTGCAGTTCGTCACGATGTTCATCGTCACCGACGTCTGCTTTTGCCATCGACGGAATGATGTCCAGCAGTGAACCCCAGGCACCGGTACGGATGTAGGCCTGTTCAGCAAGACGCAGCACTTCGGGATGGCGTGGGGTGATTTCCAGCAGTCGGTCAACGCCGTGGCGCGCCGCATGGTTTTCGTTCCGCGCCAGCTGCAGGCGAACGCGGGTGATCTCCACCGGAATCGGATCTTTAGGAGAAAGCTCGGACGCGCGCTCAAGATGTTGATTAGCACGGGCTTCATCGCCGCGCTGCTGTGCCGCTTCAGCAGCCAGCAGATAGTTCACCACCGGCTGTTCTGCGTGATCGGCATTCTTCGACATCAGCTTTTCTACCTGCTGATAATCACCTTCGGCCAGTTTCAGCAGCGCTTGCTCTGTTTGCTTACGGGCACGACGGCGCTTACGACCAACGAACCAGCCGCGGGTATGCGCCCCGGTGCGAAAAATACGGCGCAGGATCCATTCCACAGCAAGCAGCACCACCACGCCGAGGACCAGGATAATCACTAAGCCGGTAACGCTGGTTTCAATGTTGTAGTTATCAGTCTGGATCAGCACATAGCCTTGATGGCCCGCGAGCATCGGCCCCAGGACGATCCCGGCGATCAGCAGGATAAAGAGTAAGAGGACTTTAAGCATCATTACTCTCCTTGTGGCGCGCTTTCAGGCGCTGGCGCGGCGGCCGGTGCTTCAGCCGTGCCTTCCGCCGGAACGCCGGGCTGGGCCAGCAGGTTACGCACGCGCGTCTGCATCAGCTTCTCCAGAATCGGCTGGCTTTCCAGCTTATCCGGCACGTTCATGGTGATGTTTTGCTGGCTCAGCTTATCGATGTCTTCCAGGAAGGCCGTGGTCGTCGCGTCATCAGTGTTGTAATACGCACGCACCCACGTCGAGACGTTATCCAGCGCCTGCTTGTAGGTCTCTTCCTGATGACGCGGTACGGCCTGTGCCGCAACCAGCAGGCGGGAGCGGATGTTTTCGCGCAGATAGATATCCTGGTTCGGTGCTAACAGCGGCACGGCGGTTTCATCGCGGCGGCGGATGGTGATGAAGCTGTCCATAAAGTTCTGCCAGCTTTTTTGCAGGTTTATGCGCCATTCGCTCAGGGAGCTGGAAAGCTCGGTACCGTCGGAATCCATCGGGGAGTCGTCGTCGTTGTTATCCGCCAGCTGCAGGTTATCAATCTGGTTCGAAAGCTGGTTCACCTTGAGGATAATGCCGTCGTAATCCACCTGCGAGACGGCGGAGAGGCTGGCGATATCTTCGGTAATGGCGCGGCGCGCGGCGATCAGGCTTGGGTCGTTCATGTCTGCCAGGCTCGCGTCGGCGCTTTTCAGCAGCGCGGCGGCAGTGGTAACGTCCTGATCGCTCCAGAGCTTACGTCCGGCCAGTTTCACCAGAAAATCGGCCTGTGAGAGCAGCCAGGTTTTGGCATCGGTACCCGAAATCGTGGCGACTTTCTCCTGCACTTCACTCAGCTGTTTGGTCAACTCTTCCCGTTTGCTGTTCGCATCGGCAAGCGCGGCGGCCTGCTGTTTGATCACGCCTTCCAGCTCGGTTTTCTGCGTCTCCTGCGCTTTTTGCAGGGCGGTAATTTGATTGACCAGCGCATCGCTGGTGGCCGTCTGGTTAGAGCCTTGCTGCTTAACAAGACCGTACAGGCCAACGCCTGCCGCCAGGGCAATGGCGATGGCAATTGCGCTCAGCGCGAGGCTGGTTTTGTTGCTGCCGTTTTTCTTCTCAGCGGTTTTCTCTGTCGTCTCTGGCTGTGGGGTTGTGTCCACAGTCTCCCTGGTCTCTTCAACCACGGCGGAGGATTTTTCGTGTTCCGTCATTATGGCTTCCCATTTGAGAGTTATTGTAATGCGCGCAGCAGCGCATCGTTGTCGGCGTTATCAGCGATCCGAATATCTTGCCAGCCCAGTTCCCGGGCGTGGTTCGCCAGACGCTCACTGACGACCAGAAGCCGACAGTGGAGTAACCAGTTCTCACGATACCATTGTGGAATAAGCGACCATAGCTGCTGCAGCATTTCACCGCTGGTTACGACCAGGGTATTGATGCCGCGCATGTGCCAGCGCATTGCCTCTTCCGCGCCATCGTAGTGTTTCGCACAACGCTGATAGCATTCGCAGAACGTGACGTTAGCCCCGCGTTCCCGCAGCGTTTCACCCAACAGTTCACGTCCACCGTTACCGCGTAAAATGAGCGCACGTTTTCCGGCAATAGTTTGTAATTCAGGTAATTGTAGCAAGACTTCGCTGATTTCCCGACCTAACGGGTAGCGAATGTCTGTTCCGCTCACGGTATGTAAGGCCAGTGCGGTTGTTCGCCCGATAGCGAAATAGCGGGGAGCGGTTGGCCACTCTCTCCCTGCTTGTTGCAACTGCGCATGGGCAAATTCCACGGCATGTTGCGACAGCGCAAAGATCAGGTCGCCTTCCTGCAGGGCATTCATCTGGCCGACGAGCATGGACAGCTCCCGACCGGGGGAGAATTCAATCAGCGGAAAACTCCAGGCCACCTGCCCCAGTGCGCGCAGACGGCTCACTAATTGCTCTCCTGCGGGAGAAGGGCGGGTGACAAGAATACTCATGCAGGGGGTTCTCCATTATAAACGTCAGCCAGAATTTCGCGGGCACCGTTATCCAGTAACTCTTCGGCCAGCGACACGCCAAGCTGCTCGGCATCTTGCGCCTTACCGCGACGTTCGCCGCGTACCATCTGTGAACCGTCCGGCGCGCCAACCAGCGCACGCAGCCACAGCTCACCGTCGGTTAATTCAGCATAGCTGCCAATTGGCACCTGACAGCCGCCTTCGAGGCGAGTGTTCATGGCACGCTCGGCTTTTACGCGGATGGCGGTCTCGTCATGGTTCAGCGGTGCAAGCAGCTCGCGCGTGCGCACATCGTCAAGACGGCACTCAATGCCCACCGCACCCTGGCCCACGGCCGGTAGCGACAGCTCTGGCGGCAATGCGACGCGAATGCGTGATTCCAGTCCCAGACGCTTCAAACCGGCAACGGCGAGGATAATGGCATCGTAGTCGCCGTTATCCAGCTTGCCCAGACGCGTACCCACGTTTCCGCGCAGCGAGCGAATCACCAGGTCCGGGCGGCGTTCAGCCAGCTGGCACTGACGGCGTAAACTGGACGTGCCAACCACGCTGCCTTCCGGCAACGCGTCAAGAGAATCATACTGGTTGGAGACAAACGCATCGCGCGGATCTTCACGTTCGCAGATGGTCACGAGCCCCAGCCCTTCCGGGAATTCAACGGGCACATCCTTCATGGAGTGCACGGCGATGTCAGCACGGTTCTCAAGCAAGGCCATTTCCAGCTCTTTGACAAACAAGCCTTTTCCGCCGACTTTCGCCAGCGGCGTATCAAGGATCACGTCACCGCGCGTCACCATCGGCACCAGCTCGACGCGCAATCCGGAATGGCAGGCTTCAAGGCGCTGCTTCACATAATGTGCCTGCCAGAGCGCAAGAGGGCTTTGGCGTGTGGCAATTCTCAAAACATTGTCTAACATGCTTGTTACCGTCATTATCAATCGCTAACTATCCTAACATTGTTGACTCTGGGATGGCAGTTTTACGGTTGATGAAGGGTGAGAGGGACAAGGCGGCGTATTCGTCTGCCGTAGCCGTATTCAGGAATTTACACGTACAGAACGGTGCTACACTTGTATGTAGCGCATCTTTCTTTACGGTCAACCGGCAAGGTGTTAAATTGATCACGTTTTAGACCATTTTTTCGTCGGTACCACCATAATGATAAGGGCGAAAGAAGGGTAACGGTTATCTTTTTGAAATACTGCGGGCTCGCTGTTATTCGTGTTTTGAATAGCTTACGACACCCGGAAACATCAGGCGATACGTCTTGTACCTCTATATTGAGACTCTGAAACAGAGACTGGATGCCATAAATCAACTGCGCGTGGATCGCGCGCTTGCTGCCATGGGCCCTGCTTTCCAGCAGGTATACAGTCTGCTGCCGACATTATTGCACTATCACCATCCGCTGATGCCGGGTTACCTCGATGGTAACGTTCCCCAGGGCATTTGCCTTTTCACGCCTGATGAAACCCAACAGCACTATCTGAACGAGCTGGAACTCTACCGCGGCATGCCGCCTCAGGTTTCTCCGAAAGGTGAACTGCCAATCACTGGCGTTTACACAATGGGGAGTACCTCATCGGTAGGGCAAAGCTGTTCTTCTGACCTGGATATCTGGGTCTGCCATCAATCCTGGCTCGATAACGAAGAGCGCCAGCTGCTGCAGCGTAAATGCAGCCTGCTGGAGAGCTGGGCGGCGTCGCTCGGCGTGGAAGTGAGCTTCTTCCTGATTGATGAAAACCGTTTCCGCCATAACGAAAGCGGTAGTCTCGGTGGTGAAGACTGCGGCTCAACTCAGCACATCTTATTGCTGGATGAGTTCTACCGTACTGCCGTTCGCCTCGCCGGGAAGCGTATTCTGTGGAATATGGTGCCGTGCGATGAAGAAGAGCATTACGACGATTACGTCATGTCGCTCTATTCTCAGGGCGTACTGACGCCAAACGAATGGCTGGATCTGGGGGGCCTGAGCTCTCTGTCCGCCGAAGAGTACTTTGGCGCGAGCCTCTGGCAGCTTTATAAGAGCATCGACTCACCGTACAAAGCGGTGCTGAAAACGCTGCTGCTGGAAGCCTATTCCTGGGAATACCCTACGCCGCGCCTGCTGGCGAAAGACATCAAACAGCGTCTGCACGACGGGGAGATTGTCTCCTACGGGCTTGATGCCTACTGCATGATGCTGGAACGCGTTACCGAATACCTGAAAGCCATTGATGACACCACGCGTCTCGATCTGGTGCGTCGATGTTTCTATCTCAAAGTTTGTGAAAAACTGAGCCGCGAACGCGCCTGCGTGGGCTGGCGTCGTGAAGTGGTCAGTCAGTTAGTCAAAGAGTGGGGATGGGACGAAGCGCGTCTGTCCATGCTCGACAACCGCGCCAACTGGAAGATCGATCAGGTGCGTGAAGCGCACAACGAACTGCTCGATGCAATGATGCAAAGCTACCGTAATCTGATCCGCTTTGCGCGCCGTAACAACCTCAGCGTTTCCGCCAGCCCGCAGGACATCGGGGTATTGACCCGCAAGCTGTACGCCGCGTTTGAAGCGCTGCCGGGTAAAGTCACCCTGGTGAACCCGCAGATTTCACCTGACCTGTCAGAGCCGAACCTGACCTTTATCTTTGTGCCACCGGGCCGCGCAAACCGCACCGGGTGGTATCTGTACAACCGTGCCCCAAGCATGGATTCGATCATCAGCCATCAGCCGCTGGAGTATAACCGCTATCTGAACAAGCTGGTGGCCTGGGCCTGGTTCAACGGCCTGCTGACCTCGCGCACGCGCCTGTTTATCAAAGGCAACGAGGTGGTTGATCTCGCTAAGCTGCAGGAGATGGTCGCGGATGTGTCGCACCACTTCCCGCTGCGTCTGCCTGCGCCAACGCCAAAAGCGCTCTACAGCCCGTGCGAGATTCGCCATCTGGCGATTATCGTCAACCTGGAGTACGACCCGACGGCGGCCTTCCGCAATCAGGTGGTCCATTTTGACTTCCGCAAGCTGGACGTCTTCAGCTTTGGCGAGCAGCAAAACTGCCTGGTAGGCAGCGTAGACCTGCTGTACCGCAACTCGTGGAACGAAGTACGTACCCTGCACTTCAACGGCGAGCAGGCGATGATCGAAGCGCTGAAAACCATTCTTGGCAAGATGCACCAGGACGCCGCGCCGCCGGACAGCGTCGAAGTGTTCTGCTACAGCCAGCACCTGCGCGGTTTGATCCGTACCCGCGTGCAGCAGCTGGTCTCTGAGTGCATCGAGCTGCGTCTTTCCAGCACCCGTCACGAAACCGGGCGCTTTAAAGCGCTGCGCGTCTCCGGCCAGACCTGGGGGCTGTTCTTCGAGCGCCTGAACGTGTCAGTACAGAAGCTGGAAAATGCCATCGAGTTCTACGGCGCGATTTCACACAACAAGCTGCATGGCCTGTCGGTGCAGGTGGAAACCAACCACGTTAAGCTGCCGCAGGTGGTGGATGGTTTTGCGAGCGAAGGGATTATTCAGTTCTTCTTCGAAGAGTCGGGTGAGGATGCCGGTTTCAATATCTACATCCTTGATGAGACTAACCGCGCCGAGGTGTATCACCACTGTGAAGGCAGTAAAGAGGAGCTGGTGCGCGACGTCAGCCGCTTCTACTCCTCTTCGCACGACCGTTTCACCTACGGCTCAAGCTTCATTAACTTCAACCTGCCGCAGTTCTATCAGATTGTGAACGTCGATGGTCGTACGCAGGTGATCCCGTTCCGGACCCAGGCCGTAACGCCTGCCGCGCCGGCGAATCAGGATACCGCGCCGCTGTTGCAGCAGTATTTCTCCTGATCCTTTTTGCCGGGTGGCGCTAACGCTTACCCGGCCTACGGTTCGAGTCGCTGTTGCCGCCACCCGACAACAAAACTACCTGAAACTCACTTTCTCACCCGCCTGCGCGGTCGCCGCCTGTTCCAGCAGATCCCAGAACGGTACGCCGCTACGGTCGCACACCCACTCATCACCCTTCAGATCGAAGTGATAGCCGCCCTGTTTGGCCGCCAGCCACACCTGGTGAAGCGGTTCCTGACGGTTAATAATAATTTTGCTGCCGTTTTCAAAGCTTAAGGTCAGGATACCGCCGTTGATTTCACAATCGATATCGCTGTCGCCGTCCCAGTCGTCCAGGCGCTCTTCGATGGTCATCCACAGGGTGTCGGCAAGGCGATGGAATTCACTGTCATTCATGGTTTTGTTCCTGTTTTTCGTGATGCCGGCAGTATAACGCTAAATAATTCCCGTTGCAGGAAAGCGGCAAACTCTTGCTTTTGTGTCTTCTCCTGCGATGATAGAAACAGATTTGAACTTACGAGCAACTTGATAATGAAAAACGTCTTCCGAACGCTTGCCGTTCTCATCACGCTGTTTAGCCTGACGGGTTGTGGACTGAAAGGACCGCTGTACTTCCCGCCAGAGGATAAAAACGCACCGCCGCCAACGAAACCTGTGCAAAGCGGCATTGAGTCGACGACGCCAGATACTAACGATCGCGGCGATAACGGTGGCCCGACTCAGGTTAATCTCTGACAGATTACGTTCTGTACCCGCGCAATGGAGCAAATGATGCAGTTCTCTAAAATGCATGGCCTTGGCAACGATTTTATGGTCGTCGACGCGGTAACGCAGAATGTGTTTTTCTCCCCGGAGCTGATTCGCCGCCTGGCGGATCGGCACGTGGGCGTGGGGTTCGATCAGCTGCTGGTGGTCGAGCCGCCTTACGATCCCGATCTCGATTTCCATTACCGCATTTTTAACGCTGACGGCAGCGAAGTTAACCAGTGCGGCAACGGCGCGCGCTGTTTTGCCCGCTTTGTCCGCCTGAAGGGGCTGACCAACAAGCGCGATATTCGCGTCAGTACTGCGAACGGCCGTATGGTGCTCAGCGTGACCGATGACGAGCTGGTACGCGTGAATATGGGCGAGCCAAACTTCGAGCCTTCCGCCGTACCGTTCCGCGCAAACAAAGCGGAAAAGACCTATATTATGCGTGCGGCGCCGAGCAGACAGTATTGTGCGGCGTCGTCTCGATGGGTAACCCTCACTGTGTGATTCAGGTTGATGATGTGCAAACCGCCGCGGTTGAAACGCTCGGTCCGGTGCTGGAAAGCCACGAACGATTCCCGGAGCGCGCGAACATCGGCTTTATGCAGGTGGTGAAGCGTGAGCACATCCGTCTGCGGGTTTACGAGCGCGGCGCGGGCGAAACCCAGGCCTGCGGAAGCGGTGCCTGTGCTGCAGTTGCTGTGGGCATCTCTCAGGGGTTACTGGCAGAAGAGGTTCGCGTGGAATTACCGGGCGGTCGGCTTGATATCGCCTGGAAAGGACCGGGTCATCCACTGTATATGACGGGCCCGGCGACACATGTTTATGACGGGTTTATCCATCTATGAAACAACCAGGGGAAGAACTGCAGGAAATAATGACGGAACTGGATGACAGCGCTGTTGTTGATTACCTGCTGAACAATCCTGAGTTTTTTATCCGCAATGCACGCGTTGTTGAACAGATGCGCGTACCGCATCCGATTCGTGAAACCGTGTCGCTGGTCGAATGGCACATGGCGCGCTCGCGCAAGCACATCAATCAGCTTGAAGAGAACATGACGCTGCTGATGGAGCAGGCCAGCAATAACGAGAGCCTGTTTTATCGCCTGCTGCACCTGCAGGCGCGTCTGGCCTCGGCGCACAGCCTTGAAGAGTTCCTCAGCCGCTTCCACCGCTGGGCGCGTGAGCTTGGGCTGGCAGGCGCGACGATTCGCCTGTTCCCGGACCGCTGGCGCATTGGCGCGCCGTCCGGGTTTACCCATCTGGCGCTGAGCCGCCAGGCGTTTGAGCCTCTGCGCATTCAGCGTCTGGGCCGTGAGCAGCACTATCTCGGGCCGCTAAACGGGCCTGAGCTGCTGGTCGTGTTGCCGGAAGCCAAAGCGATTGGCTCGGTGGCGATGTCGCTGATGGGGCGCGATGGCGATCTGGGCGTGATGTTATTTACCAGCCGTGACGCACATCATTATGAGCAGGGGCAGGGTACGCACCTGCTGCAGGAAATCGCCCTGATGCTGCCTGAGCTGCTGGAGCGCTGGATTGAGCGCGTATGACAGATGCACTCGCCGCTGACGTCACGCGCTTTCTGCGCTATCTGGGCGTGGAACGTCAGCTCAGCCCCATAACGCTGCTTAACTATCAGCGTCAGCTTGATGCCATCATCCAGATTGCCGACGAGATCGGCCTGAAAAGCTGGCAACAATGTGATGCTGCCACGGTGCGCGGGTTCGTTGTGCGTAGCCGTAAAAAAAAACTCAGCCCGGCGAGCCTGGCGCTCAGGCTTTCCGCCCTGCGCAGTTTCTTCGACTGGCTGGTGAGCCAGGGCGGTTTAAAAGCCAACCCGGCGAAAGGCATCGCCACGCCAAAAGCCCCTCGCCATCTTCCGAAAAATATCGACGTCGACGACGTAAATCGCCTGCTGGATATCGACCTTAACGATCCGCTGGCGGTGCGCGACCGCGCGATGCTGGAGGTAATGTACGGTGCGGGCCTGCGTCTCTCTGAGCTGGTGAACCTCGATTTAAAGCATCTCGATCTGGAATCCGGCGAAGTGTGGGTCATGGGCAAGGGCAGCAAAGAGCGCCGTCTGCCGATTGGCCGCAACGCGGTCTCCTGGATTGAGCACTGGCTGGATCTGCGCGGGCTGTTTGGCGCAGAGGAGAATGCGCTGTTTTTATCAAAGCTCGGCAAGCGGATCTCGGCGCGTAACGTGCAGAAGCGCTTTGCGGAGTGGGGCATCAAGCAGGGGCTAAACAGCCACGTTCACCCGCACAAGCTGCGCCACTCGTTCGCCACCCACATGCTGGAATCCAGCGGCGATCTGCGCGGCGTGCAGGAACTGCTTGGCCACGCAAATCTGTCGACCACTCAAATCTATACCCACTTAGACTTCCAACACCTTGCCTCGGTGTATGACGCGGCGCATCCACGCGCCAAACGGGGGAAATAATGCGTTTTTACCGCCCACTCGGTCAGATCTCGGCCCTGACGTTTGACCTTGATGACACCCTTTATGACAACCGTGAGGTGATCCTGCGTACCGAGCAGGAGTCGCTGGCGTTTGTGCAGAACTACCATCCCGCGCTGAAAGCGATGCAGAACAAGGATTTTCAGACCCTGCGTCAGTCCCTGCGGGAGACCGAGCCGGACATTTACCACGACGTGACCGAATGGCGTCGTCGTGCGGTTGAGCAGGCGATGCTCAACGTGGGCCTGAGCGTACAGGACGCGGCCATCGGTGCCGAAGCGGCAATGGAAAACTTCGCCAAATGGCGCAGCCGTATCGACGTGCCGCAGGAGACCCACGACACGCTGGCGAAGCTTGCCGAAAAGTGGCCGCTGGTGGCCATCACTAACGGTAACGCACAGCCTGAACTGTTTGGCCTCGGGGATTACTTTGAGTTCGTGCTGCGCGCGGGCCCGCACGGGCGCTCGAAGCCGTTCAGCGATATGTACCATCTGGCAGCGGAAAAAATGAACCTGCCGCTCGGTGAAATTTTGCACGTGGGCGACGATCTGACCACGGATGTCGCGGGTGCCATTCGCTGCGGCATGCAGGCCTGCTGGATCAAGCCAGAAAACGCCGACCTGATGACCACGAAGGATAGCCGTCTTCTGCCGCACGTGGAAATTTCGCGGTTGGCATCCCTCACGACGCTGATATAATCACCAGTAATATTGTATAAATTACCAGGGTTTTGCAGTTGTAGGCCCGGTAAGCGAAGCGCCACCGGGCGTTTTGCTGTGTTCCTGAATACTATGTGACGGTGCCAATGGACGTTTCTTACCTGCTCGACAGCCTTAATGACAAACAGCGTGAAGCCGTAGCGGCCTCGCGCACCAATATGCTGGTGCTGGCTGGAGCGGGCAGTGGTAAGACGCGCGTGCTGGTTCACCGTATTGCCTGGTTGCAGAGCGTGGAGAACTGCTCGCCGTACTCCATCATGGCGGTCACGTTTACCAACAAGGCGGCGGCGGAGATGCGCCACCGTATCGCACAGCTGATGGGCACCAGCCAGGGCGGTATGTGGGTTGGCACCTTCCACGGCCTGGCGCACCGCCTGCTGCGCGCGCACCATATGGACGCCAACCTGCCGCAGGATTTCCAGATCCTCGACAGCGAAGACCAGTTGCGCCTGCTGAAGCGCCTGATCAAGGCGATGAACCTCGACGAGAAGCAGTGGCCGCCGCGTCAGGCGATGTGGTACATCAACGGCCAGAAAGATGAAGGGCTGCGCCCGCACCACATTCAGAGCTTCGGCAACCCGGTCGAGCAGACCTGGCAGAACGTCTACAAGGCCTATCAGGAAGCGTGCGATCGCGCCGGTCTGGTGGATTTCGCCGAGCTGCTGCTGCGCGCCCACGAGCTGTGGCTCAACAAGCCGCACATCCTTCAGCACTACCGTGAACGCTTCACCAATATCCTGGTGGACGAATTCCAGGATACCAACAACATCCAGTACGCATGGATCCGCCTGTTGGCCGGTGATACCGGCAAGGTAATGATCGTAGGCGATGACGACCAGTCGATCTACGGGTGGCGCGGGGCGCAGGTGGAGAACATCCAGCGCTTCCTCAAGGACTTCCCCGGCGCGGAAACCATCCGTCTGGAGCAGAACTACCGCTCGACGAACAACATCCTCAGCGCGGCTAACGCCCTGATCGAAAACAACAACGGGCGTCTGGGTAAAAAGCTGTGGACCGACGGCGTCGACGGCGAACCGATTTCGATTTACTGCGCCTTCAACGAGCTCGACGAAGCCCGCTTCGTGGTGAACCGCATCAAAACCTGGCAGGACAACGGCGGTGCCCTGGAGCAGTGCGCCATTCTCTACCGCAGCAACGCCCAGTCGCGCGTGCTGGAAGAGGCGCTGCTGCAGGTGAGCATGCCGTACCGCATTTACGGCGGGATGCGCTTCTTCGAACGTCAGGAGATCAAGGATGCGCTCTCGTATCTGCGCCTGATCGCCAACCGCAACGACGATGCGGCGTTTGAGCGCGTGGTGAACACGCCGACGCGCGGCATCGGTGACCGCACGCTGGACGTGGTGCGCCAGGCCTCGCGTGACCGCCAGCTTACGCTCTGGCAGGCATGCCGCGAGCTGCTGCAGGAAAAAGCCCTCGCCGGACGTGCCGCCAGTGCATTACAGCGCTTCCTCGAACTGATTGACGCGCTGGCGCAGGAAACGGCCGATATGCCGCTGCACGTGCAGACCGACCGGGTGATTAAAGACTCCGGCCTGCGTACCATGTACGAGCAGGAGAAAGGCGAGAAGGGCCAGACCCGTATTGAGAACTTAGAGGAACTGGTGACGGCAACGCGCCAGTTCAGCTACAACGAAGAAGACGAAGACCTGATGCCGCTGCAGGCGTTTCTGTCCCACGCCGCGCTGGAAGCGGGAGAAGGGCAGGCGGACACCTGGCAGGATGCGGTTCAGCTGATGACCCTGCACTCCGCCAAAGGTCTGGAGTTCCCGCAGGTGTTTATCGTTGGGATGGAAGAGGGGATGTTCCCGAGCCAGATGTCGCTGGATGAAGGCGGGCGTCTGGAAGAAGAGCGTCGTCTGGCCTACGTGGGCGTGACCCGTGCGATGCAAAAGCTGACGCTGACCTACGCTGAAACCCGCCGTCTGTACGGCAAAGAGGTTTATCACCGTCCGTCGCGCTTCATCGGCGAGCTGCCGGAAGAGTGCGTGGAAGAGGTGCGTCTGCGGGCAAGCATCAGCCGTCCGGTCAACCATCAGCGTATGGGTTCACCCATCACTGAAACCGATACCGGCTACAAGCTGGGCCAGCGCGTGCGTCATTCGAAATTTGGTGAAGGCACCATCGTGAACCTCGAAGGTAGCGGTGAACACAGCCGCTTACAGGTGGCGTTCCAGGGCCAGGGGATCAAATGGCTGGTGGCTGCTTACGCCAGGCTGGAAACCGTGTAACTTTCAGAAAAATATCATTATTTTGTAATAATCTGCTAACCTTATAGGCTGAAGGTCAATTAATGCCCTTCAGCGTTCCGTTGCGTGTTGACGCCACAGTTACTGCTGGCGTAACATGCGCGCACGATTACGCTAAGAGGACATTCGCCTTGGACACACCCAGTAGATACTGGCTCAATTCCCTGTCATCCAGGAACAACTCCTAAGGCTATCTCCCCTTGCTGATGGCCTTAGTGGTTGTCAGCGACTGCATTATCCCCGTCGCGCTGAGTCAGGCTGTTTAATGGTCTGAAACCCAAATTGTTTCTGTGTGCCCACCGAACTGTCCGATATTTTTTGCATTGGGAGTCCCGGTCATGTTGAGCGCATTTCAACTCGAAAATAACCGACTGACTCGGCTTGAAGCCGAAGAGTCACAGCCCCTCGTTGATGCCGTATGGGTGGATCTGGTCGAGCCGGACGACGATGAGCGCCTTCGCGTACAATCTGAGCTGGGGCAAAGCCTGGCAACGCGTCCTGAACTGGAAGACATCGAAGCATCCGCACGTTTTTTTGAAGATGAAGACGGTCTGCACATCCACTCCTTCTTCTTCTTTGAAGACGCTGATGACCACGCGGGTAACTCCACCGTGGCGTTTACCATCCGCGATGGTCGTCTGTTTACCCTGCGCGAGCGCGAACTGCCTGCGTTTCGTCTCTACCGCATGCGCGCCCGTAGCCAGGCGATGGTGGACGGTAATGCTTACGAGCTGCTGCTCGATCTGTTCGAAACCAAAATTGAACAGCTGGCGGACGAAATTGAGAATATCTACAGCGACCTGGAAAAGCTGAGCCGCGTGATCATGGAAGGCCATCAGGGCGATGAATATGACGAAGCGCTTTCGACGCTGGCGGAGCAGGAAGATATCGGCTGGAAAGTGCGTTTGTGTCTGATGGATACCCAGCGTGCGCTGAACTTCCTGGTGCGTAAAGCACGTCTGCCGGGCGGTCAGCTGGAGCAGGCGCGTGAGATCTTACGAGATATCGAATCCCTGCTGCCGCACAACGAATCCCTGTTCCAGAAGGTGAACTTCCTGATGCAGGCGGCGATGGGCTTTATCAACATCGAGCAGAACCGCATCATCAAGATCTTCTCGGTGGTGTCCGTGGTGTTCCTGCCGCCGACGCTGGTGGCATCCAGCTATGGGATGAACTTTGAGTTTATGCCGGAGCTGAAGTGGAGCTTTGGCTACCCGGGGGCGATTATCTTCATGATCCTCGCCGGGCTGGCACCGTATCTCTATTTCAAGCGTCGGAACTGGCTGTAAAAATCTGGCGGGTGGCGCTCCGCTTACCCGCCCTACGATCGAACGCCCTCTCCTGTGGGAGAGGGTTGGGGTGAGGGCAACATTACAACCCTTTGCGCACCCTGCGCTGGGTATAAATTGCATCGGCAACGAAAATCGCCAGCGCCACCCAGATAAAGGCGAAGGTAACCATCTTATCCGCACCCGGCACTTCCCCGTAAAACACCACTGCCAGCAGGAACATCAGCGTCGGGCCAATGTACTGGAAGAAGCCCAGCGTGGAGAGACGCAGCCGCGTCGCCGCGCCGGTGAAGCACAGCAGCGGAATGGTGGTCACCACGCCCGCGGCCATCAGCATCAGGTTCAGCGACCACGGGTTGCTGCCCATGTGGCTGGTGGCGCTGTCGGCGATGCCAAACAGATAAATTGCCGCCACCGGCAGCAGCCACAGGGTTTCAAACAGCATCCCGGTCTGTGCTTCCACCGCAATCTTCTTACGTACCAGCCCATAGAACGCAAAGCTGAACGCCAGACCGAGGGCAATAATCGGCAGTGAGCCGAAGGTCCACAGCTGCACCAGCACGCCGCAGAAAGCCAGAATGACCGCTACCCACTGCATCCGGCGAAAGCGTTCGCCGAGGAAAATCATCCCCAGCACAATGTTCACCAGCGGGTTAATAAAGTATCCCAGGCTCGCTTCAAGCATGTGATGGTTATTCACCGCCCAAATGAACAGCAGCCAGTTGCCGCCGATCAGTACCGCAGAAAGCGCCAGCAGGAAGACCTTTTTAGGGGTTTGCAGCAGCGTTTTGACGCCGGACCACTGACGGCTGACGCTCATCAGCGCAATCATAAAGAAGAACGACCAGATGACGCGGTGGGTGAGGATCTCGTCGGCCGGTACATAGGCGATAAATTTGAAGTACGCCGGTGCGATACCCCAAATAAAATAAGCGGCAAGGGCGAGTAAAACGCCCTGCCGCGTCTGTTTAGCATCCATCGGGAAAATCCGTTACAAAAGAGTGAATTAATTTTACCCGTTTTTATCGCCTTAACCCACCATATAAGTGGCGGTTGCGCTGGCGATATAAACCTGTTCTTCGTTATGCAACTCAACGCGCGCTACCGCGACTTTGTTGCCCGCGCGCAGCAGGCTGCTGGTACAGGTAAAGCGATTACCCCGTCCAGGGCGCAGATAGTCGACGCGTAAATCGATAGTGCCCATCCGCGAAAGACGCTGGCGGAGCTCCTCTTCATTGATGGTGTCATGGCGCGTCAGCGTGCTGCCGACGCAGACCAGCCCCGCCGCCACGTCCAGCGCGGAGGCAATTACTCCGCCGTGCAAAATGCTTTGCGCCCAGTTGCCTACCATCATTGGCTGATTATTAAAGCTGAGCTGGGCAAAGTCTTTCTCGTATCGCTCCAGCTCCAGCCCCAGCGCGCGGTTAAACGGCATGTGGTACACAAAAATCTCGCCCACGAGTTTTAACGTTTCTTCGGCGGTAAGCGTGGCTGACATGAGGGGTTGCATCCTTGTTGTTAACAAAATGTTGATTTTATGCCTCAACAATAAGGATTTCCACTTTCAGAAACGAGGAGGCGGAAGTTGCTGCAGAAGTCTGTAGAATGCCCGGACAAAACTATTCATTAAATATCACCCTTTCAGGAGAACACCACCGATGCGGACGTATCTGGGTTGGTTACTGGCGGCGGTTTCGCTGCCCCTCACAGCATATGCGCAAGAAGCAACCGTCAAAGAAGTGCACGATGCCCCCGCAGTGCGCGGCAGCATCATCGCCAATATGCTTCAGGAGCATGACAATCCGTTCACGCTGTACCCGTATGACACCAACTACGTGATCTACACCCAGACCAGCGATCTCAACAAAGAGGCGATAAGTTCCTATAACTGGTCCGATAATGCGCGTAAAGATGAGGTGAAGTTCCAGCTCAGCCTCGCGTTCCCGTTCTGGCGAGGCATTCTTGGGCCGAACTCGGTGCTCGGTGCGTCATACACCCAAAAGTCCTGGTGGCAGCTCTCCAACAGCGGGGAGTCCTCGCCGTTCCGTGAAACCAACTATGAGCCGCAGCTGTTCCTCGGCTTCGCAACGGATTACGAATTTGCTGGCTGGACGCTGCGTGACGTCGAGGTGGGCTTTAACCACGATTCCAACGGACGTTCCGACCCAACCTCGCGCAGCTGGAACCGTGCCTATACGCGCCTGATGGCGCAGAACGGTAACTGGATGGTGGAAGTGAAGCCGTGGTATGTGGTGGGTGACACTGACGATAACCCTGACATCACCAAATACATGGGTTACTACCAGCTCAAGATTGGCTATCAGCTGGGTGATGCCGTGCTGAGCGCGAAAGGCCAGTACAACTGGAACACCGGCTACGGTGGTGCTGAGGTTGGCCTGAGCTACCCGGTAACGAAACACGTGCGTCTTTATACGCAGGTGTACAGCGGTTACGGCGAGTCGCTTATCGATTACAACTTCAACCAGACCCGTGTGGGTGTGGGCGTTATGCTGAACGATATTTTCTAGGTCGCTCGAATGTTTTTGCGTTAAACGTTGAAGTTTCTTTCTCAGGCGCTGAAAATAGCGCCTGTTTCATTTCTGGCATATGGGGTTAACGTGGCGCAGGCGGAAGTATTGAATCAGGAATCGCTGGCTAAACAGGTTTTGCATGAAACCTTTGGCTACCAGCAGTTCCGCCCCGGCCAGGAAACCATCATTGAAACCGTGCTGGAAGGCCGCGATTGCCTGGTGGTGATGCCGACCGGCGGCGGGAAATCCCTCTGCTATCAGGTGCCCGCGCTGGTGCTGAACGGCCTGACGGTCGTGGTATCCCCCCTCATTTCTCTGATGAAAGACCAGGTCGACCAGCTGCTCGCCAACGGCGTGGCGGCCGCCTGTCTTAACTCCACGCAGACCCGCGAGCAGCAGCAAGAGGTGATGGCGGGTTGCCGCACCGGACAGATTCGCCTGCTGTATATCGCGCCGGAACGCCTGATGCTGGATAACTTCCTCGACCATCTCGCGCACTGGAACCCGGTGCTGCTGGCGGTGGATGAAGCGCACTGTATCTCCCAGTGGGGACACGATTTCCGCCCGGAATATGCCGCCCTCGGCCAGCTGCGTCAGCGCTTCCCCGAGCTGCCGTTTATGGCGCTTACCGCCACGGCGGATGACACTACACGCCTGGATATCGTTCGTCTGCTCGGGCTGAACGACCCCTACATTCAGGTCAGCAGCTTCGATCGTCCAAACATCCGCTATATGCTGATGGAAAAATTCAAGCCGCTGGATCAGCTCTTGCGCTATGTGCAGGAGCAGCGCGGCAAGTCCGGCATCATCTACTGCAACAGCCGTGCGAAGGTGGAAGACACCGCCGCGCGTCTGCAAAACCGCGGCTTTAGCGCCGCCGCGTATCACGCCGGACTGGAGAACCACATCCGCGCCGACGTGCAGGAGAAATTCCAGCGCGACGACCTTCAAATCGTGGTCGCGACGGTGGCGTTCGGGATGGGCATCAACAAGCCCAACGTGCGCTTTGTGGTGCATTTCGACATCCCGCGCAATATCGAATCCTACTATCAGGAAACCGGTCGCGCCGGGCGTGACGGCCTGCCTGCGGAAGCGATGCTGTTTTACGATCCGGCGGACATGGCGTGGCTGCGCCGCTGCCTGGAAGAGAAACCGCAGGGACAGCTGCAGGATATCGAGCGTCACAAGCTCAACGCGATGGGCGCCTTTGCCGAAGCGCAAACCTGCCGCCGTCTGGTGCTGCTCAACTACTTTGGCGAGGGGCGACAAGAGCCGTGCGGCAACTGCGATATCTGCCTTGATCCGCCGAAGCAGTACGATGGTCTGATGGACGCGCGTAAAGCGCTCTCAACCATTGGGCGCGTCAATCAACGCTTTGGTATGGGCTACGTGGTGGAAGTGCTGCGCGGGGCGAATAACCAGCGTATCCGCGATATGGGCCACGACAAGCTGCCGGTTTACGGCATCGGTAAAGAGCAGAGCCACGAGCACTGGGTGAGTATCATTCGCCAGCTGATCCACCTTGGCTTTGCTACGCAAAACATTGCCCAGCACTCTGCGTTGCAGCTTACCGAAGCCGCGCGTCCGGTACTGCGCGGTGAAGTTGAACTGAAACTGGCCGTTCCACGCGTCATCGCCCTGAAGCCGCGTGTGATGCAAAAATCCTACGGCGGCAACTACGACCGCAAGCTGTTCGCCAAACTGCGCAAGCTGCGTAAAGCGATTGCCGACGAAGAAAACATCCCGCCGTACGTGGTGTTCAACGACGCGACGCTGATTGAGATGGCCGAGCAGATGCCGCTCAGCGCGAGCGAGATGCTGAGCGTCAATGGCGTCGGCACGCGCAAGCTGGAGCGCTTCGGGAAAGAGTTTATGGCGCTCATCCGCTCTCACGCCGATGGTGATGACGAGGAGTAGTCAGCCGGGCGAAAAAGTGCCAGGATGGTGACTCACTACATTATTTCCCCGCGAGCTAATTATGTTAATGCTATTTCTCACCGTGGCATTGGTGCACATCGTTGCGCTGATGAGCCCTGGCCCTGACTTTTTCTTCGTGTCGCAAACCGCCGTCAGCCGCTCCCGCAAAGAGGCGATGATGGGCGTGCTCGGTATTACCATGGGCGTCATGGTCTGGGCGGCGGTCGCACTGCTCGGTCTGAACCTGATCCTGGCGAAGATGGCCTGGCTGCATAACATCATTATGGTCGGCGGTGGGCTGTACCTGTGCTGGATGGGCTACCAGATGCTGCGCGGGGCGCTGAAGAAAGAAGAGAAAAAGCCGGAAGAGCCAAAGGTGGAGCTGGCGACGGGCGGTCGCAGCTTTGTGAAAGGGCTGCTGACCAACCTGGCGAACCCGAAAGCGATTATCTATTTCGGCTCGGTGTTCTCGCTGTTTGTCGGCGATAGCGTTGGCGCGGGCGCGCGCTGGGGTATCTTCCTGCTGATCGTCGTTGAAACCTTTGCCTGGTTCACTATCGTGGCCAGCCTGTTCGCTTTACCGGCAATGCGCCGTGGCTACCAGCGCATTGCGAAGTGGATCGACGGCTTCGCCGGCGCGCTGTTCGCCGGCTTCGGCATTCATCTCATCATCTCTCGCTAAGCATGACGCGCTGACGCAAGCAGCGCGCCAACCAGCATAAACAGCGAGCCAAAGACTTTATTCAGGGCCTTCATCTGCTTAGGCCCTTTGATCCACGCCGCAATTCGCTGCGCCAGCGTCGCATAGCCAATCATCACGATGATATCGACAATGATGGTGGTCGCTCCCAGCACCACGTACTGCATCACCTGCGGCTGGTGCGGCACGATAAACTGCGGGAACAGCGCGGCGAGGAAAACGATGCTCTTCGGGTTGGTCAGGTTGACGAAGACCGCGCGCTTAAAGAGATGGCCTCGGTTTTGCGTCTGAGCGAGCGTATTGAGGTTGATGGAGCCTGCCGCGCGCCACTGCTGGATGCCGAGCCAAATCAGATATGCCGCACCGGCCCATTTCAGCACTTCAAACGCCAGCACCGAGCGGGAGAACAGGGTCCCCAGACCAATTCCGACCAGGACGATATGAATGCCCAGCCCGGTCTGCAAACCGGCAATCGACGCCGCCGCACCGCGATAGCCGTGATTGATGGAGGTAGTCATGGTGTTAATGGCACCCGAGCCCGGTGAAAGGCTGAGGATAATGGATGTCAGCAGGTAGGCGAACCACCATTCGAAGGTCATTTGAAACTCCCGAACCGTCTATTTTTATGCCACAATACGCTATTATTGCGTCATTTTGTGACCAGTGATGAAAAAAACGATATTCCCTGGATTACGTGAGTGGAAACCCAATGTTTCAGCAGAAAAAGGACTGGGAAACACGAGAAAACGCTTTTGCTGCTTTCTCTATGGGGCCGCTGACCGATTTCTGGCGGCAGCGTGAGGAAGATGAGTTTACGGGCGTCGGGGGCATCCCGGTGCGCTTCGTTCGTTTCCGCAATGAAAAAAATGACCGTGTGATTGTCGTCTGCCCCGGACGCATCGAAAGCTACGTTAAATATGCCGAACTGGCTTACGACCTGGTCCATATGGGGTTCGACGTGCTGATCATCGACCACCGTGGACAGGGGTTGTCCGGTCGTATGCTGCCGGATACGCACCGTGGGCACGTGGATAACTTCAGCGATTACGTCGACGATTTTGCCGCGTTCTGGCAGCAGGAAGTCCAGCCTGGCCCCTGGCGCAAGCGGTATATCCTTGCGCACTCCATGGGCGGTGCCATTTCGATGCTGTTTTTGCAGCGGTATGAGCACCAGTGCGACGCCATTGCGCTCACCGCACCGATGTACGGTATTGTCATTCGTTTTCCCGATTGGATGGTGCGCCATCTTCTCGACTGGGCTGAGGGCCATCAGCGCATTCGTGAAGGCTATGCCATCGGTACCGGACGCTGGCGGGCATTGCCGTTCGCCATCAACGTTCTGACCCACAGCCGGCAGCGCTATCGTCGCAACCTGCGCTTTTATGCCGATGAACCGCGCTTGCGCGTTGGCGGCCCGACCTGGCACTGGGTGCGGGAAGGGATTCATGCCGGTGAGCAGGTGCTGGCGGGCGTAGGCGATGATGACACGCCGACGCTTCTGATTCAGGCGGAAGAAGAGCGTGTGGTGGATAACCGCATGCATGACCGCTATTGTGAACTGCGCGCTGCCGCCGGTCACCCCTGCGAAGGGGGAAAACCGCTGGTCATCAACGGCGCGTACCATGAGATCCTTTTTGAAAAGGACGCTATGCGCTCAGTCGCGCTTAACGCCATTGTTGAATTTTTCAACAGGCATAATTGATATTCACCAGAGGTTAAATTTCCCTATGTACCAGGTTGTTGCATCTGACTTAGATGGCACGCTGCTTTCCCCCGACCACACCCTCTCGCCTTACGCGAAAGAGACATTAAAACTCCTGACTGCCCGTGGCGTGAACTTCGTGTTTGCCACCGGTCGCCACCACGTGGACGTGGGGCAGATCCGCGATAATCTGGAAATCAAATCGTACATGATCACCTCCAACGGTGCGCGCGTGCACGACACGGATGGTAACCTGATTTTTACCCACAATCTGGACCGCGATATTGCCGCCGATTTGTTCGGCGTGGTGCACAATAACCCGGATATCGTCACCAACGTTTATCGCGATGACGAGTGGTTTATGAACCGCCACCGCCCGGATGAGATGCGCTTTTTCAAGGAGGCCGTATTCCAGTACTCACTGTACGAGCCTGGCCTGCTGGAGCCGGAAGGGATCAGTAAGGTGTTCTTCACCTGCGAAAGCCATGAAGCGCTGCTGCCGCTGGAGCAGGTGATCAACGCTCGCTGGGGCGACCGCGTTAACGTGAGCTTCTCCACGCTGACCTGTCTGGAAGTGATGGCCGGTGGCGTCTCCAAAGGTCATGCGCTGGAAGCGGTGGCTAAACGTCTGGGCTTTGAGCTGAAAGACTGCATCGCGTTTGGCGACGGCATGAACGACGCTGAGATGCTCTCCATGGCGGGCAAAGGCTGCATCATGGAGAACGCGCACCAGCGTCTGAAAGACCTGCACCCGGAGCTGGAAGTGATCGGCACTAACGGCGATAACGCTGTGCCTAAGTACCTGCGCAAACTGTTCCTTGAATAATCTTCATTCGATTATTTATTGTTCAGTTGTCAACTAAAGAGTTCGCTACAATGCCTGTCCTTCTTTCTGAGAGACAAGCATTGTGGCGCTACTCATTATCACCACTATCCTGTGGGCCTTCTCCTTTAGCCTGATTGGCGAATACCTTGCCGGATCGGTCGACAGTTACTTCTCGGTGCTGATGCGCGTGGGGCTGGCGGCGCTGGTGTTCCTGCCGTTTCTGCGCGCGCGCGGACAATCGCTGAAAACGATACTGCTGTATATGCTGGTGGGCGCGATGCAGCTCGGCATCATGTACCTGTTCAGCTTCCGGGCTTACGTTTATCTGTCTGTCTCGGAATTCCTGCTGTTCACCGTGCTCACGCCGCTCTACATCACCCTGATCTACGACCTGCTCAGCAAGCGTCGTCTGCGCTGGGGATATCTTTTAAGTGCGGGGCTGGCGGTGCTTGGGGCGGCGATTATTCGCTATGACAAGGTAAGCGATCACTTCTGGACAGGGCTGATGTTCGTCCAGCTCGCCAATATCAGCTTCGCCATCGGCATGGTGGGATACAAACGGTTGATGGAGACCCGTCCGATGCCACAGCACAACGCGTTCGCCTGGTTCTATATGGGCGCCGCGATTGTCGCGGTAGCGGCGTGGTTTATGCTCGGCAACCCGCAAAAACTGCCGACGACCACCGTGCAGTGGAGCGTTCTGGTCTGGCTGGGCGTGGTGGCTTCCGGGCTGGGATACTTCATGTGGAACTACGGCGCTACGCAGGTAGACGCCGGTACGCTGGGGATCATGAATAACGTGCATGTCCCGGCAGGGCTGCTGGTCAATCTTGCCATCTGGCAGCAACAGCCGCACTGGCCGAGTTTCCTTATTGGGGGAGCGGTGATCCTGGCTTCGCTGTGGGTACATCGCCGTTGGGTCGCTCCGCGCTCCGCACAAACGGAAGATGGTCGCACGCGTGGTTCCGCGCTGAGCGAATAAACGCTTCCGTAATCGGCTGACGCTGCTCGCCATCGCGCACGGCGGCGTACAGCCTGCTCCACAGTCCTTCACCCAGGGTTTTGGTCACCACCAGACCCTGGCGTTCAAAACTCTCCACTACCCAGTGCGGCAATGCCGCGATGCCCATTCTGGCCGCCACCATCTGTATCAACAGCAACGTGTTATCCACGCTTTTCAGCTGTGGGCTAATCCCAGCGGGCTGCAGGAAGTGACGCCAGATATCCAGGCGACTGCGCTGCACGGGATAAATCAGCAGCGTTTCTGTCGCTAAATCTTCCGGCGTGATGCGCGTTTTACTGGCCAGCGGATGGTCCGGGGCCAGCACCAGGCGCACTTCATAATCAAACATCGGCGAATAGTGCAGGCCGCTGCGCGGCAGAATATCTGACGTCATCACCAGATCCAGCTCGCCCTGCTGCAGCGACGGCTGCGGGTCAAAGGTCACGCCGGATGTAAAGTCCATTTCCACCTGCGGCCACTTCTGGCGGAAGTTCTCAAGCGCGGGGGTCAGCCACTGAATACAGCTATGGCACTCAATGGCAATACGCAGTTTGGTTTGCTGCGGCTCGTTACAGGACTGCAGCGCGCTGGCGATCTGCGGCAGTACCTGATTTGCCAGTTGCAGCAGAATTTCACCCTGCGGCGTAAAGCGCAAAGGCTGGCTCTTACGCACAAAAAGACGAAAGCCGAGGCGTTGTTCCAGATCGCTGAACTGGTGAGAAAGGGCAGACTGGGTCTGGTGCAGCGTGGCCGCCGCTGCCGCAAGAGAACCGCAGTTCCGCAACGCTTGTAGCGTTTTCAGGTGTTTAATCTCGATCATGAAAGTCCTTCACTTCGCCATGAACATTTTGCGCTTGAGGAATATACAGTACCTGCCAATTATAGATGTGTAAACATCTGGACGTCTAAATAACAAATTTCACAAGGGGCATAACATGACAATCCGCAATCACACTCTCGGTTTTCCTCGCGTTGGCCTGCGCCGCGAACTGAAAAAAGCGCAAGAAAACTACTGGGCGGGTAGCACCACCCGTGAAGAACTGCTGACGGTGGGACGCGAGCTGCGCGCCCGTCACTGGGAGCAGCAAAAACAGGCGGGCATTGACCTGCTGCCGGTGGGCGATTTCGCCTGGTACGACCATGTTCTGACGACCAGCCTGCTGCTTGGCAACGTGCCGGCTCGTCATCAGAACAAAGATGGATCGGTAGATATCGATACTCTGTTCCGCATCGGCCGTGGCCGTGCACCAACGGGGGAGCCAGCGGCAGCGGCGGAAATGACCAAGTGGTTCAACACCAACTATCACTATATGGTGCCGGAGTTCGTGAAAGGTCAGCAGTTCAGGCTGACCTGGACGCAGCTGCTGGATGAAGTGGACGAAGCGCTGGCGCTGGGTCATCAGGTGAAGCCCGTATTGCTGGGGCCAGTCACCTACCTGTGGCTGGGTAAAGTAAAAGGCGAACAGTTTGACCGCCTCAGCCTGCTGAACGATATTCTGCCGGTCTACAAACAGGTGCTGATTGAGCTGGGCAAGCGCGGCATTCAGTGGGTGCAAATCGACGAACCCGCGCTGGTGCTCGAGCTGCCGCAGGCGTGGCTTGATGCCTTCAAACCGGCGTATGACGCGCTCACCGGGCAAGTGAAGCTGCTGCTCACTACCTATTTCGAAGGCGTGACGCCAAACCTGAAGACCATTACCGCGCTGCCGGTTCAGGGCCTGCACGTTGACCTCGTTCACGGTAAAGACGATGTCGCGGAGCTGCACAAGCGCCTGCCAGCGGACTGGCTGCTTTCTGCCGGGTTGGTTAACGGTCGCAACGTCTGGCGTGCCGATCTGACCGAGAAATATGCACAAATCAAAGACATTGTCGGCAAACGTGAGCTGTGGGTGGCATCCTCTTGCTCGCTGCTGCACAGCCCAATCGATCTCAGCGTGGAGACCCGTCTCGACCCTGAAGTGAAAAGCTGGTTTGCCTTTGCCCTGCAAAAATGCGAAGAGCTGACGCTGCTGCGCGACGCGCTGAACAACGGCGAGACGGCGGCGATTACCGAATGGAGCGCACCGATCCAGGCGCGTCGTCACTCGGCCCGTGTGCACAACCCGGAGGTGGAAAAACGCCTGGCGGCCATCACCGCACAGGACAGCCAGCGCCAGAACCCGTATGAAGTACGCGCCGAAGCGCAGCGTGCCCGTTTCAACCTGCCCGCGTGGCCGACCACCACAATTGGTTCTTTCCCGCAAACCACAGAAATCCGCGGCCTGCGTCTGGACTTCAGGAAGGGCAACCTGGATGCGAACAACTACCGTACCGGTATCGCTGAGCACATTAAGCAGGCAATTATCGAGCAGGAGCGTTTAGGTCTGGACGTGCTGGTGCACGGTGAGGCCGAGCGTAACGACATGGTCGAATACTTCGGTGAGCACCTGGACGGTTTTGTCTTTACCCAGAACGGCTGGGTGCAGAGCTATGGCTCCCGCTGCGTGAAGCCGCCAGTGGTCATCGGCGACGTTAGCCGCCCGGAAGCGATCACCGTGGAGTGGGCGAAGTATGCCCAATCCCTGACCGATAAGCCGGTGAAAGGGATGCTCACCGGTCCGGTAACCATTCTCTGCTGGTCCTTCCCGCGCGAAGACGTGACCCGTGAGACCATCGCGAAGCAAATTGCGCTGGCGCTGCGTGATGAAGTGGCAGATTTGGAAGCCGCAGGCATTGGCATCATCCAGATTGACGAACCGGCGCTGCGTGAAGGTCTGCCGCTGCGTCGCAGCGACTGGGATGCTTACCTGCAGTGGGGCGTGGAAGCGTTCCGCATCAACGCCGCGGTGGCGAAGGACGACACCCAGATCCACACCCACATGTGCTACTGCGAATTTAACGACATCATGGATTCGATTGCCGCGCTGGACGCCGACGTGATCACCATCGAGACCTCGCGTTCAGACATGGAGCTGCTGGAGTCGTTTGAAGAGTTCGACTACCCGAACGAAATCGGGCCGGGCGTGTACGACATTCACTCCCCGAACGTGCCGAGCGTGGAGTGGATCGAAGCCCTGCTGAAAAAAGCCGCCCAGCGGATCCCGGCGGAACGTCTGTGGGTGAACCCGGACTGCGGACTGAAAACCCGCGGCTGGCCGGAGACGCGCGCGGCGCTGGCGAACATGGTGAAGGCGGCGCAGAACTTGCGTCAGGCTTGATGCAGCGTAGGCCCGGTAAGGCGTTGCCGCCACCGGGCTTTTTTGCTTTTATGCTTTTTTCCCGCCGTACTGGCTAAACCACGCCAGCATCCGCTGCCAGCCATCTTTGGCTGATTCTGCGTGATAGCTCGGGCGATAATCGGCATTAAACGCGTGTCCGGCATCCGGGTATACCACAATCTCCGCCTTCGCGTTCGCCGCGCGTAGCGCATGACGCATGGTCTCGACGGTATCAAGCGGAATGCCTGTATCCTGACCACCATAAAGCCCTAGCACCGGTGCATTCAAATCCGTTGCGATATCAACAGGCTGTTTCGGTGAGTTCAGCGTTTTTTCGCCCACCAGTTTGCCATACCAGGCGACGGCCGCTTTCAACTGCGGGTTATGCGCGGCATACAGCCAGCTAATGCGTCCGCCCCAGCAGAAGCCGGTCACCAGCAGACGATGTGCATCGCCCCCGTTGCGCGCGGCCCAGCTGGCAACGTGATCAAGGTCAGCCAGCACCTGGGCATCCGGAACTTTGCTCACCAGATTGTTGAACAATGTAGGGATATCGCTGTAATCGTTCGGATCGCCCTGACGGAAATAGAGCTCTGGCGCAATGGCCAGGTACCCTTCCTGCGCCAGGCGGCGGCAGAGGTCGCGAATATGCTCGTGAACGCCAAAAATTTCCTGAACCACAATCACGATCGGCAGCGGGCCGTCTGCCGATTTTGGCCGCGCGTGATAAGCAGGCATATTCTCCCCCTGCGAGGGGATGGAGGTCTCGCCCGCAGTAATGGCTTCTTCTGAGGTTGAGACGATGGTTGAAGCATGCGGAGCCGCAGCAGGTGCAAAACCGGTTTTTTCAGTCATGGCATTCTCCGTACCAATGAGTTAGCGCAAAGGTAAATATAGTCACCAGGTTAACAACCCACAGTGCCTTATACGGTCTATCTTTTGTGCAGCACCTGTCGATATAACTTGTTAATGTGATGTAAGTCACTATTTAATGGAAATTAACTGCAACCATTTTCATTCATGGTGAGGTGTGTCACGAAAATATGCTTACTGCTTCTGTAAAGTACCGTTTTACTTCTTCTGACTAACCGACCCACAGAGGAGTCACCCTATGTCTAAGTCTGATGTTTTTCATCTCGGCCTCACAAAAAACGATTTACAAGGGGCTACGCTCGCTATCGTCCCTGGCGATCCTGAGCGTGTGGAAAAGATCGCCGCGCTGATGGATAAGCCGGTTAAGCTGGCAGCCCATCGTGAATTCACCACCTGGCGCGCAGAGCTGGATGGCAAAGCGGTGATCGTGTGCTCTACCGGTATCGGTGGCCCGTCTACGTCTATTGCGGTGGAAGAGCTGGCGCAGCTGGGCATTCGTACTTTCCTGCGTATCGGCACCACTGGCGCTATTCAGCCGCACATCAACGTGGGCGACGTGCTGGTCACGACCGCCTCCGTCCGTCTGGACGGTGCAAGCCTGCACTTTGCACCGATGGAATTCCCGGCAGTGGCTGATTTCGAATGCACCACCGCGCTGGTTGAAGCCGCGAAATCCGTGGGCGCGACCACTCACGTGGGCGTCACCGCCTCTTCCGATACCTTCTATCCGGGCCAGGAGCGTTACGACACCTTCTCAGGCCGCGTGGTGAGCCGTTTCAAAGGCTCTATGGAAGAGTGGCAGTCCATGGGCGTGATGAACTACGAAATGGAGTCTGCAACGCTGCTGACCATGTGCGCAAGCCAGGGTCTGCGTGCCGGTATGGTGGCGGGCGTGATCGTCAACCGTACCCAGCAGGAGATCCCGAACGCCGAAACCATGAAGCAGACCGAAAGTCATGCGGTGAAAATCGTGGTGGAAGCGGCTCGTCGGCTCATCTAATCCTCTCTTCAGAGACACAAGGCCGACATGTTCGGCCTTTATTTTTTGCGTAGCGCCTCGCAGGAAAACCCTTTCAAACTGGACGTTTATACAGCACAATTCTATTTTGTGCGGGTAATACGTTGATGCAGGGGGCATTGTGGATATCTCAATCCTGATTTATGCGGTGGTTGCGCTGGTGAGCGTGGCGGTAGGCTGGCTGATTTCCAGCTACCAGCATGCGCAGCAGAAAGCCGAGCAGCTGGCAGAGCGCGAGGAGATCGTCGCCGATCTCAGCGCGGCAAAACAACAGCTTGCTCAAGGCTCGCACTGGCGTGACGAGTGCGAGCTGCTTAATAATGAACTGCGTAACCTGCGCGACATCAACACTTCGCTGGAGGCCGATCTCCGCGAAGTGACCACCCGTCTTGAATCCACCCAACTGCATGCGGAAGACAAAATCCGCCAGATGATCAACAGCGAGCAGCGCCTCAGCGAACAGTTTGAGAACCTCGCCAACCGAATTTTTGAGCACAGCAACCGCCGCGTTGACGAACAGAACCGACAGAGCCTGAATAGCCTGCTGACGCCACTGCGTGAACAGCTGGACGGGTTTCGCCGTCAGGTACAGGACAGCTTTGGTCAGGAGGCGCGCGAGCGGCACACCCTGGCGCATGAAATCCGTAATCTCCAGCAGCTGAATGCCCAGATGGCGCAGGAGGCGGTGAACCTGACGCGCGCGCTCAAAGGCGATAACAAAACGCAAGGAAACTGGGGGGAAGTGGTGCTGACGCGCGTGCTTGAAGCGTCTGGCCTGCGCGAAGGGTATGAATACGAAACCCAGGTCAGCATTGAGAACGATGCCCGCTCGCGTATGCAGCCGGATGTCATTGTACGTCTGCCGCAGGGTAAAGATGTGGTAATTGACGCCAAAATGACGCTGGTGGCCTACGAGCGCTATTTCAACGCGGAAGATGACTACACCCGCGAGTCGGCGCTGCAGGAACACATCGCCTCCGTGCGTAACCATATTCGTCTGCTGGGCAGAAAGGATTATCAGCAGCTGCCGGGCCTGCGCTCGCTGGACTACGTGCTGATGTTTATCCCGGTAGAGCCCGCCTTCCTGCTGGCGCTCGACAGACAGCCCGAACTGATCACCGAAGCGCTGAAAAATAACATTATGCTGGTCAGCCCTACCACGCTGCTGGTGGCCTTGCGGACCATTGCTAATCTGTGGCGTTACGAGCATCAAAGCCGTAACGCGCAACATATTGCCGATCGCGCCAGCAAACTTTACGACAAAATGCGCCTGTTTGTGGACGATATGTCCTCGGTCGGGCAAAGCCTGGATCGTGCGCAGGATAACTACCGGCAGGCGATGAAAAAGCTCTCCTCCGGGCGTGGCAACCTGCTGGCGCAAGCCGAAGCGTTTCGCAGCCTGGGGGTGGAGGTGAAACGCGAGATTAATCCGGAATTGGTTGAACAGGCGACGTCGCAGGACGAAGAGTTCCGCCTGCGTGAAGGCGCGGGTGAACAAAATACACACAGTGAAGACAACGATTTAGCGGCGAATTTATCGCCAGAAGAGCAGCCGACGCGTTTCTTTCGCGGTGGTTGAATCGTAGGGCAAACGCGCCCAATCTGTTACACTTCACGAACATTTTACTGATAAGCAGGCTCTGAGATGGTTGACGATTCACAAGACACGACGCACTTTGGCTTTCAGACTGTTGCCAAAGCGCAGAAAGCTGACATGGTGGCCCACGTATTTCATTCCGTGGCGGCGAAGTACGATGTGATGAATGACTTGATGTCCTTCGGCATTCATCGCTTGTGGAAGCGCTTTACTATTGACTGCAGCGGTGTGCGTCGTGGACAAACAGTTCTCGATCTGGCTGGCGGAACGGGCGATCTGACGGCGAAATTCTCTCGTCTGGTGGGTGAAACCGGTCGCGTCGTGCTGGCTGATATCAACGACTCAATGCTGAAAATGGGACGCGAGAAGCTGCGTAACATCGGCGTTGTGGGTAACGTGGAATATGTGCAGGCAAACGCCGAAGCGCTGCCGTTCCCGGATAACACCTTTGACTGCATCACCATCTCTTTTGGTCTGCGTAACGTCACCGACAAAGACAAAGCGCTGCGCTCCATGTACCGCGTGCTGAAGCCGGGTGGACGTCTGCTGGTGCTTGAATTCTCCAAGCCCATTATTGAGCCGCTGAGCAAAGCCTACGACGCCTACTCCTTCCACGTTCTGCCGCGTATTGGTGAGCTGGTAGCGAACGATGCAGAGAGCTATCGCTACCTGGCCGAATCCATTCGTATGCACCCGGATCAGGATACCCTGAAAGCGATGATGCAGGACGCAGGCTTTGAAAACGTTGAGTATTTCAACATGACGGCGGGTGTCGTCGCGCTACACCGCGGTTACAAGTTCTGAGTGGAGGTGTCCCGTGCCCTTTAAACCCTTAGTCACCGCAGGCATTGAGAATGTACTGAATGCCTTTCTGTATCGCGCTCCGGCGCTGAAGGCTGCACGTCAGCGGCTGAACGGAAAGGTACTGCGTATCGTTTTAAAAGAGTTCTCGACGCCGCTTGTGCTGGTCTTCAGCGAGCGCCAGCTTGACGTTCTGGGTGAATGGGAGGGCGAGGCGGATTGCTCGGTCATCACTCATATGAGCGTGCTGCCAAAACTGCGTGACCGTCAGCAACTGACGGCGCTTATCCGCAGCGGTGAACTCGAAGTTGAAGGCGACATTCAGGTCGTGCAGAACTTCGTGGCGCTCAGCGATCTGGCTGAGTTTGACCCGGCAGAACTGCTTGCGCCTTTTATCGGCGACATCGCCGCCGAAGGGATCGGAAAAGCGATTCATGGCGGTACGGCGTTCCTGCGCAAAAATCTGCAACGGCAGCAGCGCTATGCCGCAGAGGTCATCACCGAAGAGTGGCGCATGGCCCCCGGGCCGCTGGAAGTGGCATGGTTTGCAGAAGAGACCGCTGCTGTTGAACGCGCGGTTGATGCGTTAACCAAACGCCTGGAAAAACTGGAGGGCAAATGACGCCTGGTGAAATTCGGCGCCTCTATTTTATCGTTCGCACCTTTTTGAGCTACGGGCTCGACGAGCTTATCCCCAGAATGCGTATCACGCTGCCGCTTCGTATCTGGCGGCGCACGCTGTTCTGGATGCCAAATCGCCACAAAGATCAGGTTTTAGGCGAACGCTTGCGTCTTGCGCTGCAGGAGCTGGGCCCGGTATGGATCAAGTTTGGGCAGATGCTTTCTACCCGCCGCGATCTCTTCCCACCGCAAATTGCCGATGAACTGGCGATGCTGCAGGATCGCGTTGCGCCGTTCGACGGGGTGAGAGCGAAGAAGCAGATCGAAGAAGCGATGGGCAACATCCCTGTTGAAACCTGGTTTGATGATTTCGACATTCAGCCGCTCGCATCGGCCTCCATTGCCCAGGTACATACGGCTCGCCTGAAAGAAAACGGCAAAGAAGTGGTTATCAAGGTTATTCGTCCGGATATCCTGCCGATCATCAAAGCCGATATGAAGCTGATCTACAGGTTGGCCCGTTGGGTACCGCGTCTGTTACCGGATGGCCGCCGACTGCGCCCGATGGAAGTGGTGCGGGAGTATGAAAAAACGCTGATTGACGAGCTTAACCTGCTGCGTGAATCGGCGAACGCCATTCAGCTGCGTCGTAACTTTGAAGACAGCCCAATGCTGTATGTTCCTGAAGTCTATTCTGACTATTGCAGCCAGAACATGATGGTCATGGAGCGTATATACGGTATTCCGGTCTCGGATGTTGTTGCGCTGGAAAAGCAGGGCACCAACATGAAGCTGCTGGCCGAGCGTGGTGTGCAGGTCTTCTTTACCCAGGTCTTCCGCGACAGCTTTTTCCATGCGGACATGCACCCGGGCAACATCTTCGTGAGCTACGAACACCCGGAGGATCCGAAGTACATCGGGATCGACTGTGGCATTGTTGGCTCGCTGAACAAAGAAGATAAGCGCTATCTCGCAGAGAACTTCATCGCGTTCTTCAACCGCGACTACCGCAAGGTGGCCGAGCTGCACGTGGATTCTGGCTGGGTTCCACCAGACACCAATGTCGAAGAGTTTGAGTTTGCGATCCGCACGGTATGCGAACCGATTTTCGAAAAACCGCTGTCGGAGATCTCCTTCGGTCACGTTTTGCTGAACCTGTTCAATACCGCGCGTCGCTTCAATATGGAAGTGCAGCCACAATTAGTTTTACTTCAGAAAACATTACTTTACGTTGAAGGCGTAGGTCGCCAGCTCTATCCTCAGTTAGACTTATGGAAAACGGCGAAACCTTTCCTTGAATCCTGGATCAAAGATCAGGTTGGCATTCCAGCGCTGGTTCGCTCCCTTAAGGAGAAAGGCCCGTTCTGGATTGAAAAAATGCCTGAAATTCCTGAACTGGTTTACGACAGTTTGCGTCAGAGCAAGAACCTTCAGCACAGCATGGATAAAATCGCGCACGAGCTTCAGTCCAGCCGCGTGCGCCAGGGACAGTCACGCTACCTCTTTGGCATTGGCGCGACGTTGCTGCTGAGCGGTACGCTGCTGCTCATCAATCGCCCTGACTGGGAGATGATGCCCGCCTGGCTCATGGCTGGCGGCGTTGTTGTCTGGCTCGCTGGCTGGAGAAAAACGCGCTGATTTTGCGTCGCTATCACCAGGTTGCATACGTATAATGCAACCTGACTCATTAAGCATCTATCACTGAGGATTACGTATGGGTGGTATCAGTATCTGGCAATTGTTAATCATTGCCGTCATCGTCGTACTGCTGTTTGGTACGAAGAAACTCGGTTCTATCGGTTCCGACCTTGGTGCATCTATCAAAGGCTTTAAGAAGGCCATGGGTGATGATGAAAGTAAGCAGGATAAAACCAGCCAGGACGCTGACTTTACTGCTAAATCCATCGCTGATAAGCAAGATGAAGCCAAAAAGGAAGACGCTAAACGCCACGATAAAGAGCAGGTGTAATTCGTGTTCGACATTGGTTTTAGTGAGCTGCTGCTGGTCTTTGTGATTGGTTTGATTGTGCTGGGGCCGCAGCGTCTTCCTGTTGCGGTCAAAACCGTGGTGGGTTGGGTGCGTGCGCTTCGCTCGCTGGCAACCACCGTGCAAAACGAGCTGGCGCAGGAGCTTAAGCTCCAGGAATTTCAGGACAGCCTGAAAAAAGTTGAGAAGGCGAGCATGGAAAACCTGACGCCCGAGCTGAAAGCATCAATGGATGAGTTGCGCGAAGCGGCTGAATCTATGAAGCGTTCATACAGCATCAACGATCCTGAAAAGGCGAGTGATGAAGCTAACACCATCCATAACCCGGTGGTGAAGGGCAGCGAAGAGCAGCGTGAGGGCGTAACGCCGTCCAGCGCGGAGCATCAGGCTGCCGCACCAGAACAGACGCCGCAGGAACCTGAAGTGAAAAAACAGGCGCAGTCGGTCGAGCCAGTGTTAAAAGCGGCTGAAGCAAAGCCTGCTGCGTCCGTTTCCGAATCATCCCCTTCCTCGAGTGATAAAGCGTAAACATGGCAGTAGATGATACTCAACCGCTCATTACGCACCTCATTGAGCTGCGCAAGCGCCTGTTAAACTGCATTATTGCGGTTCTCCTTATATTCCTGTGCCTGGTCTATTTTGCCAACGATATCTATCAGGTGGTCTCTGCACCGCTGATTAAACAGATGCCGCTGGGCGCGACGATGATCGCCACGGACGTGGCTTCACCGTTTTTCACCCCGATCAAGCTGACCTTCTGGGTATCCTTGATTGCGTCTGCGCCGGTTATTTTGTACCAGGTCTGGGCCTTCGTCGCGCCGGCGCTGTACAAGCACGAGCGTAAACTGGTGATCCCTCTGCTGGTCTCCAGCTCGCTGCTGTTCTATATCGGCATGGCGTTCGCCTATTTCGTTGTCTTCCCTCTGGCCTTTGGCTTCCTGACGCATACCGCGCCGGAAGGGGTTCAGGTGTCGACAGACATCGCCAGCTATCTCAGCTTCGTCATGGCGCTGTTTATGGCGTTTGGTGTGGCGTTCGAAGTACCGGTGGCGATTGTCCTGCTGTGCTGGATGGGCGTGACAACGCCTGACGATCTCCGCAAGAAGCGTCCGTATATCCTCGTAGGCGCATTTGTGGTGGGCATGCTGCTGACGCCACCGGATGTCTTCTCGCAAACCTTACTGGCGATACCGATGTATTGTTTGTTTGAGGTCGGCGTGTTCTTCTCGCGCTTCTATGTGGGCAAACGACGTCCGCAGGAAGATGAAGAAGACGGGTCTGAAAAGACCACTGAAGAATAACACCAGCCGCCCGTCAGGGCGGTTGTCATATGGAGAGGGGCATGTTTGATATTGGGCTTAACCTGACCAGCTCGCAGTTCGCGAAAGACCGGGATGAGGTCGTCGCCCGTGCTTTTGCCGCCGGGGTGAAAGGGCTGTTGCTGACGGGAACCAACCTTCATGAAAGTGAGCAGGCGCAGTTGCTGGCGCAACGCTACGAACGCTGCTGGTCAACCGCAGGCGTCCACCCTCATGACAGTAGCCAGTGGACGCAACACAGCGCTGAAACGCTCCACGCGCTGGCGAAAATGCCACAGGTGGTCGCCATCGGCGAGTGCGGTCTTGATTTCAATCGCAATTTTTCCACGCCGGAAGACCAGGAAAAAGCATTCACCGCACAATTGGCGCTGGCCGCTGAGCTTGAAATGCCGGTGTTCATGCATTGCCGCGATGCGCATGAGCGTTTTCTGACCCTTCTGGAACCGTGGCTGGATAAACTGCCTGGTGCTGTGTTGCACTGCTTTACCGGATCGCGTCAGGACGCGCTGGATTGCCTGAATCGAGGACTTTATCTGGGCATTACCGGTTGGGTTTGCGATGAGCGTCGCGGGCTGGAACTGCGTGAATTGTTGCCAGCGATCCCGGCCGAACGCCTGCTGCTGGAAACCGATGCCCCTTATTTGCTGCCGCGTGACATGAAGCCCAAACCGGCATCGCGGCGTAACGAACCGGCGTATCTGGGGCACATCGTTGAGAGTGTGGCGCACTGGCGCGGAGAAGATCCGCACTGGCTGGCCGCGCAGACGGATGACAACGTGCGCCGCCTGTTTCGAATTGCGTTTTAAAGCTTACGGAAGTCGGTGTTTTTCACGCTCTGTAGCACCTGTTTATTCAACAGGTTAAGCAGCAACATAGAGCGCGCTTCGCCATCAGGTTCAGAGAATATGGCCTGCAGGCCTTCAAAGGCACCTTCTGTAATCACCACGCTATCGCCCGCATAAGGGGTTTCCGGGTCGGTAATCCCTTCGGGTTGTTGATAAATCGAAAGCTGATGAATGACGGTTGAGGGAACCGTCGCTGGGCTGGTGCCAAAACGGACAAAGTGACTGACACCGCGCGTGGCGCTGATTGTCGTGGTGTGGATCACTTCCGGGTCGAATTCGACGAACAGATAGTTCGGGAAGAGAGGCTCGCTGACCATCGTGCGTTTCCCGCGCTGCATTTTTTCAAGCGTGATCACGGGCGTCAGGCAATTCACCGACTGACGTTCAAGATGTTCCTGCGCGCGCTGAAGTTGCCCGCGTTTGCAATACAGTAAATACCAGGCCTGCATAATCACTCTTTCCCTTAGTTCGGGGCGCAAGCATATCAAAACCCTGGCCGGATCGCTAAGTTGATTATAATGGGCGAAAGTGGAGTAAGTCGCGGAAGTTCACGCTAATTTAACAAAATTACAGCATCACGTAGGCTTACGCCGTATAATGAAGCGCTTACAGAGAGGCCATGACTAACTGCATGAAATACCACGATCTACGCGACTTCCTGACGCTGCTGGAAAAGCAGGGCGAACTTAAACGGATTACGCTTCCTGTTGATCCTTATCTGGAAATGACAGAAATTGCTGACCGCACCCTGCGTGCCGGTGGGCCTGCGCTGCTGTTTGAAAATCCGAAAGGCTACAACATGCCGGTGCTGTGCAATCTGTTCGGCACGCCGCGCCGCGTGGCGCTAGGCATGGGGCAAGAGGATGTCACGGCGTTGCGTGAAGTGGGTAAACTGCTGGCGTTTTTGAAAGAGCCGGAGCCGCCGAAAGGTTTCCGCGATCTGTTCGACAAGCTGCCGCAGTTCAAGCAGGTACTGAACATGCCAACCAAACGCCTGCGCGGAGCGCCGTGCCAGCAAAAAGTGCTGGAAGGCGATGCGGTTGATCTGACAAAAATCCCGATTATGCAGTGCTGGCCTGAAGATGCTGCGCCGCTGATTACCTGGGGTCTGACCGTCACCCGTGGGCCGCACAAAGAGCGCCAAAACCTCGGTATCTACCGCCAGCAGCTGATTGGTAAAAATAAACTTATTATGCGCTGGCTGTCACATCGTGGCGGCGCGCTCGATTTCCAGGAGTGGTGCGCGGAACATCCCGGTGAACGATTCCCGGTTTCTGTTGCCCTGGGGGCCGATCCGGCAACGATTCTGGGCGCGGTTACGCCTGTTCCGGATACGCTGTCCGAGTATGCCTTTGCAGGGCTGCTGCGCGGCACTAAAACGGAAGTCGTAAAGTGTGTCTCCAATGACCTGGAAGTGCCAGCCAGTGCGGAAATCGTGCTGGAAGGCTACATCGAACAGGGTGAGCTTGCACCGGAAGGGCCTTACGGCGACCATACGGGTTATTACAATGAAATTGATAACTTCCCGGTGTTTACCGTCACGCACATTACCCAGCGTGAAGATGCGATTTACCACTCGACCTATACCGGCCGTCCACCGGATGAGCCTGCGGTGCTGGGCGTGGCGCTGAACGAAGTCTTTGTGCCGATTTTGCAAAAACAGTTCCCGGAAATTGTTGATTTCTATCTGCCGCCGGAAGGGTGCTCGTATCGTCTGGCGGTAGTGACGATGAAGAAGCAGTATGCCGGTCACGCTAAACGCGTGATGATGGGCGTATGGTCTTTCCTGCGCCAGTTTATGTATACCAAGTTTGTTATCGTCTGCGATGATGACGTCAACGCCCGCGACTGGAACGATGTTATTTGGGCGATTACTACACGCATGGACCCCGCGCGTGATACGGTGTTAGTCGAAAACACGCCGATAGATTATCTGGACTTTGCCTCGCCGGTTTCCGGTCTTGGCTCAAAAATGGGACTGGATGCCACGAATAAATGGCCTGGCGAAACCGACCGTGAATGGGGTCGCCCGATCAAAAAAGATCCTGCCGTGACCGCGCGAATAGACGCGATCTGGGACGAACTGGCCATAATGAATAACGGTAAATCTTAAGCTGACCGTTAAGCCCTATAGACTTCCCGACAGAGAGAGCGAATGACAACCTTAAGCTGTAAAGTGACCTCGGTAGATGCCATTACCGACACCGTATATCGCGTCCGTTTAGTGCCAGAATCGGCATTCTCTTTCCGCGCTGGTCAGTACCTGATGGTCGTGATGGATGAGCGCGATAAACGTCCTTTCTCTATGGCGTCTACGCCAGCGGAGCAGGAATTTATTGAGCTTCATATTGGTGCGTCTGAGCTTAACCTTTACGCCATGGCTGTCATGGACCGCATCCTGAAAGAGCGTGAAATCGTGGTAGACATTCCGCACGGTGAAGCCTGGCTGCGTGAAGATGAAGACCGTCCGCTTATCCTGATTGCTGGCGGTACGGGGTTCTCGTATGTTCGCTCTATTCTGTTGACCGCGCTGGCACGTAACCCGAACCGCGACATCACCATCTACTGGGGCGGCCGCGAAGAGAAACACCTGTACGACCTGTCCGAACTGGAAGCGCTGAGCGTGAATCACCCGAACCTGCGCGTTGAGCCGGTTGTTGAGCAGCCGGAAGAGGGCTGGCGCGGGCGCAGTGGTACGGTGCTAACGGCGGTCCTGCAGGATCATGGCACGCTCGCCGGGCACGATATCTACATTGCTGGCCGTTTTGAAATGGCGAAAATTGCCCGCGACCTGTTCTGTAATGAGCGCGACGCGCGGGAAGATCGCCTGTTTGGCGATGCGTTCGCGTTTATCTAAGTGTCTAACCCGCTTCGGCGGGTTTTTTGTCTCGGTGAGAATTGGCGATAATTTGACCTTGAAAAGGTTAGTGCATTGCCGCTATCCTTAGCGCTGTTATTGTCCTCCCTCAGGAGCGCCCCCCAAAAATGAACAAACACGACTGATGAATTTCTGTCCTTGCTAAACGCTACCGCGTCGGCAGGGGAAGTTTTTGATTTCATTCAGGAGTGCTTATGGCTCATTTTGCGCAGTCCCCTTCTTTTATTTTGCATCAGGTCACCTGTCAGTTTGCGACGGGCGATACCCTTTTCGGTCCGCTAAATCTTACACTCGATGCGTCGCCGTGCGCGCTGGTTGGCCGCAACGGCAGCGGTAAAACACGCCTGCTGCGTCTACTGGCAGGCATTGATGAACCTGAAAACGGCCATATTGAGCGTTTCGGTACCCATGTCTATGTGGCGCAGCAGCATGATATTTCCTCGCAGACCACGCTTACGGAACTGCTCGGATATGACGCGATTTTCGCCGCCCGTAAGCGCATCGACAGCGGTGACTATCAGCCAGAGGATCTGGAAACGCTCGACGGTAACTGGGATTTGGCGGAACGCCTGAGTGAAGCGTTTATGAACGCGCACCTCCCGCCGTTTGATCCCGATAAACCGGCCAGGGAACTCAGCGGCGGTGAGCGTATTCGCGCCCTGCTCTGCGGGGCATTGATTGCGGATGCGGATTACCTTCTGCTGGATGAACCCACGAACCATCTGGACAGACAAGGGCGTGAATGGTTTTACGACCAGCTTTTCCACCACCAGGGCGGCGTGCTGGTGGCTTCTCACGATCGTGAATTGCTGGCACAGGTGCCGCGCATTCTCGAGCTGAGCCCTTTTGGCCTGCGCAGCTTCGGTGGAAACTATGCTGATTATCAAACTCAGCGCGATACGGAACAGCAGGCTGCCCGCGCCGCGCTGGAGCACGCGGCCACCGAGCGCAAACGAATCCGCGCGCGGATGCATAAAGAGCACGACGACAGCCAGCGACGTTCAGCAAAAACGTTGCGTACGGTTGATAGCCTCAATATCGCCTCCTTTGAGCGGGTGAAATACAAAATGGCGGCAAAAGAGCGCATTGGCTCGTGGAAAAAACAGCACAGCGAACAGAATGACGCGTTAAATACCGCAGTAAGCAACGCGCGCGAGCGGGTAGAAGACGATAACCCGGTCATCTTCACCCTGCCGGGCAGTCGCGTCTCGGAGGGGAAACAGGTACTGGTGCTGGAGGCGCTGGCGCTGCCGCATGTGGATATTCCGCCGATAAGCTGGCGTATGGACGGGCCAATGCGTGTCGCACTCCGTGGGCCGAATGGCTGTGGTAAATCGACGCTCTTGAAAGTGATGTCTGGAGAGGAAGCACCTCTTTCAGGAACCTGCACGGTATCGGTCACCTCCGCCTATCTCGATCAACAGCTGTCGCAGTTCGATCTTTCACAGTCGGTGATGACGCATCTCAACCTCAGCAACTCGCCGCTTGAAGAAGGCACGTTGCGTACTCGCCTGGCACAGCTTCAGCTTGGCGCAGATAAGGTCTCGCTCCCCCTGGCGGAACTGAGCGGCGGTGAACGCCTCAAAGCCGCGCTGGCCATTGTCTTATGGCGTGAAGAGGCCACGCAGCTTTTGCTCCTGGATGAGCCCACTAACCATTTGGATCTGGCCTCCGTTCAGGCCATTGAGGCTGCACTGGCGGAATTCCCTGGCGCGCTGCTGGTGGTGTCGCATGATGAAACGTTTTTGAAGGGATTAACGCTGACGCATAACCTGGTGTGGAATGAGGCGGGATGGAATTGTGTAAGCCTGTAAAACACAAGCCCCCGCAAGGGCGGGGGCGGTCAAACTGTATTAGGCTATCTGTTTACTGAGTGCAGGGTTCGCCTGAATCAGGCGCATCAGCTTTAACTCGGTTGGCGTGGGCTTTTCACGTTTTGATTCCCACTCCAGCACCATCGCCACGCTGACACCCATCGCTCTGGCGAATTCATCTGTTTGCAGCCCTGTCCCTTTGCGCAATTGCTCAAATTCTGTAAAGGGATTGGACTTTTGTTGCAGGGTAACCGTCTGCGGTACATCTTTAAAAATAATCTGTTCCAGGCTGCTCAGCAGCTCAAACTCAGGATCTTTATATTCCATTGAGGACTCCTCTTAAATCACACATCGGGATCAAGAACATCAGAGAGCCAATTAAGAATAGTCCCTAATACAAACGAAGGATCGTTGCGGATGTGATTAATCGTGCGGTAACGATAGCTTTATCCGTTTCAGCTATATGGATAGTTATGCTAATTACCTGATTAGCCATATATCGGCTTCGACAGGTATTTTTTTGTAAATGGTAAGAAATAAAACGGCAATAGCCGTTTTGCATGAAAAGAGTATCTTGCGGGGCTGACCTGGACTATCCTTGTCAGCGTTGGGCACGCGTGTGCCGGTGTGCGCTTTTTTGGGTGAAAGGAGTAATAAAATGGCGACAGGAAAGTCCTGCTCTCGCTGGTTTGCGCCTCTTGCGGCGTTGTTGATGGTAGTTAGCCTGAGTGGGTGTTTCGATAAAGAAGGCGATCAGCGCAAAGCGTTTATCGATTTTCTTCAGAATACAGTGATGCGTAGCGGCGAGCGTTTACCAACGTTGACTGCGGATCAGAAAAAACAGTTTGGTCCTTTCGTGTCCGATTACGCCATCCTTTATGGTTATTCGCAGCAGGTGAGCCAGGCGATGGACTCCGGCCTTCGTCCGGTGCTGGATAGCGTTAATGCGATCCGTGTACCGCAGGATTATATGACCCAACGTGAACCGCTGCGCCAGTCCAACGGCGCGCTTGGCGTGCTGAGCCAGCAGTTACAGAATGCGAAAATGCAGGCTGATGCGTCACGTTCTGCGCTGAAACAGGGCGAGGATCTCAAGCCTGTCTTTGACAAAGTGTATGAGAAAGTGGTGACGAAGCCGTCTGACGCTTTGCAGCCGTTGATCCCGGCCGCGCAGGTCTTCACGCAGCAGCTGGTTCAGGTGGGGGATTTTATCTCCCAACAGGGGACGCAGGTGAGCTTTGTCTCTAACGGTATCCAGTTCCCAACCTCACAGCAGGCAAGTCAATATAATACGCTGATTGGGCCGCTGGCTTCCCAGCACCAGGCCTTTAGCCAGGCGTGGAGTGCGGCAGTCGCTGCCACCGAGTAAGATAAAAATCCCCGCTTCGTGCGGGGTTTTTTTTGGGGGTAGTGAAAATAACGCTTGTCATTCCTCTACCACATCGGTATAACTATCCCCGTCGGTTTGTTACACAGACCTAAAGCAGTTTAGTAAAGCAGTCCAGATTGTTATCCATAGATACCCTTCGTTGTGACCCTTCCTTCATCGCTTAAAAATCTGTAACGCAATCCATCAAGCCGGAAGGCACAATATATTTGTTAATAAGGTAATTTCTATGTCTGCTAAAATGACTGGTCTGGTAAAATGGTTCAACGCTGATAAAGGTTTCGGCTTCATCACTCCTGACGATGGCTCAAAAGACGTGTTCGTACACTTCTCTGCTATCCAGAACGATGGCTACAAATCTCTTGATGAAGGTCAGAAAGTTTCCTTCACCATCGAAAGCGGCGCTAAAGGCCCAGCAGCTGGTAACGTTGTAAGCCTGTAAGCTTCCAACCCAGTAGCACAAAATTCAAAAACCCGCCTTCTGGCGGGTTTTTTCGTTTCTACTGTTGGATCTGCGGGTTAACGCAGTTCTTATCCACTTTTCCGCCGAGCGCGGCAATCAGATTGTCTACCGCAGTCGCCGCCATGTTATAGCGCGTCTCGTGAGTGGCAGAGCCGATGTGGGGCAGGGCGACGACGTTTGGCAGTTTGAGCAGCGGGGAATCGACTGACAGCGGCTCTTGTTCAAACACGTCCAGACCTGCTGCATGGATCTCGCCGTTTTGCAGCGCCTCAATCAGCGCCTTCTCATCCACTACCGGGCCGCGACCCGCATTGATGAAAATGGCCGACGTCTTCATCTTTTCAAACTCGGCTTTGCCAATCAGGTGACGCGTTTCGTCCGTCAGCGGCAGAACCAGGCAGACAAAATCGGCTTCCTGCAGCAGGCTATCAAGCTCGCAGTAACGCGCGTTGAAACGTTCTTCAGCTTCACCGTGGTGACGGCGTGCGTTGTACAGAATCGGCATGTTAAAACCGAAATGCGCGCGCTGTGCCAGCGCCAGCCCGATACGCCCCATACCCACGATGCCCAGCGTTTTGCCGTGAACGTCCACGCCGAACCAGTCCGGACCAATGCTTTTGGTCCATTCGCCCGCTTTGACGCGCTCAGCCACTTCTACCACGCGGCGGGCCGTGCTGAGCACTAGCGCCATCAGCGTGTCGGCCACGGTTTCCGTCAGGGCATGTGGCGTATGCATCAGTAGGATCTTGCGGGCGTTAAGGGCACCCACGTCGAAGTTGTCGTAACCCACAGAAACGGTAGACGTCGCACGAAGCTTCGGCATTTTCTCCAGCAGGGCGACATCCACTTTCTCGCTTGAACCCAGCAGACCTTCAGCGCTGGCGAACGCCCCGGCGTGCTGTGCCACGGTTTCCGGGCTCAGGTTCTTCACCTGCGTGACGGTGAAGTGTTCTTCAAGGCGTTTTTGCAGATCATCAGGCAGTGCTTTGTACAAAATGACGGACGGCTTCATGCTAATCTCCGTTGATTTTAAAAGGTTTCAGGCGTGTCGTACGCCGACGGGAAGCTGTTGATTATTAGCAGGCTTAACGATCAGAGTAAGCCATACCGAGGCGAAAAGCGCCACCCCCATAAAGATGTACGACGCTGACGGGCTGCCGGTTGCACCGTTCAGATAGCCCACAAACCAGGAACCACAGAACGACCCCAGCGCGCCCATGCTGTTAATCAGCGCCATCGCGCCGCCTGCCACATTACGCGGCAGCATTTCCGGAATGATGGCAAAGAACGGACCATACGGGGCGTACATCGCTGCACCCGCAATCACCAGCAGCGTATAAGAGACCCAGAAATGGTTCGCACCAACGGCCCAGGAGCCAATGAAGGCAAAGGCAGCGATGAGCAGCAGGGGCCAGACGAACAGCTTACGATTTTGCAGTTTGTCCGATGCCCAGGAAGCGATAATCATCGCGATGGTGGCAGCCAGATAAGGCACGGATGACAGCCAGCCCACTTCGACCATGCCAAGATTGTCGCCACCGCTGCGGATAATCGACGGCAGCCACAGTACAAAGCCATATACGCCAATGCTCCAGGTAAAATATTGCGCGCACAGCAGGATCACGTTGCGAGAGCGGAAGGCTTCACCGTAGTTGCGAACCGCCTTCAGACCCTGCTGCTCTTTATCCAGCTGGGCCTGCAGCGCGGCTTTTTCATCTTCGGAAAGCCATTTCGCCTGGGCAGGTTTATCCTTCACCAGCACCCACCAGCAGAATGCCCAGATCACTGCTGGCACCCCTTCGATGATAAACATTTCGCGCCAGCCGAAGGACTGGATCAGGTAGCCAGACACCACCGACATCCACAGTACCGTGACCGGGTTACCGAGGATCAGGAAGGTATTCGCGCGCGAGCGTTCAGATTTGGTAAACCAGTTGCTGATGTAAATCAACATCGCCGGCATGACCGCCGCTTCAACGACGCCGAGGATAAAGCGAATGGCGGCCAGAGCAGGAATATTGTTTACCACGCCGGTCAGTGACGCGCAGGCGCCCCACAGGATCAGGCAGACGAAGATCAGCTTGCGCACGCTGCGGCGTTCCGCGTAAATCGCGCCGGGGATCTGGAAGAAGAAGTAGCCGAGGAAGAAAAGGGCGCCGAGCAGGGAGGATACACCTTTGGTGATACCGAGGTCTTCGGTGATCCCCGCAGCGGATGCGAAACTGAAGTTAGCACGATCGAGGTACGCCAGGCTGTACGTGATAAACACGATTGGCATAATGTACCACCAGCGTTTTACTGCATTGGTCGAACTGTTCATAGGCTTGCCTCTGTTGTTGAGGTTGTTACCGCCGTTGTCTGTAGGGTACACGGTGGCTTAATTATTTGGTGCGGTCTGTTGCCCTCACCCTGGCCCTCTCCCACGGGGAGAGGGAATTTAAACGCCGAGCTCTGCTCGCGTTGGTAATCCTTCGCTGTCGCCCTGCACCTGAATCGCCAGCGAGCCAATCTTGTTGCCACGCGCAACGGCCTGCTGCAGCGGTTTGCCTTCCAGCAGGGCGCTAATGACGCCCACGGCAAAACCATCGCCCGCGCCGACGGTGTCGACCACGTTCTCAACCTTCACCGCCGCGACCGCGCCCTGTTCGCCGTTGGCCGTTTTAAACCATGCGCCATCGGCACCGGTCTTCAGCACCACCGCTTTTACCCCGTTATTCAGGTAGAAATCGGCAATGGCTTCCGGCGTCTTTTCACCCGTCAGGATCATCCCTTCTTTCAGGCCCGGCAGAACCCAGTCAGCCTGGAACGCCAGACGGTTCAGCTTCTCGACCATTTCCGCTTCGCTTTTCCACAGCACCGGGCGCAAATTGGGATCGAAAGAGATCGTTTTACCCTGAGACTTCATGGCTGTTGCCGCATGGTCCAGCAACGCATACGAGCTGGCAGACAGCGCTGCCGCCACGCCGCTGAGGTGCAGATGGCGCGCGGAGGCAAAATAGTCGGCGTGGTAATCCTCCACGGAGAGATGGCTTGCGGCCGATCCCTTACGGAAATACTCCACGATGGGATCGGTTCCATTTTCGACTTTAGATTTCAGCTGAAAACCCGTTGCGAAACGTCCGTCGAGCGTGACGCCTGCGGCATCAATTCCCTCTTTTTTCAGTGAATCGAGAACGAAATGGCCAAAGCTGTCGTCCCCTACGCGACTCACCCAGCCGACGTTCAGGCCCAGGCGCGCCAGGCCCGTGGCGACGTTCAGCTCTGCACCCGCCACGCGTTTCATAAAGTGTTCTACCGCGCTCAGGTCGCCCGTTTCGGTGGCCACAAACATCGCCATGGCTTCGCCGATAGTGATCACATCCAGCGTCTTTTGCATGGTTTACTCCTCACGCAGCAGGTTAACGTAGTGGCGGGTAACGGCAGTTAAATCTGCCCCCTCCAGGGGGAATTCGATACCGCGCGGGGCATCGGCAGGAAGCTGATTAAGCAGGTCCAGCCAGCGTGATTCCGCGCGGTCCGGCGCAATGGCGCGGAACTGCTCCTTATGCGGAACGGCGGCCTTAACGTGGATATAGCTCACGGCCGGAGCCAGATGACGCGCGGCTTCTTCGGGGGAATCGCCCACCCACAGCCAGTTGCCCATATCGAACGTCAGGGTGACGGGCAATGCCATCACCCGGCAGGCGGCTTTGAAGCGCTGCATGGGCGCGAGCTGGCCGCAGTCGGTCTGGTCATTTTCCACCACCAGCGCCATGCCGCTTTCATTCAGCATCGCGCGTAAAGCTTCAAGCGGCTGTTTATCGTTGAAATGACCCAGCGAGACTTTCAACCACAGCGCGTTGAGCGCGGTGGCTTCGGCCAGATAGCGGGGAAGGTCGGGGTTAAGCGTTCCGTTGGGCATAAACAGGGGGGCGGGTGCGGAATAGCATGCCAGCAGACCCAGCAGTTCGATGGATTCGCCCAGCGCAGGTAGCGCCAGCAGCTCTTCGCTGTTGAACAGCTCACGGCGGATTTCTACACCGTCCGCGCCTGCGCCCGCAATGACGGGAAGCATTGCGCGTTGACCACCGGCCTGTCGGACCTGGTCCGCGCCATAAGCGGCGGTGACCACCATTATTTTCCTGCTCATACCAGACTCCATCGCGTAATCGATAGTATTACGCTAGATGGAACCGGTTCCAAAGAAAAGATCGGGATGTTGAATTTATGATCGCTGTCACGAAGGGAATTTAGCGGGCGGTAGAGCCGCGAACGATCAGTTCGCCAGAGAAGACCTGTTCACGCACGGCGTCGCTTGCACCTTCAATACGGCGAACCACCTGTTCAACAGCGGCATAGCCGATTTGCCACGTGGGTTGCTTGAGCGTGGTGATGCCGACGCCAGCCAGCTCTGCCCACTCAAGCTCATCGAAACCCAGCAGGCCGATATCACTTCCCCAGTGCAGGCCAATGCGCTTGAGGGAGCGGGCAACCTGGAGCGTTAGCGCCCCGTTTGCGGAGATGACGGCTTTACGCATTCCACGGTGACGCGTGTGGAACTGGCGAAGGGTATTGTCAATCTGGTCAGCTTCATGCAGCGGCGTTTCGGCATTTTCGGCGATCACGCCGGGATAGCGGTCCAGCGTGGCGCGAAAGGCGCTTAAGCGCTCGCGACGCGTGTTGACCATTCCCAACGGTTCACTCAGGAAAAGGACCGCTTCAAAACCCTGTTCGATGAGGTGCTCGGTGGCGGTAGTGGCCGCCTGCGTGTTATCCAGCCCGACGACATCGCAGGCAAATTCCGGGATTTTGCGGTCGATAAGCACCATTGGCAGCGAAGACTGCTGCAGCCGGTTGAGCCCTTCTTCACGCATGCCCACGGCATTCACCACAATACCTTCCACCTGGTAGCTGCGTAGCAAATCCAGATAGTGCAGCTCCTGATCGACCTCATTGTTGGTGTTACAGACCAGCGGCGTAAAGCCTTTTTCGCGACAGGCGGCTTCGATGCCGCTGAGCACGTTGACGGAGTAGGGGTTAGTGATATCGGCGATGATCAGACCAATCAGGCGAGTTCTGCCGCGTTTCAGGCCGCGCGCCATAAGGCTTGGGCGATAGTCGAGTTCGGCAATGGCCTGTTCAATGCGGGCGAGCAGCGCGTCGGACAGCAGGTGTTTCTCACCGTTGAGATAGCGCGAAATGCTGGTTTTACCGGTTTTGGCGGCTTTCGCCACGTCGCTGATGGTGGCCCGGGTTGGTTTGCTCATCGCTGATTTCCCTGAATTTAGTGAGAATACCTTAGCGGGAAAATCTGGCGAATCAAGTAATTTGCCCGGTGTCGCTGCGCTTACCGGAGGTTGCGGTCTGATGCCCTCACCCCAACCCTCTCCCACGGGAGAGGGCGCAAAACACTAAAAACGGCAACGGGGTTGCCGTTTTGCTTTTACCTACTGAATTGGGCTTAACGTAATCTCTACGCGACGGTTCTGCGCTTTGCCTTCCGCCGTGCTGTTGCTGGCGATTGGATTTGCCGGACCCATGCCGCTGGTGCGGATACGGTTCGCTTCAACACCCTGGGCGATCAGCGAGCTGGCCACGGAATCGGCGCGCTGCTGAGACAGACGCATGTTCAGATCCTGGCTGCCGGTACTGTCGGTATAGCCAATCACGTTAACGGCGGTTTTATTGTACTCTTTCAGCACCATCGCAACGCCGGTCAGGGTGTTTGCGCCTGCTGGTTTCAGCGTTGCGCTGCTGCTGTCAAAGGTCACGTTGTTTGGCATGTTCAGGATGATGTTGTCGCCGCTGCGCGTGACGCTCACGCCTGTGCCTTTCATTTTGTCGCGCAGTTTCGCTTCCTGCACATCCATGTAATAACCGACGCCGCCGCCCAGTGCTGCACCTGCTGCTGCGCCAATCAGTGCGCCTTTACCGCGATCTTTCTTGGAGGAGGAGAGTGCCCCAACGCCTGCCCCAACCAGCGAGCCGATGCCCGCGCCGATGCCGGATTTACCCGCTTCGCGTTCACCGGTGTAAGGGTTAGTTGTGCAGCCAGAAACAGCCAGTGCACCGCTCACCAGAGCGGCAATAACGAGTACGCGTTTTTTCATCTTATTTCCTTAATCCTTTTTATTCTTTGCCACGGCGAGCGTGGCAGTTGATTATGACGTCCAGATACGGAGAAAATTCAGTGTATAACTCTGAAATTTGTGACAAACCATAAATCGCCTCAATTAAGAAGGCCGTAAACCTGCACGCAACCAGGAGCGCACGCTTTGAGCACCTCAACCAAAACCATTCTGACCGCCGCCCACTGGGGACCCATGCTGGTCGAAACCGACGGGGAAACTGTCCTGTCGTCCCGCGGGGCACTGCCAACACAGCATCCCAATTCGTTACAGACTGTCGTTCGCGATCAGGTGCATAGCAAAACGCGCGTGCGCTGGCCGATGGTGCGTAAAGGTTATCTGGCTTCGCCAGACAAACCGCAAGGTATTCGGGGACAGGATGAGTTTGTCCGCGTGAGCTGGGATGAGGCGCTGGCATTGATTCACACCCAGCATAAACGTATCCGTAATAGCTATGGTCCGTCGTCCATTTTCGCCGGCTCTTACGGCTGGCGTTCGAACGGCGTGCTGCACAAGGCCTCGACGCTGCTGCAGCGCTATATGAGTCTGGCCGGGGGCTATACCGGGCATCTGGGAGATTACTCCACCGGTGCGGCGCAGGCGATTATGCCGTATGTCGTGGGAGGGAATGAGGTCTACCAACAGCAGACCAGCTGGCCGCTGGTGCTGGAACATACTGATGTGGTTGTGCTGTGGAGCGCTAACCCCCTCAATACCCTGAAAATTGCCTGGAATGCCAGCGATGAGCAGGGCGTGTCATATTTCGACGCGCTGCGCAAAAGCGGCAAGCGCATCATCTGTATTGACCCAATGCGTTCGGAAACCATGGATTTCTTCGGCGACAGCGCCGAGTGGATTGCCCCGCATATGGGCACCGACGTGGCGATGATGCTGGGTATCGCCCATACGCTGGTTGAAAACGGCTGGCACGATGCGGAATTCCTGGCGCGTTGTACCACCGGTTTCGATAAATTTGCCGACTACCTGACGGGCCAATTCGATGGGGTGGCTAAAACAGCGGAATGGGCAGCAGAGATTTGTGGCGTTCCTGCGGGTAAACTCCGCGAACTGGCGGCGTTGTTCCATAAAAATACCACCATGTTAATGTCCGGCTGGGGAATGCAGCGCCAGCAGTTTGGCGAGCAGAAGCACTGGATGCTGGTGACCCTTGCCGCAATGCTTGGGCAGATTGGCACGCCGGGCGGAGGTTTTGGTCTCTCCTATCACTTTGCGAACGGCGGTAACCCAACGCGTAAAGCGGCGGTGCTGGCGTCTCTGCAGGGCTCGGTGCAGGGCGGCGTGGATGCCGTGGATAAAATCCCGGTGGCGCGCATTGTTGAAGCCCTGGAAAACCCGGGCGGTTTTTATCAGCACAACGGTCTGGACCGCCACTTCCCGGATATTAAATTTGTCTGGTGGGCGGGCGGGTCGAACTTCACGCACCATCAGGACACCAACCGCCTGATCCGCGCCTGGCAGAAGCCGGAGCTGGTGGTCATTTCCGAGTGCTTCTGGACCGGCTCGGCTAAGCATGCCGATATTGTGCTGCCTGCGACCACGTCGTTTGAGCGTAACGATCTCACCATGACCGGCGACTACAGCAACCAGCACATGGTGCCAATGAAGCGTGTTGTCGCGCCGCGCGATGAAGCGCGTGATGATTTTGACGTCTTTGCGGAACTGAGCGAGCGCTGGGAAGCGGGCGGGCGCGAGCGTTTTACCGAAGGCAAAACGGATCTGGAATGGCTGGAAACCTTCTACCAGATTGCGGCCCAGCGTGGCGCAGCCCAAGGGGTGACGCTACCGCCGTTTGCTGAGTTCTGGGAAGCGAACGGCATCTTCGAAATGCCGGAGAGCGAGCAAAATGCGCAGTTTGTCCGTTTCGCTGATTTCCGCCGCGACCCGGAGAACCACCCGCTAAAAACCGAAAGCGGGAAAATCGTTCTCTTCAGCGAGCGCATTGCTGGCTTTGGCTATGCTGATTGCCCACCGCACCCCATGTGGCTGGAGCCAGACGAATGGCACGGCAACGCGCAGCCGGGGCAGCTTCAGATCTTATCTGCCCATCCGGCGCACCGCCTGCACAGCCAGCTGAACTATACGTCACTGCGCGAGCAGTATGCGGTTGCCGGGCGCGAGCCCATTACCCTGCATTTCGAAGATGCGAAAGCACGTGGAATCGCAGATGGCGATGTGGTGCGCGTCTGGAACGGGCGCGGACAGGTGCTGGCGGGAGCGGTGGTGAGCGACGGAATTAAGCCGGGCGTTATCTGCATTCACCAGGGGGCATGGCCGGATCTGGACCTGAGCGAAGGCGGTATTTGTAAAAACGGGGCGGTTAACGTGCTGACCAAAGATCTCCCCAGCTCGAAGCTGGGGAATGGCTGCGCGGGGAATACGGCGCTGGCATGGGTCGAGAAATATCAGGGGCCAGCGCTTACGTTAACGGCGTTTGATCCGCCTGCCAGCTCATGATCCACGTCGGGTGTTGGGTATCATCCTGCCAGGCGCTATCTTCAATACGAAAGCCCTGCGCATGGTAGAAATTCACTGCCCGGACATTTTTCTGGTACACCTCGAGGCTTAAATGCGGAAAGCGCTGTTGAACATGGTTCAGCAGCGCCCGCCCGATGCCTTTCCCGATGTACGACGGTGCGACAAACAGCGCGCCGACAAACTGCGACTGCATCACGCTGATAAATCCGCACGGCTTTCCGTCCTGTTCCCAGACCCAGGTTTCCGCCGACGGCAGGTAAACCTCCCGCACCATGGCTTCGTTCTCTTTCCAGTAGTTTGCATCGATAAACGGATGCGCCTCCGTGGTGCTTGCAAGCCACAAACTCAGAAGCGGATCGGTATTTTCACTTTGCCATTTGCGGATCATGGTGGCCTCCCGGATGACAGAAGCAGCCCGTAATATGATCGTTGACCAGCCCACAGGCTTGCATAAAGGCGTAACAGATGGTGCTGCCCACAAATTTAAAACCGCGTTTTTTCAGCGCCTTAGAGAGTGCATCTGAAGCGGGTGTGGAGGCGGGGATCTCCCCGAGCGTAGCGGCCTGCGTGACGTGTGGCGTGTCATTCACAAAAGACCAGACAAATTCTGAAAATGACTCGCCGTTTTGCTCCATCGCCAGGTAAGCGCGTGCATTGCCGATGATGGCCTGGATTTTCCCGCGATGACGAATGATACCAGCGTCCAGTACCAGTCGTTCGACGTCCTCTTCGGTCATGGCGGCGACGGCGACAGGATCGAACTGGTGGAAGGCGTTGCGGTAATTTTCCCGTTTTTTCAGTACGGTAATCCATGACAAACCCGCCTGCTGGCCCTCAAGGCAGATCATTTCAAACAGTTTTTTGCCATCCGTTTCCGGTATGCCCCATTCACGATCGTGATAGTCGATATAGAGCTGATCCTGGCTTACCCAGCCGCAACGTTGCATAGGTTATCTCCCTTATTCACACGGTTATCGCAAAAAATTTCATTTCGTCAGGCTTGACGTGTCTACTTTAAAGACAATAGTTAATACAGGGCTATATGCCCGTTAACCTCTTCCTGAACAACGATAAATATCGCCGAAATTGGCTCTTTCTGGAGTCGCTTTGATGATGATAAAAAAAATCAGTGGTCGCCATGCTGTTTCTGGCCTGGTGGGGATTTCAGCGTGGTTGTTTTTTTGTCACACAGCATCTGCCTGGCAACAGGAATATATCGTTTCAGACGCACAAAGTAATACGGCGGAACGCTATACATGGGATGCGGATCACCAACCGCGTTATGAAGACATTCTGGCTGAACGTATCAAGACTTCGCAAACTGGACCTGGGCTTGCCCTGAATTCGCCTTCTGGCCCGACAGCGGAAGGCAGCATGAGCGTGGGCTGGAATTTTCCGCTGACGGGAAATATAACAACCGGCCCGGTGATGGCGTGGCGTTACGATGGCACGGCACCCATGATGATTAATGAATTCGGCGATAGCGTGACGACGCAGGGGCTGACCGATCCGCTCTGGCATGCCAGCGTGAGCAGCCTGGGCTGGCGCGTGGATACGCAATATGGCGATCTTCGGCCCTGGGCGCAGGTCAGTTTCAACCAGCAGTTTGGCGAGAACCAGTGGAAATCTCAGTTCGGCATGTCACAGACGCCTGCTATTGCACAAAACAGCAGCTGGATGGACGTGACCGTCGGAACGGATATGCCGTTTACAACCCATATGGCGGCCTATGCGTCATTGGCTCAGGGGGAAAACACCACGACGGGCGAGGAGTTCATGTACACCCTGGGCGTGAGTGCAAACTTTTAAAGTTGTCACTTTTTCCAACGTTGCGATAACATCTTAAATACAATAACGGCGCGCCTTGTCGCGATAGCGAGCACTAACAATTGTGCATGTCGTTCCCCGGCAAGGTCATTCATTCCCAATTCCAGGCATTTCATTCCGTTCCTCCTGCATTTCATGCCGTTTTACCCCAGCGGTAATAAGGTTTTGTTTATTGTTGTCCTCAGCGAACTTCCTTAATTTCTCTTGCAGGACAACGGCCATGAACACTTCAACTTATAACCGTACGCGCTGGCTCACGCTTTTCGGCACTATCGTCACCCAGTTCGCGCTGGGCTCGGTCTACACCTGGAGCCTGTTCAACAGTGCGCTTTCCGATAAGCTCGGTGCACCGGTGAGCCAGGTGGCGTTCTCTTTCGGCCTGCTGAGCCTGGGGCTGGCGCTTTCCTCTTCCGTAGCGGGCAAACTGCAGGAGCGCTTTGGCGTTAAGCGCGTCACCATGGCGTCCGGGATCCTGCTGGGCGTGGGCTTTTTCCTGACGGCGCATTCCAACAACCTGATGATGCTCTGGCTGAGCGCCGGGGTGCTGGTGGGTCTGGCAGACGGTGCGGGTTATCTGCTGACGCTGTCGAACTGCGTGAAGTGGTTCCCGGAGCGTAAAGGTTTGATCTCTGCGTTTGCCATCGGTTCATATGGTTTGGGCAGCCTCGGGTTCAAATTTATCGATTCCCACTTGCTGGCCTCCGTTGGCCTTGAAAAAACCTTTATGATCTGGGGCGTTATCGTTCTGGTGATGATTCTGTTCGGTGCAACGCTGATGACCGATGCGCCACAGCAGGAGGTGAAATCCGTTAACGGCGTGGTGGAGAACGACTTCACCCTGGCTCAGTCTATGCGCAAACCACAGTACTGGATGCTGGCGGTGATGTTCCTGACGGCCTGCATGAGCGGTCTGTATGTCATTGGCGTGGCGAAAGATATCGCGCAGGGCATGGTGAAACTGGACGCGGCCACGGCGGCGAATGCGGTCACCGTGATTTCTATTGCCAACCTCTCGGGCCGTCTGGTGCTCGGTATTCTGTCTGATAAAATTGCCCGTATCCGGGTCATTACGATAGGGCAGGTGGTTTCGCTGGTGGGCATGGCGGCACTGCTGTTTGCACCGCTGAATGAGGCCACTTTCTTTGCCGCGATTGCCTGTGTAGCCTTTAACTTTGGCGGCACCATTACCGTCTTCCCGTCTTTGGTGAGCGAGTTCTTTGGTCTGAACAATCTGGCAAAAAACTACGGCGTCATCTATCTGGGCTTCGGGATCGGCAGTATCTGCGGTTCGCTGATTGCCTCCTTGTTCGGCGGGTTCTACGTGACCTTCTGCGTGATATTTGCCTTGCTGATTATTTCCCTCGCGCTGTCGACCACTATTCGCCAGCCGCAGCGTGAAGTATTTAAAGAAGCGCATGCTTAACGAATAAGAAGAGGCCGTAATGGCCTCTTTTTTTTGCGCTGGGGAATACGCTTCCTGACTTGCTTTTTTGTAAAAATTTGCACGGATCACATTCTCTGCTGCCACTTTTCTCTCCCGCTGTGGTCTACTTACCGCGCTTGTAGACGTTTCTGATAACGCTTTCCTACGCACATACTTACTCTGTCTGTTTTCTCGATGAGAGTCGGCGGGTCTCTATACCCCTTCCCCCAGGGTTGTTTGCATGAAATACATTAGGTCTCTTACCCAGCAAAGATTGTGTCTGATGCTGGCTGTCTATATCGGTTTGTTTCTGAATGGCGCGGTGCTGTTCAGACGAGTGGAAGGTTATTTCGAGCACCTCACCGTAAGAAATGGAATTTTTGCTGCAATTGAAGTGTTCGGTTCCATCCTCGCGACATTCTTCCTGTTACGTCTGCTTTCCCTTTTTGGCCGACGCCCGTGGCAAATTCTGGCTTCACTGGTTGTCATTATTTCTGCCGCCGCCAGTTATTACATGACCTTTATGAATGTGGTCATTGGCTATGGGATTGTGGCGTCAGTCATGACCACCGATATCGATCTCTCGAAAGAGGTCGTAGGTAAGGGCTTTATCGTCTGGACGGTTTTAACCTGTCTGATACCGCTCTTCTTTATCTGGAGTAATACCTGCCGCTATACGTTGTTACGCCAGCTGCGCACGCGCGGGCAGCGGATCCGGAATATCGCCGTTGTCCTGTTGGCCGGATTACTGGTCTGGGCACCGATTCGCTTGATGGAAAAACAGCAAAAACGTATCGAAAAAGCGACGGGCGTCGACATGCCAAGCTACGGCGGTGTGGTCGCTAACTCTTATTTGCCCTCCAACTGGCTCTCGGCCTTAGGCCTGTATGCCTGGGCACAGGCGGACGAATCGAGTGATGTAAAATCCCTGATAAATCCGACGAAAAAATTCAATTACGTGGCACCGGCTGACGGGCTGGATGATACCTACGTCGTCTTTGTTATCGGTGAAACCACGCGCTGGGATCATATGGGTATTCTCGGCTATGACCGCGATACCACGCCAAAACTGGCCCAGGAAAAGAACCTCGTGGCTTACCGCGGTTACTCCTGCGATACCGCGACGAAGCTCTCTCTGCGCTGTATGTTTGTGCGTGAAGGCGGTGCCAGCGATAACCCGCAGCGTACGCTCAAAGAGCAGAACGTATTTGCTGTACTGAAGCAGCTTGGATTTAGCTCCGACCTGTTCGCTATGCAAAGTGAGATGTGGTTCTACACCAACACCATGGCGGATAACATCGCCTATCGTGAGCAGATTGGCGCCGAGCCGCGCAACCGTGGGAAGAATGTCGATGACATGCTGCTGCTCTCCGAGATGGAACAGTCGCTGAAAAACCATCCGCAGGGTAAGCACCTTATCGTGCTGCATACCAAAGGCTCGCACTACAGCTATTATCAGCGTTATACGCGCGATTTCGCGAAATGGACGCCTGAGTGTGTCGGCATTAACAAAAACTGCAGCAAGCAGGAGCTGATCAATGCCTACGACAACTCGATTCTGTATGTGGACACGTTCCTGAGCAGGGTGATCGACGAGCTTCGCGATAAGAAAGCGATTGTGATATACGCGGCTGACCACGGCGAGTCCATCAACGAAAAAGAACACCTGCACGGTACGCCACGCAAGCTTGCGCCGCCGGAGCAGTTCCGCGTGCCGATGATCATGTGGATGTCGGATAAGTACCTTGAGAACCCTGATAAAGCCAAAATGTTTGCGCATTTGAAGCAGCAGGCAGAGATCAAGGTCCCGCGCCGTCACGTTGAGCTGTACGATACCATTATGGGTTGTCTCGGCTATACCTCACCGAACGGTGGGATTAACGAAAACAACAACTGGTGTAAACTCCCTGATAACACCGCAAAAGCCGCGCAGTAGCTGCTCTGGCGAGAATATCGCCAGTTGAATGGCTTTTTGAAAATAAGGGATTGACGGGGGCGCACCTCAGCAGTAAGATGCGCTCCGCATTCGGCGAGTAGCGCAGCTTGGTAGCGCAACTGGTTTGGGACCAGTGGGTCGGAGGTTCGAATCCTCTCTCGCCGACCACATTTAAAAAAGGGCTAACCGCAAGGTTAGCCCTTTTTGCATTATGGCGTTAGCCAGCCAGACTCATTAAAACGCCCCTTAGCCCTGCTTCACCCTGCCTGTTAACGATTTTGTGACATTATCCATTGTATTTTTTTATATATGGATTGATCTTTTTTCGCGTTGCTTATGGATAACCTTAGCATTTTTCGCTGTGCGTTTTAACGTTCGCGGAATTTAGTGCTCAGATAATCACCATTCCGCAAGAAAATTTACCCAATCTGAATAAAAGTTAATCACTACATGTTGCGAAATATGAAGATATTTGTGCTGCCACATGGCGAGTAGCATAAATTTCCCTGCTGAAAACTGGCGCCGGAGGTTTTTTTAATCTTTGTTTGCGGTTTCTCACACTCCGCGTAAATCCCCGTCACCTGTATTGACGTTTTCACATTCTGTTGACAGATTGTAGGGCATGAGGGGCATTTCAGGGACGATCTGCGCTGCAACTCAAACGCTCTTCTGAAAGGATTCTCCATCCCTTTAAAGCCTTCGGGCATCACCGACCAGACCGGGTAAAAAATAAATAAAGGTCAGGCGGCGTAACACAACAAAGCAAAACATCACATTGGAGCAGAATAATGAGTATTTCCTTGAAGAAGTCAGGGATGCTAAAGCTTGGTCTGAGCCTGGTGGCTATGACCGTAGCAGCAAGCGTACAGGCAAAAACCCTGGTTTACTGTTCTGAAGGCTCGCCGGAAGGCTTTAACCCACAGCTCTTTACCTCTGGTACGACGTACGACGCAAGCTCAGTACCGATCTATAACCGTCTGGTTGAATTTAAAACCGGCACCACGGAAGTGATTCCGGGTCTGGCTGAGAAGTGGGAAGTCAGCGAAGACGGTAAAACCTATACCTTCCACCTGCGTCAGGGCGTGAAGTGGCAGGACAGCAAAGAATTCAAACCAACGCGCGACTTTAACGCCGACGACGTTGTGTTCTCTTTCGACCGTCAGAAAAATGCCCAAAACCCGTACCATAAAGTGTCTGGCGGCAGCTATGAATACTTCGAAGGGATGGGTCTGCCGGACCTGATCGCCGAAGTGAAGAAAGTGGACGATAAAACCGTTCAGTTCGTGCTGACGCGTCCGGAAGCGCCATTCCTGGCTGACCTGGCCATGGACTTCGCTTCTATCCTCTCTAAAGAGTACGCGGACAACATGCTGAAAGCCGGTACGCCGGAGAAAGTCGACCTGAACCCAATCGGTACTGGTCCATTCCAGCTGCTGCAGTACCAGAAAGACTCCCGCATTCTGTATAAAGCATTCGAAGGCTATTGGGGCACCAAGCCGAAGATCGACCGTCTGGTCTTCTCCATCACGCCTGACGCTTCCGTGCGTTACGCAAAACTGCAGAAAAACGAATGCCAGGTGATGCCGTACCCGAACCCGGCTGACATCGCTCGTATGAAGCAGGACAAGAACATCAACCTGCTGGAGCAGGCTGGCCTGAACGTGGGCTATCTCTCCTTCAACACCGAGAAGAAACCGTTTGATGATGTGAAAGTGCGTCAGGCGCTGACCTACGCGGTGAACAAAGAAGCGATCATCAAAGCCGTTTACCAGGGCGCTGGCGTTGCTGCCAAGAACCTGATCCCACCAACCATGTGGGGCTATAACGACGACATTAAAGACTACACCTACGATCCTGAGAAAGCGAAAGCGCTGCTGAAAGAAGCAGGCCAGGATAAAGGCTTTACCGTTGAACTGTGGGCAATGCCTGTTCAGCGTCCATATAACCCGAACGCGCGCCGTATGGCGGAAATGGTTCAGGCTGACTGGGCGAAGATCGGCGTTCAGGCCAAGATTGTGACCTACGAGTGGGGCGAGTACCTGAAGCGCGCCAAAGCGGGTGAACACCAGGCGGTGATGATGGGCTGGACCGGCGACAATGGGGATCCGGACAACTTCTTCGCCACCCTGTTCAGCTGCGCGGCAGCGAAAGACGGTTCCAACTACTCTCGCTGGTGCTACAAGCCGTTTGAAGATCTGATCCAGCCGGCGCGTGCGACCGACGATCACAACAAACGTATTGAACTGTACAAGCAAGCGCAGGTTGTTATGCACGATCAGGCCCCGGCGCTGATTGTTGCTCACTCCACCGTGTACGAGCCAGTGCGTAAAGAAGTGAAGGGCTACGTGGTTGATCCACTGGGCAAACACCACTTCGAAAACGTATCTGTTGAATAATTAAAAGCAACGCCAGGCGGCGCTGCGCTTGCACTGGCCTACGGTATGTAGGCCGGGTAAGCGTAGCGCCACCCGGCAGCAGTGCTTTATTCCCTCTCTAAAAGGGGAGGGAATAAGATTTGTGAGCAATACAGACGTCACGCCACTGGTCGTGCGTCATCAGAGAGAATCCGGGTTATGTTGCAGTTCATCCTCCGACGTCTGGGACTCGTTATCCCGACGTTTATCGGTATCACCCTTCTCACTTTTGCCTTCGTCCATATGATCCCCGGCGACCCGGTAATGATTATGGCGGGCGAGCGTGGTATCTCCCCTGAGCGTCATGCGCAACTGCTGGCTGAACTCGGCCTTGATAAGCCAATGTGGCAGCAGTACCTCCACTATATCTGGGGCGTGTTGCATGGTGATTTAGGGATTTCACTCAAAAGCCGTCTTCCGGTGTGGGACGAGTTCGTGCCGCGTTTCAAAGCGACGCTGGAACTGGGCATCTGCGCCATGATTTTCGCCACTGCGGTGGGTATTCCTGTTGGGGTACTGGCTGCCGTTAAGCGTGGCTCTATTTTCGATCATACCGCCGTGGGTCTGGCGCTGACCGGTTACTCCATGCCTATCTTCTGGTGGGGCATGATGCTGATCATGCTGGTCTCCGTGCAATGGAACCTAACCCCGGTCTCCGGGCGCGTCAGCGATATGGTCTTCCTTGATGATACCAACCCGCTCACCGGCTTTATGCTGATCGACACGGCTATCTGGGGCGAAGAGGGCAACTTCATTGATGCCGTCGCGCACATGATCCTGCCTGCGATGGTGCTGGGCACCATTCCTCTGGCGGTCATCGTGCGTATGACCCGTTCCTCCATGCTGGAAGTGCTGGGCGAAGATTACATCCGTACCGCGCGTGCCAAAGGGTTAACCCGCATGCGCGTCATCATCGTTCATGCCCTGCGTAACGCCATGCTGCCGGTCGTTACCGTTATCGGTCTGCAGGTGGGGACGCTGCTGGCAGGGGCGATCCTGACGGAAACCATCTTCTCCTGGCCGGGCCTCGGTCGCTGGCTGATTGACGCGCTGCAGCGCCGTGACTATCCGGTTGTGCAGGGCGGTGTACTGCTGGTTGCGACGATGATTATCCTCGTCAACCTGCTGGTCGATTTGCTGTACGGCGTGGTGAACCCGCGTATTCGTCATAAGAAGTAAGGGGCCGTCATGTCACAAGTCACTCAAAATAACGTGGTCGCTGCACCGGTTCCTATGACGCCGCTGCAGGAGTTCTGGCACTACTTCAAGCGCAACAAAGGCGCGGTGGTAGGGCTGGTGTATGTTGTTATCATGATCCTGATTGCGGTGTTTGCGAACTTCCTCGCACCGTATAACCCGGCGGACCAGTTCCGCGATGCGCTACTCGCGCCACCTGCCTGGCAGGACGGCGGTAGCCTGACACACCTGCTCGGTACCGATGATGTGGGTCGTGACGTGCTGTCACGTCTGATGTACGGCGCGCGTCTGTCGCTGCTGGTGGGCTGCCTCGTTGTTGTACTGTCGCTGATCATGGGCGTTGTGCTCGGCCTGGTGGCTGGCTACTTCGGCGGCATCGTCGATAACGTCATTATGCGTATCGTCGACATCATGCTGGCGTTGCCAAGCCTGCTGCTGGCGCTAGTGCTGGTGGCGGTCTTTGGACCTTCGATAGGTAATGCTGCCCTGGCGTTGACGTTCGTTGCGCTGCCGCACTATGTCCGATTAACCCGTGCGGCTGTCCTGGTTGAGGTGAATCGAGACTACGTCACCGCTTCTCGCGTGGCGGGTGCGGGTGCGATGCGCCAGATGTTCGTCAATATTCTGCCTAACTGCCTTGCGCCGCTGATTGTTCAGGCGTCGCTCGGTTTCTCTAACGCCATTCTCGATATGGCCGCTCTTGGCTTCCTTGGCATGGGTGCGCAGCCGCCAACACCGGAGTGGGGCACTATGCTCTCCGACGTGTTGCAGTTCGCGCAAAGCGCCTGGTGGGTCGTCACCTTCCCGGGTCTGGCGATTCTGCTGACGGTGCTGGCATTTAACCTGATGGGTGATGGTCTGCGTGATGCACTTGATCCCAAACTGAAGCAGTAAGAGGCACGAGATGGCGTTATTAAATGTAGATAAATTATCGGTGCACTTCGGCGATGAAGGCACACCGTTTCGCGCCGTGGACCGCATCAGCTACAGCGTAAATCAGGGCGAAGTGGTTGGTATCGTAGGGGAGTCTGGTTCCGGCAAGTCAGTCAGCTCGCTGGCAATTATGGGACTGATTGATTATCCCGGCCGCGTAATGGCGGAAAGCCTGGAATTTAATGGTCAGGATCTGCAGCGCATTTCCGAGAAGCAGCGCCGCCAGCTGGTGGGCGCGGAAGTGGCAATGATCTTCCAGGATCCAATGACCAGCCTGAACCCGTGTTACACCGTGGGTTTCCAGATTATGGAAGCCATTAAGGTGCATCAGGGGGGGAACAAGCAAACCCGTCGTCAGCGCGCTATCGATCTGCTGACGCAGGTGGGTATTCCCGATCCGGCATCGCGTCTGGATGTGTATCCGCACCAGTTATCCGGCGGGATGAGCCAGCGTGTGATGATCGCCATGGCAATTGCCTGTCGGCCAAAACTGCTGATCGCCGATGAACCGACAACCGCGCTGGATGTCACCATCCAGGCGCAAATCATCGAGCTGCTGCTGGAGCTGCAGCAGAAAGAGAATATGGCGCTGGTGCTGATTACGCACGATCTGGCGCTGGTGGCTGAAGCGGCACATAAAATCATCGTGATGTATGCAGGCCAGGTGGTGGAGACCGGAAGTTCGCACGATATCTTCCGTGCCCCGCGTCATCCGTATACGCAGGCTCTGCTGCGTGCGCTGCCGGAATTTGCGCAGGATAAAGCGCGTCTGGCCTCGCTTCCGGGGGTTGTGCCGGGTAAATATGACCGTCCGCAGGGCTGTCTGCTTAACCCGCGCTGCCCGTATGCGACGGATAAATGCCGCGTCGACGAGCCAGAGCTGAATCTGCTGGCTGACGGTCGCCAGTCCAAATGCCACTATCCACTCGATGATGCCGGGAGGCCAACACTATGAGTACGCAACAACTGCTGTTGCAGGCCATCGACCTGAAAAAACACTACCCGGTGAAGAAGGGCTTATTTGCTCCCGAGCGCCTGGTCAAAGCGCTGGACGGTGTCTCCTTTACCCTTGAGCGCGGTAAAACGCTCGCGGTGGTGGGGGAGTCCGGCTGTGGCAAATCGACGCTGGGCCGTCTGCTGACGATGATTGAAGTGCCAACCGGCGGCGAACTGTACTATCAGGGGCAGGATCTGCTCAAGCACGACCCACAGGCGCAGAAGCTGCGTCGCCAGAAAATCCAGATTGTGTTCCAGAACCCGTACGGTTCACTGAACCCGCGCAAAAAAGTGGGGCAGATTCTGGAAGAGCCTTTGCTTATCAACAGCAACCTGAGCAAAGAGCAGCGTCGTGAGAAAGCGCTGGCGATGATGGCGAAAGTGGGTTTGAAAACTGAGCATTACGATCGCTACCCGCATATGTTCTCGGGCGGCCAGCGTCAGCGTATCGCCATCGCCCGTGGTCTGATGCTTGACCCGGACGTGGTGATTGCCGATGAGCCTGTTTCTGCGCTCGACGTATCCGTACGTGCGCAGGTGCTGAACCTGATGATGGATCTGCAGCAGGATCTGGGGCTGTCGTATGTGTTCATTTCACATGATTTGTCTGTCGTGGAGCACATTGCCGATGAAGTGATGGTGATGTACTTAGGGCGCTGCGTGGAGAAAGGGACGAAAGAGCAGATCTTCAATAATCCTCGTCACCCGTATACCCAGGCACTGCTGTCTGCGACGCCGCGTCTGAATCCGGACGATCGTCGTGAGCGCATTAAGCTGACCGGCGAGTTGCCAAGCCCGCTGAATCCACCTCCGGGATGTGCGTTCAATGCCCGCTGTAGCCGACGCTTCGGGCCCTGCACGCAGTTGCAGCCACAGTTGAAGGATTATCGTGGACAACTGGTGGCCTGCTTCGCGGTCGATCAGGATGAAAATGGCGAAAAGCCGCATGCGTAAAGAAAAAAACCGGCGTGAAGCCGGTTTTTTTTATATCTGCGTTATGACTTCCGTAGACGGATCTGGTCGACAGCGTGTTTCTCACTCTTGGTGAGGATCAGGCTGGCGCGCTCACGTGTTGGCAGGATGTTCTCTTTCAGGTTCACGTAGTTGATCTCATTCCACAGTCCCGTTGCGACGTTGATCGCCTCTTCTTTAGAGAGTTGGGCGTAATTATGGAAGTAGGAATCAGGATCGGTGAACGCCCCTTCGCGGAACTTCAGGAAGCGGTTGATATACCAGCTTTTCAGCAGATCTTCCGGCGCATCAACATAGATAGAGAAGTCAACAAAGTCGGACACAAAGACGTGGTGCGGGTCGTGAGGATAATCCATCCCGCTTTGCAGCACGTTTAACCCTTCCAGAATCAGGATGTCCGGCTGCACAACCGTTTTGTCTCCATCCGGGATACGGTCGTAAATCAGATGTGAGTAAACCGGCGCGGTGACGTTAGGCGCGCCCGATTTCAGATCAGAGACGAATTTCACCAGACGGTGCATATCATAAGAGAGCGGGAAGCCCTTCTTCTTCATCAACCCGCGTTCTTTCAATACTTCATTGGGATGCAGGAAGCCGTCGGTGGTAATCAGCTCCACGCTGCGGTGTTCTGGCCAGCGGCTTAGTAACGCCTGTAACACGCGCGCGGTGGTGCTTTTACCCACTGCCACGCTACCCGCGATACTGATGATATAAGGAATACGCTGACCGTTAGTACCGAGGAACTGTTCCAGTACCGCCTGGCGGCGGAGGTTCGAGCTTATATAGAAGTTAAGCAAGCGAGAGAGGGGAAGATAAATTTCTGCCACCTCTTCCAGGGACAGATCTTCGTTTATCCCTTTTAACCGTGCGATTTCACCTTCCGTCAGCGTCATAGGAACGGAATCACGCAGGGCAGCCCACTGGCTGCGGTTAAAGTGAAGATAGGGTGTCATTAACGTTTGCTCTTTTTTGCTCATAAGCATGCTTCTGTGAGCCAGCACAAAACTGCCGGGTCATGGCTCTTCACATAGTTAATTTTGGACAATGGGCAGGAGGTTAACACCAGATGACAGGAATAATAAGAAAAAATATGGGAAAGCGATGCTTTACGCGGGAGGTATCACGGTACGGTATAGAAGGGGTAAATCAGGGGTTCATGTTGAATATTTGACCGCGAGCGGATGAATTTAAAGCGGTAAGCACTGGTTTCGCATAAAATGTGAGCGAAAGAACGTTTTATGCAATTTTTTAGTTGCATGACTGCGCATGTCTCCATAGAATGCGCGCTACTTGATGCCGACTTAGCTCAGTAGGTAGAGCAACTGACTTGTAATCAGTAGGTCACCAGTTCGATTCCGGTAGTCGGCACCATCAAGTCCGGTGGGGTTCCCGAGCGGCCAAAGGGAGCAGACTGTAAATCTGCCGTCACAGACTTCGAAGGTTCGAATCCTTCCCCCACCACCACTTTCTGGCAGCGTAAATGCCGCCGGAGCTGGTTGGAAAAATTAACCAGCTCGAACATGAAAAGAGAGAAATCTCTTTTTTTGTTACAGAAAGAACTGGGTAGCCGAGTTTCAGGATGCGGGCATCGTATAATGGCTATTACCTCAGCCTTCCAAGCTGATGATGCGGGTTCGATTCCCGCTGCCCGCTCCAATACGTGCTGATATGGCTCAGTTGGTAGAGCGCACCCTTGGTAAGGGTGAGGTCCCCAGTTCGACTCTGGGTATCAGCACCACTTCACTTCTCCTCCCGTTTCTCTCTGTTTCAATTTAAATGTATTCAACAGTTCAGGCATTTCGCCTGGTTGATGTGGTGATATCACCGATTTATCCGTGTCTTAGAGGGACAATCGATGTCTAAAGAAAAGTTTGAACGTACAAAACCGCACGTTAACGTCGGTACTATCGGCCACGTTGACCATGGTAAAACAACGCTGACCGCTGCAATCACTACCGTTCTGGCAAAAACCTACGGTGGTTCTGCTCGCGCATTCGACCAGATCGATAACGCACCAGAAGAAAAAGCTCGTGGTATCACCATCAACACTTCCCACGTTGAGTACGACACCCCGACTCGCCACTACGCACACGTAGACTGCCCAGGCCACGCCGACTATGTTAAAAACATGATCACCGGTGCTGCGCAGATGGACGGCGCGATCCTGGTTGTTGCTGCGACTGACGGCCCAATGCCTCAGACTCGTGAGCACATCCTGCTGGGTCGTCAGGTAGGCGTTCCTTTCATCATCGTGTTCCTGAACAAATGCGACATGGTTGATGACGAAGAGCTGCTGGAACTGGTAGAGATGGAAGTTCGTGAACTGCTGTCTCAGTACGATTTCCCAGGCGACGATACCCCAATCGTTCGTGGTTCCGCGCTGAAAGCGCTGGAAGGCGACGCAGAGTGGGAAGCAAAAATCATCGAACTGGCTGGCTTCCTGGATTCTTACATCCCAGAACCAGAGCGTGCGATTGACAAGCCATTCCTGCTGCCAATCGAAGACGTATTCTCCATCTCCGGTCGTGGTACCGTTGTTACCGGTCGTGTAGAGCGCGGTATCATCAAAGTTGGTGAAGAAGTTGAAATCGTTGGTATCAAAGAGACTGCTAAGTCTACCTGTACTGGCGTTGAAATGTTCCGCAAACTGCTGGACGAAGGCCGTGCTGGTGAGAACGTTGGTGTTCTGCTGCGTGGTATCAAACGTGAAGAAATCGAACGTGGTCAGGTTCTGGCGAAGCCAGGCTCAATCAAGCCGCACACCAAGTTCGAATCTGAAGTGTACATCCTGTCCAAAGACGAAGGCGGCCGTCATACTCCGTTCTTCAAAGGCTACCGTCCACAGTTCTACTTCCGTACAACTGACGTGACCGGTACCATCGAACTGCCAGAAGGCGTTGAGATGGTAATGCCAGGCGACAACATCAAGATGGTTGTGACTCTGATCCACCCAATCGCGATGGACGATGGTCTGCGTTTCGCAATCCGTGAAGGCGGCCGTACCGTTGGCGCGGGCGTTGTTGCTAAAGTTCTCGGCTAATCGCTGATAACATTTGACGCAATGCGCAATAAAAGGGCATCATTTGATGCCCTTTTTGCACGCTTTCACATCAGAACCTGGCTCATCAGTGATTATTTTTGTCATAATCATTGCTGAGACAGGCTCTGCAGAGAGCGTATAATCCGAAAAGCGAATAAGCATTTCGATTTGGTTTGCCTCGCAATCGCGGGGTGAAAATGTTTGTAGAATACTTCTGACAGGTTGGTTTATGAGTGCGAATACCGAAGCTCAAGGGAGCGGGCGCGGCCTGGAAGCGATGAAATGGGTAGTTGTAGCCGTGCTGCTGATCGTGGCAATTGTTGGCAACTATCTTTATCGTGACATGATGCTGCCGCTACGCGCGCTTGCAGTGGTAATTCTGATTGCTGCAGCGGGTGGTGTCGCGCTGTTGACGACAAAAGGCAAAGCGACTGTCGCTTTCGCTCGCGAAGCACGTACCGAAGTCCGCAAGGTCATTTGGCCGACTCGCCAGGAAACATTGCACACCACGCTGATCGTAGCGGCGGTTACCGCTGTAATGTCACTGATCCTGTGGGGACTGGATGGTATTCTGGTTCGCCTGGTTTCCTTTATCACTGGCCTGAGGTTCTAAGATGTCTGAAGCCCCTAAAAAGCGTTGGTACGTCGTTCAGGCGTTTTCCGGTTTTGAAGGCCGCGTAGCTACGTCGCTGCGTGAGCATATCAAATTACACAACATGGAAGAGTTATTTGGCGAAGTTATGGTTCCGACCGAAGAAGTGGTCGAGATCCGTGGCGGCCAACGTCGCAAAAGCGAGCGTAAATTCTTCCCGGGTTACGTGCTGGTTCAGATGGTGATGAACGACGCGAGCTGGCACCTGGTGCGCAGCGTACCGCGCGTGATGGGCTTTATCGGCGGCACGTCTGACCGTCCGGCGCCAATCAGCGATAAAGAAGTTGATGCGATTATGAACCGCCTGCAGCAGGTGGGTGATAAGCCGCGTCCGAAAACGCTGTTTGAACCGGGTGAGATGGTTCGTGTTAATGACGGTCCGTTTGCTGACTTTAACGGCGTCGTTGAAGAAGTGGACTACGAGAAGTCCCGCCTGAAAGTGTCTGTTTCTATCTTCGGTCGTGCGACCCCGGTAGAGCTGGACTTTGCACAGGTCGAAAAAGCCTAAGCAGCGATCAAAAAAGCAACGATTAAATCGTTGCACAAGGCGCGAGATTGGAATACAATTTCGCGCCTTTTGTTTTTATGGGTTACGGCCCGTAAAACGAATTTTATTCACGGGGAGCCTCTCTGAGGCGCTATCACCCAATCAGAGGATTTTAGAATGGCTAAGAAAGTACAAGCCTACGTCAAGCTGCAGGTTGCAGCTGGTATGGCGAACCCAAGTCCACCAGTTGGTCCAGCTCTGGGTCAGCAGGGTGTGAACATCATGGAATTCTGTAAAGCGTTCAACGCAAAAACTGAATCCCTGGAAAAAGGTCTGCCAATCCCAGTCGTAATCACTGTTTACGCTGACCGTTCTTTCACTTTCGTTACCAAAACCCCTCCAGCAGCAGTTCTGCTGAAGAAAGCGGCTGGTATCAAGTCTGGTTCCGGTAAACCGAACAAAGACAAAGTGGGTAAAATTTCCCGCGCTCAGCTGCAGGAAATCGCGCAGACCAAAGCTGCCGACATGACTGGTGCCGACATTGAAGCGATGACTCGCTCAATCGAAGGTACTGCACGTTCCATGGGCCTGGTAGTGGAGGACTAAGAAATGGCTAAACTGACCAAGCGCATGTCCGTGATCCGTGACAAAGTTGATGCGACCAAACAGTACGACATCAACGAAGCTATCGCTCTGCTGAAAGAACTGGCAACTGCTAAGTTCGTTGAAAGCGTTGACGTTGCTGTTAACCTGGGCATCGACGCTCGTAAATCCGATCAGAACGTTCGTGGCGCAACTGTACTGCCACACGGTACTGGCCGTTCCGTTCGCGTAGCTGTATTTGCTCAGGGTGCAAACGCTGAAGCTGCTAAAGCTGCCGGCGCTGAACTGGTAGGTATGGAAGATCTGGCTGATCAGATCAAGAAAGGCGAAATGAACTTTGACGTTGTTATTGCTTCTCCAGATGCAATGCGCGTTGTTGGCCAGCTGGGCCAGGTTCTGGGTCCACGCGGCCTGATGCCAAACCCGAAAGTGGGTACTGTAACCCCTAACGTTGCTGAAGCGGTTAAGAACGCTAAAGCAGGTCAGGTTCGTTATCGTAACGACAAAAACGGCATCATCCACACCACCATCGGTAAAGTGGACTTTGACGCTGACAAACTGAAAGAAAACCTGGAATCTCTGCTGGTTGCGCTGAAAAAAGCAAAACCAACTCAGGCTAAAGGCGTGTACATCAAGAAAGTTAGCATCTCCACCACCATGGGTGCAGGTGTTGCAGTTGACCAGGCTGGCCTGAGCGCTGCTGCAAACTAATGCCTTTACGTGGGCGGTGATTTTGTCTACAATCTTACCCCCACGTTTGCTAACGAAAGTTAGCGGCTAACAGAATTGTTCGTTGGAGCCTGGCCTAATCCAGGCCTCCGTCGAAGACCGCAGGTGTTTCGCAAGAGACTTAATCCCCTGCGTAGACGGTGACAGAACGCTAAGATTATTTTTGAATACTCTGGCTTGTTTCTGCTCACCGTATTAAGACGCTCTTCTCGTTGGGGAGAGTGAAGTGAGTTCCGGGACATGAGTTCCGGCAAACATCCAGGAGCAAAGCTAATGGCTTTAAATCTTCAAGACAAACAAGCGATTGTTGCTGAAGTCAGCGAAGTAGCCAAAGGCGCGCTGTCTGCAGTAGTTGCGGATTCCCGTGGCGTTACTGTAGACAAAATGACTGAACTGCGTAAAGCAGGTCGTGAAGCTGGCGTATACATGCGTGTTGTTCGTAACACCCTGCTGCGTCGCGTAGTTGAAGGTACTCAGTTCGAGTGCCTGAAAGACACGTTTGTTGGTCCGACCCTTATTGCATACTCTATGGAACACCCGGGCGCTGCTGCTCGTCTGTTCAAAGAGTTCGCGAAAGCGAATGCAAAATTTGAGGTCAAAGCTGCAGCCTTTGAAGGTGAGTTGATCCCGGCATCGCAAATCGATCGCCTGGCAACCCTGCCGACCTACGAAGAAGCAATTGCACGCCTGATGGCAACCATGAAAGAAGCTTCGGCTGGCAAACTGGTTCGCACTCTGGCTGCTGTTCGCGATGCGAAAGAAGCTGCTTAATCGCAGTTATCTTTATAAAGCATTTGCTTACGTATAAACTTATTCTGATTTTCAGGAACAATTTAAATGTCTATCACTAAAGATCAAATCATTGAAGCAGTTGCAGCTATGTCCGTAATGGACGTTGTAGAACTGATTTCTGCAATGGAAGAAAAATTCGGTGTTTCTGCTGCTGCTGCTGTAGCTGTAGCTGCGGGCCCGGCTGAAGCTGCTGAAGAAAAAACTGAATTCGACGTAATTCTGAAAGCTGCTGGCGCTAACAAAGTTGCTGTTATCAAAGCAGTACGTGGCGCAACTGGCCTGGGTCTGAAAGAAGCTAAAGACCTGGTAGAATCTGCTCCAGCTGCGCTGAAAGAAGGCGTGAGCAAAGACGACGCAGAAGCACTGAAAAAATCTCTGGAAGAAGCTGGCGCTGAAGTTGAAGTTAAATAAGCCAACTTTTCTGGTTGCAGCCTAAGTCATTAGGCTGATGGCTGGTGACTTTTTAGTCACCAGCCTTTTTGCGCTGTAAGGCATCAGTAGCATTTCACACTGTTTGACTGCTGGTTGTCCTGACAATGCATGTTTCTATCGACGACTTAATATATTGCGACAGGGTGCTCGCTCTGTGTAAATCGCGACGAAATGATTTAAGCGTGATAGCAACAGGTATTGCGGAAAGTATTCAATTTTCCGGTCCACAAAATGGTGTTGCACAAACTGTCCCTTCGTCGGACAGATGGGTCGACTTGTCAGCGAGCTGAGGAACCCTATGGTTTACTCCTATACCGAGAAAAAACGTATTCGTAAGGATTTTGGTAAACGTCCACAAGTTCTGGACATTCCATATCTCCTTTCTATCCAGCTTGACTCGTTCCAGAAGTTTATCGAGCAAGATCCTGAAGGGCAGTACGGTCTGGAAGCAGCCTTCCGCTCCGTGTTCCCGATTCAGAGCTACAGCGGTAACTCCGAGCTGCAGTACGTCAGCTACCGCCTTGGCGAACCGGTGTTTGACGTTCAGGAATGTCAGATCCGTGGCGTGACCTATTCCGCACCGCTGCGCGTAAAACTGCGTCTGGTGATCTACGAGCGCGAAGCGCCGGAAGGCACCGTTAAAGACATTAAAGAACAAGAAGTCTACATGGGTGAAATTCCACTCATGACAGACAACGGTACTTTCGTAATCAACGGTACTGAGCGTGTTATCGTTTCCCAGCTGCATCGTAGCCCGGGCGTCTTCTTCGACAGCGATAAAGGTAAAACACACTCTTCCGGTAAAGTACTGTATAACGCACGTATCATTCCTTACCGTGGTTCATGGCTGGACTTCGAGTTCGATCCGAAAGACAACCTGTTTGTCCGTATCGACCGTCGTCGTAAGCTGCCTGCAACCATCATTCTGCGTGCGCTGCAATACACCACTGAACAGATCCTGGACCTGTTCTTTGAGAAAGTGATCTTTGAAATCCGCGACAACAAGCTGCAGATGGAGCTGGTGCCGGAACGTCTGCGTGGTGAGACCGCGTCGTTCGACATCGAAGCCGACGGCAAAGTGTATGTGGAAAAAGGTCGCCGTATCACCGCGCGCCATATCCGCCAGCTGGAAAAAGATGATATCAAACTCATCGAAGTTCCGGTTGAGTACATTGCAGGAAAAGTAGCCGCGAAAGATTACGTTGACGAATCAACGGGTGAGCTGATCTGCCCAGCGAACATGGAGCTGAGCCTGGATCTGCTGGCTAAGCTGAGCCAGTCTGGCCACAAACGTATCGAAACGCTGTTCACCAACGATCTGGACCACGGCGCGTATATTTCTGAGACTATCCGTGTCGACCCAACCACCGATCGTCTGAGCGCGCTGGTAGAAATCTACCGCATGATGCGTCCTGGTGAGCCACCAACTCGCGAAGCGGCGGAAAGCCTGTTCGAGAACCTGTTCTTCTCCGAAGACCGCTACGATCTGTCCGCGGTTGGTCGTATGAAGTTCAACCGTTCTCTGCTGCGTGATGAGATCGAAGGTTCCGGTATCCTGAGCAAAGACGACATCATCGAAGTGATGAAGAAGCTCATCGATATCCGTAACGGTAAAGGCGAAGTGGATGATATCGACCACCTCGGCAACCGTCGTATCCGTTCCGTAGGCGAAATGGCGGAAAACCAGTTCCGCGTTGGCCTGGTGCGTGTTGAGCGTGCGGTGAAAGAGCGTCTGTCTCTGGGCGATCTGGATACCCTGATGCCTCAGGATATGATCAACGCCAAGCCGATTTCTGCAGCAGTGAAAGAGTTCTTCGGTTCAAGCCAGCTGTCTCAGTTCATGGACCAGAACAACCCGCTGTCTGAGATTACGCACAAACGTCGTATCTCTGCACTCGGCCCAGGCGGTCTGACCCGTGAACGCGCAGGCTTTGAAGTTCGAGACGTACACCCGACCCACTACGGTCGCGTATGTCCAATCGAAACGCCTGAAGGTCCAAACATCGGTCTGATCAACTCCCTGTCCGTGTACGCACAGACTAACGAATACGGTTTCCTCGAGACCCCGTATCGTAAAGTGACCGACGGTGTTGTTACCGACGAAATTCATTACCTGTCTGCTATCGAAGAAGGCAACTACGTTATCGCTCAGGCGAACTCCAACCTGGATGACGAAGGCCACTTTGTAGAAGATCTGGTTACCTGCCGTAGCAAAGGCGAATCCAGCTTGTTCAGCCGCGACCAGGTTGACTACATGGACGTATCCACCCAGCAGGTGGTATCCGTCGGTGCGTCCCTGATCCCGTTCCTGGAACACGATGACGCCAACCGTGCATTGATGGGTGCGAACATGCAACGTCAGGCCGTTCCAACTCTGCGTGCTGATAAGCCGCTGGTTGGTACCGGTATGGAACGTGCTGTTGCCGTTGACTCCGGTGTTACTGCAGTTGCTAAGCGTGGCGGTACCGTTCAGTACGTCGACGCATCCCGTATCGTTATCAAAGTTAACGAAGACGAGATGTATCCGGGCGAAGCGGGTATCGACATTTATAACCTGACCAAATACACCCGTTCTAACCAGAACACCTGTATCAACCAGATGCCTTGCGTATCTCTGGGTGAGCCAGTTGAGCGCGGCGACGTGCTGGCAGACGGTCCGTCCACCGACCTCGGTGAACTGGCGCTCGGTCAGAACATGCGCGTAGCGTTCATGCCGTGGAACGGTTACAACTTCGAAGACTCCATCCTCGTCTCCGAGCGTGTGGTTCAGGAAGATCGTTTCACCACCATCCACATTCAGGAACTGGCATGTGTGTCCCGTGACACCAAGCTGGGGCCAGAAGAGATCACCGCTGACATCCCGAACGTGGGTGAAGCTGCGCTCTCTAAACTGGATGAATCCGGTATCGTTTACATCGGTGCTGAAGTGACCGGCGGCGACATTCTGGTTGGTAAGGTTACGCCTAAAGGTGAAACCCAGCTGACGCCAGAAGAGAAACTGCTGCGTGCAATCTTCGGTGAGAAAGCGTCTGACGTTAAAGACTCTTCTCTGCGCGTACCAAACGGTGTTTCCGGTACGGTTATCGATGTTCAGGTCTTCACCCGTGACGGCGTTGAGAAAGATAAGCGTGCGCTGGAAATCGAAGAGATGCAGCTCAAACAGGCTAAGAAAGACCTGTCTGAAGAACTGCAGATCCTCGAAGCGGGTCTGTTCAGCCGTATCTATGCGGTGCTGGTTGCCGGTGGCGTTGAAGCTGAGAAGCTCGACAAACTGCCACGCGATCGCTGGCTGGAACTGGGCCTGACCGATGAAGAGAAACAAAATCAGCTGGAACAGCTGGCTGAGCAGTATGACGAACTGAAACACGAGTTCGAGAAAAAACTCGAAGCGAAACGCCGCAAAATCACTCAGGGCGACGATCTGGCACCAGGCGTGCTGAAGATTGTTAAGGTTTATCTGGCCGTTAAACGTCAGATCCAGCCTGGTGATAAGATGGCAGGTCGTCACGGTAACAAGGGTGTTATCTCTAAGATCAACCCGATCGAAGATATGCCGCACGATGCTAACGGTACGCCGGTAGATATCGTACTGAACCCACTGGGTGTACCGTCTCGTATGAACATCGGTCAGATCCTGGAAACCCACCTGGGTATGGCTGCGAAAGGTATCGGCGACAAGATTAACGCCATGCTGAAGCAGCAGGAAGAAGTCGCGAAACTGCGCGAATTCATCCAGCGTGCCTACGATCTGGGTACCGACGTGCGTCAGAAAGTCGACCTGAACACCTTCAGCGATGATGAAGTTCTGCGTCTGGCGGAAAACCTGCGTAAGGGTATGCCAATTGCAACGCCGGTATTCGACGGTGCAAAAGAAGCTGAAATTAAAGAGCTGCTGCAACTGGGTGGTCTGCCAACGTCTGGTCAGATTACGCTGTTTGACGGCCGTACCGGTGAACAGTTCGAGCGTCCGGTAACCGTAGGTTACATGTACATGCTGAAACTGAACCACCTGGTCGACGACAAGATGCACGCTCGTTCTACCGGTTCTTACAGCCTGGTTACTCAGCAGCCGCTGGGTGGTAAGGCTCAGTTCGGTGGTCAGCGCTTCGGGGAGATGGAAGTGTGGGCGCTGGAAGCATACGGCGCAGCATACACCCTGCAGGAAATGCTCACCGTTAAGTCTGATGACGTGAACGGTCGTACCAAGATGTATAAGAACATCGTGGACGGCAACCATCAGATGGAGCCGGGCATGCCAGAATCCTTCAACGTACTGTTGAAAGAGATTCGTTCGCTGGGTATCAACATCGAACTGGAAGACGAGTAATTCTCGCTCAAACAGGTCACTGGTGTCGGGTTAACCCCCGACACCAGATTGTGCTAACTCCGACGGGAGCAAATCCGTGAAAGATTTATTAAAGTTTCTGAAAGCGCAGACTAAAACCGAAGAGTTTGATGCGATCAAAATTGCTCTGGCTTCGCCAGACATGATCCGTTCATGGTCTTTTGGTGAAGTTAAAAAGCCGGAAACCATCAACTACCGTACGTTCAAACCTGAGCGTGACGGCCTTTTCTGTGCGCGTATTTTCGGGCCAGTAAAAGACTACGAGTGCCTGTGCGGTAAGTACAAGCGCCTGAAACACCGTGGTGTGATCTGTGAGAAGTGCGGCGTTGAAGTGACCCAGACCAAAGTACGCCGTGAGCGTATGGGCCACATTGAGCTGGCGTCTCCGACTGCTCACATCTGGTTCCTGAAATCTCTGCCGTCCCGTATCGGCCTGCTGCTGGATATGCCGCTGCGCGATATCGAACGTGTTCTGTACTTCGAATCTTATGTTGTGATCGAAGGCGGTATGACGAACCTGGAACGTAACCAGATTCTGACCGAAGAACAGTATCTGGACGCGCTGGAAGAGTTCGGTGACGAATTCGACGCGAAGATGGGTGCGGAAGCTATCCAGGCCCTGCTGAAGAGCATGGATCTGGAGCAAGAGTGCGAGCAGCTGCGTGAAGAGCTGAACGAAACTAACTCCGAAACCAAGCGTAAAAAGCTGACCAAGCGTATCAAACTGCTGGAAGCGTTCGTTCAGTCTGGCAACAAGCCAGAGTGGATGATCCTGACCGTTCTGCCGGTTCTGCCGCCAGATCTGCGTCCACTGGTACCGCTGGATGGTGGTCGTTTCGCAACGTCCGATCTGAACGATCTGTATCGTCGCGTTATCAACCGTAACAACCGTCTGAAGCGTCTGCTGGATCTGGCTGCGCCGGACATCATCGTACGCAACGAAAAACGTATGCTGCAAGAAGCGGTAGATGCCCTGCTGGATAACGGTCGTCGCGGTCGTGCGATCACTGGTTCGAACAAACGTCCTCTGAAATCTTTGGCCGACATGATCAAAGGTAAACAGGGTCGTTTCCGTCAGAACCTGCTCGGTAAGCGTGTTGACTACTCCGGTCGTTCTGTAATCACCGTAGGTCCATACCTGCGTCTGCATCAGTGCGGTCTGCCGAAGAAAATGGCACTGGAGCTGTTCAAACCGTTCATTTACGGCAAGCTGGAACTGCGTGGCCTGGCCACCACCATCAAAGCCGCGAAGAAAATGGTTGAGCGTGAAGAAGCTGTCGTTTGGGATATCCTGGACGAAGTGATCCGCGAACACCCGGTACTGCTGAACCGTGCACCAACACTGCACCGTCTGGGTATCCAGGCATTTGAGCCAGTCCTGATCGAAGGTAAAGCTATCCAGCTGCACCCGCTGGTTTGTGCGGCTTATAACGCCGACTTCGATGGTGACCAGATGGCTGTTCACGTACCGCTGACGCTGGAAGCCCAGCTCGAAGCGCGTGCGCTGATGATGTCTACCAACAACATCCTGTCTCCAGCGAACGGTGAACCAATTATCGTTCCTTCTCAGGACGTTGTATTGGGTCTGTACTACATGACCCGTGACTGTGTTAACGCCAAAGGCGAAGGCATGGTGCTGACTGGCCCGAAAGAAGCTGAGCGTATTTATCGCGCTGGCCTGGCCTCTCTGCATGCGCGCGTTAAAGTGCGTATCACCGAATACGAAAAAGATGAAAACGGCGAATTCGTTGCGAAAACCAGCCTGAAAGACACGACCGTTGGCCGTGCCATTCTGTGGATGATCGTACCGAAAGGTCTGCCTTTCTCCATCGTCAACCAGGCGCTGGGCAAGAAAGCGATCTCCAAAATGCTGAACACCTGTTACCGCATTCTGGGTCTGAAGCCGACCGTAATCTTCGCTGACCAGACAATGTACACCGGCTTTGCTTATGCAGCGCGTTCAGGTGCATCTGTTGGTATCGATGACATGGTCATCCCAGAGAAGAAACACGAGATCATCTCTGAAGCGGAAGCCGAAGTTGCTGAGATCCAGGAGCAGTTCCAGTCTGGTCTGGTAACCGCAGGCGAACGCTATAACAAAGTTATCGATATCTGGGCAGCGGCGAACGATCGTGTATCCAAAGCGATGATGGATAACCTGCAGACCGAAACCGTGATTAACCGTGACGGCGTAGAAGAGCAGCAGGTTTCCTTCAACAGCATCTACATGATGGCCGACTCCGGTGCGCGTGGTTCCGCAGCACAGATTCGTCAGCTGGCAGGTATGCGTGGTCTGATGGCGAAGCCAGATGGCTCCATCATCGAAACGCCAATCACCGCGAACTTCCGTGAAGGTCTGAACGTACTCCAGTACTTCATCTCCACGCACGGTGCTCGTAAAGGTCTGGCGGATACCGCACTGAAAACAGCGAACTCCGGTTATCTGACGCGTCGTCTGGTTGACGTTGCGCAGGATCTGGTTGTGACCGAAGACGATTGTGGCACCCTCGAAGGTATCACCATGACCCCGGTTATCGAGGGTGGTGATGTTAAAGAGCCACTGCGCGATCGCGTTCTGGGTCGTGTGACCGCGGAAGACATTCTGAAGCCGGGCACTGCAGACATTCTGGTTCCACGCAACACGCTGCTGCACGAGCACTGGTGTGACCTGCTGGAAGCGAACTCTGTTGACTCCGTGAAAGTGCGTTCCGTTGTATCCTGTGACACCGACTTTGGTGTATGTGCGCACTGCTACGGTCGTGACCTGGCGCGTGGCCACATCATCAACAAAGGTGAAGCAATCGGCGTTATCGCGGCACAGTCCATCGGTGAGCCGGGTACACAGCTGACGATGCGTACGTTCCACATCGGTGGTGCGGCATCTCGTGCGGCTGCTGAATCCAGCATCCAGGTGAAAAACAAAGGTAGCATCAAGCTCAGCAACGCGAAGTCTGTTGTTAACTCCGCAGGCAAGCTGGTTGTGACCTCTCGTAACACCGAGCTGAAGCTGATCGACGAATTCGGTCGTACCAAAGAGAGCTATAAAGTGCCTTACGGTGCGGTTATGGCGAAAGGTGATGGCGAGCAGGTTGCCGGCGGTGAAACCGTTGCAAACTGGGATCCACACACCATGCCGGTTATCACCGAAGTAAGTGGTTTCATCCGCTTCACTGACATGATCGACGGCCAGACCATTACTCGTCAGACCGACGAGCTGACCGGTCTGTCTTCTCTGGTGGTTCTGGATTCTGCTGAACGTACTGCCGGTGGTAAAGATCTGCGTCCTGCACTGAAAATCGTTGATGGTCAGGGTAACGACGTTCTGATCCCGGGTACCGACATGCCTGCGCAGTACTTCCTGCCGGGTAAAGCGATCGTACAGCTGGAAGATGGCATTCAGATCGGTGCGGGTGATGCTCTGGCGCGTATTCCTCAGGAATCCAGCGGTACCAAGGACATCACCGGTGGTCTGCCACGCGTTGCGGACCTGTTTGAAGCACGTCGTCCGAAAGAGCCTGCAATCCTGGCTGAAATCAGCGGTATCATTTCCTTCGGTAAAGAGACCAAAGGTAAACGCCGTCTGGTTATCACCCCAGTAGATGGCAGCGAGCCGTACGAAGAGATGATTCCTAAATGGCGTCAGCTCAACGTGTTCGAAGGTGAACGTGTAGAACGTGGTGACGTGGTTTCCGATGGTCCAGAAGCTCCGCACGACATTCTGCGTCTTCGTGGCGTACACGCGGTAACGCGTTACATCACCAACGAAGTACAGGACGTTTACCGTCTGCAGGGCGTTAAGATTAACGATAAGCACATCGAAGTTATCGTTCGTCAGATGCTGCGTAAAGCAACCATCGAAAACGCAGGCAGCTCCGAGTTCCTGGAAGGCGAACAGGTTGAATACTCTCGCGTTAAGATTGCTAACCGCGATCTGGAAGCGAACGGCAAAATCGGTGCGACCTTCGCACGCGATCTGCTGGGTATCACCAAAGCGTCTCTGGCAACCGAGTCCTTCATCTCTGCAGCATCGTTCCAGGAGACCACGCGTGTCCTGACCGAAGCGGCTGTTGCTGGTAAGCGTGATGAATTGCGCGGTCTGAAAGAGAACGTTATCGTGGGTCGTCTGATCCCGGCCGGTACCGGTTATGCGTACCACCAGGATCGTATGCGTCGTCGTGCTGCGGGCGAACTGCCAGCTGCACCGCAGGTCACTGCAGAAGATGCATCCGCGAGCCTGGCAGAACTGCTGAACGCAGGTCTGGGCGGTTCCGACAACGAGTAATCGTTGATGCCCGGTGATAAACATTACCGGGCATGTGCCTCGTAGGTCGGGTAAGCGTAGCGCCACTCGACAATAAAAAACCCGCCTCGGCGGGTTTTTTTACATCTGTGTGTTATCAGTTTACCAACGGGATCCGTCGATAAAGTTCAATCATATCGCCCGCCAGATCCTGAATGACCATCGCGTTCATCAGGTGATCCTGAGAGTGAACGGTGATCAGGTTAACCGGAAGTTTCCCGGTTCCTTCATCAAGACCGATAAGCTGCGTCTGGATCGTATGCGCGTGTTTTACATATTCGCGCGACTCTTCCATCGCCTTCTCGGCTTCGTCAAAGTCGCCTTTACGTGCCATCTGCAGTGCGGTCAGAGCAGCACTTCGCGCTGCGCCCGCGTTCACCAGCAGTTCCATGATTGTGGTTTCTAAGTCTTCCATTATGACTCCAGCAGCTTGAGCGCTTTTTCCAGTACGGCATCACCTTTCATCATGCCGTAATCCATCATGTCGATCACCGCGACTTTTTTGCCCAGCGGGTCGGCCTGAGCCTGAAGTTTCGCCTGCTCGTATTTTACCTGTGGCCCCAGCAATACGATGTCGGCCGTCGCGATATTGTCTTTAAACTCCGCGACCGGAACGGCTTTAATGGTGACTTCAACCCCTTTTTTCTGCGCGGCATCTTTCATACGTTGAACCAGCATGCTGGTTGACATTCCCGCTGCACAGCATAAAACGATGTTCTTCATAATCAGCCTCGATCTACATGTGTTTATTGATAATTATCCCGTGCAGACCGCTTCAACAACCGCTTTACCGTGATTGTGTGTCAGGCATCACAAAGAAATCGGCATTTTTCTGAAACCGGTTACAATTTTGTGGTCACTCGCTGTCAGATGTACGAACGATACGATTTTTTCCCTGCTGTTTTGCCGTGTAAAGCGCGCCATCGACGCTACCTACAAAGTGTTCCAGCGGCTCGAAGTGCCATTCCCCTAGGCCCGCACTGAACGTCACGTGCAGGTTTTCCTCACGCCAGACGCGCCGTTCCACGGCGGTGCGCCACGCTTCCAGCAGCGCGTGAGCGGTAGCGATCGGCTCCGTATGGAAGATCACCGCGAACTCTTCGCCGCCGTAGCGGTAAACAGAGATGTGATGGGGCTGCATGATCTGGATCCCCTCGCGGGCAACGTTACGCAAAACGATATCGCCGCTCAGGTGTCCCCAGGTGTCATTAATGGATTTGAAGTTATCGATATCGATCAGGCCCAGCGCGAAAGGTTGATGGGCGTTCAGCAGTTCATCCACATCGTTGTCGAAAGCGCGGCGGTTTTTACAGCCCGTTAATGCATCATGGGTTGCCTGACGCACATAGGCCTGTTCACGCTCTTTGTTTGACTGAATGGTATGGCTGAGCATTGCCTCAAGGCGCGGGGCCTGGCTGACATCCCCGGTTTTGATGGCGTTGATAATATTCATCAGCACAGTACGGGAAGCATGGCGCAGGTACAAACCAAACAGAATGATGATAATGGCTGCGAGTGCAAATCCCCAACTGACAACAACGGTTTCGTGGCGGGTAATGGCGGTAAGCGTGGCGTCGGATACCCGATAAATAACAAACCAGTCCGGGTTGGTGAAGGAGTAGTAGTAGTACCAGGATTTGCTTTTTGGATCGAATAAATGGCCTTCGCCGCTGGTCATTTTGTCCATCAGCGCTTCGCTGACGTACGGTTTAAAGAGCGCGCCCGTGTCCGGGTGAAGTACCACGGCACCATCGCGTTCGACAACGAAAAATTCCCCCTGTACGGGTGCCACCATTTGACGAAGGGTGTATCCCATAGAGGTCAAATCGAGATGAAAAGCGAGCGTTCCCTTCAGCCTGCCTTCGGGTGAAATCACCGGTTTGTAGAGGGTGACGGTTGGGTGGTCGGTGAAATAGTCCATATAGGGGCTGGTATAGTGGCTAAAGATACTGGCCTCTGCCTGGCCTATAAACCACGGGCGGGTTCGCGCGTCGAATGTCTTGCTCTTTTCCGTTGGAAGCACTTCCGGCGCGCGCAGATAATGCCCCTGCGTGTCTGTCAAAGAGATGGACGACACGGTCGGCATCAGGTTTTGCAAATGCATTAACATCTGCAGCCCTTGTGCCGGGTCGACGTTGATTGTCTGATTCAGCCGGTCATTGCGCGCAAAATACATCGCTGCACGCCCCAGAATATAGTCGTTTTCACGCAGAATGGATTCGGTATAGTTCACCGCCAGGTTATGGGTGAAATTACTATTAATCTTATGATAATCCTCAAGAAAATCCTTTCTCTGAGAAAGCGTAATCAACACGGCGATCAGCGCGAAGCTGCAGAGGATCCCCGCAAAGCTGACCATAATCGGCCGGGTGAAAGAGAGCTTTTTACTGTGAAGTGCCATGAGCTGTAGATTAATCCAGATGATGAATACGTTACGCCTGCTGATATTCTCTCAGCTTAGTCGCTGTCCTGAGGTTGGTAGCGAATTATACGGAACAGGATTTCAGGCGAGATGATTTATCTTAAGAATCATTAAGAAATTACTCATTATTTTTATTTTCTCAACTTTTGTTATGTTTGGGAGGAGGCAGGGCGAAACGAGGAAGAAGCTTTTCGCCCTGGACAGCATCCGTTGCTGACGAAAGCAGAATAGAAAAACCGGGCACCTGTTCACAACTGCCCGGTGTTTATCTCAGAAGACGCCTCGTCATTTTTTTACGTAGTTGCAGCACATTTCAACGTAATTGCGAGGCGCGTCCCAGCCAGCTGTCCCAGTCTTTCCAGACAGGCTGAAGCCCCTGGGCGATCAGCGCTTCAGCGACGGCTTCCGGACGTCGAGCATCGTGTGGCGCAAACTGCTCCAGCTCCGAACGATCGTCGGCGTAACCGCCCGGCTGCGTTTTGGAAAACGCGCTGACGTTGTTAATCGCAAGCGGGATAACGCGATCGCGAAACGCCGGGGATTCACGCGTTGAGAGCGATAATTCAACGTCCGGGGCGAGCAGGCGAAACGCGCAGATAGTTTGTACCAGCTGGCGCTCATCCATCACCGAGGCCGGTTCGATGCCGCCTGTACACGGACGCAATCTGGGGAAAGAGATGGAGTAGCGACTCTGCCAGTAATGCTGCTGGAGCCACAGCAGATGTTCCGCCACCAGATAGTTATCCACTCGCCAGTTGTCTGAAAGCCCCGTCAGTGCGCCGAGGCCGATTTTGTCGATCCCGGCGCGTCCCAGCCTGTCCGGCGTTTCCAGCCGGAAGAAAAAGTCCTGCTTTTTCCCCTTCAGGTGATGCCGGGCGTACGTCGCCTCGTGATAGGTTTCCTGGTAGACCATGACCCCGTCCAGCCCAAGCGTTTTCAGTTCTGCGTACTCGTCCTGCGACAGGGGCTGCACTTCCATCTGCAACGATGCAAACTCACGGCGAATAGCCGGAAGATGCTGACGGAAATAGTCCATTCCCACCTTCCCCTGATGTTCGCCCGTGACCAGCAGAAGATGCTCAAAGCCCATTTCACGAATGGCCGCACACTCGCGCGCAATCTCACCTTCATCGAGCGTTTTGCGCTTAATGCGGTTGCTCATGGAGAAGCCGCAGTAGGTGCAGTCGTTGGCGCACAGGTTTGAGAGGTAGAGCGGCACGTAGAAGCTCACCGTGTTGCCAAAGCGCTGGCGGGTGAGCCGCTGCGCGCGCTGCGCCATCGGCTCAAGGTAGGCGCTAGCCGCCGGTGAAAGCAGGGCCATCATGTCTTCGCGGGTCGGATGACGCGCGTTTAACGCACGCTCGACATCCGCAGCCGTTTTGCTGTTGATGCGCAGGGCAATATCGTCCCAGTGGATCTGCCGCCAGCGATCGGTAAACGTGGTCATCAGAGCGCCTCCAGGAAACCGGTCAGCGGGCTGGTGGCCTGCGCCTGAACACTGCGGGAGCCGGGGCCAGACTGCCGTGCCAGCAAACCTGACTCCACCGCCAGGCGAAACGCACGCGCCATCATGACCGGATCGTCAGCCACCGCAATAGCCGTGTTCACCAGCACCGCGTCGGCGCCCATCTCCAGCGCCTGCGTCGCATGGCTTGGTACGCCGATACCGGCGTCCACCACCACCGGCACGGTGGCCTGCTCAATGATGATCTCCAGCATGGCGCGTGTCTCCAGCCCCTGGTTGGAACCAATCGGTGCGCCGAGCGGCATGACGGCAGCGCAGCCAGCTTCCTCCAGCCGCTTGCACAGGACGGGGTCGGCACCGCAATAGGGCAGGACGGTAAACCCCTGCTGCACCAGCTTTTCCGCCGCTTTAAGGGTTTCAATGGGATCGGGTAGAAGCCAGCGGGCATCCGGATGAATCTCCAGCTTTAGCCAGTGCGTACCCAGCGCCTCGCGCGCCAGCCGGGCGGCAAAAATCGCCTCCTCAGCGGTTTTGGCTCCGGACGTGTTCGGCAGCAGCGTCACGCCTGCCTCCAGCAGCGGCGCCAGAATGGCATCGCTATGATGGCGCAGGTCCACGCGCTTCATCGCCAGCGTCACCAGCTGGCTGCCGCTTTCACGGATGGCATCCACCATCAGCTGCGGCGAGGCGAATTTTCCGGTTCCGGTAAACAGATGCGAATCAAAAACTTTATCGGCAATACGTAACATTTCAGCCCCCTGCGATGACCTGAAACAGCAGGATCTGGTCGCCTTCATTGACCTGCTGATGTTCCCACTGCTCGCGCGGCAGGATCTGTTGATTGAGCGCCAGCGCCGTTCCCGGCTTGAGCTGGCGTAGCCTTTCGAGCAGCACGGCAACGGTAAGTCCGTCATCGCACTTCATTGGCTCATCGTTAAACAGAATGCGCATCGCGGCCTCCGCATACCGGGCAGCGGCTGGCGCGGTGCAAGGCCAGGTGACGCCAGCCGCTTGAGCGCGCATCAAACAGCCGCAGCGTATTACGTTCCGTCTCCATGCCGCTGAGCAGCTTGATGGCCTCCAGTGCCTGCAGCGTGCCCATCACACCAACGACTGGACCGAGAATGCCTGCGGTGCGGCAGTTACGCTCTGGCTCGGCATCGTCCGGCCACAGGCAGCGATAGCAGCCCTGCGCCCACGGAGGCGTCAGGACCATCATCTGTCCCCCGAAACCGACCGCGCTGGCGGTGATAAGCGGCGTGTTATGTGCCACACAGACGGCGTTAATCGCCTGACGCGTCGCCATATTGTCCGTGCAGTCCAGCACCACGTCGGCAAGGGCAACTTCACGCTGCAGGCGTTCACCACCGAGCCGCTCCTGCAGGGCAATCAGCTCGATGTCCGGGTTAAGCTGGTTCAGCCGCTGCCGGGTGATCTGCGCTTTAGGCTGGTCGATATCTTCCATGGTGAAAAGAATTTGCCGCTGCAGGTTGCTGAGATGTACCTCGTCGTCGTCGGCAAGCACCAGCGTGCCGACGCCCGCACCCGCCAGATAAAGCGCGGCGGGCGCGCCTAAGCCGCCCAGACCGACAATCAGCACCCGGCTGGCGAGCAGTTTTTGCTGCCCGTCGATGGCGATATCCTCCAGCAGGATCTGACGGCTGTAGCGCATAAAATCACGATCATTCATCGCCTGCTCCTGCCAGCTGTAACAGCTGTGCGGTCGCGGCCTGCCAGTCAGCGGCCTGGGTGATGGCGCTGACGACGGCGATACTGCCGACGCCGGTATCCAGCACCGACGGGGCACGTTCAAGGCTGATCCCGCCGATGGCGACGGTGGGGTAATCCGCCAGACGCTTAACATGACTCGCCAGCTGCGTCAGCCCCTGCGGTGCGGAGGGCATCTGCTTGGTTTGCGTCGGGAATACGTGACCCAGCGCGATGTAAGAGGGACGGGCCGCCAGCGCCACGTCGATCTCCATGTCATCATGCGTTGAAACGCCAAGGCGTAGCCCGGCTTCACGGATAGCGCTCAGATCCGTTGTTTCCAGGTCCTCCTGGCCCAGATGCACGCCATACGCCCGGTGCTTAACGGCCAGCCGCCAGTAGTCGTTGATAAACAGGCGGGCGTTATGTCGACGCCCAAGCGCGACGGCGGCAACCACATCGGCTTCCACCTCGACATCGCGTTTATCTTTGATGCGCAGCTGGAGAGTGCGAACGCCAGCCTTCAGCAGGCGCTCTATCCACTCCACGCTGTCCACCACCGGATAAAGCCCTAAGCGGAAGGGCACCGGGGGAAAATCGGGCTGGTACATTACGCCTCCTCTTTTTGAGGTAGATTTCGCCGCCTTTGGCGCGGAAGGTTTCTGACATGTCCGCCATACCCACTTCAATGGTTTGCGCGGCGGCGTAGTCGCGCACCTCCTGGCTGATTTTCATCGAGCAGAATTTTGGCCCGCACATGGAGCAGAAGTGCGCGACTTTGCCCGATTCCTGCGGCAGGGTCTCGTCGTGATAGGCGCGCGCGGTGAACGGGTCCAGCGCCAGGTTGAACTGGTCTTCCCAGCGAAATTCAAAGCGTGCCTTCGACATGGCGTTATCGCGGATTTGCGCGCCCGGGTGGCCTTTCGCCAAATCCGCCGCGTGGGCGGCAATCTTGTAGGTAATCAGCCCCTGCTTAACGTCCTCTTTGTTAGGCAGGCCGAGGTGCTCTTTTGGCGTCACGTAGCAGAGCATGGCGCAGCCGAACCAGCCGATCATCGCCGCCCCAATGCCTGACGTGAAGTGGTCATAGCCCGGCGCGATGTCGGTTGTCAGTGGCCCCAGCGTGTAGAACGGCGCTTCGTGGCAGTGCTCCAGCTCCTCGGTCATATTGCGGCGGATCATCTGCATCGGCACGTGGCCCGGGCCTTCAATCATCACCTGCACGTCGTATTCCCAGGCGATTTTGGTCAGCTCGCCCAGCGTGTGCAGTTCGGCAAACTGCGCTTCGTCATTCGCGTCGCGAATAGAGCCCGGACGCAAGCCGTCGCCCAGTGACAGAGAGACATCATACGCGGCGCAGATTTCGCAGATCTCGCGGAAGTGTTCGTAGAGGAAGTTTTCCTGATGATGTGACAGGCACCACTTCGCCATGATGGAGCCGCCGCGCGAGACGATGCCGGTCAGACGTTTCGCCGTCATCGGCACGTAGCGCAGCAGCACGCCCGCGTGAATGGTGAAGTAGTCCACGCCCTGTTCCGCCTGCTCCAGCAGCGTGTCGCGGAACGCTTCCCAGGTGAGGTCTTCGGCAATGCCGTTGACCTTCTCCAGCGCCTGATAAATCGGGACGGTGCCAATCGGTACCGGGCTGTTACGCAGGATCCACTCGCGGGTTTCGTGAATATAGCGGCCGGTGGAGAGGTCCATTACCGTGTCCGCACCCCAGCGCGTGGACCAGACCAGCTTTTCCACCTCTTCTTCGATGGAGGAGGTGACGGCAGAGTTACCGATGTTCGCGTTGACCTTCACCAGGAAGTTGCGGCCGATAATCATCGGCTCGGATTCCGGGTGGTTGATGTTGGCGGGGATGATCGCGCGACCGGCAGCCACTTCGTCACGCACAAACTCCGGCGTGATGTTCTCCGGCAGACGAGCGCCAAAGCCTTCGCCCGGATGCTGATAGCGCAGTATTTCGCTACGGATGCGCTCGCGACCCATGTTTTCGCGGATGGCGATGAACTCCATCTCCGGCGTGACGATGCCCTGGCGCGCGTAGTGCAGCTGGGTCACGCATTTGCCCGCTTTAGCACGTTTTGGCGTCAGCAGGCCGGTAAAGCGCAACTCGTCCAAACCGTCGTCGGCCAGGCGTTCTTTGGTGTAAGCAGAGCTTTGCTCGTTTAGCGCTTCGCTGTCATTACGCGCGTCAATCCACGGCTGGCGCAGCTTCGCCAGACCCTGCTGGACGTTAATTGCCACATCGGGATCGCCATACGGGCCGGAGGTGTCGTATACCGGCACGGCTTCGTTGTCTTCAAACTGCGGATCCTCTTTGCTGCCGCCGATAAGCGTCGGGCTGAGCTGGATCTCACGCATCGGGACGCGAATATCGGCCTGCGAGCCGGAAATGTAGATACGTTTAGAGTTCGGGAAAGCAGTGCCTTCCAGGGTATCGATGAAGTGTTGGGCCTGTGCGCGCTGTTCGCGGCGGGTCAGTTTTGCAGTAGACATAGCTCATTCCAAAAGTGAAGGACATGGCTTGTCAGACGACGGATGAAGCAAGAGAGGATCGCCCTCAGGCGATACAACAGCTGTGTGACTCTTGTTCCCTTCGCAGGTATTAGCCTGATCAGGTTCCGCGGATCCCGAATTAACGGTCTCAGCCCGTGCTTTCACACTGGGCACTCCGACAAGAAAAATCCCCCTCGTGAGAGGGGCGAATGGTTGTAAATTACTCGTTAACGATTAAGAACTCAAGCAGGGCGCGCCACGTTCTCTTCATTGCTGGTATTCACGTCATTGTCCAGCACGAGGGCGATCAGCTTATCTTCCAGCGTGAATCGCTCCTCCAGCGCTTCACCGAGATCGGACAGCGCCTGCTGAAACTCAAGATAGTTATCGTGATCGATGGCGTTTTCGAGCGTGGAATCGTAGTAATCCATGATCTGCTGGGTGTTGGCTTCCAGCAGCGGATAGAGTTTGCTGGCCGCTAAATACGGTGTTGTCCCTTCCATTTCGCGGATAATGCGTTCATAAATATTGAAATGGCCGTCGGACAGGTAGTCGACCAGGCTCTGGCAAAAATCATCCAGCGCTTTTTCATTCAGCCGCATAAACGATTCTTTGCCAGGCTTAATACCGACCAGATTGTAATAAGCCACGAGTAGATGCTTGCGCACGTGTAGCCAGCGATCCACCAGTTTGTTACTTCCTCTAACGCGCTCAGTCAGGCTCTCTAGCTGGTTTAACATGGTCGACTCCGCAAGGTATAGGATTGAATCTGCTTATCCAAAATGTAACCACAATGCTAACAACATGTCAGTGAAGCGAAGGTAGTGCAATAGATATGGATCGTATTATTGAAAAATCAGATCTGGGTTGGTGGATCGTTAGTCACGAACAAAAATTATGGCTGCCCGCCGGGGAAATCCCCCATGGCACGGCGGAAACGTTCGATCTTGTCGGACAAACCGCGCTGTGGATCGGCGAGTGGCAGGGCGAGCCGGTGTGGTTGATCCAACAGGCGCGTCGCCAGGATATGGGGTCTTTGCGGCAGGTGCTGGATCAGGATGTCGGGCTGTTCCAGCTGGCGGGGCGCGGCGTGCAGCTGGCGGAGTTTTACCGCTCGCATAAATACTGCGGCTACTGCGGTCATACCATGCACCCGAGCAAAACCGAGTGGGCGATGCTCTGCAGCCACTGCCGCGAGCGCTACTATCCTCAGATTGCACCCTGCATTATCGTCGCTATCCGTCGGGAGGATTCCATCCTGCTGGCGCAGCATACTCGTCATCGCAACGGCATTCACACCGTGCTGGCCGGGTTCGTCGAAGTAGGCGAAACGCTGGAGCAGGCGGTGGCGCGCGAGGTGATGGAAGAGAGCAGTATTAAGGTGAAGAACCTGCGCTACGTCACCTCCCAGCCCTGGCCGTTCCCGATGTCGCTGATGACCGCGTTTATGGCGGAATACGATAGCGGCGAGATCGTTATCGATCAGAAAGAGCTGCTGGAAGCGAACTGGTATCGCTATGACGATTTACCGCTGTTGCCTCCGCCGGGCACCGTGGCGCGTCGGCTGATAGAAGATACCGTGGCGATGTGTCGGGCCGAGTATGAGTAGTGTTACACTGAGGCCATGACGCTTAAGGAACTGCAAAAATGACCGAACTGAAGAACGATCGTTATCTGCGTGCGCTGCTGCGCCAGCCCGTTGATGTCACCCCGGTGTGGATGATGCGCCAGGCGGGACGCTATCTGCCAGAGTACAAAGCCACGCGCGCGCAGGCGGGCGATTTTATGTCGCTGTGCAAAAACGACGAGCTGGCCTGCGAAGTCACGCTCCAGCCGCTGCGCCGCTTCCCGCTGGATGCTGCGATCCTCTTCTCGGATATTCTGACCATTCCGGATGCAATGGGCCTTGGCCTGTACTTCGAAACCGGTGAAGGTCCGCGTTTCACCTCCCCAATCAAAAGCAAAGCCGACGTGGATAAGCTGCCGATCCCCGATCCGGAAGGCGAGCTGGGCTACGTGATGAACGCCGTACGCACCATCCGCCGCGAGCTGAAAGGCGAAGTGCCGCTGATTGGCTTCTCCGGCAGCCCGTGGACATTGGCGACCTATATGGTGGAAGGGGGCAGCAGCAAAGCCTTCACCATGATTAAAAAGATGATGTACGCCGAGCCGCTGGCGCTGCATGCGCTTCTCGACAAGCTGGCGAAGAGCGTCACGCTCTATCTGAACGCGCAGATTAAAGCCGGTGCGCAGTCGGTGATGATTTTCGATACCTGGGGCGGCGTGCTGACCGGACGCGATTATCAGCAGTTCTCCCTGTATTACATGCACAAAATCGTCGACGGCCTGCTGCGGGAAAATGAAGGCCGCCGCGTGCCTGTGACGCTGTTCACCAAAGGTGGCGGTCAGTGGCTGGAAGCGATGGCGGCGACCGGCTGTGACGCGCTGGGCCTCGACTGGACCACCGATATCGCCGATGCGCGCCGTCGCGTGGGCGACAAAGTGGCGCTGCAGGGTAATATGGATCCGTCCATGCTCTATGCTCAGCCCGCCCGCATTGAAGAAGAAGTGTCGACTATACTGTCTGGTTTCGGCCAGGGTGAAGGCCACGTCTTTAACCTCGGCCACGGCATTCATCAGGATGTGCCGCCAGAACACGCTGGCGTATTTGTGGAGGCGGTGCATCGGCTTTCTGCCCAGTATCACAAGTAAGGAGTGGTTATGGATCTCGCGTCGCTGCGCGCTCAACAAATCGAACTGGCTTCATCGGTGATCCGCGAGGATCGTCTGGATAAGGATCCCCCGCAGTACATTGGCGGAGCGGACGTCGGGTTCGAGCAGGGTGGGGAAGTGACGCGAGCGGCGATGGTGGTGCTGAAATACCCTTCGCTTGAGCTGGTGGAGTACAAGGTGGCGCGTATCGCGACCACCATGCCGTACATTCCGGGCTTTCTCTCCTTTCGCGAATATCCCGCGCTGCTGGCAGCGTGGGAGCAACTCTCGCAAAAACCTGACCTGCTGTTTGTTGATGGACACGGTATTTCACACCCGCGCCGTCTAGGCGTTGCCAGCCACTTTGGGCTGCTGGTGGATGTGCCGACCATCGGCGTCGCCAAGAAACGCCTGTGCGGCGCGTTTGAACCTCTCTCCGCCGAGCCGGGCGCGCTGGCGCCGCTTATCCATAAAGGCGAGCAGTTAGCGTGGGTCTGGCGCAGCAAGGCGCGCTGTAACCCGCTCTTTATCGCCACCGGTCACCGGGTGAGCATGGACAGCGCCCTGGCGTGGGTACAGCGCTGCATGAAGGGCTACCGCTTACCGGAGCCGACGCGCTGGGCAGATGCTGTCGCCTCCTCGCGCCCGGCATTCATTCGTTGGCAGGAAATTCAGCCGTGATTCAGGTAAACTGCGGCTAATTTTCGATTCGAGACATCATCATGTTACAAAACCCGATTCATCTGCGCCTTGAGAAGCTGGAAAGCTGGCAGCACGTGACCTTTATGGCTTGCCTGTGCGAGCGCATGTATCCCAACTATGCCGCGTTCTGCAAGCAGACGGCGTTTGGCGAAGGCCAGATTTATCGTCGTATCCTGGATTTAATCTGGGAAACGCTGACGGTGAAAGACGCGAAGGTGAATTTTGACTCCCAGCTGGAAAAGCTGGAAGAGGCGATCCCCGCTGCGGATGATTTTGACCTGTACGGTGTCTACCCGGCCATTGATGCCTGCGTGGCGTTAAGTGAGCTGATCCACTCCCGCCTGAGTGGTGAAACGCTGGAGCACGCCATCGAAGTCAGTAAAGCGTCCATTACGACCGTCGCGATGCTCGAAATGACCCAGGAAGGTCGCGAAATGACCGACGAAGAGCTGCGTGCTAACCCGGCCGTTGAGCAAGAATGGGATATTCAGTGGGAGATTTTCCGCCTGCTGGCAGAGTGTGAAGAACGCGATATTGACCTGATAAAAGGGCTGCGCGCGGACTTACGTGAGGCCGGTGAGAGCAATATTGGTATAATTTTTAACCAATGAGATAAGAAAACTTGAGATAACGCGCGTTTTGTCGCTCCTCGACTCTTCCCTTTCGCCCCTTGTCTGGTCTACATTTGGGGGGCGAAAAAAAGTGGCTATCGGTGCGTGTATGCAGGAGAGTGCTTTTTTGGCATTTTCGTCGCACTCGATGCTTAGCAAGCGATAAACACATTGAAAGGATAACTTATGAACAAGACTCAACTGATTGATGTAATTGCGGACAAGGCTGATCTGTCTAAGGTGCAGGCTAAAGCTGCTCTGGAATCTACCCTGGCTGCTATTACTGAGTCTCTGAAAGAAGGCGATGCTGTACAACTGGTTGGTTTCGGTACCTTCAAAGTGAACCACCGCGCTGAGCGTACTGGCCGCAACCCGCAGACCGGTAAAGAAATCAAAATCGCCGCAGCTAACGTGCCGGCATTTGTTTCTGGTAAAGCACTGAAAGACGCAGTTAAGTAAGACGCGTGGCAGTGAACAGTTTTAACGAAGGGGCGGAAACGCCCCTTTTGTCATTCTGGCGTGGAACGCTCGCGCTGGCAGGCGTGCTGTTGCTGTCAGCCTGTAGCCACGACTCCTCCCTCCCTCCGTTTACCGCCAGCGGTTACGCGGACAACCAGGGCGCGGTCAGGATCTGGCGCAAAGATTCCGGCGGCGAAGTGCATCTGCTTTCTGCCTTCAGCCCGTGGCATAACGGCAATACATCGACGGCGGAATATCGCTGGCAGGGAGATGACCTGTCGCTGATTGAACTGAACGTCTACAGCAAGACCCCCGAACACGTGAAAGTGCGTTTTGACGACCATGGTGAGCTGAGCTTTATGCAGCGTGAAGTCAGCGGTCAAAAACAGCAGCTTTCCAGCGATCAAATCGCCCTCTACCGTTATCGTGCTGAACAAATCCGCCAGACCAGCGATGCGCTTCGTCTGGGACGCGTTGTGCTGCGCCAGGGGCGCTGGCATGCCGATGGGACGGTGACAACCTGTGAAGGGCAGACGGTCAAGCCTGAGCTCGAATCCTGGGCGACAGAACACATTCAGCGTCGTCAGCGGCATTCATCAATGGAAGTGAGTGTGGCGTGGCTGGAAGCGCCGGAAGGCTCTCAGCTGCTGCTGGTGGCGAACGAAGACTTCTGCACCTGGCAGCCGACAGAGAAGAGTTTTTGATTTAAGTCCCCTCTCCCTGTGGGAGAGGGTTAGGGTGAGGGTGTGAAATTACTCGCCCTGCTCACGCGCAATCGCGCGATAGCCGATATCCTGACGGCTAAAGCTGCCGTTCCAGTGAATATCCGCCATCAGCGCATAGGCGCGTTTCTGCGCTTCTGCAACGGTATGGCCCAGCGCGGTCGCACACAGCACGCGTCCACCGTTAGTGAGGACGCGGTCATCATCAGCCAGCTTCGTTCCGGCGTGGAATACCTTCGCGCCTTCAATCTCTTCCAGCGGTAAGCCGTGGATCTCATCCCCGGTGTTGTAGTTGCCAGGGTAACCACCTGCAGCAATCACCACGCCCAGGGACGCGCGCTCGTCCCACTCTGAGGTTTTCTCGTCGAGCTTGCCTTCGCAGGCCGCCAGGCACAGATCCACCAGGTCAGATTTCATGCGCAGCATGATGGGCTGCGTTTCCGGATCGCCAAAGCGGCAGTTAAATTCGATAACCTTCGGGTTACCCTGCTTGTCTATCATCAGACCTGCGTAAAGGAAACCGGTGTAGGTGTTGCCTTCCGCCGCCATCCCTTTCACGGTAGGCCAGATGACGCGATCCATGGTGCGCTGATGTACTTCGTCAGTCACTACCGGAGCAGGGGAGTAGGCACCCATCCCACCGGTATTCGGGCCGGTATCGCCATTGCCCACACGCTTGTGGTCCTGGCTGGTGGCCATCGGCAGAACGTGCTCGCCGTCGACCATCACGATAAAGCTGGCCTCTTCGCCGTCGAGGAACTCTTCGATCACGATGCGGTGGCCCGCGTCGCCAAAAGCGTTGCCTGCCAGCATATCCTGAACCGCGGCTTCGGCTTCTTCGAGGGTCATCGCGACGATAACGCCTTTACCGGCTGCCAGGCCGTCGGCCTTGATAACAATCGGCGCACCTTTTTCACGCAGGTATGCCAGGGCTGGCTCTACTTCGGTGAAGTTCTGATATTCCGCCGTCGGGATGTTATGACGCGCGAGGAAATCTTTGGTGAAGGCTTTAGAGCCTTCCAGCTGCGCGGCACCTTGCGTTGGGCCGAAGATTGTCAGGCCCGCCGCGCGGAACGCATCAACGACGCCAATCACCAGAGGGGCTTCCGGGCCCACAATCGTCAGATCGATTTTCTCGTTCTGGGCAAAGCTCAGCAGCGCCGGAATGTCGGTCACGCCGATAGCCACATTCTGCAGCGCGGGCTCCAGCGCGGTACCGGCGTTGCCCGGCGCTACGAAGACCGTTTTCACCAGCGGAGACTGCGCCGCTTTCCACGCCAGAGCGTGCTCGCGCCCGCCGTTACCAATGACTAATACTTTCATTTTCAGCTCCGGGAATTAATGACGGAAGTGGCGCATATCGGTGAAGATCATCGCGATGCCGTGTTCGTCGGCGGCTGCAATCACTTCGTCGTCGCGGATTGAGCCGCCAGGCTGGATCACACAGGTGATCCCTACAGCGGCTGCCGCGTCGATACCGTCACGGAACGGGAAGAAGGCGTCAGAAGCCATGGCGGAGCCTTTTACTTCCAGACCTTCATCGCCTGCTTTAATGCCCGCGATTTTCGCGGAGTAGACGCGGCTCATCTGGCCTGCACCTATTCCGATGGTCATGTTCTCTTTCGCGTAGACGATGGCATTGGATTTGACGAACTTCGCGACCTTCCAGCAGAACAGCGCGTCACGCAGTTCCTGTTCGCTCGGCTGACGTTTGGTCACCACGCGCAGGTCGGCTTCTGTCACCATACCCAGATCGCGGTCCTGAACCAGCAGACCGCCGTTCACGCGCTTGTAGTCCAGGCCCGGCACGCGTTCTGCCCACTGGCCGCAAACCAGCACGCGCACGTTCTGTTTTGCCGCGGTGATTTTCAGCGCTTCTTCGGATGCGGATGGCGCGATGATCACTTCAACGAACTGACGGGAGATGATGGCCTGTGCGGTTTCAGCATCCAGTTCGCGGTTGAAGGCGATAATGCCGCCGAATGCGGAGGTCGGGTCGGTTTTGTAGGCGCGATCGTAGGCATCCAGAATAGAGGTGCTTACCGCGACGCCGCATGGGTTGGCGTGCTTAACGATAACGCAGGCTGGCTCGCTGAACTCTTTCACGCATTCCAGCGCGGCGTCGGTGTCGGCAATGTTGTTATAGGAGAGCGCTTTGCCCTGAACCTGCTGGGCAGTCGCAACAGAGGCTTCTTTTACCTCTTCTTCTATATAGAAGGCAGCCTGCTGGTGGCTGTTCTCGCCGTAGCGCATATCCTGCTTCTTAATGAAGTTCAGATTCAGGGTGCGCGGGAAGCGGCCAGAAGGATCTTTGCTTTCACCGTGGTAGGCAGGTACCAGGCTACCGAAGTAGTTGGCGATCATGCTGTCGTACGCGGCGGTGTGTTCGAAGGCTTTGATGGCGAGGTCGAAACGCGTTTCTAGCGTCAGTGACCCTTCGTTGGCATCCATCTCATTAATAATGGTTTCGTAATCGCTGCTCTTTACGACGATGGCCACATCTTTATGGTTCTTGGCCGCGGAGCGCACCATGGTTGGGCCGCCGATGTCGATATTCTCTACGGCATCTTCCAGAGAGCAGCCTTCGCGGGCAACGGTCTGGGCAAACGGGTAGAGGTTAACAACCACCATGTCGATTGGCGCGATGTCATGCTGTTCCATAATGGCGTCGTCCTGACCGCGACGGCCAAGAATGCCGCCGTGCACTTTCGGGTGCAGGGTTTTGACGCGTCCATCCATCATTTCCGGGAAACCGGTGTAATCGGACACTTCGGTTACCGGCAGACCTTTATCTGCTAACAGGCGAGCGGTACCGCCTGTAGAAAGCAGCTCCACACCGCGTGCAGAAAGTGCCTGAGCGAATTCGACGATACCGGCTTTATCAGAAACACTGAGCAGAGCGCGGCGGACTGGACGACGTTGTTGCATGGTAAATCCCCTGGATTTCACGATTACAGAGAGCGTTAGATGAATTTTCCTGCGAAAAACTCATCTAACACACCTGACGGGGCATCCTTGTTAAGCGCGAGCATTTTAACGAAAACGTTTGCGCAACGCTCGCACATTTTCACTTTTTCGTATCATTGTGGATAAGTCTGTGTGTAAAAAGGTATAAGGCGGGGTTTTGCTGTGTAATGCAGCAGTCAGTCATTTTTCTGTCATTTAGCGGTTGCGGCCTGCGGAGAACTCCCTATAATGCGCCTCCATCGACACGGAACATGTGAATCACTTCACAAACAACCAGGTCGATTGAAGAGAAAAATCCTGAAATAACGGGTTGACTCTGAAAGAGGAAAGCGTAATATACGCCACCTCGCAACGGTGAGCGAAAGCCGCGTTGCACTGCTCTTTAACAATTTATCAGACAATCTGTGTGGGCACTCAAAGTGACATGGATTCTTAATGTCTTCGGACAATAAATGAATACCAAGTCTCTGAGTGAACATACGTAATTCATTACGAAGTTTAATTCACGAGCATCAAACTTAAATTGAAGAGTTTGATCATGGCTCAGATTGAACGCTGGCGGCAGGCCTAACACATGCAAGTCGAGCGGTAACACAGAGAGCTTGCTCTCGGGTGACGAGCGGCGGACGGGTGAGTAATGTCTGGGAAACTGCCTGATGGAGGGGGATAACTACTGGAAACGGTAGCTAATACCGCATAACGTCGCAAGACCAAAGAGGGGGACCTTCGGGCCTCTTGCCATCAGATGTGCCCAGATGGGATTAGCTAGTAGGTGGGGTAACGGCTCACCTAGGCGACGATCCCTAGCTGGTCTGAGAGGATGACCAGCCACACTGGAACTGAGACACGGTCCAGACTCCTACGGGAGGCAGCAGTGGGGAATATTGCACAATGGGCGCAAGCCTGATGCAGCCATGCCGCGTGTATGAAGAAGGCCTTCGGGTTGTAAAGTACTTTCAGCGGGGAGGAAGGTGCTGAGGTTAATAACCTCAGCAATTGACGTTACCCGCAGAAGAAGCACCGGCTAACTCCGTGCCAGCAGCCGCGGTAATACGGAGGGTGCAAGCGTTAATCGGAATTACTGGGCGTAAAGCGCACGCAGGCGGTCTGTCAAGTCGGATGTGAAATCCCCGGGCTCAACCTGGGAACTGCATTCGAAACTGGCAGGCTAGAGTCTTGTAGAGGGGGGTAGAATTCCAGGTGTAGCGGTGAAATGCGTAGAGATCTGGAGGAATACCGGTGGCGAAGGCGGCCCCCTGGACAAAGACTGACGCTCAGGTGCGAAAGCGTGGGGAGCAAACAGGATTAGATACCCTGGTAGTCCACGCCGTAAACGATGTCGACTTGGAGGTTGTGCCCTTGAGGCGTGGCTTCCGGAGCTAACGCGTTAAGTCGACCGCCTGGGGAGTACGGCCGCAAGGTTAAAACTCAAATGAATTGACGGGGGCCCGCACAAGCGGTGGAGCATGTGGTTTAATTCGATGCAACGCGAAGAACCTTACCTACTCTTGACATCCAGAGAACTTTCCAGAGATGGATTGGTGCCTTCGGGAACTCTGAGACAGGTGCTGCATGGCTGTCGTCAGCTCGTGTTGTGAAATGTTGGGTTAAGTCCCGCAACGAGCGCAACCCTTATCCTTTGTTGCCAGCGGTCCGGCCGGGAACTCAAAGGAGACTGCCAGTGATAAACTGGAGGAAGGTGGGGATGACGTCAAGTCATCATGGCCCTTACGAGTAGGGCTACACACGTGCTACAATGGCGCATACAAAGAGAAGCGACCTCGCGAGAGCAAGCGGACCTCATAAAGTGCGTCGTAGTCCGGATTGGAGTCTGCAACTCGACTCCATGAAGTCGGAATCGCTAGTAATCGTAGATCAGAATGCTACGGTGAATACGTTCCCGGGCCTTGTACACACCGCCCGTCACACCATGGGAGTGGGTTGCAAAAGAAGTAGGTAGCTTAACCTTCGGGAGGGCGCTTACCACTTTGTGATTCATGACTGGGGTGAAGTCGTAACAAGGTAACCGTAGGGGAACCTGCGGTTGGATCACCTCCTTACCTTAAAGAACCTGCCTTTGTAGTGCTCACACAGATTGTCTGATGAATGATGAACTTCTGAATGTACTTTTGAGTGCATTAAGAAGTTTTGCTCTTTAAAAATCTGGATCAAGCTGAAAATTGAAACGACACACATGTTATGTGTGTTCGAGTCTCTCAAATTTTCGCAAGTCGGTGATGAATCGAAAGAAACATCTTCGGGTTGTGAGGTTAAGCGACTAAGCGTACACGGTGGATGCCCTGGCAGTCAGAGGCGATGAAGGACGTGCTAATCTGCGAAAAGCGCCGGCGAGGTGATATGAACCTTTGACCCGGCGATGTCCGAATGGGGAAACCCAGTGTGTTCCGACACACTATCGTTAACTGAATACATAGGTTAACGAGGCGAACCGGGGGAACTGAAACATCTAAGTACCCCGAGGAAAAGAAATCAACCGAGATTCCCCCAGTAGCGGCGAGCGAACGGGGAGCAGCCCAGAGTCTGAATCAGCTTGTGTGTTAGTGGAAGCGTCTGGAAAGTCGCACGGTACAGGGTGATAGTCCCGTACACGAAAGCACACTTGCTGTGAACTCGAAGAGTAGGGCGGGACACGTGGTATCCTGTCTGAATATGGGGGGACCATCCTCCAAGGCTAAATACTCCTGACTGACCGATAGTGAACCAGTACCGTGAGAGAAAGGCGAAAAGAACCCCGGCGAGGGGAGTGAAAAAGAACCTGAAACCGTGTACGTACAAGCAGTGGGAGCCTACTTGTTAGGTGACTGCGTACCTTTTGTATAATGGGTCAGCGACTTATATTCTGTAGCAAGGTTAACCGTATAGGGGAGCCGAAGGGAAACCGAGTCTTAACTGGGCGTTAAGTTGCAGGGTATAGACCCGAAACCCGGTGATCTAGCCATGGGCAGGTTGAAGGTTGGGTAACACTAACTGGAGGACCGAACCGACTAATGTTGAAAAATTAGCGGATGACTTGTGGCTGGGGGTGAAAGGCCAATCAAACCGGGAGATAGCTGGTTCTCCCCGAAAGCTATTTAGGTAGCGCCTCGTGAACTCATCTTCGGGGGTAGAGCACTGTTTCGGCTAGGGGGCCATCCCGGCTTACCAACCCGATGCAAACTACGAATACCGAAGAATGTTATCACGGGAGACACACGGCGGGTGCTAACGTCCGTCGTGAAGAGGGAAACAACCCAGACCGCCAGCTAAGGTCCCAAAGTCATGGTTAAGTGGGAAACGATGTGGGAAGGCACAGACAGCCAGGATGTTGGCTTAGAAGCAGCCATCATTTAAAGAAAGCGTAATAGCTCACTGGTCGAGTCGGCCTGCGCGGAAGATGTAACGGGGCTAAACCATGCACCGAAGCTGCGGCAGCGACACTATGTGTTGTTGGGTAGGGGAGCGTTCTGTAAGCCGTTGAAGGTGGCCTGTGAGGGTTGCTGGAGGTATCAGAAGTGCGAATGCTGACATAAGTAACGATAATGCGGGTGAAAAGCCCGCACGCCGGAAGACCAAGGGTTCCTGTCCAACGTTAATCGGGGCAGGGTGAGTCGACCCCTAAGGCGAGGCCGAAAGGCGTAGTCGATGGGAAACAGGTTAATATTCCTGTACTTGGTGTTACTGCGAAGGGGGGACGGAGAAGGCTATGTTAGCCGGGCGACGGTTGTCCCGGTTTAAGCATGTAGGCGGAGGTTCCAGGTAAATCCGGTACCTTATTAACGCTGAGGTGTGATGACGAGGCACTACGGTGCTGAAGTAACAAATGCCCTGCTTCCAGGAAAAGCCTCTAAGCATCAGGTAACATCAAATCGTACCCCAAACCGACACAGGTGGTCAGGTAGAGAATACCAAGGCGCTTGAGAGAACTCGGGTGAAGGAACTAGGCAAAATGGTGCCGTAACTTCGGGAGAAGGCACGCTGATATGTAGGTGAAGCCCCTGCGGGTGGAGCTGAAATCAGTCGAAGATACCAGCTGGCTGCAACTGTTTATTAAAAACACAGCACTGTGCAAACACGAAAGTGGACGTATACGGTGTGACGCCTGCCCGGTGCCGGAAGGTTAATTGATGGGGTTAGCGGCAACGCGAAGCTCTTGATCGAAGCCCCGGTAAACGGCGGCCGTAACTATAACGGTCCTAAGGTAGCGAAATTCCTTGTCGGGTAAGTTCCGACCTGCACGAATGGCGTAATGATGGCCAGGCTGTCTCCACCCGAGACTCAGTGAAATTGAACTCGCTGTGAAGATGCAGTGTACCCGCGGCAAGACGGAAAGACCCCGTGAACCTTTACTATAGCTTGACACTGAACACTGGTCCTTGATGTGTAGGATAGGTGGGAGGCTTTGAAGCGTGGACGCCAGTCTGCGTGGAGCCGCCCTTGAAATACCACCCTTTAATGGCTGGTGTTCTAACGTAGACCCGTGATCCGGGTTGCGGACAGTGTCTGGTGGGTAGTTTGACTGGGGCGGTCTCCTCCCAAAGAGTAACGGAGGAGCACGAAGGTTAGCTAATCCTGGTCGGACATCAGGAGGTTAGTGCAATGGCATAAGCTAGCTTGACTGCGAGAGTGACGGCTCGAGCAGGTGCGAAAGCAGGTCATAGTGATCCGGTGGTTCTGAATGGAAGGGCCATCGCTCAACGGATAAAAGGTACTCCGGGGATAACAGGCTGATACCGCCCAAGAGTTCATATCGACGGCGGTGTTTGGCACCTCGATGTCGGCTCATCACATCCTGGGGCTGAAGTAGGTCCCAAGGGTATGGCTGTTCGCCATTTAAAGTGGTACGCGAGCTGGGTTTAGAACGTCGTGAGACAGTTCGGTCCCTATCTGCCGTGGGCGCTGGAGAATTGAGGGGGGCTGCTCCTAGTACGAGAGGACCGGAGTGGACGCATCACTGGTGTTCGGGTTGTCATGCCAATGGCATTGCCCGGTAGCTAAATGCGGAAGAGATAAGTGCTGAAAGCATCTAAGCACGAAACTTGCCCCGAGATGAGTTCTCCCTGACCCTTTAAGGGTCCTGAAGGAACGTTGAAGACTACGACGTTGATAGGTCGGGTGTGTAAGCGCAGCGATGCGTTGAGCTAACCGATACTAATGAACCGTGAGGCTTAACCTTACAACGCCGAAGGTGTTTTGGCGAAGAGACAGACACGATATTTTCAGCTTTGATACAGATTTAACAGAATTTGCCTGGCGGCTTTAGCGCGGTGGTCCCACCTGACCCCATGCCGAACTCAGAAGTGAAACGCCGTAGCGCCGATGGTAGTGTGGGGTCTCCCCATGTGAGAGTAGGGAACTGCCAGGCATCAATTAGAAGAACCCCGTACCGAAAGGTGCGGGGTTTTTTGCTTTTGTTTTTCCCCCTCCTTGAAACTTTCTCACCTTACGCTTGCAGGCTCGACATTATGCCTGTTTCTGGGTATCGTTAGCTATCTGGATGTCTAAACGTTTATACGTATGCTGTGAGGATATTAAGTTATGCCGATTCGGGTGCAGGACGAGCTACCAGCCGTCAATTTCTTGCGTGAAGAAAACGTCTTCGTCATGACGGCTTCGCGTGCGACAGGTCAGGAAATTCGCCCGCTGAAGGTGCTTATTCTCAATCTGATGCCGAAAAAGATCGAAACAGAAAACCAGTTCCTGCGTCTTCTGTCGAACTCCCCACTGCAGGTCGATATTCAGCTGCTGCGAATCGATGCCCGCGAGTCGCGTAACACGCCTTCTGAGCATCTGAACAACTTCTACTGTAACTTCGCTGACATTCAGGGTGAAAACTTCGACGGACTGATTGTGACCGGCGCGCCGCTCGGTCTGGTTGAATTTAATGATGTCGCCTACTGGCCACAGATCAAACAGGTCCTGGAGTGGGCAAAAGATCACGTCACGTCCACATTGTTTGTCTGTTGGGCGGTACAAGCCGCACTGAATATTCTTTATGGCATCCCCAAGCAAACCCGCACTGAAAAACTCTCCGGCGTATACGAACACCACATTCTTCATCCCCATGCGTTGCTGACGCGTGGTTTCGATGACTCTTTCCTGGCCCCGCATTCTCGCTACGCCGATTTCCCGGCCCAGCTGATTCGTGATTACACCGATCTGGAGATCCTGGCCGAAACGGAAGATGGGGATGCTTACCTGTTTGCCAGCAAGGATAAACGCATTGCATTTGTGACCGGGCATCCTGAGTACGATCCGCATACTCTCGCGTCAGAGTATTTCCGTGATGTCGAAGCGGGTCTTAATCCGGAAGTACCGTACAACTATTTCCCAAAAGACGATCCGCAAAACAAACCGAGAGCAACCTGGCGCAGCCACGGGAATTTGCTTTTCACTAACTGGCTCAACTATTACGTCTACCAGATAACGCCATACGATCTGCGTCACATGAATCCGACGCTGGAGTAATCTTCTGCATTAAACGATCCTAAAGCGTTTCAGCTATTCAAATCAGGCACCTTCAGGTGCCTTTTTTATTTCCGAAATGCCACTCACCATTCGATCAAACTTTAACCTCAATAAAATCAATAAATTAATTACAGTTAACAATTAAAATGGAAATTGTTTTTGATTTTGGAAAAAATATAGATAGTCTTAATTCTGCTGAGCGAAAACTACCCAACGATCTTTCGTTCGCATCGGGGGCGTGATTTTGGATCTTTGATGAGGAGCAGAGTAATGACTCAACAGGCAACGACGGTCGATGAACTGGCCTTTACCCAGCTGTATGGCGAGCAAGAACAGCAAGTTTTGACGGCGGAAGCGGTAGAATTTCTGACTGAACTGGTGACTCGCTTTACGCCACAGCGCAATAAGCTGCTGGCGGCACGTATTCATCAGCAGCAGGAAATTGACGATGGCAAGTTGCCTGGCTTCATTTCGGAAACCGCTTCCATTCGCCATGGTGAATGGAAAATCCGCGGCATCCCTGAAGATTTACAGGATCGTCGCGTTGAGATCACCGGTCCGGTAGAGCGCAAAATGGTGATCAACGCCATGAATGCCAACGTTAAAGTCTTTATGGCGGATTTTGAAGATTCACTGGCGCCAGACTGGAACAAAGTTATCGACGGGCAGATCAACCTGCGCGACGCCGTGAACGGCACCATTAGCTATACCAACGAAGCCGGTAAAATTTACCAGCTCAAGCCGAACCCGGCGGTGCTGATCTGTCGCGTACGCGGCCTGCACCTGCCTGAAAAACATGTCACCTGGCGTGGGGAAGCCATTCCGGGCAGCCTGTTTGATTTCGCACTCTATTTCTTCCACAACTACAAGAACCTGCTGGCAAAAGGCAGCGGTCCCTATTTCTATCTGCCAAAAACACAGTCCTGGCAGGAAGCGGCCTGGTGGAGCGAGGTGTTCAGCTATGCGGAAGACCGTTTTGACCTGCCGCGCGGCACCATCAAGGCCACGCTGCTGATTGAAACGCTGCCTGCGGTATTCCAGATGCATGAAATCCTGCATGCGCTGCGCGATCATATTGTCGGCCTGAACTGCGGACGCTGGGACTACATCTTCAGCTACATCAAAACCCTGAAAAATCACGGCGATCGCGTGCTGCCGGATCGCCAGGTGGTCACTATGGATAAACCATTCCTCAGTGCCTACTCACGTCTGCTGATCAAAACCTGCCACAAGCGCGGTGCCTTTGCGATGGGCGGCATGGCGGCATTCATTCCGAGCAAAGATGCAGAACGCAATAACCAGGTGCTCAACAAGGTGAAAGCCGATAAAGAACTTGAGGCCCGTAACGGCCATGACGGCACGTGGATTGCCCATCCAGGACTAGCCGACACGGCGATGGAGGTCTTCAACCGCGTGCTTGGTGACAATAAAAACCAGCTGTTTGTCACACGTGAAGACGACGCACCCATCGCAGAAGAACAGCTGCTGGCACCGTGTACGGGTGAGCGTACGGAGGAGGGCATGCGTGCCAATATCCGCGTCGCGGTCCAGTACATCGAAGCGTGGATCTCCGGTAACGGCTGCGTGCCGATCTACGGCCTGATGGAAGATGCCGCGACGGCGGAGATCTCTCGCACCTCCATCTGGCAGTGGATCCATCATCAAAAAACGCTCAGCAACGGCAAGCCGGTGACCAAATCTCTGTTCCGCCAGATGCTGGCCGAAGAGATGCGGGTGATCCAGGACGAGCTGGGCGAACACCGCTTCAGCAGTGGACATTTTGACGACGCTGCGCGCCTGATGGAGCAAATCACCACCTCAGATGACTTAATCGACTTCCTGACCCTGCCGGGCTACCGCTTCCTGGCGTAACTCACCACATAACAAAATGGAGCATCTGCACATGAAAACCCGTACCCAACAAATCGAAGAGTTAAAGAAAGAGTGGACTCAACCGCGCTGGGAAGGCATCCGCCGTCCGTACAGCGCAGAGGAAGTGGTGAAATTACGCGGCTCGGTCAACCCAGAGTGCACGCTGGCACAGAACGGTGCGGCGAAAATGTGGAAGCTGCTGCACGGTGGCTCCAAAAAGGGCTATATCAACAGCCTCGGCGCGCTGACCGGCGGTCAGGCGCTGCAGCAGGCGAAGGCCGGGATCGAGGCGATTTACCTCTCCGGATGGCAGGTCGCAGCGGACGCCAACCTGGCCTCCAGCATGTACCCGGATCAGTCGCTCTACCCGGCTAACTCCGTGCCGTCGGTGGTGGATCGGATCAACAACACCTTCCGCCGTGCGGATCAGATCCAGTGGGCCGCCGGTATCGAACCAAACGATCCGCGCTTTACGGATTACTTCCTGCCGATCGTCGCGGATGCAGAAGCGGGCTTCGGCGGCGTGCTGAACGCCTTCGAGCTGATGAAATCGATGATTGAGGCCGGTGCAGCGGCCGTTCACTTCGAAGACCAGCTGGCGTCCGTGAAGAAATGCGGACACATGGGCGGCAAAGTCCTCGTCCCAACCCAGGAAGCCGTGCAGAAGCTGGTTGCGGCGCGTCTGGCTGCTGACGTGCTCGGCGTGCCGACGCTGGTGATTGCCCGTACCGATGCGGACGCGGCGGATCTGATCACCTCTGACTGCGACCCGTACGACAGCGAGTTCATCACCGGCGAGCGCACCAGTGAAGGCTTCTACCGTACCCATGCCGGCATTGAACAGGCGATCAGCCGTGGCCTGGCGTACGCGCCTTATGCGGACCTGGTCTGGTGTGAAACCTCAACGCCGGATCTGGCGCTGGCAAAACGCTTTGCCGACGCCATCCACGCGAAATACCCGGGCAAGCTGCTGGCCTACAACTGCTCGCCGTCCTTCAACTGGCAGAAAAAGCTGGATGACGAAACTATCGCCAGCTTCCAGCAGCAGCTGTCCGACATGGGTTACAAATACCAGTTCATTACCCTGGCAGGCATCCACAGCATGTGGTTCAACATGTTCGACCTGGCGCACGCCTACGCGCAGGGTGAAGGCATGAAGCACTACGTTGAGAAGGTGCAGCAGCCGGAGTTTGCTGCGGGTAAAGACGGCTATACCTTCGTCTCTCACCAGCAGGAGGTGGGAACCGGATACTTCGATAACGTGACGACCATCATTCAGGGCGGCACCTCCTCCGTCACCGCCTTAACGGGCTCAACCGAAGAAGCACAGTTCTAATCTTTTCCCCCTCTCCCCCCTCGGGGAGAGGGTTGGGGGTGAGGGGGAATATATGTCGCGTGGTCTGGAATTACTGATTGCCCAAACTATTTTGCAGGGCTTTGATGCCCAGTATGGTCGTTTTCTTGAAGTGACATCCGGCGCGCAGCAGCGCTTCGAACATGCAGACTGGCATGCGGTTCAGCAGGCCATGAAGCAGCGTATCCATCTCTATGATCACCACGTGGGTCTGGTGGTGGAGCAGCTTCGCTGTATTACCGACGGTAAAAGCCCGGATGCGGATTTTTTACTGCGCGTGAAGGAGCATTACACCCACCTGTTACCCGACTACCCTCGCTTCGAGATTGCGGAGAGCTTTTTTAACTCCGTCTATTGCCGGTTATTTGACCACCGCTCACTATCTCCTGAGCGGTTATTTATCTTCAGCTCCCAGCCCGAGCGACGCTTTCGAACCATTCCGCGTCCGCTGGCGAAAGACTTCTTTCCCGATCGCGGATGGGAAAAGCTCCTGCACCGCGTGCTAACGGATCTGCCGCTGCGCTTGCCCTGGGAAAACAAAACCCGGGATATCGGTTATATCCACGCGCATCTCAACGAAACCTTCGGCTCGGAGGTGCTCAGCCGCAGCCATTTGCAGGTTGCCAACGAGCTTTTCTACCGCAATAAAGCCGCCTGGCTGGTGGGTAAACTGGTTACGCCAACCGCTATTGTGCCGTTTCTGCTGCCGATTCACCGTACCGACGACGGGGAACTGTTTGTCGATACCTGCCTAACCACCGGCGCCGAGGCCAGCATCGTATTTGGCTTCGCCCGCTCCTATTTCATGGTGTACGCCCCGCTGCCTGCCGCTCTGGTGGAGTGGCTGCGCGAGATCCTGCCGGGCAAAACCACCGCCGAGCTGTATATGGCGATTGGCTGCCAGAAGCACGCCAAAACGGAAAGCTACCGGGAGTACCTGCGCTACGTCACTGCGGCCGACGAGCAGTTTATCGAAGCGCCAGGCATTCGCGGTATGGTGATGCTGGTCTTTACGCTGCCGGGTTTCGACCGGGTCTTTAAGGTGATTAAAGACAGATTCGCGCCGCAGAAGGAGATGAGCGCTGCGCACGTCCGCGCCTGCTATCAGCTGGTTAAAGAGCACGATCGCGTCGGGCGGATGGCGGATACCCAGGAATTCGAAAACTTTGTGCTGGATAAACAGCAGATCGACCCGGCGCTCATGGCGCTGTTAATGCAGGAAGCGCCCGCGAAAATCACCGATCTGGGTGACAAAATCGTGATCAGCCATCTCTACATCGAACGCCGCATGGTACCGCTGAATATCTGGCTTGAGCAGGCTGACGGTCAGGCCTTACGTGACGCCATTGAAGAATACGGCAACGCGATTCGCCAGCTTGCCGCCGCCAATATTTTTCCCGGCGACATGCTGTTTAAAAACTTTGGCGTCACCCGTCACGGGCGGGTGGTGTTCTACGATTACGACGAAATTTGCTACATGACCGAGGTGAATTTCCGCGATATACCACAGCCCCGCTACCCGGAAGATGAGCTTTCCAGCGAGCCGTGGTATAGCGTCTCGCCGGGGGACGTGTTTCCGGAGGAGTTTCGCCACTGGCTGTGCGCCGACCCGCGCATCGGGCCGCTATTCGAAGAGATGCATGAGGATCTTTTCCGCGCCAGCTACTGGCGCGGACTGCAAACGCGGATCAAAAATGGGCACGTGGAAGATGTGTACGCTTACCGCCGCAAGCAGCGGTTTAGCATCCGGTTTTCTCCCTCCCCTGTGGGAGAGGGCCGGGGTGAGGGCATCAGGCCGCACTCAACCTCAACGAATCCCACCATACGCCAGCGTCACCTCTTTCGCCGCCTTAATCACCAGCGCACCCAGCTCGGTCACGCGGTCATCAGTCATGCGTGAAATGGGGCCGGAGATGGAGATGGCGGCAAACGGCTCGCGGTGCTCGTCAAAAATACAGGATGCCAGGCAGCGCAGGCCCAGCGCATGCTCCTCATCATCAAACGAGTAGCCGCGCTTGCGGGTCAGGGCCAGATCTTCTTTCAGATGCACGGGCGACACCAGCGTGGCGTGGGTATAGGCGTGCAGACCTTTACGGTGCAGCAGCCCCGTCACCTGCTCCTCGCTCAGCTGCGAGAGAAACGCTTTCCCCGCCCCAGAGGCGTGCATCGGCAGCTTGCCGCCAATCGGTGCGGACATGCGCATCAGCTGCGTGCACTGCACCTGGTCGATGATAATCGCCTGGTGGTCGCTCTGGTCCAGCACCGCCAGGTTGACCGTCTCGCCGGAGTCTTCCATCAGCTTGCGCAGAATCGGGTGCACAATCGCCAGCAGGTTGCGGCTCTGCAGGAAGCTGCTGCCGACGATAAACGCATGCGCGCCCACCGCCCAGTGCCCCAGCTCGCCGACCTGGCGGACAAACCCCAGCTGCTGCATGGTGGTTAGCAGGCGGTGCGTCGTGGAGTTCGGCAGACCAGCCTGCTGGGCCAACTCGGTCAGGGCCACGCTGCCGTGCGACTCGGCTATCCACTCCAGCAGCTTCAGACCGCGCGTGAGCGATTGAACCTGTCCGCCGGGTTGTGCAGCGGTGGTGGCAGCAGGCTTTCTGCCGCGTTTGGCGGGAACGGTCGTGACCATGACGATCTCCTTTTTCTGTATCGTGGAAATCATTTTCGTTTTATTTGGTGATTTTGCAACCGCTTTCATGACTGATCGGAGGAGTGATGGTGAACATGTCTCATGTTACCGCTGTGTGACTTTTCCACCCTGCGAGATTGTGCCAGTATGGAACCCAGCCTTTTGGCCTTGTTGAGCGTTGTCGGGAGCAAGTGTGAGCAGCAAAGTAGAGCAACTGCGTGCGCAGTTAAATGAACGAATTCTGGTGCTGGACGGCGGCATGGGCACCATGATCCAGGGCTATCGTCTGAGTGAAGACGATTTCCGCGGCGAGCGCTTCGCAGACTGGCCCTGCGACCTGAAGGGGAACAACGACCTGCTGGTGCTCAGCAAGCCGTCGGTTATTAAAGATATCCACAACGCCTACTTTGAAGCGGGTGCGGATATCGTTGAGACCAATACCTTCAACTCGACAACCATCGCCATGGCGGATTACCAGATGGAATCCCTGTCGGCGGAGATCAACTTTGAAGCCGCAAAGCTTGCACGCGCCTGCGCCGACGAGTGGACGGCCCGCACGCCGGACAAACCGCGCTATGTTGCCGGGGTGCTTGGCCCGACGAACCGCACCGCGTCGATTTCACCGGACGTCAACGACCCGGCGTTTCGTAATATCACCTTTGACCAACTGGTTGCCGCCTACCGTGAATCGACCAGAGCGCTGGTGGAAGGTGGTTCCGACCTGATCCTGATTGAAACCGTATTCGACACCCTCAACGCCAAAGCTGCGATTTACGCGGTGAAAGAGGAGTTCGAGGCGCTGGGCGTTGACCTGCCGATCATGATTTCCGGCACCATCACCGACGCCTCCGGCCGCACCCTGTCCGGCCAGACAACCGAAGCGTTTTATAACTCCCTGCGCCACGCCGAAGCGCTCTCCTTTGGCCTCAACTGTGCGCTGGGGCCGGATGAACTGCGCCAGTACGTGCAGGAGCTTTCCCGTATCGCGGAATGCTACGTCACCGCCCACCCGAACGCCGGTCTGCCGAACGCGTTCGGTGAATACGATCTCGATGCTGACACCATGGCGGCGCAAATCCGCGAGTGGGCCGAGTCTGGCTTCCTGAACATCGTCGGCGGCTGCTGCGGCACCACGCCGGAGCACATCGCGGCCATGAGCAACGCCGTCGCCGGTCTGCCGCCGCGCAAGCTGCCCGAGCTACCGGTTGCCTGTCGCCTTTCCGGCCTTGAGCCGTTGACCATCGGCGACGACAGCCTGTTTGTGAACGTGGGTGAGCGTACTAACGTTACCGGTTCGGCAAAGTTCAAGCGCCTGATCAAAGAAGAGAAGTACAGCGAAGCGCTGGACGTTGCCCGCCAGCAGGTGGAAAGCGGCGCGCAGATTATCGATATCAACATGGACGAGGGGATGCTCGACGCCGAAGCGGCGATGGTGCGTTTCCTCAACCTGATTGCCGGTGAGCCGGACATCGCCCGCGTGCCGATCATGATCGACTCCTCCAAATGGGAAGTCATTGAAAAAGGGCTGAAGTGCATCCAGGGCAAAGGCATCGTTAACTCCATCTCGATGAAGGAGGGTGTTGATATCTTTATCCACCACGCGAAGATGGTGCGCCGCTACGGTGCCGCCGTGGTGGTGATGGCCTTCGACGAAGTGGGCCAGGCGGATACCCGCGAGCGCAAAATCGAGATATGCCGCCGCGCGTACAAGATTTTGACCGAAGAGGTGGGCTTCCCGCCGGAAGATATTATCTTCGACCCGAACATCTTCGCCGTCGCGACCGGGATTGAAGAGCACAACAACTACGCCCAGGACTTTATCGGGGCGTGTGAAGACATCAAGCGCGAACTGCCGCATGCGCTGATCTCCGGCGGCGTGTCGAACGTGTCGTTCTCGTTCCGCGGCAACGACCCGGTGCGTGAAGCGATCCACGCCGTGTTCCTCTACTACGCCATCCGCAACGGCATGGACATGGGGATCGTTAACGCCGGGCAGCTGGCAATTTACGACGACCTCCCTGCCGAGCTGCGCGATGCCGTCGAGGACGTGATCCTTAACCGCCGTGACGACGCCACCGAGCGCATGCTGGACCTGGCGGAGAAATACCGCGGCAGCAAATCGGATGAGGCGGCAAACGTACAGCAGGCCGAGTGGCGTTCCTGGGACGTGAAAAAGCGTCTGGAATATTCGCTGGTCAAAGGCATTACCGAATTTATTGAACTCGACACTGAAGAAGCACGTCAGCAGGCCGCCCGTCCAATCGAAGTGATCGAAGGCCCGCTGATGGACGGCATGAACGTGGTCGGCGATCTGTTCGGTGAGGGCAAAATGTTCCTGCCGCAGGTGGTGAAATCCGCCCGCGTGATGAAGCAGGCGGTGGCGTATCTCGAGCCCTACATCGAAGCCAGCAAAGAGAAAGGCTCCAGCAACGGCAAGATGGTGATTGCCACCGTGAAGGGCGACGTGCACGACATCGGCAAGAATATCGTCGGCGTAGTGCTGCAGTGTAATAACTACGAAATTATCGACCTCGGCGTGATGGTCCCGGCGGACAAAATCCTCAAGACCGCGCGCGAGGTGAATGCCGACCTGATTGGCCTTTCCGGGCTGATTACCCCGTCCCTGGACGAGATGGTCAACGTGGCGAAAGAGATGGAGCGTCAGGGCTTTACCATCCCGCTGCTGATTGGCGGAGCGACCACCTCGAAAGCGCACACGGCGGTGAAAATCGAGCAGAACTACAGCGGCCCGACGGTTTACGTGCAAAACGCCTCGCGCACCGTGGGCGTGGTCTCCGCGCTGCTCTCCGACACCCAGCGCGACGATTTTGTGGCGCGCACCCGCAAAGAGTACGAAACCGTTCGCATCCAGCACGGCCGTAAGAAGCCGCGCACCCCGCCTGTTTCACTTCAGGCGGCGCGCGACAACGATCTGGCCTTTGACTGGTCCAGCTATACGCCGCCGGTCGCACACCGTCTGGGCGTGCAGGACGTAACGGCAAGCATCGAGACGCTGCGCAACTACATTGACTGGACGCCGTTCTTTATGACCTGGTCACTGGCGGGCAAATATCCGCGCATCCTGGAGGATGAGGTGGTCGGCGAGGAGGCGAAGCGCCTGTTTAAAGATGCCAACGACATGCTCGACACGCTGAGCGCAGAGAAAACCCTCAACCCGCGCGGCGTGGTGGGCCTGTTCCCGGCGAACCGCGTGGGCGACGACGTGGAAATTTATCGCGATGAAACCCGCACCCACGTGCTGGCGGTCAGCCGCCATCTGCGCCAGCAAACGGAGAAAGTGGGCTTTGCCAACTACTGCCTGGCCGATTTCGTCGCGCCGAAGCTGAGTGGCAAAGCCGATTATATCGGTGCCTTTGCGGTAACCGGCGGTCTGGAAGAAGACGCGCTGGCGGATGCGTTCGAAGCGAAGCACGATGATTACAACAAAATCATGGTGAAAGCGATTGCTGACCGTCTGGCGGAAGCCTTCGCCGAGTACCTCCACGAGCGCGTGCGTAAGGTGCACTGGGGCTACGCGGCGAACGAAAACCTCAGCAACGAGGAACTGATCCGCGAAAATTACCAGGGCATTCGTCCGGCGCCGGGCTACCCGGCCTGCCCGGAGCACACCGAAAAAGGCACCATCTGGAAACTGCTGGACGTGGAAACCCATACCGGCATGAAGCTCACCGAGTCGTTCGCCATGTGGCCAGGTGCGTCAGTCTCAGGCTGGTACTTCAGCCATCCGGACAGCAAGTACTTCGCCGTGGCGCAGCTGCAGCGGGATCAGATCGAAGATTATGCCCTGCGTAAAGGGATGAGCGTGTCTGAAGTGGAACGCTGGCTGGCACCGAATCTGGGCTACGACGCCGACTAAAATCACTTTTCCTTACAACAAACAGGGCGCTCATGGGGCGCCCTGTCTCTTTCTTACGTTTAAACCCTTATACTCAAATAAGGTTCTAACCTTATTGCCCGGTGGCGCTGCGCTTATCGGGCCAACGCGTAGCCGCTATTCAGCAAGGCAACGCGCAGCGAACCTCAGGAAAATAGATAACGATAAGGAGGAACACCTTCCGTGTTGACGTTGTTACACCTGCTCTCTGCAGTCGCACTGCTCGTATGGGGTACCCATATCGTCCGTACCGGCGTGATGCGCGTGTTCGGCGCGCGATTACGTACCGTCCTCAGCGGCAGCGTTGAGAAGAAGCCGCTCGCGTTCTGCGCGGGCATCGGCGTTACGGCGCTGGTGCAAAGCAGCAACGCCACCACCATGCTCGTCACCTCGTTTGTGGCGCAGGATCTGGTCGCACTCGCCCCGGCGCTGGTGATCGTTCTGGGAGCCGACGTTGGTACCGCGCTGATGGCGCGTGTTCTGACCTTCGATCTTTCCTGGCTGTCGCCGCTGCTGATTTTCCTCGGCGTGATCTTCTTCCTTGGCCGTAAGCAGACGCGTGCCGGACAGCTTGGCCGCGTGGGGATTGGCCTCGGGTTGATCCTGCTGGCGCTGGAGCTGATTGTTCAGGCGGTTACCCCTATCACCGAAGCCAACGGCGTGCAGGTCATCTTCGCCTCGCTGACCGGGGATATCATGCTGGATGCGCTGATCGGTGCGGTGTTTGCTATCGTCAGCTACTCCAGCCTGGCGGCAGTTCTGCTGACGGCCACGCTCACCGCTGCAGGCGCGATCTCCTTCCCGGTGGCGCTGTGTCTGGTGATCGGGGCCAACCTAGGCTCCGGCCTGCTGGCGATGCTCAATAACAGCGCCGCCAATGCCGCCGCCCGCCGCGTGGCGCTGGGCAGCCTGCTGTTTAAGCTGGTGGGCAGCCTGATTATTCTGCCGTTCGTTCACCCGCTGGCGAACCTGATGGACAACCTTCCGCTGCCGAAGGCGGAGCTGGTGATCTACTTCCACGTCTTCTACAACCTGGTGCGCTGTCTGGCGATGGTGCCGTTCGCTGCGCCGATGGCCCGCTTCTGCGAGCGCCTCATCCGCGATGAACCAGAGCTGGATGCGCGCCTCAAACCGAAGCATCTGGACACCTCGGTGCTGGATACCCCGGCGCTGGCTATCGCCAATGCCGCCCGTGAAACGCTGCGCATGGGCGATGCGATGGAAACCATGCTCGAAGGGCTGCAGAAGGTGATGCACGGCGAGCCGCGCGAAGAGAAAGAGCTGCGCAGGCTGGCAGACGACATCAACGTGCTGTACACCGCCATCAAGCTCTATCTGGCGCGCCTCCCGCAGGACGAGCTGGCGGAAGAGGAGTCCCGACGCTGGGCGGAAATTATCGAGATGTCGCTCAACCTTGAGCAGGCGTCGGATATCGTTGAACGTATGGGCAGCGAGATCGCCGACAAATCCCTGGCCGCGCGTCGAGCGTTCTCGGGCGAAGGGCTGAAGGAGCTGGAAGCGCTGCACGAACAGCTGGTCAGCAACCTGAAGCTGGCGATGTCGGTCTTCTTCTCAAGCGACGTACCGAGCGCGCGCCGCCTGCGCCGCAACAAGCACCGTTTCCGCATCCTCAACCGCCGCTACTCGCACGCCCACGTCGAGCGTCTGCACCAGCAGAACGTGCAGAGTATCGAAACCAGCTCGCTCCACCTGGGGCTGCTGGGCGATATGAAACGTCTGAACTCATTGTTCTGCGCGGTGGCGTACAGCGTGATGGAACAGCCGGATGAAGACGACGAGCGGGATGAGTATTAATCGCTGAAAGCGCCTCGCAAAACGGTTTTGTGAGGCGTGACTCCCCATAAAGAGCAATTTATTCTTCAACCCTTACATTTTTAAGGGAATAGGAAGTGCTCAATTATTACGCTACACTTCGCCAATTCATGCGCATTCCAATGGGGGTTCTCATGCGCGGTGCTAATAGCATTAAAAAATCAGTGAATGTTTCCCTGTCGCCCGACATCCTTGAAGAGGCGCGAAGGCTTAAACTTAACCTTTCTGCCGTGCTAACGGCGGCTTTGCAGGAGCAATTTCGTGAACATCGGCGCGCAGAGTGGCTTGAAGAAAATAAAGCTTCGATTGACGCCATTAACCAGTGGGTTGATGAAAACGGCTCCTTTAGTGACTTTCAGAGGTCGTTCTGATGAAGCATGTACTGGTCGCTCCCGCCGTTGAGGTCGCGGGAAAACCCTGCGTGGTCATGATGCACATGATGGCAGGCATATCGCCAAAAGAGTTAGGCGAACGTGTTGCCGATCTTACGCAAAACCGGGCTTCGCTGCGGGATGCACTCGATTTTTTGATCAACGGCTACTAACACTTTTTTGTCAGCCTCAAGGTAAGGTATATTTCGCCTTCACAGGAGAAACTATGCTGCCAACTCAATCAACCCGATTAAACAAATACATTAGCGAGAGCGGGATCTGCTCACGTCGCGAGGCGGACCGTTACATTGAACAGGGTAACGTGTTCCTCAACGGCAAGCGCGCCACCATCGGCGACCAGGTGGTGCCTGGCGATGTGGTTAAAGTGAATGGTCAGGTCATCGAGCCTCGTGATGCTGAAGACCTGGTGTTTATCGCGTTGAATAAACCGGTTGGGATTGTCAGCACCACGGAAGACGGTGAACGGGACAACATCGTTGATTTCGTGAACCACAGCAGCCGTATCTTCCCGATTGGCCGTCTGGATAAAGACTCTCAGGGGCTGATTTTCCTTACCAACCACGGTGACCTGGTCAACAAAATTCTGCGTGCCGGTAACGACCACGAGAAAGAGTACATTGTCACGGTGAACAAGCCGGTGACGGACGAATTTATTCGTGGCATGGGCGCGGGCGTGCCGATCCTCGGTACCGTCACGAAAAAGTGTAAGGTCAAGAAAGAAGCACCGTTCGCGTTCCGCATTACGCTGGTGCAGGGCTTAAACCGTCAGATCCGCCGCATGTGCGAGCACTTCGGCTACGAGGTGACGAAGCTGGAACGCACGCGCATTATGAACGTCAGCCTGTCGGGCATTCCGCTCGGTGAGTGGCGTGATTTAACCGGAGACGAGCTGATCGAGCTGTTCAAGCTTATCGAGAACTCATCCTCCGAAGCGAAGCCGAAAGCTAAAGCGAAACCGAAAACGCAGGCCATTAAGCGCCCGGTGGTGAAGGCGCCGCAGGCGGAAGAGAAAGGTCGAGGCAAACCGGCCAACGGAAAACGCTTTGCCCAGCCTGGCCGCAAAAAGAAAGGGCGCTAATTAGCGCCGTCCACGGGTAGAGGTATTGGCCGACCAGGAAAAGGTCGTCTCGGTATCCGGCTTATAAGCCTGCTGCTTTTTCAGTTTGCGGGCTTTTTTCTCCTCGGCGTCACGTTGCGCCATCAGTTTATCGATGTACTCTTTCTTAACCTGATTGGTTTCGGTGTTCGTCAGCGTGCGGCCATGGGCGATGCGGGCGCGGTCGAGAAGCGTTTTCAGTTCGCGCTGCTCGGCTTCCGTCATGTCTTTCTGGGTCAATCGTGGTGTAGCCATTGCTGAAGCCTCCTGAGAGAGAGGCTTCAGTGTAAAGCAAGCGTGGCAAATTAACCCTGTTTCACCGCATCTTTTTTCGCTTGTTCATCAATCGGTTTGCCGGACCAGTAGCCCGCCAGCAGCGAGCCGGAAAGGTTGTGCCAGACGGAGAACAGCGCTCCCGGCAGTGCCGCCAGCGGCGAGAAGTAGATTTTACCGAGCGCCGCCGCCAGGCCGGAGTTCTGCATGCCCACTTCGATTGCCAGCGTACGGCAGGTCGATTCGTCAAAGCCAAACAGCTTCCCGCCCCAGTAGCCGCCCAGCAGGCCGATAGTGTTATGCAGCACCACCGCGACGATCACCACAAAGCCTACGGAAGCAATGTGCGACGCGGAACCCGCCACCACGGCGCTGATGATGGCCAGAATACAGACCATCGAAAACGCAGGCAGATACGGCTCAACCGCTTTCACCACGCGAGGGAAAAGATGGTGAATCACCAGGCCCAGCGCAATCGGGATCACCACGATTTGCAGAATGCTCAGCAGCATGCCCATCACGTCCACCTGAATATGCGCATCAACGTACAGGCGGGTTAGTAGGGGCGTGGCAACCACGCCCACCAGTGTGGAAACGGACGAGATGGTGACGGAGAGCGCCACATCGCCTTTTGCCAGGTAGATCATCACGTTGGATGCCGTGCCGCTGGCGACGCTGCCCACGAGCACCATCCCGGCAGAGAGATCCGGCGGCATCTTAAAGGCCATTGCCAGCAGCCACGCCGCAAGCGGCATCACCAGGTAGTGGAGGAAGATCCCTGCAGCAACCGGAGCCGGGCGGGACAGCACGCGCTTAAAGTCGTCGATTTTCAGATGCACGCCCATACCGAGCATAATCAGCATCAGCAGCGTGGTGACCCACGGGCCAATACCGGTGAATGTGGTGGGGGTATAATACGCGAGTACGGAGAGCAGCAGCGCCCATAACGGGAACAGCCGCGTGATGGCGGATAACATAGGTATTCCTTGCGATTGTGTTGTGTTGTTTAGTTATGAAAAAGCCGGGTCTGTGCCCGGCTTATAGGTATTGTTTATCGTGCTAACGAATTTTATTCAAACAAATTCTGATGAAGTTTCTGCACCACCTGCTCGGCCTGATCGGCAGGCACCAGGAAGCAGAGGTTATAGCTGGATGCGCCGTAGCAAATCATGCGGATGCTGAACGGGTCGAGCACGCCGAACACTTCTTTGCCCACGCCGCAGGCGCGCGACAGCTTGTTGCCAATGATGGCAACAAGCGCCAGGTCTTCTTCTACTTCCACGCGGCACAGCTCGGACAGCTCAATCAGCAGCGACTGGGTCAGCAGGGTATCACCCTTGGACGTTGAGCCGGTCGTATCCAGCGTCAGCGCAATGCTCACTTCTGACGTGGTGATCAGATCGACGGAGATGTTGTGGCGCGCCAGGATGCCAAATACTTCTGCCAGGAAGCCGCGGGAGTGCAGCATGTTATGGCTGTGCAGTGTGACCAGCGTCTGCTTGCGACGCAGGGCCAGCGCGCGGAACAGCGGCGGGCTTTCGGTTCTCTTACACACCATCGTGCCGCCTGCTTTCGGCTCTTTACTGGAGCCGACGAAGACCGGAATATCGCTGCGCACGGCAGGCAGCAGGGTTGCCGGATGCAGCACCTTCGCGCCAAAGGTGGCCATCTCCGCCGCTTCTTCAAACGCAATCACGTCAATACGTTTTGCCGTAGAGACTACGCGAGGGTCAGTGGTGTAAATGCCCGGCACGTCCGTCCAGATATCCACGCGCGTGGCATGCAGCGCTTCGCCCAGCAGGGCTGCGGTGTAATCACTGCCGCCTCGGCCAAGCGTCGTGGTGCGGCCTTTGGCTTCGCTGCCGATAAAGCCCTGGGTGATCACAATACTCTCTTCCAGGCGTGGTGCCAGCTGTTGGCTGGTCAGCTCGGCCAGCGCTTCAACATCCGGCTCGGCACGGCCAAAGCGATCGCTAGTGCGCATCACTTTACGCACGTCAAACCACTGCGCCTGAATATTACGCTCGCGCATAATCTCAACAAACAGCAGGGTAGACATCAGCTCGCCGTGGCTGACCAGTTCATCCGTCAGGGCCGAGGAGTTTGCCAGAGACGCCGCTTCTGCCAGGGTGGTGATATTTTCCAGCAGGCGTTCTATTTCCTCGCGGATCACATTCGGATTCTGAAGGCACTCAAGGATGTCGAACTGAATTTTGCGCAGCGCGTCCAGCTTCACGAAACGTTCTGTCGCTTCAAGTCCTTCAGACAGAGAAACCAGCAGGTTCGTCACGCCAGCGGATGCAGAAAGCACCACCAGGCGGGTATTCGGATCGGCCAGCACCACATCGGCGCTGCGGTTCATGGCAGCGTAATCTGCCACACTGGTGCCGCCAAACTTGGCGACCACAAAACTCGTCATAACAACCTCGTGTCAGGGAATGAATAAGCGACCATGGCACAAGAATGAAATGAAAACAGGTGCAGGCGCAAAATACGGCCCTATAAATAAAATGCGGGGGAGGTCCTGTCAATGCTGGGATTATGCGGATTTTTCATGGGGGGGTACCCCTGAGAAACAGGACTTATAACAGGGCCATATTTTATGCTCCGTTTTACCCTGTTTTGGGCGACATTTCGCCGCCGCAGGAGGCCACTTCAGCAGCTATACTTTTCGGGTCTTTTCACCTGCGTTTGATGCAGGCCAGGGCAATGGCATAAAAACCATCACAATTTTTATTTGCAGGCGCTACAATCGACCGCAGTCACAATTCTCAAATCAGAAGAGTATTGCTAATGAAAAACATCAACCCAACGCAGACCGCTGCCTGGCAGGCACTCCAGAAACATTTTGATGAAATGAAAGACGTTACCATCGCGGATCTGTTCGCGAAAGATGCCGATCGTTTCTCTAAGTTCTCCGCGACCTTCGACGACCTGATGCTGGTGGATTTCTCCAAAAACCGCATTACCGAAGAGACGCTGGCAAAACTGCAGGATCTGGCGAAAGAGACTGAGCTGGCCGACGCCATCAAATCCATGTTCTCCGGTGAGAAGATCAACCGTACCGAAGACCGCGCCGTGCTGCACGTGGCCCTGCGTAACCGTAGCAATACGCCAATCATCGTTGACGGCAAAGACGTCATGCCGGAAGTGAACGCGGTGCTGGAAAAGATGAAAGCCTTCTCTGAAGCGATCATCTCCGGTAGCTGGAAAGGCTACACCGGCAAGGCTATCACCGACGTGGTGAACATCGGTATCGGCGGTTCTGACCTCGGCCCATTCATGGTGACCGAAGCGCTGCGTCCGTACAAAAACCACCTCAACATGCATTTCGTATCTAACGTTGATGGTACCCATATCGCCGAAGTACTGAAGAAAGTGAACCCGGAAACCACCCTGTTCCTGGTCGCGTCCAAAACCTTCACCACCCAGGAAACCATGACCAACGCCCACAGCGCGCGCGACTGGTTCCTGAAAACGGCTGGCGACAACAAACACGTGGCGAAACACTTCGCGGCGCTGTCTACCAACGGTAAAGCGGTGGGCGAGTTCGGTATTGATACCGCGAACATGTTCGAGTTCTGGGACTGGGTTGGCGGCCGCTACTCTCTGTGGTCTGCAATCGGTCTGTCCATCATCCTGTCCGTGGGCTTCGACAACTTCGTTGAGCTGCTCTCCGGCGCGCACGCGATGGATAAACACTTCTCCACCACCGCGCCTGAGAAAAACCTGCCGGTGCTGCTGGCGCTGATCGGTATCTGGTACAACAACTTCTTCGGCGCTGAAACCGAAGCGATCCTGCCGTACGACCAGTACATGCACCGCTTTGCGGCCTACTTCCAGCAGGGCAACATGGAATCCAACGGTAAATACGTTGACCGTAACGGCAATGCGGTGGATTACCAGACTGGCCCAATCATCTGGGGCGAGCCAGGCACCAACGGCCAGCATGCGTTCTACCAGCTGATTCACCAGGGTACCAAAATGGTACCGTGCGACTTCATCGCGCCGGCTATCACGCACAACGCATTGTCTGACCACCATCCGAAGCTGCTGTCCAACTTCTTCGCGCAGACTGAGGCGCTGGCGTTCGGTAAATCTCGCGAGGTGGTTGAGCAGGAATACCGTGACCAGGGTAAAGATCCGGCAACCCTGGACCACGTTGTGCCGTTCAAGGTATTCGAAGGCAACCGTCCAACCAACTCCATCCTGCTGCGCGAAATCACCCCGTTCAGCCTGGGCGCGCTGATTGCCCTGTACGAGCACAAGATCTTCACTCAGGGCGCTATCCTGAACATCTTCACCTTTGACCAGTGGGGCGTTGAGCTGGGCAAACAGCTGGCAAACCGAATTCTGCCAGAGTTGGGTGACGATAAAGCAATCGACAGCCACGACAGCTCTACAAACGGCCTGATTAACCGTTATAAAGCATGGCGTGCGTAATAAATATGTCATGAAAAATGCCGGCGATATGCCGGCATTTTTTTATCGGATAATTCCTGATGTCTGTTAGTTAACTCAAATTATGGTTCTGAGTTTTATCTGAAAAAGCCCGTTAACCCGTTAATCACTGCGGTTTATTTTAGGAAAATCCGGATAATTAAATTATTAGTGATTAATTATATGTTATTGATTTTTAATCATAATATATTTTAGTCATTCGTCTTATGTTTCGTTTTTATCCATTAGTCTGAAAACTCCCTCCCTATTTATCCGTACGGCAATCCCGCTGCTTTAGTTGTGTATACTCGAATCCGCCTGAATTTCTTTTCGGGCAAATCTCCATTCATTCATTGAAGGGAAATTGTTATGAAAAAAGTACTGTATGGCATTTTTGCCATATCTGCGCTTGCGGCGACATCTGTTTATGCAGCTCCGGTTCCGGTCGGGGAAGCAGCAGGGTCGGCTGCGACGTCTGCGTCTGCGGGAAGTTCAACCGCAGCCAGCGCCAGCACCGTAAGTTCAGCCGTGGGTGTCGCGCTGGCGGCAACCGGTGGCGGTGATGGCTCCAATACCGGAACCACGACCACCACGACGACCAGCACCCAGTAATAGCGGGTGTTTTAATCATAACCACACTTCGGTGTGGTTATTTCGCCCCTTCGGAGAAGAGTCGTGAAGCGACCTGCAATCATTATGATTTGCCTGCTGTTGCAGGCGTGCTCAGCCACTACCAAAGGGCTGGGAAATTCCCTGTGGGACAGCCTGTTCGGTACGCCGGGCGTGCATCTGACCGATGACGAACTGCAGAACATGCCGTATGCCAGCCAGTACATGCAGCTAAACGATGGCCCGCAACTGTTTGTGGTGCTCGCTTTCGATGAAAACGGGCAGCAGAAATGGGTGACGCAGGATCAGGCCACCATCGTGACGCAGCATGGTCGTATCGTGAAAACGCTGCTTGGTGGTGACAATCTGCTTGAGGTAAACAACCTCGCCGACGATCCGCTGATCAAACCTAACCAGATTACCGACGGCGCAAGCTGGACGCGCACAATGGGTTGGACCGAACACCGGCAGGTGCGCTACGCCACGGCGCGTTCTACCTTCCGCTGGGACGGCACCGACAGTGTCAACGTCGGTAGCGACGAAACGCAGACTCGCGTGCTGGATGAAGAGGTCACGACCGACCAGGCGACCTGGCATAACCGTTACTGGATAGATGAAGAAGGGCAAATTCGCCAGTCCTTGCAGTATCTCGGTGCCGGTTTCTTCCCGGTGAAAACAACCCTGATCAAGGCGGCGAAATCATGAAAACGCTCATCCACGTTGCGCTTCTCGCCAGTCTTGCCACGCCGCTGGCATGGTCTGCGGGAACCGTGAAAGTCTACACGCCGGACAACGCGCAACCCAAAACCTTAACTAACGCAGAGCATCTGCTCGATCTCGTTGGACAGCCAAGGCTGGCTAACAGCTGGTGGCCGGGGGCGGTTATCAGCGAGCGTCAGGCAACGGTAGCGGCGGAACAACAACACCATGCCCTGCTGGCTCGCCTGACGGGTTTAGCGGAGCAGGAAGACGGCGATGATGCCGCCGCTATCAACAACGTTCGCCAGCAGCTTCAGGCACTGAAGGTAACAGGCCGCCAGAAGGTGAACCTTGATCCAGATGAAGTGCGCGTCGCGGAAAAGGGTAACCCCACGCTTGAAGGGGAGTACACGCTCTGGCTGCCGGTGAAGCCGACGACGGTGACCGTGATGGGGCTCATCAGCAGCCCGGGCAAAAAGCCCTTTACCCCCGGTCGCGATGTGGCGAGCTATCTCGACGAACAAAGCCTGCTGAGCGGCGCGGATAACAGCTACGCCTGGATTGTTTATCCCGACGGGCATACGCAAAAAGCACCCGTAGCATACTGGAATAAGCGACATATCGAACCCATGCCCGGCAGCGTGATTTTTGTCGGCTTTGCCGACCATTTCTGGACGAAGGCGTATGACGGGCTTAATGCCGATATCCTTCATTCCCTGACGCAGCGGATACCGGATTAATGAAAAGAACCTATCTCTACAGCATGCTGGCGCTGTGCGTAAGCGCTGCCTGCCATGCGGAAACGTATCCGGCGCCCATTGGGCCGTCGCAATCAGACTTCGGCGGCGTCGGTTTACTGCAAACCCCTACCGCGCGTATGGCACGCGAGGGGGAGATCAGCCTCAACTACCGCGACAACGACCAGTATCGCTACTACTCCGCCTCCGTACAGTTGTTCCCGTGGCTCGAAACCACGCTGCGCTATACAGACGTGCGAACGAAACAGTACAGCAGCGTCGACGCGTTCTCCGGCGATCAGACCTATAAGGACAAGGCCTTCGACGTCAAGCTGCGACTCTGGGAAGAGAGCTACTGGATGCCGCAGGTTTCCGTAGGCGCGAAAGATATCGGCGGGACCGGCCTGTTTGATGCGGAATACGTCGTGGCCAGCAAAGCCTGGGGGCCGTTTGACTTCTCTCTGGGGCTTGGCTGGGGCTATCTGGGTACCAGCGGTAACGTCAAAAACCCGTTCTGTACCTACAGCGATAAATACTGCTACCGCGATAACAGCTACCAGAAAGCGGGCTCCATCAACGGGGATCAGATGTTTCATGGTCCGGCCTCGTTGTTTGGCGGCGTGGAGTATCAAACGCCCTGGCAGCCATTACGCCTGAAGCTGGAGTATGAAGGGAATGATTACTCGCAGGACTTCGCCGGGAAAATTGAGCAGAAGAGCAAGTTTAACGTCGGCGCCATTTACCGCGTCACCGATTGGGCCGACGTTAACCTCAGCTACGAGCGTGGCAATACTCTGATGTTTGGCTTCACGCTGCGCACCAACTTTAACGATATGCGTCCGCACTATAACGACAATGCGCGGCCTGCGTATCAGCCGGAGCCGCAGGATGCGATCCTCCAGCACTCCGTGGTCGCCAATCAGCTGACGTTACTGAAATACAACGCCGGTCTGGCCGATCCGAAAATTCAAACCAAGGGCGACACGCTGTACGTCACCGGCGAGCAGGTGAAATACCGCGACTCGCGCGAAGGGATCGAGCGGGCCAACCGGATCGTGATGAACGATCTGCCGGAGGGGATCCGCACGATCCGCGTGACGGAAAACCGCCTCAACATGCCGCAGGTGACGACCGAAACGGACGTCGCCAGCCTCAAGCGCCATCTGGAGGGTGAGCCGCTCGGGCATGAAACCGAGCTGGTGCAAAAACGCATCGAGCCCGTGGTGCCAGACACCACCGAGCAGGGCTGGTATATCGATAAATCCCGCTTTGATTTCCATATCGACCCGGTGTTGAACCAGTCCGTCGGCGGGCCTGAAAACTTCTATATGTACCAGCTGGGCGTGATGGCGACGGCGGATCTGTGGGTTACCGACCACCTGCTGACCACCGGCAGCCTGTTTGGCAACGTCGCTAACAACTACGACAAGTTCAACTACACCAACCCACCAAACGACTCGAAGCTGCCGCGCGTGCGTACCCGCGTGCGTGAGTATGTGCAGAACAACGCTTACGTGAACAACCTGCAGGCCAACTACTTCCAGTACTTCGGCAACGGCTTCTACGGCCAGGTGTACGGCGGGTATCTGGAAACCATGTTCGGCGGTGCGGGGGCGGAAGTGCTTTATCGTCCGGTTGACAGCAACTGGGCGTTCGGGGTTGATGCCAACTACGTCAAGCAGCGCGACTGGCGCAGCGCGCAGGACATGATGAAGTTCACCGACTACAGCGTCAAAACGGGTCACCTGACCGCCTACTGGACGCCGTCGTTCGCGCAGGACGTGCTGGTGAAAGCCAGCGTCGGCCAGTATCTGGCGGGCGATAAGGGCGGTACGCTGGATATCTCCAAACACTTCGACAGCGGCGTCGTGGTGGGCGGCTATGCCACCATCACCAACGTCTCGCCGGACGAATACGGGGAAGGGGACTTCACCAAAGGGGTCTATGTGTCGATTCCGCTGGATCTGTTCTCGTCAGGCCCAACCCGCAGCCGTGCGGCGATTGGCTGGACGCCGCTGACGCGCGACGGCGGCCAGCAGCTTGGACGTAAGTTCCAGCTGTATGACATGACCAGCGATAAGAACGTTAACTTCCGCTAATGCTTCTTTGCCCGGTGGCGCTGCGCTTACCGGGCGAATGCGCCAAACATAAACAAAAAATATAGATCCCCGTCACATTTTTGCGTTATACAGGAACCTCGCCCTGGAGAATGAGGTGCTGTATGACATCCCTGACGCGTCCGCGCGTTGAGTTTATCTCAACGATCCTCCAGACCGTGCTGAACCTCGGTCTGCTGAGCCTTGGCCTGATACTGGTCGTCTTTCTCGGCAAAGAGACGGTGCATCTGGCGGATGTACTGTTCGCCCCTGAACAAACCAGCAAATATGCGCTGGTGGAAGGACTGGTGGTCTACTTTCTCTACTTCGAATTTATCGCCCTGATTGTGAAATACTTTCAGTCCGGCTTTCACTTCCCGCTGCGTTACTTTGTCTACATTGGGATCACCGCGATAGTGCGGCTGATCATCGTCGATCATAAATCCCCGCTCGACGTGCTGATCTACTCGGCGGCGATCCTGCTGCTGGTGATCACCCTCTGGCTGTGCAACTCGAAGCGGCTGAAGCGCGAATAAAAAAATGGCGGCCCGGAGGCCGCCTAACAACAGTCACAAGTTGGGTCAATACAATACGTCTAAAGTTGAGGGTTGCAGTGGCATAACAAATGAAACTTAACCTTTCACACCGCCCGCCGTCAGGCCATTCACCAGCCAGCGCTGGGCCAGCAGGAACACCACGGTAATCGGGATGGCAGAAAGTACGGCCGCCGCGGCAAAGTCGCCCCACAGGTAGTTTTGCGGGTTGAGGTATTGCTGCATACCGACGGCCAGGGTGTAGCTGTTCACATCACGCAGTAACAGTGAGGCAACCGGTACTTCGGTGATCGCAGCGATAAACGACAGAATAAACACCACCGCCAGAATCGGCACCGACAGCGGCAACAGCACCAGACGGAACGCCTGCCACGGGGTTGCGCCATCCAGCGCGGCCGCTTCTTCCAGCGAGCCGTCGATGGTTTCGAAATAGCCTTTGATGGTCCACACATGCAGTGCGATACCGCCAAGGTAGGCGAAGATCACGCCGCCGTGGGTGTTCAGACCGATAAACGGCACGTACTGGCCCAGACGGTCAAACAAGGCATACAACGCCACCAGCGACAGTACGGCCGGGAACATCTGGAAAATCAGCATCCCTTTCAACAGCGTCGCTTTGCCCGGGAAGCGCATGCGGGCGAAGGCGTAAGCGCAGGTCGTGGAGAGCGTCACGATGCCGATCGCGGTGATGGTCGCAACCTTCACCGAGTTCCACAGCCAGAGCAGCACCGGGAACGGCGGCGGCGTGACGCGGCCATCCGCGTGTTCAACGCTGAAGCCCAGTGCGAGCTTCCAGTGCTCCCAGGAGATTTCATCCGGGATCAGGCTCCCTGTCGCGAAGTTACCCGAACGCAGGGAGATGGCGATAACCATCAGCAGCGGGAACATGATCGCCGCGATGAAAATCAGCAGGCCTAAGTGCGTCGCGAGGAGGCGCAGCTTCTGTGATTTGGGTTGGACCATAGACATAATCAGTGCCCTCCTTAGTCGAATTTCATACGTGTAGCTTTCAGGTTCACAATCGCCAGTGCGCCTACCAGCAGGAAGATCAGGGTGGCAATCGCTGCCGCCAGGCCGAAGTCCTGACCGCCGCCGCCTTCGAAGGCGATGCGGTAGGTGTAGCTCACGAGCAGGTCGGTATAGCCTGCTGGCGTAGTCGTACCGAGACGGTCCGGACCACCGTTGGTCAACAGCTGAATCAGCACGAAGTTGTTAAAGTTAAAGGCGAAGCTGGCAATCATCAGCGGCGTCAGCGGCTTGATGAGCAGCGGCAGCGTAATTTTGAAGAAGTTCTGGAACGGGCCCGCGCCGTCCATCGCCGAGGCTTCGTACAGATCGTCCGGGATAGCCTTCAGCAGCCCCATGCACAGGATCATCATGTACGGATAACCGAGCCAGGTATTCACGATGATAATCATCGAGCGGGCGGTGGTTGGGTCGCTGAACCAGGCCGGTTTGATACCGAACAGCGCGCTCAGCATCATGTTGATTTCACCGAAGCTCTGGTTAAACAACCCTTTGAAAATCAGAATTGAGATAAACGACGGTACGGCGTACGGCAGAATCAACAGCACGCGGTAAATCGCTTTGCCCTTCAGTGATTCCCACTGGACGAGACAGGCCAATATCATGCCGACGGCGACGGTCAGGATCACGGTCAGGACCGAGAAAACGACCGTCCAGACGAAGATGGCGAAGAATGGTTTCTGGATGCCTTCGTCGGTAAACACGCGGGTAAAGTTGTCCCAGCCGATGGTGACGGTATAGCCCGGGCTGAGCTTGTCATCACCCCATTTGCCGTCGGCAGTAATGGACTGATAGAAACCAATGTCGTTATTCGGACGATATTTCACGCCGCTCTGGTTGTTGGTCAGGGTGCCGTCATCCGCAAGTGTATACAGCGGCTGCGTGCCGGAGAACTGGCGCAGCGAGCTCATGGTCACTTTGCTTTCGTCTGGCAGCACGGCGGTGATCTGGGTCAGCGCCTGACGGTTTTGCGTAATCACGCGCAGATTGGCTCGTTCACCTTCCGGCAGGGCCGCAGCCTCTTTTAAGGCCAGCTTTTGCTCACCACCAAATTTGAAGGCGTCGGAGATATAGTTTTTGCCGCTCTCTCCGTCAGTAAGTGCTAACTTCCACTCGTCACCCGCAGGATACAGGCCGAAGTTGAAGGTTTTACCCGCCTGATAAGAGCGGTCCAGAAGCACCTGCGTTGCGCGTTCTTGCGCGAGCTGGTTAGTGCTGCTGTAGTTGGTGAACGCAATGGCGATGGTACAGATCAGCGGGAAGAGAACAAACAGCCCCATTCCGGCCACGCCAGGGTAGACATAGCGCCAGGCGTAGGCTTTACGGTTGGCGAAAATATACAGGCCAGCAGAGCTTAAAAGCAGCGTCATGATGGCAAACAGATATTCCCCTTGTACGTACATTAAAACAACAAGGTAACCCACCAGCAGGCACAGCAGACCTATCACTGACCACTTCAGCGCGTCGCTTTGCCACCAGTGTTTCTTTTTAATGACATCCATGGGGTTCTTCCTCTACAACGGTGGAAACTTATCGTCAGGTGGCGCTGCGCTTACCTGACCTACGGATCGTGCCGTAGTCGTAGGGCGGGTAAGCGCACGCGCCACCCGCCGTTTTTCAGACTTACTTAGTAATACGACCCTGAGCATCTTTCAGCGCGGCATCAACGGTCTGGCGACCGCTTGCAGCGTTGATCACTGCAGTACGGGTGGCGTACCAGAACGCGGCCATCTGTGGGATGTTCGGCATGATTTCGCCTTTCTGGGCGTTATCCATGGTGGCCGCGATGCGTGGATCTTTCGCCAGCTGATCCTGGAAGGATTTCAGCGCAACGGCACCCAGCGGTTTGTCCTTGTTCACTTCATCCAGACCCTGATCGGTCAGCAGGTAGTTTTCCAGGAACTCTTTCGCCAGCTCTTTGTTCGGGCTGGCGGCGTTGATGCCTGCGCTCAGCACGCCCACGAACGGTTTAGACGGCTTGCCGTTGAAGGTTGGCAGCAGCGTCACGCCGTAGTTGATTTTGCTCTTGTCGATGTTGGTCCAGGCCCACGGACCGTTGATGGTCATCGCGGTTTCGCCTTTGTTGAACGCCGCTTCCGCGATGGAGTAGTCGGTATCTGCGTTCATGTGTTTGTTCTTGATGAGGTCAACCAGGAAGGTCAGACCCGCTTTCGCGCCTGCGTTGTCCACGCCCACGTCTTTCACGTCATATTTGCCGTTTTCAAACTTGAACGCATAACCGCCGTCGGCAGCAATCAGCGGCCAGGTGAAGTACGGCTCTTGCAGGTTGAACATCAGGGCGGATTTACCTTTCGCCTTCAGCTCTTTATCCAGGGCAGGGATCTCTTCCCAGGTCTTCGGCGGGTTTGGAACCAGGTCTTTGTTGTAAATCAGAGACAGCGCTTCAACCGCGATTGGGTAAGCGATCAGCTTGCCGTTATAGCGAACGGCGTCCCAGGTGAACGGGAACAGCTTGTCCTGGAAGGCTTTATCTGGGGTCACTTCAGCCAGCAGACCAGACTGTGCGTAACCACCGAAACGGTCATGCGCCCAGAAGATGATGTCCGGGCCATCGCCGGTCGCCGCAACCTGCGGGAATTTCTCTTCCAGCTTGTCCGGGTGTTCGATGGTGACTTTGATGCCCGTATCTTTTTCGAATTTCTTACCCACTTCGGCCAGGCCGTTATAGCCTTTATCGCCGTTAATCCAGATAACCAGCTTACCTTCTTCAATTTTGGCGAGAGCCGGTGCGGAAATCATCATTGCTGCCAGGGCGGACAATGCGAAAACGCGTGCGCCAGTCTTGATCTTCATATCTGCCATCCTTTTTTGGTGATGTGCTCGTGGATACACTGAGGTGGTTCAACGTGACTCAGTCTCCTTATTTGACATCCTCTTTCCATCCTCCCAGCCCCTACGCCCCACCCCCCATTTGTGTGATCCCGGTTGCATAAATTTAAGTTATGAGTGCTGGCGCACATAAAAACCCACCGAATTTTGCAGGTGGCTTCACGAATTTTGCCTCAGCCCCCCAGCCGCGGTCGCAGAGCCTGCTCTCTCATCCTCCCGCCTCCTCCCCCATAAAAAAGGCGGGAGGTGGAGGATTCGTGAAAGTAATGGATACCCCATAGTGAACTTATCTTGAATGTTTCTGTCGGTGACAGGTTGTAACGAAGGGAGAAGGGCATGGCGAGCGTACAGCTGCGTAATGTAACGAAAGCCTGGGGCGACGTAGTGGTGTCTAAAGACATCAATCTGGACATCACTGAAGGCGAGTTCGTGGTGTTTGTTGGCCCATCCGGCTGTGGTAAATCTACTCTGCTGCGTATGATTGCCGGTCTTGAAACCATCACCAGCGGCGATCTGCTGATCGGTGATACCCGCATGAACGACATCCCGCCTGCTGAACGTGGCGTCGGCATGGTGTTCCAGTCTTATGCACTTTATCCCCACCTTTCCGTTGCGGAAAACATGTCCTTTGGCCTGAAGCTGGCCGGCGCGAAGAAAGATGTCATTAACCAGCGCGTGACGCAGGTAGCGGAAGTGCTGCAGCTGGCTCACCTGCTGGAGCGTAAGCCGAAAGCGCTTTCCGGCGGTCAGCGTCAGCGTGTGGCAATCGGCCGTACGCTGGTGGCAGAGCCGCGCGTGTTCCTGCTCGATGAACCTCTCTCTAACCTGGATGCCGCCCTGCGCGTCCAGATGCGTATCGAAATCTCCCGTCTGCACAAGCGTCTTGGCCGCACGATGATTTACGTCACCCACGATCAGGTCGAAGCGATGACCCTGGCGGACAAAATCGTGGTGCTGGATGCTGGCCGCGTGGCGCAGGTGGGTAAACCGCTGGAGCTGTACCACTACCCGGCAGACCGCTTTGTTGCGGGCTTCATTGGCTCGCCAAAGATGAACTTCCTGCCCGTTAAAGTGACCGCGACAGCCATTGAACAGGTACAGGTGGAGCTGCCAAACCGTCAGCAGGTCTGGCTGCCGGTCGACAGCGTCAACGTACAGGTTGGGGCAAACATGTCCCTGGGTATCCGCCCAGAGCATTTACTGCCAAGCCACATCGCCGATGTGACGCTGGAAGGTGACGTTCAGGTCGTCGAACAGCTTGGTCACGAAACACAGATTCATATCCAGATCCCCGCCATCCGTCAGAACCTGGTCTACCGCCAGAATGACGTGGTGTTGGTAGAAGAGGGTGCCAAATTCGCTATCGGCTTGCCGCCAGAGCGTTGTCATCTGTTCCGTGAGGATGGCACTGCATGTCGTCGGTTGCATAAAGAGCCAGGCGTTTAAGCATTCCCAAAAGAAGACACGAAACCGACAGGTGAAGTGTTCAAAGAAAAGCAATGATCTCAGGAGATAGAATGATGATTACTCTGCGCAAACTTCCTCTGGCAGTTGCCGTCGCAGCGGGCGTAATGTCTGCTCAGGCACTGGCTGTGGATTTCCATGGTTATGCTCGTTCCGGTATCGGCTGGACGGGTAGTGGCGGTGAACAACAATGTTTCCAGGCAACAGGTGCACAAAGTAAATACCGTCTCGGTAACGAATGTGAAACCTACGCCGAACTGAAACTGGGCCAGGAAGTGTGGAAAGAAGGCGATAAGAGCTTCTATTTCGACACTAACGTAGCGTATTCCGTTGCACAGCAGAACGACTGGGAAGGTACCGATCCGGCGTTCCGCGAAGCTAACGTGCAGGGTAAAAACCTGATTGAATGGCTGCCAGGCTCCACCATCTGGGCCGGTAAGCGTTTCTATCAGCGTCATGACGTTCACATGATCGACTTCTACTACTGGGATATATCTGGTCCTGGTGCGGGTCTGGAAAACATCGATGTCGGTTTTGGTAAGCTCTCTCTGGCAGCAACCCGTTCTTCCGAAGCGGGTGGTTCATCCTCTTTCGCCAGCAACAGTATTTATGATTACACCACTCGTACAGCGAACGATGTCTTTGACGTGCGCTTAGCACAGATGGAAATCAACCCAGGCGGCACTCTGGAACTGGGTGTTGATTATGGTCGTGCTAACCCGCGTGATGATTATCGTCTGGTTGATGGTGCTTCAAAAGATGGTTGGATGTTCACCGCTGAACACACCCAGAGCATGCTGAAGGGCTATAACAAGTTTGTGGTTCAGTATGCTACTGACTCAATGACGTCTCAGGGTAAAGGCTTGTCTCAAGGTTCTGGTGTAGGCATCGATTCTAACTCGGGTTACGCCTACGACATTAACAACAACGGTAGCCTGCTGCGTATTCTCGACCACGGTGCAATATCTCTGGGCGATCGCTGGGACCTGATGTACGTCGGTATGTACCAGGACATCGACTGGGATAACAACAACGGGACCAAGTGGTGGACCGTAGGTGTACGTCCGATGTTCAAATGGACGCCTATCATGAGCACCTTGCTGGAAGTGGGTTACGACAACGTGAAATCGCAAAGCGCTGACGAAACCAACAACCAGTACAAAATCACCCTGGCGCAACAGTGGCAGGCAGGCGATAGCATCTGGTCTCGCCCGGCTATCCGTGTGTTCGCAACCTACGCCAAGTGGGATGAGAAGTGGGGTTATGATTACAGCGGTAACCCATCTAACAACGCTAACTACGGTAAAGCGTTCAAAGATGGTTTCAATGGAAGCTCCTTCGGTCGTGGCGACAACGACGAGTGGTCCTTCGGCGCCCAGATGGAAATCTGGTGGTAATCCCTTCTTAATCTGACGTAATGACCAAACTGAGGGGCGAAAGCCCCTCAATCCTTCAGGACGGCGCGCTATTGCCTGGCTACCGCTGAGCCTGTGCTTGATGAGGTGATAACAATGAAAATGAACAAAACTCTCCTTGCCCTTTGCTTATCCGCAGGGCTGCTGGCGAGCGCGCCTGCAGTTACGCTCGCGAATGTCAATTTCGTCCCCCAGAATACGACATCCGCTCCGTCCATCCCAACGGCGGCATTACAACAACTGACCTGGACTCCGGTGGATCAGTCCAAAACGCAGACGACCCAGCTTTCAACGGGTGGACAGCATCTGAATGTGGCGGGTATTACAGGCCCGGTTGCAGCTTATAGCGTTCCGGCTAACATTGGGGAACTGGCAATTACGCTAACCAGCGAAGTGAACAAACAAACGAGTGTATTTGCGCCGAATGTGCTGATTCTTGATCAGAATATGACGCCATCTGCATTTTTCCCGAGTGAATATTTCTCTTATCAGGAACCGGGTGTAATGAGCGCTGACCGTCTGGAAGGGGTGATGCGCATTACACCTGCACTGGGTCAGCAAAAACTTTATGTACTGGTCTTCACCACTGAGCAAGATCTTCAGAAAACCACGACATTGCTTGATCCTGCCAAGGCCTATGCGAAAGGTACCGGCAATGCAATCCCTGATATTCCTGATCCTATTGCGCGTCATGTCACCGATGGAACATTAAAACTGAAAGTGAAAACGAATAGCGGTTCCAGCGTACTGGTTGGCCCACTGTTTGGTTCTTCCAGTAACGGCCCTGTGACGGTAGGAAACACCGCAGCACCAGTCTATGCCGCGCCTGCTGCTGCCGCGCCTGTGGCTGCATCGGCCCCTGCTCCAGCACCAACGAAGCCATCTGAGCCGGTACTGAATGACACCGAAACGTACTTCAACAATGCCATTAAGCAGGCAGTGAAGCGCGGCGATGTCGACAAAGCGCTGAAGCTGCTTGATGAAGCCGAACGTTTAGGTTCAACCACTGCCCGTTCCACCTTTATCAGCAGTGTAAAAGGCAAGGGGTAACCGTCTCCCCGCAGTGCTGATTTGTTAGTAGTTTAGTGCGCCTGAGTGGGCGCACTTTTTTTGGTTCTCTTCGCGCTGTTGCGCCATTGTTGCGATAGTGATCGCTAAATAACGTTTGACCGCCCTCAATCCGCGTTTCTGCGATACAATGCCATTACGTTATGTATCGGAGAGTCTGGCATGTCACACCCCGCGCTAACGCAACTGCGTGCGCTGCGCTATTTCGACCAAATACCCGCGCTTGACCCGGAGCAACTGGACTGGTTGCTGCTGGAAGATTCCATGACGAAACGTTTTGAGCAACAGGGCAAAACGGTCACGGTGACGATGATTCAGGAAGGGTTTGTCTCTGCCGATGACATCGCCAGCGAGCTGCCGCTGCTGCCAAAAGAAGATCGCTACTGGCTGCGTGAAATTTTACTCTGTGCTGACGGCGAGCCGTGGCTTGCCGGGCGAACAGTGGTGCCTGAGTCCACCCTTTCCGGGCCAGAACTTGCCCTGCAACGATTGGGGAAAACGCCGCTGGGGCGATATCTTTTCACCTCGTCTGAACTTACCCGAGATTTTATTGAGATTGGTCGTGATGCCGACCTGTGGGGGCGTCGTTCCCGCCTGCGTCTGAGTGGTAAACCGTTAATACTGACAGAGCTTTTTTTACCGGCATCGCCGTTGTACTGAGAGGAAGACAAAATGGAGTGGAGCCTGACGCAAAACAAGCTGCTGGCCTATCACCGCTTAATGCGAACGGATAAACCGATTGGCGCATTGCTGCTGCTGTGGCCAACGTTATGGGCGCTGTGGGTGGCGACGCCAGGCGTGCCGCCGCTTTGGATCCTGGCGGTGTTTGTTACCGGTGTCTGGCTGATGCGTGCTGCAGGCTGTGTAGTAAATGACTACGCAGACCGGAAATTTGACGGACATGTAAAGCGAACGGCTAATCGTCCGCTGCCCAGCGGCCAGGTGACGGAAAAAGAGGCGCGCACGCTGTTTGTGGTGCTGGTGCTGCTCTCCTTCCTGCTGGTGCTAACGCTTAACACCATGACGATCCTGCTGTCTGTCGCCGCGCTGGCGCTGGCCTGGGTCTACCCGTTTATGAAGCGCTACACCCATCTGCCGCAGGTGGTGCTGGGCGCGGCATTTGGCTGGTCGATTCCAATGGCGTTTGCCGCGGTTAGCGAATCTGTCCCGCTCAGCTGCTGGCTGATGTTCCTGGCGAATATTCTTTGGGCAGTGGCGTACGATACGCAGTACGCGATGGTCGACCGCGATGACGATCTCAAGATTGGCATCAAGTCGACGGCGATCCTGTTTGGCCGTCAGGACAAACTGATTATCGGCATATTGCAGGTGGCGGTGCTGGCGCTGATGGTGGCGATTGGTCGCCTGAACGGGCTGAACTGGGAATTTTACTGGTCCGTGCTGGTGGCGGGACTGCTGTTCGCGTATCAGCAGAAGCTGATTGCGAAGCGCGAGCGTGAAGCCTGCTTCAAAGCATTTTTAAATAATAACTACGTCGGTCTGGTGCTGTTTTTAGGGCTGGCGATGAGTTACTTTGGCTAAAAAGAAGCCCGGTGGCGCTAGCGCTTACCGGGCCTACATGTCATGCAGGATCGTAGGCCGGGTAAGCGCTAGCGCCACCCGGCTTTTTTACATCACTCGTCCTGCGTCGCGCTCTCAATCGTCAAACGCACGTCCGAGGTAATCAGCTCGGCCAGCATCTGGTAAATCTTGAGCGTCTCTTCCGGTTCAGCATCGCCCGTATCGCTGATAAACCCTTCATCACGCAGCGTCAGCACCAGTGAGCTGAATACCGCTTTGTCGAAGAACTCCGGTGCGTTAATGCCGTGTAGAACAGACAGGCGCTGTGCCAGCGTCCGGCTCTCTTTTTCCAGCGTACCACGGTTGATCGACGGGTTCGCGCTGAGCAGCCAGAAGGTAATGGCGTAGCGCTGCAGCGTTTCACGCGCACCGGCGGCCAGCAGCTGCAGGGTGCGGGAACGCGACGGGTTGATATGCAGCTCGTTATTAGTCAGGGTAATTAGCCCCTGACGGCGCATCTCTTCCGTCATTTTATCCAGCTCTACCGCCAGCTCATCTTTACTCCAGCGCAGGAACAGCTCCGCTTTCAGCATCGGGTAGATGGCTTCAAGATGGCGCAACAGTTCCTGACGCGAAATGCGGCGATGCTGGGTAATAATGGCCGCCATCAGCGACGGCAACATCAGCATATGCGTGATGTTGTTGCGGTAGTACGTCATCAGCACGGCCTGCTCGCGCGGCAGGATGATGATGTCACCGATGGTGTCTTTCTCGACTTCGAACTTGTTCATCTGCAGCGCGTGGTCGATAAGCTCGCTCGCGGTCGCAGAAGGCACGGTCGAATCAACCGAGTACGGCACGTTGCGCATAATGTTCAGGTAGCAATCAAGCTGCTCGGTCAACTGTTCACGGGTCAGTGAACGCTGGCGAGAGGCCAGAAGCGCGGTACAGCACAGGTTCATGGCGTTCGCCGCACCTGCGTTGTTGATGCGCACCATCAGCTCTGCAGCAATACCGTTCACCGTAGGTGTCAGCCACGCCGGACGTACCGCTTCGATAGGGTCGATAGACTCGCGCCACTCCGGAACATGGTTGTTCAGATACGTCATCAGCGGCATCGGTTCGCCAAAGTTCACGTAGCCCTGGCCAAGATTGCGCAGCTTGCTCAGGCCGCGCAGCATCTGCGGCAGGCTCTCTTTCTCTTTGGTCGCACCGCGCAGCTCTTTGGCGTAAGTGCCCACTTCCATCACGTGCTCATAGCCAATGTAGATAGGCACCAGCGTGATTGGACGGGTTCCTCCGCGCAGCATCGCCTGAATGGTCATCGACAGCGTGCCGGTCTTCGGATCGAGCAGACGTCCGGTACGGGAACGACCGCCTTCCACGAAGTATTCGACGGAATAGCCGCGGCTGAACAGCTCGCCGAGATATTCACGGAATACGGTGGAATAGAGCTTGTTACCCTTAAAGGTACGGCGAATAAAGAACGCACCCAGACGGCGGAAGATCGGGCCTGCTGGCCAGAAGTTCAGGTTGATACCCGCCGCAATGTGCGGTGGCACCAGCCCCTGGTGATACAACACATAGGAGAGCAGCAGGTAGTCCATGTGGCTGCGGTGGCAGGGCACATAGACAATTTCATGACCGTCATGGGCCAGCTGGCGTACGCGCTCGGCGTTGTGGACGTTAATGCCCTGATAGAGACGGTTCCAGGTGAAACTCAGGATACGGTCGGAGAGACGAATCATCTCATAGGAGAAGTTCGCCGCGATCTCTTCCATCAGTGCAATGGCGTTTTGCTGTGCTTTCTCGTGGGAAATCTTCTTGCTGCGCGCTTCGTCTTCAACTGCGCGGGCAATCGCTTTGGAGGCCAGCAGCTTGTTGAACAGATCCTGACGCGCCGGGAGACGAGGCCCAACGGCAGCCAGACGCTGGCGTGCGAAGTGCATACGCGCCACGCGCGCCAGTTTTTGCGCGATGATCTTATCTGTGCCGTGTTCGTCCGCCATACGGCGCAGCGAAACGGAAGGGGAGAAGCGCACAAAGCTGTCGCGTCCCAGCCAGGAGACTGCGAAGAACTTCTGGATGCCGTTGAGCATGCGCAGCGGCGGATTCTCTTCGCCTTTTTCGCGCCCCGGACGGCGACCAAACATCACTGAGACCGGCACCATCTGCACATCCAGATCGGGATTGCTGCGGTGCAGGTCGAGATAGTCATGGAACAGCTTGATGGACTCTTCTTTCGGCGTGTAATAGGTAAACACGCGCGGCCCGCCGTGAATAAACACGTAGCGCGGCAGCAGAGTGCCATCAACTTCAAGCGGTTCAAGTGGGTCAGGTAAATCATGCGCCAGGCATTGGGCGCGAAGCGTCAGCAGGTCTGCCTTCGAGTTATAAGGCAAAACGTACATAATAGGGCGCGACGTATCGAGCCCTAATTCCAGCGCAGGTTCTGCTGGGATAGACTTACTTTTTACCAGGACGCTTAATGGTAAATTAAGTAATTTGTAGTAAATTCGTGGCCAGCCGGACATAAACGATGTAAAGCCTCTGGTTAATAATGCAATTGCGGCGCAAGGATAACAGAAAGCGCGCAAAATTTCTGTTGTTACCCGTCATACTTCAGGCTACAGCGAAACGCGCTGCTGCCAGAGTTACTGACGCTATTTCCAATAAAAGGTTCTATTAATGGCCAATAATACCACTGGGTTAACTCGAATCATCAAAGCTGCCGGCTATTCATGGAAAGGTTTCCGTGCCGCATGGGTCAATGAAGCCGCGTTTCGCCAGGAGGGCGTTGCCGCTATCGTCGCGGTTATCATCGCCTGTTTCCTTGATGTTGATGCTATTACCCGCGTGCTTCTCATCGGCTCTGTTCTTTTGGTGATGATAGTGGAAATTCTCAATAGCGCTATTGAGGCGGTTGTGGACCGTATCGGTTCAGATTTCCACGAACTTTCTGGCCGTGCGAAAGACATGGGGTCTGCCGCTGTGCTGTTGGCGATTATCACGGCAGCGATCACCTGGGTCACGTTGCTTTGGTCACATTTCCGATGAGCCTCGAGGAATAATTAAGTCCCTGGTTTTTTGTGCAGTTTTTGGTTCCAAAATCGCCTTTGACTGTATATACTCACAGCATAACTGTATATACACCCAGGGGGCGGAATGAAAGCGTTAACGACCAGGCAGCAAGAGGTGTTTGATCTCATCCGGGATCATATCGGCCAGACGGGTATGCCACCCACGCGTGCGGAAATCGCTCAGCGTCTGGGCTTCCGTTCTCCAAATGCGGCCGAGGAACACCTGAAAGCGCTGGCGCGCAAAGGTGTGATTGAAATTGTGTCTGGCGCGTCTCGCGGCATTCGTCTGCTGGTGGAAGAAGAGACAGGTATTCCGCTGATTGGTCGTGTCGCCGCAGGTGAACCTCTGTTGGCCCAGCAGCATATTGAAGGTCACTATCAGGTCGATCCTGGTATGTTCAAGCCGAGTGCGGATTTCCTGCTGCGCGTCAGCGGGATGTCCATGAAAGATATCGGCATTCTTGACGGCGATCTGCTGGCCGTTCACAAAACGCAGGATGTACGTAACGGTCAGGTTGTGGTCGCGCGTATTGATGATGAAGTGACCGTCAAACGACTGAAAAAACAGGGCAACACCGTACAGCTGCTGCCCGAAAATAACGAATTCTCCCCGATTGTGGTGGATCTGCGCGAACAGAACTTTTCCATTGAAGGTCTGGCCGTTGGTGTTATCCGCAACGGTGAATGGCTGTAACTTCTTCCTGACAGGCTACGGGTCTCCGTAGCCTGGATCATCTTCCATTCCCGGTATTTTTCATGTCACTGCTGACAGCTTCTGATAAGGCATTGTGGCGTCTTGCACTGCCGATGATTTTTTCCAATATCACCGTTCCCCTGCTTGGCCTGGTGGACACCGCGGTGATTGGTCATCTGGATTCTCCCGTTTATCTGGGCGGCGTGGCGATTGGCGCAACGGCGACCAGTTTTCTCTTTATGCTCCTGCTCTTCTTACGCATGAGTACCACGGGGCTGACGGCACAAGCCTATGGCGCGAAAGATCCGCTGCGACTGGCGCGGGCGCTGGTTCAGCCACTCATTCTGGCGCTTGGGGCAGGCGCGTTAATCGTTCTGTTTCGCACGCCGCTGATCGATCTGGCGCTGCACATTGTGGGCGGCAGCGAGGCGGTGCTGGAGCAGGCGCGTCGCTTCCTTGAAATCCGCTGGCTCAGCGCGCCCGCATCGCTGGCAAACCTGGTTCTGCTGGGCTGGCTGCTGGGCGTGCAGTACGCTCGTGCGCCGGTCATCCTGCTGGTGGTGGGAAACCTTTTGAACATCGTGCTCGACCTCTGGCTGGTGATGGGCCTGCACATGAACGTACGGGGCGCGGCGCTGGCAACCGCAGTCGCAGAATACGGCACGTTTCTCATCGGACTGTGGATGGTCTGGCGCGTACTGGCCATGCGTGGGATCTCCCTCGTCATGCTGAAAACCGCGTGGCGCGGCAACATTCGCAAGCTGCTGGCGCTGAACCGGGACATCATGCTGCGCTCGCTCCTGCTGCAACTCTGTTTTGGTGCGTTAACGGTTTTTGGTGCCCGTCTTGGGCCTGAGATCGTTGCGGTAAATGCGGTGCTGATGACATTGCTGACGTTTACCGCGTATGCGCTGGACGGCTTTGCTTACGCCGTGGAGGCGCACTCCGGGCAGGCATACGGTGCGCGTGAAAGTGGCCAGCTCCGCGAGGTGTGGCGGGCGGCCTGCCGTCAGTCAGGTCTGGTCGCGCTGGCATTCGCACTGATGTATGCCTGTTTCGGCAGCGACATTATCGCGTTTCTCACGTCCTTACCGGCATTACGCGAACTGGCGGGGCACTATCTCATCTGGCAGGTGATCTTACCGGTGGTGGGCGTCTGGTGTTATCTGCTGGACGGCATGTTTATTGGCGCAACGCGCGGCGCGGAGATGCGTAACAGCATGGCGGTCGCGGCTGCAGGTTTTGGCCTCACGCTGCTGACCTTACCGTATTTGGGCAACCATGGTTTATGGCTGGCACTGGCGGTTTTCCTGTCGCTGCGCGGATTGTCGCTGGCGTTCATCTGGCACCGCCACTGGCAAAACAATACCTGGCTCCCTTCCCGTCACGATATATCGTGACGGTTAAAGATTCCGAATATGAAATCAACCGCCGAATCCTTAACTACAATTATTATCACGTCCAGCAGAAAAGAACGTAACGGACGTTACGACCCAACGCTTAACTAAGAGGACACGATGATGAATAAAGACGAAATCGGCGGCAACTGGAAGCAGTTTAAAGGTAAAGCGAAAGAACAGTGGGGTAAGCTGACGGATGACGATATGACCGTCATTGAAGGTAAACGCGATCAGCTTGTCGGTAAAATCCAGGAGCGTTACGGCTACGCAAAAGACCAAGCGGAAAAAGAAGTGGGCGACTGGGAAAAACGCAACGACTACCGCTGGTAACCGGGCTATACCCGAAAGTACAAGGAAGTACGCCCTGAGGGCGGCTCTAAGCCGCCTTTTCTTTTGCCGTTAACGCGGCTTTTTCTTCACGAGAATGGAGTGATCGTGTTGGCATTCATCCTGATGGCGACAGGATTCCACCTCCACACACGCCGAGCACAGCCCGTGTGCTTCAATCACGTTATGACGCAGGGCGAAGCCCATTTTAGCCGCCAGCGTATGCATAATATCTTCAACGCCTTCCGCACACTCTTCCTTCACCGCGCCGCAGCGGTCGCAGATAAACATGGCTGAGGTATGGGTTGGCTGATCGAACAGATGGCACAGTACATAGCTGTTGGTCGACTCAACTTTGTGCACAAATCCTTGTTCCAGCAGGAAATCCAGCGCACGATAAACCGTAGGCGGTTTTGCCTGCGGCTCGCTTGCACGCAGCAAATCCAGCAGGTCATATGCGCTGATGGCACCCTGTTGCAGGCTCATCAGGCGCAATACCTCGAGGCGCTGCGGAGTCAGGCGCACATTGCGTTGCGCACACAGCTTTTCGGCCTGCGCTAACAGCTCTTTTGTGGACTTATCCATTTAGCACCTCGGATGTATAGGATGGAAAACCCTCACTTTATCATGTTCTGGTAAAAACACCGAGATCCACCAGGCTGTGCTATACCTGACGCATCGCAATTCGGGGAATTAACCATGAAAAGACCTGACTGTATTAAGCACTGGCAAGATGTGGAAGGTGCTGACGATTCGACCTATCCCGACAGTAACGAACTTTTTTCCATCGGCGCGCCCCTTGCTCGCAGGCTGGGCTTAGGCCGCATCGGTATTCATCATGAGCGTTTGCCGCCAGGGCGTCGTACGTCTTATCCGCATGCGGAAAGCGACGAAGAAGAGTTTATTTATGTGCTTGAAGGGCATCCGGAGGCCTGGATAAACGGCTACCTGTGGAAGCTTGAGCCAGGAGACAGCGTTGGGTTCCCCGCCGGGACGGGCGTTTGCCATACCTTTATTAACAATACCGACGAAGAGGTGCGGTTGCTGGTTGTTGGCGAGGCCAACAAAAAGCAAAACCGTATCTACTATCCGCTGAACCCGGTTTATGCCGCGACGCGTGAGGACCGCTGGGTAGATCATCCTCCTCAATTTTTTGGGCCGCACAATGGAAAACCCGAGCGGAAATAATTTTCCTCTTCTATAAATATTGAGGGCCGTCACAAATTACAACAGGCCGTAAGGGAATTTTACTTAGGGAAAGAAATAGCGGGTCTTTTACTTCTTATTCACAGCAATAGTTCGTTCCTGTTTGGGTGATAACAGACAGGGGTTATTTCATAACAGACTATAACGGGCATACTGTGAAAAAATATTTTAAATTTTCGGTGGTTAGCATTGCTGTCTCCTTTTTTATGGCAAATCAGGCGGGAGCAGCCAATACCTGGACAGAAGCGCGCAGTGACGCGATGGGGGGAACGGGCGTTGCGGCAGGGACCTACGGCAGCGGCACATTAATCAACCCGGCATTACTGGCGAAAGCGAAACCTGACGATGGCATCACGGTGATCCTGCCATCCATCGGCGCGCAGATTTCAGACAAAGATAACCTGCGGGATAAAATCGATGACATCAGCGACGATGTAAGCCGCTATCGCAGCACGCTGGACAACATCAACCTTATCGATCTCTTAAATCCGCTTAGCCCTGCCTCTCAGCAGGTCTCTTCCGCTGCGGGCGATCTTGCCGATCAGCTGGATTCCCTGAAAGGGAAAACCGCCAGCGGTAAAGCGGGTGGGGGGATCGCCGTCAGTATTCCTAATGACGTGCTCTCCGTCGCCTTTGTGGCCAAAGCGAATGCGCGTGCACGTGTGAGCTCTTATATTGATCAGGGCGATATCGACATATTGCGCGGTGTTGAGGCTGTTCCCGCGACCGCGCTCACGGTTAACCCCAATAATCTTAAATCAAAAGGCTTTGGCCGCGCGGCAATCGTTTCGGACTATGGCGTGACGGTCGCGCGTCAGTTTGATATCAGCGGTGTGCCGGTTTCATTGGGTATCACGCCGAAGCTGCAAAAGACCTGGCTCTATAACTACACCGTCTCGATTTACAACTTCGACAGTGGCGACATCAACAGCAGCCGTTACCGTAATGATGATACTGGCTTTAACGTTGATGCTGGTCTTGCGGCGGACTTCGGGGAAAACTGGACGGTCGGCCTGACCGGACAAAACCTTTTCTCGCGAGATATCGACACCAAAGAGGTGGGCGGGGTGCGTGATACCTATCAAATCAGCCCTGTTGTCACGGCGGGTGCGGCGTGGCATACCGATCTTGTGACCCTGACGGCTGATGGCGATCTGACCGAAACCAAGGGCTTTAAAAGCGAAGATACCTCGCAATATGTTGGCGTCGGTGCCGAGGTGACGCCGCTCAGTTGGCTCGCCGTGCGTGCCGGTTATCGGGCGGATATGAAAGGCAACGACAGCAATGTCTTTACCGGCGGTGTTGGCTTTGCACCATTTAACACCGTCCACGTTGACCTGATGGGCCTGTACGGCGAGGACGAAACCTGGGGCGCAGGAGCACAGCTGAGCATGACGTTTTAACGTGAACCGGAGGCGCTGCGCCTCCGGCTTTTCTTTGTGCTATAGTAGCGCCCCTTTTCCACCAGATGCTTAAAACTTCGCCATGTCGTCAGAATTACAGACTGCTTTCCCCGCACACCGTTTCTCCATTGCGCCGATGCTCGACTGGACGGACAGACACTGCCGTTACTTCCTGCGTCAGCTCTCCCGCCATACGCTGCTGTATACCGAAATGGTGACCACCGGGGCAATTATTCACGGCAAGGGCGACTATCTGGCCTATAGCGAAGAAGAGCATCCGGTTGCGCTGCAGCTGGGCGGCAGCGATCCGGCTGCGCTGGCGCAGTGTGCGAAGCTGGCCGAAGAGCGCGGCTATGACGAAATAAACCTGAACGTGGGTTGCCCGTCCGATCGCGTGCAGAACGGCATGTTTGGCGCGTGCCTGATGGGCAACGCGCAGCTGGTGGCGGACTGCATCAAAGCCATGCGTGACGTCGTCTCTATCCCGGTGACGGTCAAAACCCGTATCGGCATTGATGACCAGGACAGCTACGAATTTCTGTGCGATTTCATCAATACCGTTGCCGGAAAGGGCGAGTGCGAGATTTTCATCATCCACGCGCGTAAAGCCTGGCTTTCCGGCCTCAGCCCGAAAGAGAATCGCGAAATCCCACCGCTGGACTACCCGCGCGTATACCAGCTGAAGCGCGATTTCCCGCACCTGACGATGTCGATTAACGGCGGCATCAAGTCTCTGGAAGAGGCGAAAACGCATCTGGCGCATATGGATGGCGTGATGGTCGGGCGTGAGGCGTATCAGAACCCCGGTATCCTGGCGACGGTCGATCGTGAGATCTTTGGTGTTAAAGATGCAGATACCGATCCGGTGGCGGTCGTGCGTGCCATGTATCCGTATATTGAGCGTGAACTGAGCAACGGCACCTACCTTGGCCATATCACCCGCCATATGCTTGGCCTGTTCCAGGGGATTCCGGGCGCGCGCCAGTGGCGTCGTTACCTGAGCGAGAACGCGCACAAAGCCGGAGCCGATATTGAAGTGCTCGAGCATGCGCTGCGCCTGGTGGCAGATAAGCGATAAATTTCACTAAAAGATCGTCAAATTCACCACGCCCCGCCCAACGTTGCGGGGCGTTTTGCTTTCAGAACAATACGTTACGTTTGGCATGATTCTTGTAATGCTTTCTGCAACATTCGGGGCTCGTGGGAGAACACCATGCTGGAACTACTTTTTGTGATTGGCTTTTTTGTGATGCTGATGGTGACGGGCATTTCGCTGCTCGGCATTCTCGCGGCGATCGTTGTGGCGACGGTGGTGATGTTTATCGGCGGGTTATTTGCGTTGATGCTCAAACTGTTACCGTGGTTGCTGCTGGCTGTCGCGGTGGTATGGGTGATGCGGGCGATTAAATCGCCAAAAGTGCCCAGTTATCAGCGCAATAACCGCTTCCGTTACTAAGGTATTGAGGGGTTCGTCACATACTTGTAACTTTTCCGGCAGCATGCCTTAGAACAGAATAGGATTTACTTATCGAATCTGTCACTATGACTGCCGCTAAAGAATTCATCGAGCTGTACCCTACATACAGCCGAACTAAAAAAAGAAAGGGCTTCCCACGGGAAGCCCAATTTCTTTTTAGGGCCTAGGGGATCAGCAGGCTTGAGCCCTGCGTCGCCCGGCTTTCCAGCACCTCATGCGCGCGCTGCGCATCGGTCAGCGCGTATTTCTGCGCATCCGCCACGTCCACTTTGATCACACCGCTGGCGATCAGCGAGAACAGTTCGTTGCTGGCTTCCTCCAGTTCTTCCCGGTTGGTGATGTATCCTTGCAGGGAAGGGCGGGTCACATACAGAGAACCCTTCTGGTTCAGAATGCCCAGGTTAACGCCGGTTACCGCGCCTGACGCATTCCCGAAGCTCACCATCAGACCACGGCGCTGCAGGCAGTCCAGCGAGGCTTCCCAGGTATCTTTCCCCACCGAGTCATACACGACCCGCACTTTTTGACCGTGCGTGATCTCTTTTAGCCGTTCAGCAATGCTCTCTTCACGGTAGTTGATGACCTGCCATGCACCGGCCTGCAGCGCACGCTGTGCTTTCTGCGCGCTGCCGACGGTGCCGATAAGCTTCGCGCCCAGCGCCTTCGCCCACTGGCAGGCGATCAGCCCCACGCCACCCGCAGCGGCATGGAACAGGAACTGCTCGTCGGGTTTGATTTCATAGGTTTTGCGCAGCAGGTAAAAGACGGTCAGTCCTTTCAGGAATGAGGCGGCAGCCTGTTCAAAAGAGATGGCATTAGGCAGAAGGGCGGCTTTGTCCGCCGGAACGTTATGAACGGAGCTGTAAGCCCCCAGGGTAGACTGCGCATACACTACGCGGTCGCCCTCTTTGATATGTTTAACGGCGCTGCCAACTTTGATGACCACACCAGCCGCCTCCGTTCCCAGCCCGCTTGGCATCGACGGAGGTGGGTAGAGACCGCCGCGAATGTAGGTGTCGATGTAGTTAATGCCAATCGCTTTGTTTTCAACCTGAATTTCATTTTCGCCAGGTGCGGCGGGGGTAAACTCCACCGCTTTAAGCACCTCTGGTCCACCGTGTTTCTGGAATTCAATGCGCGTTGCCATGCTCCCTCCGTAAGAAAAATATGGTAATCTTTCGACCCACTCTTTATCTCGGTAACTCCATTCACTATGGCAGGAAACAAACCCTTCAACAAACAGACTGAACCCCGCGAACGTGATTTCCAGGTCGCCGGGTTAAAAGTCCCGCCGCACTCGATTGAAGCGGAACAGTCGGTGTTGGGCGGTTTAATGCTGGATAACGAACGCTGGGACGACGTCGCCGAGCGCGTCGTGGCGGAAGATTTCTACACCCGTCCGCATCGCCATATCTTTACCGAAATGGCGCGCCTGCAGGAGTCAGGTAGCCCGATCGACCTGATCACGCTCGCAGAATCGCTTGAGCGACTGGGGCAGCTTGATAGCTGTGGCGGGTTCGCCTACCTGGCAGAACTGTCAAAAAATACGCCAAGTGCCGCGAACATTAGCGCTTACGCCGACATCGTGCGTGAACGCGCCGTTGTGCGCGAAATGATCTCGGTAGCGAACGAAATCGCCGAAGCCGGTTTTGACCCGCAGGGCCGCTCCAGCGAAGATCTGCTCGACCTTGCCGAATCCCGCGTCTTTAAAATTGCCGAAAGCCGTGCAAATAAAGACGAAGGCCCAAAAAACATTGCCGATGTGCTCGACGCTACCGTTGCGCGTATCGAACAGTTGTTCCAGCAACCGCACGATGGCGTAACCGGCGTAAACACCGGCTATGACGACCTCAATAAGAAAACCGCCGGTCTGCAGCCGTCGGATTTGATTATCGTCGCCGCGCGTCCGTCGATGGGTAAAACTACTTTTGCAATGAACCTCGTTGAAAACGCGGCGATGTTGCAGGATAAGCCGGTGCTGATCTTCAGTCTTGAAATGCCCTCCGAACAGATCATGATGCGTTCCCTGGCGTCGCTGTCGCGCGTGGATCAGACCCGCATTCGTACCGGTCAGCTCGACGATGAGGACTGGGCGCGGATTTCCGGCACCATGGGCATTCTGCTGGAAAAACGGAACATCTATATCGATGATTCCTCCGGCCTGACGCCGACGGAAGTGCGCTCCCGCGCCCGTCGTATCGCCCGCGAACACGGCGGCATCGGCCTTATCATGATCGACTACCTTCAGCTGATGCGCGTCCCGTCGCTCTCCGACAACCGTACGCTGGAAATTGCAGAGATTTCCCGCTCGCTCAAGGCGTTAGCCAAAGAGCTGCACGTGCCGGTGGTGGCGCTGTCGCAGCTTAACCGCTCGCTGGAACAACGTGCCGACAAGCGCCCGGTCAACTCCGACCTGCGTGAATCCGGCTCCATCGAGCAGGATGCCGACTTAATCATGTTCATCTACCGTGATGAGGTTTATCACGAGAACAGCGACCTGAAAGGGATTGCTGAAATTATCATTGGTAAGCAACGTAACGGCCCCATCGGTACGGTACGTCTGACCTTTAACGGACAATGGTCGCGCTTTGATAACTATGCGGGACCGCAGTACGACGACGAATAAGGATTTTACATGCAAGCGGCAACTGTAGTGATTAACCGCCGCGCTCTGCGACACAACCTGCAACGTCTGCGCGAACTGGCACCCGCCAGCAAGCTCGTTGCAGTCGTGAAAGCGAACGCTTACGGACACGGTCTTCTCGAGACCGCGCGAACGCTTCCCGATGCCGACGCCTTTGGCGTCGCCCGTCTTGAAGAAGCTCTCCGCCTGCGCGCGGGCGGCATTACCCAACCGATTCTGCTCCTCGAAGGCTTTTTTGAAGCATCGGACCTGCCAACCATTGCCGACCAGCATCTGCACACGGCGGTACACAATGAAGAACAGCTTGCGGCACTCGAAACCGCCGAGCTGAGCGAGCCGGTGACCGTGTGGATGAAGCTCGACACGGGCATGCACCGTCTGGGCGTGCGCCCGGAAAACGCGGAAGCGTTTTATCATCGCCTGTGTCAGTGCAAAAACGTGCGCCAGCCGGTGAATATCGTCAGCCATTTTGCTCGCGCCGATGAACCAGAGTGTGGTGCGACAGAGAAGCAGCTCGATATCTTCAACACCTTCTGCGAAGGCAAACCGGGGATGCGTTCCATTGCGGCATCCGGCGGCATTCTGCTGTGGCCGCAGTCGCACTTCGACTGGGCTCGCCCGGGCATTATCCTTTACGGTGTGTCGCCGCTGGAGGGCAAACCCTGGGGGCCAGATTTCGGTTTCCAGCCGGTGATGTCCCTTGTCTCTAACCTGATTGCCGTGCGCGAGCATAAAGCCGGTGAGCCGGTGGGTTACGGCGGCACATGGACCAGTGAACGAGATACGCGCCTGGGCGTAGTGGCGATGGGGTATGGTGATGGTTATCCGCGGGCCGCACCGACGGGTACGCCGGTTCTGGTCAATGGTCGTGAAGTGAAAATTGTTGGTCGCGTGGCGATGGACATGATCTGTGTTGACCTCGGGCCGGAAGCGCAGGACAAAGCAGGCGATGCAGTGGTGATGTGGGGAGAGGGTTTACCCGTTGAACGCATTGCTGAATTAACGAAAGTGAGTGCTTACGAACTTATCACGCGCCTGACGTCAAGGGTAGCGATGAAGTACATTGATTGAACCGCCAGTGGAGTGAGGGATTTAACCTCACTCCAACTTTATTAACATCCTCTCGACCTTCTCCCACTTCCGGTTTATTGTTGAAATTCCTGCCTCATCGATTTCCGGAGAACCATCGCGTGTTTCAGACAGTTGACGCCTATGCCGGCGACCCTATTCTCTCCTTAATGGAGCGTTTCAAAGAAGATCCTCGCAGCGACAAAGTGAACCTCAGTATTGGTCTGTATTACAACGAGGATGGCATCATTCCTCAGTTGAAGGCCGTTGCTGAAGCGGAAGCGCGTCTGAACGCTGTTCCGCACGGTGCCTCTCTTTATCTGCCGATGGAAGGGCTAAATGCCTACCGCAATACCATCGCGCCGCTGCTGTTTGGTGCCGATCACGCGGTGCTCGCGCAAAAACGCGTGGCGACCATCCAGACGCTGGGCGGCTCGGGTGCGCTCAAAGTGGGGGCCGACTTCCTGAAAAAATATTTCCCGGATTCAGGCGTATGGGTCAGTGACCCGACGTGGGAAAACCACGTCGCGATCTTCGAGGGTGCAGGCTTCAAAGTGGCGACCTATCCATGGTTCGACAGCGAAACCAACGGCGTGCGCGTTGAAGCACTGCTGGAAAAACTGAACACGCTGCCTGAGCGCAGTATTGTTCTGCTGCATCCGTGCTGCCATAACCCGACCGGGGCGGATCTCACCCATGCCCAGTGGGATGCGGTCATTGAGGTACTGAAAGCCCGCAACCTGATCCCGTTCCTCGACATTGCCTATCAGGGCTTTGGTGCGGGCATGGAAGACGATGCTTACGCCATCCGCGCCGTGGCCAGCGCCGGGCTGCCAACGCTGGTTAGCAACTCCTTCTCCAAAATCTTCTCGCTTTACGGCGAGCGCGTGGGCGGTCTGTCCGTGGTGTGTGAAGACGCCGAAGCGGCGGGTCGCGTGCTGGGTCAGCTCAAAGCAACGGTGCGCCGCATCTACTCCAGCCCGCCAAACTTTGGTGCGCAGGTGGTGGCGACGGTTCTCGGTGACGAAAAGCTGAAAGCGTCCTGGCTTGCTGAAGTGGAAGCAATGCGTAAGCGCATTCTGTCGATGCGTCAGGAGCTGGTTAACGTCCTGAAAGAGGCCGTGCCGGGGCATAACTTCGACTACCTGCTCAAGCAGCGCGGAATGTTCAGCTACACAGGACTGAGCGCGGCGCAGGTCGATCGCCTGCGCGAAGAGTTCGGCGTCTACCTGATCGCCAGCGGTCGTATGTGCGTGGCGGGTCTGAATGCCAGCAATGTCCAGCGCGTAGCGCAGGCGTTTGCCGCTGTAATGTAAGTACTCACTTACAATCCCTCTCCCTCAGGGAGAAGGGTGGAGCAGGCCGCCGTGCAGCCTAATCGCCCGGTGGCGCTTTGCTTACCGGGCCTACGGGCTGGGTGGTTCTCCCTCTCCCTGGGGGAGAGGGTTGGGTGAGGGCATCAGGCTGCTCAGGTCGATGTCTCGCTTTGTGATCGTCTTCTTTTTATTCAGCCTCATAAGCAAAAACTCCTTCCCTTCACTTCCCGCTGGGGTTATGGTCGGATAGTTTTTTGACCATCCGCTCAAATTAAAACGATAACAAACTGAATATTCAGGGGAAAATATGCGCAAGATCACACTGGCGCTCAGCGCCGCCTGCTTATTGTTCTCGCTTAATAGCGCCGTCGTCGCGCGTGCTTCTGCACCGACGCCACTTTACACCGGTACCACCGCCGCCATTCTTGCCGAGCAGGCACCCATTCACTGGGTCTCTGTGGCACAAATCGAAAACAGTCTGGTAGGCCGTCCGCCGATGGCCGTTGGCTTCGACATTGACGATACCGTCCTCTTCTCGAGTCCGGGCTTCTGGCGAGGCAAAAAAACCTGGTCGCCAGACAGCGAAGCGTATCTGAAGAACCCGGAGTTCTGGGAAAAAATGAACAACGGCTGGGACGAATTCAGCATCCCGAAAGAGGTGGCTCGCTCGCTGATCGCCATGCACGTTAAGCGCGGCGACAGCATTTACTTTGTCACCGGACGGAGCCAGACCAAAACGGAAACCGTTTCAAAGACGCTCCAGGATGATTTCATGATCCCGGCTGCCAGCATGAACCCGGTAATTTTTGCGGGTGATAAAGAAGGGCAAAACACCAAAACCCAGTGGTTGGAACAGAAAAATATCAAAGTGTTTTATGGTGATTCTGATAACGACATCACCGCCGCGCACGATGCAGGAGCCAGAGGGATCAGGGTATTACGCGCCTCTAACTCGACCTATCGGCCGCTGCCGATGGCCGGGAAATTTGGCGAAGAGGTGATTGTTAATTCCGAATACTGAGTTATGCTGGTTTTTTGAACAAATCAGGCCTGCCGGGTTTACCTTTTGTCGTCTTGCTACACACTTAAAGAGGCAGATACTCAATTCGCGTTTAACCCATTCACAGGGGAGCAAAGATGACAATTTCGGAGATACTTCAGTACTGCATGAGCAAGCCGGGCGCAGAGCAAAGCGTCCACAGCGACTGGAAAGCCACGCAGATTAAGGTGGGTGATGTGCTGTTTGCGATGGTGAAAGAGGTGGAAGGCCGTCCGGCGGCGTCACTGAAAACCAGCCCGGAGCTGGCCGATTTATTGCGTCAGCAGCACGATGATGTCAGGCCAAGCAAGCATCTGAATAAAGCGCACTGGAGCACGGTGTATCTCGACGGTTCCATTCCCGGGTCGCAAATTTACTACCTGGTGGACGCGTCCTATCAGCAGGCGGTTGAGCTGCTGCCGGAAACGACCCGACAGCAGCTCTCCGTGTGACGATTACAGCAACGGCTTAAGGAAGCGTGCGGTGTGCGAGGCTTCGCACTCTGCAACGGTCTCTGGCGTGCCGGAGACGAGAATTTCACCGCCGCCGCTGCCGCCTTCCGGGCCGAGATCGACAATCCAGTCCGCGGTTTTAATCACGTCCAGGTTGTGCTCAATCACCACGATAGTGTTGCCCTGATCGCGCAACTGATGCAGCACCTCAAGCAGCTGCTGAATGTCGGCAAAGTGCAGACCGGTAGTCGGCTCATCAAGAATGTACAGCGTCTGACCGGTGCCGCGTTTTGACAGCTCACGCGCCAGCTTCACGCGCTGCGCTTCACCACCGGAAAGCGTTGTCGCCGACTGCCCCAGACGAATGTAGGTCAGGCCTACGTCCATCAGCGTTTGCAGCTTACGCGCCAGCGCAGGGACGGCGTCAAAGAACTCGCGCGCCTCTTCGATGGTCATATCCAGCACTTCGTGAATGGTCTTGCCTTTGTACTTAATCTCCAGCGTTTCGCGGTTATAGCGTTTGCCTTTGCACTGGTCGCACGGCACGTAGATATCCGGCAGGAAGTGCATCTCAACCTTGATCACGCCGTCGCCCTGGCACGCTTCACAGCGACCGCCGCGCACGTTAAAGCTGAAACGTCCTGGCGTATACCCGCGCGAACGTGATTCCGGCACGCCCGCGAAGAGTTCACGTACGGGCGTAAAGACGCCGGTATAGGTCGCCGGGTTAGAGCGCGGGGTACGGCCAATCGGGCTCTGGTCGATGTCGATAACCTTATCGAAATGCTCCAGCCCCTGAATGTCGCGGTATGGCGCAGGCTCGGCCAGCGTCGCGCCGTTCAGCGCCGTCTGCGCAATCGGGAACAGCGTATCGTTGATCAGCGTCGATTTACCGGAACCGGACACGCCGGTGATACAGGTAAACAGGCCAACCGGCAGCGTCAGGGTGACGTCTTTCAGGTTGTTACCGCGCGCGCCGGTCAGCTTCAGCACTTTTTCCGGATCTGCCGCTACGCGCTGTTTCGGCACTTCAATTTTGCGCTTGCCGCTCATGAACTGGCCAGTCAGCGACTCGGGCACCGCCATAATATCCTTCAGCGTCCCTTCTGCCACCACCTGTCCGCCGTGCACGCCAGCGCCCGGGCCGATGTCGATGACGTGATCAGCCGCTCGGATCGCATCTTCGTCGTGCTCGACCACGATGACCGTGTTGCCGAGGTTGCGCAGGTGAACCAGGGTGCCGAGCAGACGCTCGTTGTCGCGCTGGTGAAGGCCGATGGACGGCTCATCCAGCACGTACATCACGCCTACCAGACCTGCGCCAATCTGGCTCGCCAGACGGATACGCTGGGCTTCACCGCCGGAGAGCGTTTCTGCCGAGCGGGAAAGCGTCAGGTAGTTCAGGCCGACGTTCACGAGGAACTTCAGGCGATCGCCAATCTCTTTCAGCACTTTTTCGGCAATTTTCGCACGCTGGCCGGAGAGCTTCAGGTTGTTGAAGAAGTCCATCGCGTGGCCGATGCTCATGTCTGAGATGGTCGGCAGCGCCGTGTTTTCAACAAACACGTGGCGTGCTTCGCGACGCAGACGCGTGCCCTCACAGGTGGCGCAGGAGCGGTTGCTGATGAACTTCGCCAGCTCTTCACGCACCGCGCTGGATTCGGTCTCTTTGTAGCGGCGCTCCATATTGTGCAGCACCCCTTCGAACGGGTGGCGACGCACGGAGGTATCGCCGCGATCGTTCATGTACTTGAACTCGATGTTCTCTTTACCGGAACCGAACAGGATCACTTTGTGCACGTTCGGGCTCAGGCTCGCCCACGGGGCTTCAACGTCGAACTTGTAGTGCTCTGCCAGCGATTTCAGCATCTGGAAATAGTAGAAGTTACGCTTGTCCCAGCCGCGAATGGCACCGCCCGCCAGCGACAGCTCCGGGTTTTGGATCACGCGGTCCGGGTCGAAATACTGCTGTACGCCCAGGCCGTCACACGTCGGGCAGGCACCGGCCGGGTTGTTGAAGGAGAACAGACGCGGTTCCAGCTCGCGCATGCTGTAGCCGCAAATCGGGCAGGCAAAGTTGGCGGAGAAGAGCAGCTCTTCCGCTTTCGGGTCGTCCATGTCGGAGACCACGGCCGTGCCGCCAGAGAGTTCCAGCGCCGTTTCAAAGGACTCCGCGAGACGCGTGGCGAGATCGTCACGCACCTTAAAGCGATCAATGACCACTTCGATGGTGTGCTTCTTCTGCAGTTCCAGCTTGGGTGGATCGGACAGGTCACACACTTCGCCGTCGATACGGGCGCGGATATAGCCCTGGCTTGCCAGGTTCTCCAGCGTTTTGGTGTGCTCGCCCTTACGCTCTTTAATGATCGGTGCCAGCAGCATCAGGCGTTTGCCTTCCGGCTGCGACAGCACGTTATCCACCATCTGGCTTACGGTCTGGGCCGCCAGCGGGACGTCGTGGTCCGGGCAGCGCGGCTCGCCTACGCGCGCATACAGCAGACGCAGGTAGTCGTGAATTTCGGTAATGGTACCGACCGTGGAACGCGGGTTATGCGAGGTGGACTTCTGCTCAATAGAGATAGCAGGGGACAACCCTTCAATATGGTCGACATCCGGTTTTTCCATCAGCGACAGGAACTGACGCGCGTACGCGGAGAGTGATTCAACGTAACGACGCTGTCCTTCGGCATACAAAGTGTCGAAAGCCAGTGAGGATTTGCCAGACCCCGAAAGCCCGGTCACGACGATGAGTTTGTCGCGAGGGATTATGAGGTTGATATTCTTGAGATTGTGGGTGCGGGCGCCCCGAACTTCGATCTTATCCATTCACCTTTCCCGGTTGGAACACGGATTGCCTGATTTGTTTGAAGGACAAACGGCTGTCAGAAACGGCTAATTATGACACAATTTAACCTGTTTGAATATACAGTATTGGAATGCATTTTCTGATTGGCTGTGTAACAATGTCGAGTTGCGAGAGAACTCTGGAACGTGCTACGCAACTATCAAAGTGCAGCATGGAAATGGTACACTCGCGCGTTTACACTATTAAGAAACGTATTCAGGAGACACGAACATGGCCAGCAGAGGCGTAAACAAGGTGATTCTCGTCGGTAATCTGGGCCAGGACCCGGAAGTACGCTACATGCCGAGTGGTGGCGCAGTTGCCAACATTACGCTGGCTACTTCCGAATCCTGGCGTGATAAAGCGACCGGTGAGATGAAAGAGCAGACCGAATGGCACCGCGTTGTGCTGTTTGGCAAACTGGCCGAAGTGGCCGGTGAGTATCTGCGTAAAGGTTCTCAGGTCTATATCGAAGGCCAGCTGCGTACCCGCAAATGGACCGATCAGTCCGGCGCTGAGAAGTACACCACGGAAGTCGTGGTGAACGTGGGCGGCACCATGCAGATGCTGGGTGGCCGTCAGGGCGGTGGCGCACCGGCAGGTGGCGGACAGAGCCAGCAGCAGGGCGGTTGGGGTCAGCCTCAGCAGCCGCAGGGCGGCAACCAGTTCAGCGGCGGCGCGCAGTCTCGTCCGCAGCAGCAGTCTGCTCCGGCCCCGTCTAACGAACCGCCAATGGATTTCGACGACGACATTCCATTCTGATCAACGGATGTGAAAACAAAAAACCCAGACATCGTCTGGGTTTTTTATTGATGAAGGGATCAGGTAATCACCATCGGCCAGTCTGGCGGCGTGTGGCTCATGGCTTCCACCATTACCACTTTTATATTTTCCCAAACGGCAGCGATATCCACCAGGGTAATGCCAAGCAGGCCCGTTGCAAACCAGCAGGCTGCGCCCAGCCCCAGCAGGGTGCTGATCACCGCAAGGCCAGCGTAGTCAGATTTACGAAACTGAATGTTCAGCGTGCTGGCTAAAAACATCAAAACCGCACTTAACAATGGCCAGCGAAGGAGAACCATGCTGGTGGTAATGGTCGCCATAAACCCATCCTCGACAAAACAGACGAACTGAAATGAAACAATGTTTCTCGTTACACAAGATGTGTGAACTATATCACATTTGCTGTTTTATTCGCCAGTCTCACGGCGTGGAAAAATGGGCGATTTATCACCATGGAGAATATATCTCTGTCAGCGAGGCTGACGCCTCAACGCAACGCCTGCCTGGGCAAGTGCGGCGAGAGCGTGACTCGGGCAAGAGACATGTCTGGTCAGCCATTTTACTGGCGAAGTGAAGCGTTATTTTTACGCCCGTCATAAAAATATGCTGGTTGCGTTTGATTATTAATAAATCAAACGACAAAGCAGAGGGGAACAATTATCACGAAATTTCATGTTCATCTTGTTCTTTTTTCGTGCGGCCAGAATTTTGGTTTAATCAGCTATCCGCTGTTGTGCTATCTAAAACTACCCGTCTGTAGTGGATAATTATTTTCCTTAATTGAAACGGAACGAATACTTTCAGTTTAGCTTACGGGAAAATATTATCGTCATAAGCAATTTTAAGATTTTTAATACTAAAAGTCGGTTGCTAACTTCGCATGATTCATGCAACGTAATCATCTGTTTATCAAAGCATCCGGCCTTCATTACTACAGGCGTACAACATGCAGGGATATAGGGCGGGAAATGAATCGTAGCGCGCGGCGCAAGATGCTCAGGGTGGTAGGGATCATCATGGTAGTTATGCTACCGGTGATGCTTGCGCTATGGTTTGCCCAGCTCAGAGCCGTGTCGGAAACAAGCGCCCAACTACGCACATTTGCTGGACTTGCGTTAGACAAAACAGAACTTGTCATTCAACAGGTTGATTTAGCACGCGATGGCGCTGAACAATATCAGGGTAAACTGTGTACACCTGAGCACCGGCAATATATGTTGAATGTGGTTCGTGGTCGTCTTTTCGTCGCCGATTTAATTTATGCACAAGGCCAACGTTTTCTTTGTTCAACCGTTTTTACCCCCGACCAGCCCTATCTGATTTCTGTCGCCAATTACAAACGTAAACCCGACATTGCCATCTATTATTATCGCGATACGCCATTTTTTACTGGCTATAAAATGACATACATGCAGCGCGGAAATTATGTTGTGGTGGTCAATCCGCTTTCTTACAGTGAAGTGATGTCAGCCGATCATTCTCTGTCGTGGGGGGTATACGACACGGTAACTAATGCATTCTTTTCCGTCAGCCAGCAGGCCAATATTACATTATTGAATGCGCTAATCCGGGATAAGGAATCGACATTTCAAAAAGATGACCGTTTTTATACCATCGTTAAATCCGATAAACGTCCTATCGCAGCCATCGTTTCCACATCGAATACACGCTTTTATGAAACGCTTTATCACCAGGCCACACTGACGCTGCCGCTGGGGATGATCTGCAGCATTATTATTCTGCTGATGTGGTCACGCACCCACCGTGAACTCAACTCCCCGGGCCGTTTGCTGCACCGTGCGCTGAATAAGCGCCAGCTTTGCGTCCATTATCAGCCAATTATTGATATTAAAAATAATCGGTGCGTGGGGGCAGAAGCGTTACTGCGCTGGCCTGGCTTTAACGGACAGGTGATGAGTCCGGTGGAATTTATCCCGCTGGCGGAAAAAGAGGGCATGAGCGAACGTATTACGGATTACGTCGTCGAAGAGGTGTTCAGCGATCTGGGGCATTTCCTGGCGACGCATCCCGATCTCTATATTTCCATTAACCTGTCGGCGACTGATTTCCACTCTTCGCGCCTGATTGCGATGATCTCAGACAAGGCCAGACACTATGCGGTGCGCGCGCAGCAGATAAAGATTGAAGTGACGGAACGCGGGTTTATCGATGTTCCTAAAACCACACCCGTTATTCAGGCTTTCCGTCAGGCGGGCTATGAAGTGGCCATCGATGATTTCGGGACCGGTTACTCCAACCTGCATAACCTTTATTCGCTGAACGTCGATATCCTGAAAATCGATAAATCCTTTATCGATACCTTAGAGCCTATCTCAATAGGACTTTATTCCAGACAATAAGACCACAGGCAAAATGCAACATGGCCTCGTAATTTTCAGTCTTCTTTTCCCATCGTGTCAGAACCCGGCGAAAGCGATTCATCCAGCTATGAGTTCTTTCGACAACCCAGCGATGGGCTTTGAAGTCCGTGTTTTTACTGGCATCTGACTCTTCTTTACGGGACTGGATATGCGGCTCGTAGCGGCGGCTCTGCAGATATGTTTTCAGCCAGCCTGCATCGTAACCTTTGTCCAGGCAGAGTCTGAGTTTTTGCCCCGGACGACCCGTCTGAAGGGCATCGAGCGTATCCGCAACCAGTTTGATGTCGTGCGTGTTCGCTGCTGAGACAACCAGCGACAGAGGAAGCCCGCAGGCGTCCGTCAAAAGGCTGCGCTTTACGCCTTGTTTCCCTCTGTCAGTGGGGTTACGGCCTGTTTTTTTGTTCCTGACAGCGGCGATTTGGTGATACAGCCGTCCATTGACAGCCAGGACCAGTCAATGCTGTCCAGATGCCCGCAGGCAAGCAAACCGTTCTGCCAGAAGCGCTCGAAGACTCCGGCATCGCGCCATTCCTGAAAGCGCCGGTGTGCAGAACTCGATGAACATATCCCGGTGGCGTTCAGGGCGTTCCACTGGCAACCGGTCCTGAGGACGAAGAATATGGCGTCCATGGCAGCGCGGTTATCAACGCGTTTCCGGTGCGTACCGAGTGGATGGCAGGTTTTGTGCTCAGGGATAAGCGGTGCCATTTTTTCCCAAAGTTCATCGCTGATCCGCCATTTGCTGCCTGTCATCTTTTCACCTTCAGAAATTATCAGTTACGACATTCTGACAATCCCTTCTGGGATAGGTTCTTAACCACCAACAGCACCAGCCACCTGATTGCCGAGCACATCATCGAGATGGCGCAAAGTTTGCGTCTTAAAACGATTGCGGAAGGTGTGGAAACGGCAGAGCAGGTCAGCTGGCTGTTGAAGCGTGGCGTGCAGTATTGTCAGGGATGGCACTTCGCGAAAGCGATGCCGCCCCAGGAATTTATGGCCTGGCAGCAGCAACCTTTGCACTGATACACATTAATTCAACTGGTGGCGGTAATCGCTCGGCGTGCGGTCAAATTCACGGCGAAACACGCGGGAAAAGGTTTGTTGCGAGACATAACCCAGATCCATCGCGATATCAAAAATAGGCCGCTGCGTCGAACGTAGCGCCTGCGCTGCCAGCAGCAGTCTGCGCTGGCGAATGTACTCACCCAGCGTCTGATGCATGACGGTGCGGAACATTCTCTGTAAATACCATTTCGAATAGCCCGATTTTTTAGCGACCACATCAATGTTCAACGGTTGGTCGATATGTTCATCAATCCATTCAATAAGCGTCTGAATAATTTGCTGATGCGACATAAGGTTGCCCCTCTGTAGATACATCTATCCTGGTGGATTCGTCGTTTTCTCTGCGGGGGAGTATAATTCCTCAAGTTAACTTGAGGTAAAGAGGTTTTATGGAAAAGAGATTGCCGCGAATTAAAGCGCTCTTAACCCCCGGTGAAGTGGCAAAGCGCAGCGGCGTTGCGGTGTCGGCGCTCCACTTCTATGAAAGCAAAGGGTTAATTAAGAGTATCCGTAATGCCGGAAACCAGCGGCGTTACACCCGCGACGTGCTCCGCTATGTGGCGATTATCAAAATTGCGCAACGAATCGGAATCCCCCTGGCCACCATCGGCGATGCGTTCGGCGTGCTGCCGGAAGGACACACGCTTAGCCCGAAAGAGTGGAAAGAGCTGTCGTCCCAGTGGCGTGAAGAGCTGGACCGACGCATTCACACACTGGTCGTGCTGCGTGACGAACTGGATGGCTGTATTGGCTGTGGGTGTTTATCGCGCAGCGACTGCCCGTTGCGTAACCCCGGCGACAGGCTGGGCGAGCAGGGAACGGGCGCGCGGTTGCTGGAGGAGGATTGAGTATGTGCGGACGGTTTGCCGGGTGGCGGCTGCGCCTTACCCGGCCTACAAAACCGAGAACGTAGGCCGGGTAAGCGAAGCGTCACCCGGCAAAAAGCATAATAAAGAACTAAAGCGCCACAAAGGGCGCTTTAGTTTTTCCCGGTCTTTGTCTTTCTCTCTATCCCGCTGGTTCACGGGAGGGTTTCCCCCGACATCAGCACCCCTCATGTCGAGCAAGTTGGGGAGGTTCCGGTTTGTGCTGACACTTTAATTCTATGCAAGACCCCGATTTTCGCCAGCGTGGAGGGTTTCTTTTTAGCCAAAATTTTTTCGCGATGTTGTTCGATTTTCTATAGTTAGAAAGTATGAATTATAGGAGACAATCATGCTCACGGTACATCACCTTAACCAGTCACGCTCGCACCGCGTGATCTGGGCGCTGGAAGAACTTGCCCTGCCTTATGAGATTGTTCATTACCAGCGTGAAAAAACCATGCTGGCGCCTGAGTCTCTCAAAAAAGTGCATCCGCTGGGCAAATCACCGGTCATTGAAGACAATGGGCTGATCCTTGCCGAGTCCGGTGCCATTCTGGAATATCTCCAGGAAACCTACGACGCAGAATCGCACCTTAAACCGCGGGATCCTGCCCACAAGGTGCAATATCGTTTCTGGCTGCACTACGCAGAAGGTTCGCTTATGCCATTGCTGTTAATGAAGCTGGTTTTTAACAGCCTGGGCAAACCTCCCGTGCCGTTTGGGATGCGCACGCTGGGGAAAGCGCTGGGGCAGGGAGTACAAAAAGCTTACCTCAACCGCCAGCTGGAAACCCATGCGCGTTATATCGAATCGCACCTTTCAGAGAACAGTTGGTTTGCCGGTGACACGCTCAGCATGGCCGATATTCAGATGAGTTTCCCGATCTTTGCCCTGCTGGCGCGCGGTGGCGTCGACAACCTCCCGCATACCCATGCCTGGAAGAAAAAGGTCGAAAATCGTCCCGGCTGGCAAAAAACACTGGAACAGGGCGGGCCGCTCACTATCCCTGGCGAAGGGTGAAATGTAACTAAATTGCGCATAGACGATAACGTTTGCGCATCGTCTGTTTATTTCTTCATCGTCATAAGGGAATTTTAGCGAAAAACGAGAAAGTTCAGTTGAAAAGGGCGGGGATTAGGCTAGATAATCGTTTGCCTTAATTTGACCACCCGTTTCGTAAGCGCGGAGCTAAACGTTTGCTTTTTTTGTGACGCCCCTTTTGTCGCAAACGCAAGATATGGATTTGACGTTATAGCTGGCAGTGGCGTCTCCACCACGCTTATGGACGTTCTATAAAAACTCTCAGGGGATGTTTTCTATGTCTACGCCATCTGCGCGTACCGGCGGTTCGCTTGACGCCATCTTTAAAATTTCTGCTCGCGGCAGCACCGTGCGTCAGGAAGTCGTTGCGGGTCTGACGACGTTTCTGGCGATGGTGTACTCCGTCATCGTTGTACCGGGCATGTTGGGCAAAGCGGGCTTCCCGCCTGCGGCTGTCTTTGTTGCCACCTGTCTCGTGGCCGGTGTTGGCTCTATCGTGATGGGCCTGTGGGCGAACCTGCCGCTGGCAATCGGCTGTGCCATCTCTCTGACCGCGTTTACCGCGTTCAGCCTGGTGCTGGGTCAGCACATCAGCGTGCCCGTTGCGCTCGGTGCCGTGTTCCTGATGGGCGTGCTGTTTACCGTGATTTCCGCAACCGGCATCCGTAGCTGGATTTTGCGCAACCTGCCGCAGGGCGTGGCGCACGGTACGGGTATCGGTATCGGCCTGTTCCTGTTGCTGATCGCCGCGAACGGCGTGGGCCTGGTGATCAAAAACCCGCTGGACGGCCTGCCGGTGGCGCTGGGTCACTTCGCCAGCTTCCCGGTGATCATGTCCCTGATTGGTCTGGCGGTGATTATCGGTCTGGAAAAACTGAAAGTGCCGGGCGGCATTCTGCTGACCATTATCGGCGTTTCTATTGTTGGCCTGATCTTCGACCCGACCGTGCACTTCTCCGGTATCTTTGCCATGCCGTCCCTGAGCGATGACAAAGGCAACTCCCTGATTGGCAGCCTGGATATTGTCGGCGCGCTGAACCCGGTGATCCTGCCAAGCGTGCTGGCGCTGGTGATGACAGCCGTGTTTGACGCGACCGGTACCATCCGCGCGGTGGCCGGTCAGGCAAACCTGCTGGATAAAGACGGTCAGATTATCGACGGTGGCAAAGCGCTGACGACCGACTCCCTGAGCAGCGTTTTCTCTGGTCTGGTGGGCGCGGCGCCTGCGGCGGTGTACATCGAGTCCGCAGCGGGTACGGCGGCAGGCGGTAAAACCGGTCTGACGGCAATCACCGTCGGCGTGCTGTTCTTGCTGATCCTGTTCCTCTCTCCGCTCTCTTATCTGGTCCCAGCTTATGCGACCGCACCTGCGCTGATGTACGTCGGCCTGCTGATGCTGAGCAACGTGGCGAAAATCGATTTTGCAGACTTCGTGGACGCGATGTCCGGCCTGATCACCGCAGTCTTTATCGTGCTGACCTGCAACATCGTGACCGGCATTATGATTGGTTTCGCCTCGCTGGTGATTGGTCGTCTGGTCTCGGGTGAATGGCGCAAGCTGAACATCGGCACCGTCGTTATCGCTATCGCACTGGTAGCGTTCTACGCGGGCGGCTGGGCAATCTAAGTTGTCCATTGATGCGAAAACGGGTGGCTCAGGCCGCCCGTTTTTATTTTCAGGACTCATCCCGTTGCCTTTTGCGTTACTCTGGAGAAGATAGAATAAAAGGCACGACGCCTTAGGTTTGGCTTATAAGCAACACAGCAAACAGGGAACGCATGGAAATCTTCTTCACAATACTCATCATGACCCTTGTGGTCTCGCTATCCGGGGTGGTTACACGCGTACTGCCCTTTCAAATTCCCCTGCCATTAATGCAAATTGCCATCGGTGCGCTGCTGGCGTGGCCGACGTTTGGCCTGCACGTTGAGTTCGATCCGGAACTGTTCCTCGTGCTGTTTATCCCGCCGCTGCTGTTTGCCGATGGCTGGAAAACCCCCACGCGCGAATTCCTCGAACACGGGCGAGAGATCTTCGGTCTGGCGCTGGCGCTGGTGGTCGTTACCGTGGTCGGGATTGGTTTCCTGATCTACTGGATGGTGCCGGGCATTCCGTTAATCCCTGCCTTTGCGCTGGCCGCCGTGCTGTCGCCAACCGATGCCGTGGCGCTTTCCGGCATTGTGGGCGAAGGCCGTATTCCGAAGAAAATCATGGGCATTTTGCAGGGCGAGGCGCTGATGAACGACGCCTCCGGCCTGGTGGCCCTGAAGTTTGCCGTGGCGGTAGCCATGGGCACCATGGTCTTTACCGTTGGCGGTGCGACCCTGGAGTTCTTTAAGGTGGCGATTGGCGGCATTCTGGCTGGTTTCGTGGTGAGCTGGCTGTACGGTCGCTCCTTGCGCTTCCTCAGCCGCTGGGGCGGTGATGAACCTGCAACGCAAATCGTTCTGCTGTTCCTGCTGCCGTTTGCTTCCTACCTGATTGCTGAACACATCGGCGTGTCGGGCATTCTGGCGGCAGTGGCGGCAGGGATGACCATCACCCGCTCCGGCGTGATGCGCCGCGCGCCGCTGGCGATGCGCCTGCGCGCCAACAGCACCTGGGCGATGCTCGAATTCGTGTTTAACGGCATGGTATTTCTGCTGTTGGGCCTGCAGTTGCCCGGCATTCTGGAGACCTCGCTGGTGGCGGCTGAGGCCGATCCGAATGTTGAAACCTGGCTGCTGTTCACCGATATCGTGCTGATCTACATGGCGCTGATGCTGGTGCGTTTTGGCTGGCTGTGGACGATGAAGAAGTTCAGCGTGCGCTTCCTGACCAAAAAGCCGATGGAGTTCGGTTCATGGTCAACGCGTGAGCTGCTGATTGCCTCGTTTGCGGGCGTGCGCGGGGCGATCACCCTTGCTGGTGTGCTCTCTATTCCACTGCTGTTACCGACGGGAGATGTTTTCCCGGCACGTTACGAGCTGGTATTCCTGGCGGCAGGCGTCATTCTGTTCTCACTGTTTGTCGGCGTGATTATGCTGCCGATTTTACTCCAGCATATTGATGTCGGCGATTCGACCCAGCAGCATAAAGAAGAACGTATTGCGCGGGCGGCTACCGCTGAAGTGGCAATTGTCGCCATCCAGAAAATGGAAGAACGCCTGGCCGCGGATGCGGAAGAGAACATCGATAATCAGCTGCTGACGGAAGTGAGTTCCCGCGTGATTGGTAACCTGCGTCGTCGGGCCGACGGGCGTAACGACGTGGAAAGCTCGCTGCAGGAGGAGAACCTGGAGCGCCGGTTCCGCCTGGCGGCGCTGCGCTCAGAGCGTGCCGAGCTTTATCACCTGCGCGCCACGCGGCAGATCAGCAACGAAACGCTGCAAAAGCTGCTGCACGATCTGGACCTGCTGGAAGCGCTGTTGATAGAGAATCAGTAGCGCTGTTTTTGCCCGGTGGCGCTGCGCTTACCGGGCCTACGTGCTCGATCGGTTCCCTCTCCCTGTGGGAGAGGGTTAGGGTGAGGGCACCCAAAACCCCTCACAACACTGCAGCCACGCCTGCGCGCTGTGAGACAAATACACCCCTTCACGCCAGATCATCCCTAGCTGCCAGTGCAGGTCGCTCTCCAGCGGGATCCAGCGTAGCGTGTTTTTATCCAGCCGCTCGCAGATAGGCTGCGGCAGAATGGCAATCCCCACGCCTGCCTGTACCATCGCCGCCAGGAAATCCCACTGGCCGCTGCGCACCGCAATGCGGGGCTTGACGTTGTGTTGAGTAAACAGCGCCATCAGCTGGCGGCTGAGGGCGAAATCTTCGTTGTAAATCAGCAGAGGGTGCTCGCCGAGCAACTCGGGCTTTACCGAGTCTATCTTCAGCCATTCACCGGATCGTGGCACCAGCACGCACAGCGGGTGGCTAAAGAGCGGCAGCGTCGCCAGTCCGCTCTCCTCCTCAACGGGAAGGGCGGTCATCGCCACGTCCAAATCGCCGTTGGTGACCGCCTGCTGAACGGTTAAGCCGCCAAATTCTGAAATTTTCAGCTCAACGCCGGGATAACGCTGGCGGAACAGGCTAATCGGCCCGGCCATCATCATCCCCACCATCGGTGGAATGCCGAGGCGCAGCACCCCTTTCGTCAGGTGGTTGATGTCGCCCAGCTCCGCCTCCAGCTGGCGGAACTCAGCCAGAATTGCCAGCCCGCGCTCGAATACCACGCGTCCGGTGTCGGTCAGCAACAGCTTGCGCCCGTCGCGGATCAGCAGAGTACAGTTCAGCTCGTCTTCGAGGTTTTTCAGCATCTTGCTGATGGTAGGCTGGGTAACGAACAACTTCTCCGCTGCGCGGGTAAAACTTTGCTGGCGAACCACTTCGACAAAATAGCGCAGCGTTCTTATGTCCATGATTATTCCTCGAAACTATACCTTCGATGATTTTAATTCATTTCAGTCCACACCGTGCGGTCTCTATACTGGCGCCTCGTCTCATTTTTGAGGAAACCCTCCATGGCCGTGGCGTTAAGCCGTGTTACGCCTGCCGTTGTGCAACGACTCCAGGTCCCGGTTCAGGTACTGCTTTACGCGGGACTGTTTGTTTTCGCTGAATATCTCGTCGGCTGGCTGCATCTGCCGCTGCCTGCGAATCTTGTCGGTATGCTGCTGATGCTGACGCTTATTCTCTGTCGCGTGATCCCCCTTAACTGGGTACGCGCCGGGGCGCGCTGGCTGCTGGCGGAGATGTTGCTGTTCTTTGTCCCTGCCGTAGTAGCGGTAGTGAACTACGCGCAGCTGCTGATGGTCGACGGATGGCGCATCTTTGCGGTCATCGCGTTAAGCACGCTGATGGTGCTGGGGGCGACCGCCTGGGTGGTGGATAAAGTGTATCGCTTTGAAATCAGCAGGCAGAAGCATGACTAACTTTCAGATTAGCGTGCTGTGCCTGGTCGCCACGCTAATTATCTACTTTGCCAATAAGCGACTGTACCGCCGCTTTCACGCCCTGCCGCTGATGCCGCTGGTCTTCACGCCGATCCTGCTGGTACTGATGCTGGTCTTCGGCCATATCTCCTGGCAGAACTACATTGGTGAATCCCACTGGCTGTTGTGGCTGCTTGGCCCGGCGACCATCGCTTTTGCCGTCCCCGTTTACGACAACCTGGCGATTATCAAACGTCACTGGATGTCGCTCAGCGCAGGTGTGATCACCGCCACGGTGGTAGCAGTGTGCAGCTCCGTCTGGCTGGCGCGGCTGTTTACCTTGTCCGATGAAATTCAGCGCAGCCTCGCCGTGCGCTCGGTGACCACGCCGTTTGCGCTGGCGGCGGCCAAACCGCTCGGCGGGCAGCCGGATCTGGTGGCGCTGTTTGTGGTGGTGACGGGCGTGTTTGGCATGGCGGTGGGCGATGTGCTGTTCCTGCGGCTTTCCATTCGCGAAGGCATGGCGAAAGGGGCAGGGTTTGGCGCGGCGTCGCACGGCGCGGGAACGGCACGTTCGTATGAGCTTGGGCAGCAGGAGGGCGTTGTCGCGAGCCTGGTGATGATGCTGTCGGGCGTGGTGATGGTGCTGATTGCGCCGCTGGTGGCGTGGATGATGTTTTAAGCTCCCCGGCCAGAATGACCGGGGAGAAAGGCTTAGTGCGCGCGGCCCTGCTCGACGCCGAGACCGGTTTGTGAGCGGATAAACTGGGCGCGGAATTTCTCACGCTCCAGATTACCCTCCGGCGAATTGTCGGTAGCGGAGAAGAACCAGATCCCGATAAACGCCACGGCAATGGAGAACAGCGCCGGGTATTCATACGGGAAGATGGCGCTTGCGTGACCGAGGATCTGCACCCAGATGGTTGGACCGAGAACCATCAGGATCACCGCCGTCAGCAGCCCCAGCCAGCCGCCAATCATCGCCCCACGGGTGGTCAGTTTTGACCAGTACATGGAGAGCAGGATGATCGGGAAGTTGCAGCTTGCCGCAATCGAGAAGGCCAGCCCCACCATAAAGGCGATGTTCTGCTTCTCGAACAGGATACCCAGCAGGATCGCCACCACGCCCAGCACCAGCACGGTGATTTTCGAGACCTTCAGCTCATCGCGCTCGCTCGCGCCTTTGCGGATGACGTTGGCGTAGAGGTCATGCGACACAGCAGACGCGCCTGCCAGCGTCAGCCCTGCAACCACCGCGAGGATGGTGGCGAAGGCCACGGCGGAGATAAAGCCGAGGAACAGGTTACCGCCAACCGCGTCGGCCAGGTGCACCGCCGCCATGTTGTTACCGCCAATCAGCGCGCCCGCCGCGTCTTTAAACGCCGGATTCGCCCCCACCAGCATGATCGCGCCAAAGCCGATGATAAAGGTCAGAATGTAGAAGTAACCCATAAAGCCGGTGGCATAGAAGACGCTTTTACGTGCTTCACGCGCATCGCTCACGGTAAAGAAGCGCATCAGGATATGCGGCAGACCCGCGGTGCCGAACATCAGGCCGAGACCGAGTGAGAGCGCGGATATCGGATCTTTCACCAGCCCGCCCGGGCTCATGATCGCTTCCCCTTTCGGGTGAACCGCCATCGCTTCGGTAAACAGGTTATTGAAGCTGAAGCCGACGTGTTTCATCACCATAAAGGCCATAAAGCTGGCACCGAACAGCAGCAGGACGGCTTTGATGATCTGCACCCAGGTGGTCGCCAGCATGCCGCCGAACAGGACGTACATCACCATCAGCACGCCGACCAGCACCACCGCGACGTGGTAGTTCAGGCCAAACAGCAGTTCGATAAGCTTGCCCGCGCCCACCATCTGGGCGATCAGATACAGCGCCACCACCACCAGCGAGCCGCAGGCGGAGAGGGTGCGAATCGGCCCCTGCTTCAGGCGATAGGATGCCACGTCAGCGAAGGTGTAACGGCCCAGGTTGCGCAAGCGTTCGGCAATCAGGAACAGAATGATCGGCCAGCCAACGAGGAAGCCGAGGGAGTAGATTAGGCCGTCATAGCCGGAGGTGTATACCAGCGCGGAGATCCCTAGGAACGAGGCGGCCGACATAAAGTCACCCGCAATCGCCAGCCCGTTCTGGAAGCCGGTAATGTTGCCGCCCGCCGTGTAGTAATCGTTACGGGAACGCACGCGTTTTGACGCCCAGTAGGTGATATACAGCGTCAACAGGACGAAAATCAGGAACATCACAATCGCCTGCCAGTTGGTTGGCTGACGCTGGACCTCGCCGGTAATGGCATCTGCCGCATGGGCAGCAAAGGGAAGTGTGGCGGCAAGCGCCGTCAGGACTCGCTTCATGATGCTTTTACCTCATGCAGAACCGCTTTATTAAGACGATCGAATTCACCGTTCGCACGCCAGACGTATACGCCGGTCAGCACAAACGAAATCACAATCACGCCGATGCCGATGGGAATACCGCGCGTGACGCTGGTACCCGCGTGCAGCGGGGTGCCCAGCCAGTGCGGAGCAAATGCGATGAGCAGAATAAAGCCGACGTAGATAACCAGCATGATGATGGAAAGGATGAAGGCAAACCGTTGCCGTTTTTCGACGAGCTCCCTGTAGTGCGCACTATTCTCTATCTGCTGACAAATATGGTCATTCATCACAGAGTCTCCAGAGGTTCCCCTTCGTCTTTCACGTTGCAGGTGCGTTGGCCGCACTCGACCACCCCAGTCACATAGTGAACTATGCTCCTGGGGATGTTCTCGCTTGCCGCCTTCCTGCAACGCGAAATCCTTTGGGGAGGGTTGTTTTAATTCCCTCTCCCCTATGGGGAGAGGGCTAGGGTGAGGGGTTACGATGGCATTGCGATGGCCTGCTTCTCTTCGAGCAGTTTGTCCACCACGCCAGGATCCGCGAGCGTTGAGGTATCACCGAGGTTGCTGGTGTCCCCTGCGGCGATTTTGCGCAAAATACGGCGCATAATCTTGCCGGAGCGAGTTTTCGGCAGCGAGTCGGTCCAGTGCAGCACGTCCGGCGTCGCCAGCGGGCCAATCTCTTTACGTACCCAGTTGCGCACCTCAGCGTAAAGCTCTGGCGACGGCTCTTCGCCGTGGTTCAGGGTGACGTACGCGTAAATCGCCTGGCCTTTGATGTTGTGCGGAATACCGACAACGGCGGCTTCGGCAATTTTCGGATGCGACACCAGCGCCGACTCAATCTCCGCGGTGCCGAGACGGTGGCCGGAGACGTTCAGCACGTCGTCCACGCGTCCGGTTATCCAGTAATAGCCGTCTTCATCACGACGCGCGCCGTCGCCGCTGAAGTACATGTTTTTAAAGGTCGAGAAGTAGGTCTGCTCGAAGCGCTCGTGGTCGCCAAACAGCGTGCGCGCCTGACCCGGCCAGGAGTCGACGATCACCAGGTTGCCTTCGGTGGCCCCTTCCTGCGGATTGCCTTCGTTATCCACCAGCGCAGGCTGCACGCCGAAGAACGGACGGGTTGCGGAACCCGCTTTCAGCTGGGTGGCGCCCGGCATCGGGGTGATCATAAAACCGCCGGTTTCGGTCTGCCACCAGGTGTCCATCACCGGGCATTTCTCGTTGCCGATTTTCTTCCAGTACCACTCCCAGGCTTCCGGGTTGATGGGCTCACCCACGGAACCGAGGATGCGCAATGATGAGCGGTCGGTGCCCTCGATGGCTTTGTCGCCTTCCGCCATTAACGCGCGGATCGCCGTTGGCGCGGTGTAGAGAATGTTGACCTGGTGTTTGTCGACCACCTGACACATACGCGCCGGGGTCGGCCAGTTTGGTACGCCCTCAAACATTAGCGTCGTTGCGCCACAGGCCAGCGGGCCGTACAGCAGATAGCTGTGTCCGGTAACCCAGCCCACGTCGGCGGTGCACCAGTAGATGTCGCCCGGATGGTAGTCGAAGACGTATTTGAAGGTGGTGGCCGCATAGACCAGATAGCCGCCGGTGGTGTGCAGCACGCCTTTCGGTTTGCCGGTTGAGCCGGAGGTGTAAAGGATAAACAGCGGGTCTTCCGCATTCATCTCTTCAGGCTGATGCTGGTCGCTCGCTTTTTCAATCAGGTCGCTCCACCACAGGTCGCGCCCTTCGTTCCAGTCGATTTTGCCGCCGGTACGCTTGAGGACGATGACGTTACTGACCGTTTTGACGTTCGGGTTTTTCAGCGCTTCGTCGACGTTTTTCTTCAGGGGGATACCGCGACCGGCGCGCACGCCTTCGTCAGCGGTGATCACCAGCTTCGAGTTAGAGTCAACGATACGCCCGGCAACCGCCTCCGGTGAGAAGCCGCCGAAGATAACGGAGTGGATCGCACCGATGCGCGCGCAGGCCAGCATGGCAACCGCCGCTTCCGGTACCATCGGCATATAAATAGCAACAACGTCGCCTTTTTTAATACCCTGTTCCAGCAATACGTTGGCGAAGCGGCAGACATCGCGATGGAGTTCGTTATAGGTGATATGTTTACTCTGCGAGGCATCATCGCCTTCCCAGATAATGGCCGTTTCGTTGCCGCGCTCGGCGAGGTGGCGGTCAAGGCAGTTCGCCGCCAGATTCAGCGTGCCGTCTTCATACCATTTAATGGAGACGTTACCCGGTGCAAAGGAGGTGTTCTTCACCTTCTGATACGGTTTGATCCAGTCAAGGATATGGCCCTGCTCACCCCAGAAGAGGTCAGGGCTGGAGAGGGATTGCTGATACTTCTCGTGGTACTGCTCCGGGTTTAACAGGCAACGGTCCGCAATATTTGCGGGAATGTCGTGTTTATGGATTTGGCTCATGGCTTTTTTTCTCCGTGTAAGATGTTAATAATATGTCGCAAAAACGTTAATTGTAGGGGCTTTACAAGCTTTGTTTAGTATTTGGGCGGCAGATCACGCATTGTTTGAATAGGCTGAAAAATGAGCGAATGAAACTTTGAAGGGAAATAATTTACGCTAACGATTATTCACATTTATGTTTAAAAAAGCTTTTTTATAACAAAAGGTTATTTATCAGAATTAGGACAAACTCCCGTCATCCCCGCTTTTTCGAGTGAAATGCGTCGTTCTTTAAGGCTTGCGCAACAGGCCGCGCAAATGATACTCATACGCCGCGTTAAAAAATCCCATAAACCAACGCAACACAATTCATACCCTTTCAGTATGTCCCCATATTCATGCAGTTTGAGTGAATAAGGCGCTTCATTGAGGAAGTCAGTTTCTATGAAAAACGTTAAAGTCAGCCTTGCCTGGCAGATCTTAATCGCCCTTGTGCTGGGCATCCTGCTGGGCAGTTACCTGCATTATCATAGCGACAGCCGCGAATGGCTGATTGCGAACCTGCTTTCACCTGCAGGGGATATCTTTATTCATCTGATTAAGATGATTGTGGTACCGATTGTGATCTCGACGCTGGTGGTCGGTATTGCGGGTGTCGGTGATGCGAAGCAGTTAGGCCGCATCGGTGTGAAGACCATTCTTTATTTCGAAGTGATCACTACGGTTGCGATTATCCTCGGTATTACGCTGGCGAACGTGTTCCAGCCAGGTGCCGGGATCGATATGTCGCAGCTGGCGACGGTGGATATTTCGAAATATCAAAGCACGACCGCTGACGTCCAGAGCCACGCGCACGGCCTGATGGGGACTATTCTTTCGCTGGTGCCGACCAACATCGTGGCATCAATGGCGAAGGGCGAGATGCTGCCGATCATCTTCTTCTCAGTGCTGTTTGGTCTGGGGCTTTCTTCCCTGCCGGCGACGCACCGTGAGCCGCTGGTTACCGTGTTCCGTTCTATCTCTGAAACCATGTTTAAAGTGACCCACATGGTGATGCGTTACGCGCCGGTCGGGGTGTTCGCGCTTATTGCCGTCACCGTGGCGAACTTCGGTTTTGCCTCCCTGTGGCCGCTGGCGAAGCTGGTGATCCTGGTGCACTTCGCCATCCTGTTCTTCGCGCTGGTGGTGTTAGGCATTGTGGCGCGCCTGTGCGGGCTGAGCATCTGGATCCTGATCCGTATCCTGAAGGATGAATTGATACTGGCGTACTCCACGGCAAGCTCTGAGAGCGTGCTGCCGCGTATCATTGAGAAGATGGAAGCCTACGGCGCGCCTGCCTCTATTACCAGCTTCGTGGTACCGACCGGCTACTCCTTTAACCTGGACGGTTCAACGTTGTACCAGAGTATCGCCGCTATCTTTATTGCGCAGCTGTACGGCATTGACCTGTCGCTGTGGCAGGAGATCGTGCTGGTGCTGACGCTGATGGTGACGTCCAAAGGTATTGCAGGCGTTCCGGGCGTCTCCTTCGTGGTGCTGCTGGCAACGCTTGGCAGCGTCGGTATTCCGCTGGAAGGTCTGGCGTTTATCGCCGGTGTTGACCGTATCCTCGACATGGCGCGTACCGCGCTGAACGTGGTGGGGAATGCCCTGGCGGTGCTGGTTATCGCCAAGTGGGAACACAAGTTCGACCGCAAAAAAGCGCTGGCGTATGAACGCGAGGTGCTGGGTCGTTTTGATAAGACGGCTGATCAGTAACATCCTAAGCCCGGTAAGCGCAGCGCCACCGGGCAAGGGTTTATTCTCCACTTAACGCATCAAACTCTTCACATCCCGTATCAAATCCTTCCGTACAGCTCAGGTTCAACCAGTAGAGCGCTTTCTGTTTATTTGGCGTGATAAAGCCTTTCTCGCCCTGCTGGAACAGCATCCCAGCCCAGTATTCTGCGTAGCCCGTACGTGAAAGAGACGAACTGCGCTTAAACCACGCTGCTGCCTGAGCGTCATCCTGCACCACTTCCACGCCGTTGGCATAAATCAGCCCCAGCAGCAGTTGCGCATCAACCGCGGAGTCGTTGTCGATATCCTCGGTAGCCGTTTGCAGCAGTTTGATCGCCTGCGGATAGTCAGTTTTCCCCGCCCGGGTGTTCACCAGCACGCGCGCCAGCATGATTGCGCCACGTTTGCTGCCCGCGATGGTTGCCTGCTGCGCCAGTGCCTTAGCTTGCGCATAATTTCCCTGGGTAAAGAGGATTTGCGAGAGCAGTCCCATGGCGTCAACATCGCCACCTTTTGCGGCTTTCTCGGCCCACAGCGCCGCTTGCTTGCTGTCGCCGGAGCTAAAGTACGTATCGGCCAAATAATACTGGGCACGGGCGTCACCCGCTTCAGCCTGTTCCTTGTACTGGCTGCCAATCTCATCGGCACGGACAAGCGATGTAAAAAGTAACAACAACAGAAAAATAGGTTTCATGGGTTCTTATCATCTGGGTACATGCCGCGCAGTATAATCGCGGCGACAGAAGAAAAAAATGGGTGCATTAAGACCTCAGCATCCTACAAGCCGGGCGGAACCGTCGTTCCGCCCGTAGAGGTTAGCCTGCGTTGCAGGCTAATTTCGCCGCCACCTCCTGATGTTCACTCTTTATTGAAAACTCGCAGAGCCTGCCGCGAGTAATAAAGGTAAAGATCACTATCGTCAGGCAAATAATAAAGACGATGCCTAACGCAGTTTTTAATGGCGTCATGCCTTTTACTCCTTGTGTAAAAAAGAATAAGAGGCTACTCTCAACTTGTTGGGAGTTGAGGAAGAGTAGCCTCGGGTGAATGCAAATTTCCCGGGGCTTTCCACTTTCTGTCCCTCAACAATGCTCAAGACAGAAAGTCTTAAGCACCCGCCGCACATCTTATCCCTCTGAATTAAAATGCAAAGATGTAATTTTTTTTCGCACGAATTACATTATTTCTGCGAGCCGCTTTCCAGAATAAAAATTGATATTTTTAATGGGTTAAGCGGAAATAAAAAGGGAGTGAATATCTCACTCCCTTTATTCATCGTTTAATTAACGGCATCAACCCATTGCGCTTTCGCGCAGTCGGGCTTTCAGCTTGTTATATTCGTCGATCACATACTGTTCCGCAGCGTGCTGATCCGCAATCGGCTCCACGTTTACGGCGCAGTATTTATACTCCGGCGTTTTGGTTACCGGGCTTAAGTTCTCCGTCACCAGCTCGTTACAGGCACCAATCCACCACTGATAGGTCATATAGACCGCGCCTTTATTTGGACGGTCGCTGACCTGGGCGCGGGTGATGATGCGGCCCTTACGCGAGTTCACCCACACCAGCGCTTCATCCTCAATGCCGAGGCGCTCTGCGTCGGCGGTGTTGATTTGTGCGTATCCCGGTTCGTCCGCCAGCGCCGCCAGCGCGGCGCAGTTGCCGGTCATCGAACGGCAGGAGTAATGACCCACTTCACGCACGGTGGAGAGCACCATCGGATACTCATCGGTGAGTTTATCGATCGGTGCGACCCAGTCGCAGGTGAAGAACTGCGCCAGCCCGTTCGGGGTGTCGAATTTCTCTTTGAAGAGGTACGACGTTCCCTGGTCGGCTTCGGACTCATCGCGACACGGCCACTGGATGTAGCCCAGCTCACCCATTTTTTCATAGGTTGCCCCATAAAAATCCGGACACAGACTGCGCAACTCGTCCCAGATTTCCTGAGTGTTGTTGTAGTGCATCGGGTAGCCCATGCGGGTGGCAATTTCACTGATAATCTGCCAGTCGGTTTTCAGATCCCACTTCGGCTCGACCGCCTTAAAGAAGCGCTGGAAGCCGCGGTCTGCCGCCGTGTAGACACCTTCATGCTCGCCCCAGGAGGTCGACGGTAAAATCACATCCGCCGCCGCCGCGGTTTTGGTCATAAAGATATCCTGGACAATCACCAGCTCCAGATCCTCAAACCCTTTGCGCACCGCAGACAGCTCGGCGTCGGTCTGGAGCGGATCTTCACCCATGATGTAGGCCGCACGCACTTCGCCGTGCGCCGCGCGGTGCGGCAGCTCGCTGATGCGATACCCGGGTGTGCTCAGGCAGACTTTCCACGCCCCAGGCCTTCGCGAATTTCTCGCGATTTTCCGGGAACTTGACGTACTGATAGCCCGGATAGGTGTCCGGCAGCGCGCCCATATCGCAGGCACCCTGGACGTTATTCTGACCGCGCACCGGGTTCACGCCGACGTGCGCTTTGCCAAGGTTTCCGGTCAGCATCGCGAGGCTGGTCAGGGAACGCACGGTTTCTACGCCCTGGTAGAACTGGGTGACGCCCATGCCCCACAGAATGGCCGCGGTTTTCGCTGCCGCGTACATGCGTGCCGCCTGGCGGATCTCCTGCGCGCTGACGCCGGTTATCGTTTCAACCGACTCTGGCGTATAGCCTTCGACAATTTTCCGATACTCTTCAAAGCCTTCCGTACGGCTTGCGACAAACGCCTGGTCGTACAGGTTCTCCTCAATAATGACGTGCCCCATTGCGTTCAGCAGCGCGATGTTCGAGCCGTTTTTTAACGCGATGTGCATATCCGCAATGCGCGCGGTTTCAATTTTGCGCGGATCGCAGACGATGATTTTCGCCCCATTCTGTTTAGCGCGAATAACGTGGTTCGCGACGATAGGGTGAGAATCCGCCGGGTTATAGCCGAAAATAAACACGAGATCGGTATTATCTATCTCGTTGATGGCATTACTCATTGCGCCATTACCGACCGACTGGTGCAGACCTGCAACCGATGGGCCGTGTCAGACGCGAGCGCAGCAGTCGACGTTATTGGTACCAATAACGGCGCGTGCGAATTTTTGCATCACATAGTTGGTTTCATTCCCCGTCCCGCGTGAGGAGCCGGTGGTCTGAATCGCATCCGGGCCATACTTGGCCTTGATGGCGCTGAGGCGTGTGGCGACGTAATCGAGCGCCTCGCTCCAGGTGACGGCTTCCAGCTTGCCGCCGCGCTCGCGGCGGATCATAGGGGTTTTCAGGCGCGGGGTGAGGATTTGGGTATCGTTAATAAAATCCCAGCCGTAGTAACCTTTCAGGCACAGCGTGCCCTGGTTGGTTTTCCCCTGTGCGGCCTCTGCCCGGACGATTTTGCCGTTATCGACCACCAGGTGGATCTTGCAACCTGAGGCACAATAAGGGCAAACCGTGACGACTTTTTTCATCAGTCTGCTCCAGTTAATCGAATCTTTCGCACCCACTATGCAGCTTCTATGCCATGTTTTTAATGTGGGTATATTCAGACTGTACGGCTGATATGCGCGCAAAACCCTGACGAAAAACAGGCAATCGTCAAAATTGACGTGTCGAAAGGGTTACGGATGTGACATGGGTTGAAATTCCGTCACGTAAAAAACAATTTGGCTGGAGCCGACGGCAGAATGGTTCAGACTTAACATAATCCCCTGACGGAAGCATACGATGAAACCGGCGATTCTGGTGGTTGATGACGATACGGCAGTGTGTGAATTGCTGCAGGACGTGCTCAGCGAGCACGTCTTTACCGTGCTCGTCTGCCATAACGGACAGGACGCGCTGAACCGGGTACATCAGGAACCGGGTATCGCACTCGTGCTGCTGGACATGATGCTGCCGGATATCAACGGCCTGCAGGTCTTACTCCAGTTGCAAAAGCAGCGGCCAGAACTACCGGTGGTCATGTTGACGGGGCTGGGGAGTGAATCAGACGTGGTCGTGGGTCTGGAGATGGGCGCCGACGATTACATCGGCAAGCCGTTTAACCCGCGCGTGGTAGTTGCCCGCGTGAAAGCGGTACTGCGCCGGACGGGCGTGCTGGCAGCAGAAGCCCCCGCGCCGCGTGCGGCGGGCGTTGCTTTCAACGGCTGGACGCTGGATACCACCCGCTGCGAACTGAGCGATCCGCAGCGTAACTCCGTCCCTTTAACGCAGGGGGAGTACGGCCTGCTGCTGGCGCTCACGCAAAATGCCCGCCGGGTACTCAGCCGCGAGCAGCTGCTTGAACTCACCCACAGTGAAAGTACCGAGGTGTTCGACCGTACGATTGACGTGCTGATCATGCGCCTGCGCCGGAAGATCGAGGCTAACCCGCATCAGCCTGCGCTGATTAAAACCATTCGCGGTCTGGGCTACGTGTTTGCCACCGATGTTTCCCATAGCGAGAAAGCGGCCTAGGTATTCTCTTTGATAAACAGCTGCAGCTCCTCCAGCGTTTTCGCGCCGTCAATTGCGTTGGCGGCCAGCAGGCTTGCCCGCGCGCAGGCGTGCGCCAGATAAATACTCTCGGTAAGCGACAGCGATTCATGGCAACCGTATAAAAAACCCGCGCAAAACGCATCCCCCGCACCGACGCTGCCGATAATCTCCTCCTGCTCCAGCATCCACGACGGGATCCAGCGGCCTTGCTCACCCGGCGCTTCCCCCCATGCCCCTTCCGGGCAGTGGATCACCACCCGCTGGCGAACGCCTGCCGCCAGCAGCTGCGCGGCGGCTTCAGCAATATGGGCTGTGTTCAGCGCGTCGCTGCCGTCGCGCATCTCCAGCCCGCTAAACTCCCCGGCTTCCAGCTCGTTAATGACCAGATAATCAAGATGGCGCAGGGCAGGGAGCACCAGCGGCTGGTAGCGCGGGTCGCCCTTGCGGGACACCAGGTCGAGCGAGGTTTCATACCCCTGGTCGCGCATCTGCGCCAGCAGCCGCGCGCTGCGGGTGCCGAACTCGTCATCGGGCATATCAAGGCTGTCGAGCAGCAGCAGGTAGCCGAGATGGAAGATCTTCATCGATTCGTCTAAGCGATCGAAGGCGGGAAGATCCAGCAGGCGGTTGGCGCCCGGCGAGTGGAAGAAGGTGCGCTGCCCGCTGGGATCGGTCATGACCTGCGACATGGAGGTCGGGGCAAAGGTGGTGCGCTGCACGCGCTGGCGGTTGACGTGGTACTGGTCGAGCATCGCCAGAATGTAATCCCCGTCGCCGTCTTCGCCAATCAGCCCTACCGCCTGCAGCGGCAGGCCAATGTGCATTTTCGCCAGCGTCAGCAGCACGTTGAGCGGCGCGCCGCCGGTTGAGCGTTCGCTGTGGGTGATTTCCGCCAGCCAGCCGCGCTCCGGCCACTGCACGATCTGGTGGACGTGATCCACCAGCATGTTGCCTGCGGCAATGATCCCTTTACGTTCCATCAGGCTTTCCCCGCGCTGCCGAAGATGCGCATCTGTTCGGCGACCGTATCGGTAATGGCCTCTTCTATCCCCAGCAGCAGCTCGGCAAATTCATCGTACAGCGGCTGGCGGTTTGCCATGCGCTGCTCAACGGCGGCAAGCGCGGCCTGCGACATGCCGGTATAGAAGTTGATTTTATGAATGCCCAGCTCGATAGCGCGGCGGAAGTCGGCATCGCTAATCCCGGAGCCGCCGTGTAAAACCAGCGGCAGCCCCGTCTGCTGGCGAATGGCGTCCAGGCGCGGGAAATCGAGTTTCGGCTCGCCTTTGTATTTGCCGTGCGCGTTGCCGATGGCGACCGCCAGCGCGTCAATGCCGGTTGAATCGACAAATTCGCGCGCCAGCTGCGGGTCGGTAAAGAACGCTTCGTCCGCGTGCCCGTAAAGCGCGCCGCCTTCATCACCACCGACCGCGCCCAGCTCCGCCTCCACCGACACGCCCACCGCATGGCACATCTTCACCACTTCCCGCGTCTGGCGAATGTTTTCCTCATAGCTTAGCGTTGAGCCGTCGAACATCACCGAGCTGAACCCTAAGCGCAGGGCGCGTACGACGGCCTCAAAATGCAGCCCGTGGTCGAGGTTAAGCACCACGGGAATGTCGTGACGAGCGGCTTCGAACTTAACCGCCTCGACAAGCGACTCCAGAGACACGTACTTAAAATGCACTTCGGCGATGTTGATGATAAACGGCGAGCGTTCCTGCTTCGCGGCGGCGAACAGCGCGCGCAGGAAGTGGGAGTCGAGCACGTTAAACGCGCCCAGCGCATAGCGATGCGCCCTGGCGTGCTCAAGACCGTCGGCAAGAGAAATCAATGGCATCATTCACTCCTTATATCCGAAACAGGTTGTACTCGTTGCATAGCACCAGCACTGCCGGTTCGTCTTCTTCGATGTTGTTATAGCGGGCAACGGGCTGCAAAAAGTGGTTATCGTGCTCGTCGTCGTTTACCGATGACACTTCGCCGACCAGCACGTCTCCGAAGCCACGTTCGCCCCAGAAACTGTGGTACAGACCGGGCGTCAGACAGATGCTTTCCCCGGGCAGCAGGCGCAGCTGGCTGCCGGGCGCGTGGGTCTGACGGCAGCCGTCTATCGTGACGGTCACATCCGTGTTTTCGGTTTCTTCATGCGCGCCCGCATTCCATAACTCAATAATCAGATTCCCGCCGCCGCGGTTGATGATGTCTTCTCGCTTGCGCCAGTGAAAATGCATCGGCGTGACCTGGCCGTCGCGCACGTGCATGATTTTTTCGGCATAGCCTTTTTCATAAGGCACGCCGTTGGGCGAGCCGTTGCGCAGGGTAAACAGCGTTAACCCCTGTGCGGCAAAGCTGTTGCTGCCGAACGCCGTCACGTCCCAGCCGAGCCTGAGATCGAACACTTCCTGCCATGCGGCCTGGTCAAGCTGCTGCCATTTTGTGGGTGGAAAGCTGGCAAAAGGCGGGAGATGCACGTCGTGCATGGAAAAAAACTGTCGCGTGTGGCCGAGGATTTCGTTGATGTCGGAGCGTTTCATGGTGACTCCTTGAGTTTTATGCCACCCCCTCACCCCGGCCCTCTCCCTCAAGGGAGAGGGGGAGTAAGTTCCCTCTCCCTGTGGGAGAGGGTTAGGGTGAGGGCATCAGGCCGCACCGGGTTTACTTAACCGTCCACCCCTTATAGGTCCCGACGTTCTTTTTATCGATCATCGTCACCGGGATCAGCACAGGCGCTTTCGGCGCAGGTTTGCCCTGTAGAATGTCATAGCCGATCTCCACCGCTTTTGCCGCCATCACCTGCGGATCCTGCGCTGGGGTCGCCACAAACAGGGAGTTTTCGCGCTTCAGCGCTTCCTCACCGTCCGGGGAACCATCCACGCCGACGATAAAGAACTCGTTGCGCTGCGCCTGTTTCGCCGCCAGATCGGCACCGATCGCGGTCGGATCGTTAATGGCGAATACGCCGTCGATCTTCGGATTGGCCGCCAGCAAAGAGGTCATGACCTCCAGACCGCCTTCACGACTGCCCTTGGCGTTCTGGTTATCCGAGAGCACCTTGATATCCGGATGTTTTTTGAATTCCGTCTGGCAACCTTCCACGCGGTTCTGCACCGCAGAGACCGGTGGCCCGTTGATGATCACCACATTGCCTTTGCCTTTCAGGCGGTCGGTAATGTACTTACAGGCCATTTCGCCCGCCTGGGTGTTATCGGAGGTGATGGTCGCATCAGCCCCTTCCGCCGCCACGTCAACCGCAACGACCACGATCCCAGCGTCCTTCGCGCGCTTCACCGCCGGGCCAATCCCTTTGGAATCCGCAGCATTGAGAATGATCATGTCCACCTTCGCGGCGATGAAGTTATCGATCTGCGCCACCTGCTGGCCCAGATCGTAACCGCTGGAAACCAGCGTCACCTTGACGTTATCGCCAGCCAGCTTGCGCGCTTCCAGCTCGGCACCTTTGGTGATCTGCACGAAGAACGGGTTAGCCAGGTCGCCCACCGTCACGCCGATGGACTTCAGATCTTTCGCCTGCGCAAATGGTGTTGCGGCAAGCAGTGCGCCAGCACAGAGCGCGGTCACTAAGGGTTTCAAACGCATATGGTTTTCCTCGAAGCTGTAGGGTGTTGTTGTTATGCACTTTGATGGTGTCGGGTACGGTATTTGTCGATCAGCACCGCTATGATGATCACCGCCCCTTTGATCACCAGCTGCCAGAAGTAGGAGACGCCCATTAGCGTCATGCCGTTGTTGAGGGTGGCGATGATCAATGCACCCACCAGCGTGCCGGTGATCGTGCCGATCCCGCCGACGAAGCTGGTCCCGCCGAGGATCACTGCCGCAATCGCGTCAAGCTCATAACCCATACCGAGGTTGCCGTTGGCGCTGTAGAGGCGCGAGGCGCTCATCACCCCGCCAAGCCCGGAGAGTAGGCCGCTCATGCCGTAAACAAACAGCAGCACCAGCCAGACCTTGATGCCGGTCAGGCGCGCCGCCTGCATGTTGCCGCCCACCGCGTAGATGTGGACGCCCAGCGTGGTGCGGCGCAGGATGAACCAGCAGATAGCAATGACCGCCAGGGCGATCACCACCAGCCACGGAATCGGGCCGAGGTAGTTATTGCCGATCCACTCGAAGCTAATGTTGGAGTTAATCACCGTCGTGCCGTCCGCCAGCAGATAGGCCGCGCCCCGCAGTGCCGTATAGGTGCCGAGCGTCACGATAAAGGGCGGCAGTCCGGCAAAGGCCACCAGCGCGCCGTTGAACAGGCCCAACACCATGCCGAGCATCAGCGCGGCCGGAATGGAGAGCATCGCAAATTCAGGGATAAGCGAGACCACCATCGCTGCAACCGCCGTAGTACCCAGAATCGAGCCCACGGAGAGGTCAATCCCGCCGGTTAAAATGATGAAGGTCATTCCCGCCGCCAGCACGATGTTGATCGACGCCTGGCGGGTAATATTGAGCAGGTTGCTCTCGGTGAAGAAGTTAGGGGCGATAAAGCCAAATACCGCCACAATCAGGATAAGAATCGGCAGGATACCGACCGTTTGCATCAGATCGCTCATCAGCATTTTTTTGGCGGAGGCGGATTTCGCCACCTGCTGCGGATGGGTAGGAGTTGTCATGATTGCACCGCCTGATGATGAGTGTCGTTCACGCCGGTTGCCAGCGTCATAATGTTTTCCTGAGAGATGTCGCGCCCGTGCAGTTCACCCGCGATGCTGCCTTCGCGCATCACGTACACCCGGTCGCTCATGCCCACCACTTCCGGCAGCTCGCTGGAGATCATTAAAATCGCCACCCCTTTGCGCGCCATCTGGTTCATGATGCGGTAGATCTCGCTTTTCGCGCCGACGTCCACGCCGCGCGTGGGTTCGTCCAGAATCAGAATGCGCGGGCCGATGGCCACCCAGCGGGAGATCAGCAGCTTTTGCTGGTTGCCGCCGGACAGCCCGCCCGCGCGCACCTGAGAATGCGGCACGCGGATGTTGAGCAGGGCAATCGCGTCATCGGAAATCGACTGGGCTTTTTTACGGTTTAGCATGCCGAAGGTGGCGTCGCGCTCCAGCGTCGCCATGGTGATGTTTTCCTGCGCCGCCAGCTCCAGAAACAGCCCCTGCTCCTTGCGGTTTTCGGTGAGAAAACCGATGCCGTTATCAATGGCCGCGCGCGGGGAGTGGATCACCACCGGCTCGCCGTCCACCTCAATCATGCCGCCCGTGGCTTTGCGCACGCCGAAGATGAGTTGCGCCAGTTCGGAGCGTCCGGCCCCGACCAGGCCCGCCAGCCCGACGATTTCACCGGAACGCACCTGCAGGCTGCAGGGAAGCACTTTTTTGCCGTCAGTCAGGTGATGCACGTTGAGACGCGGGCTGCCTAACGGGATGTCGCGCTCTTTGTTAAACAGATCGCTTAACGGGCGGCCTACCATCATGCGCACCAGCTCAGAGGCATTCAGCTTGTCGCGCGTCAGGCTACCGACGTACTGCCCGTCGCGCAGGACGCTGACGCGGTCAGAGAGTTCATACACTTCCGCCATGCGGTGGCTGATGTAGATAATCGCCATTCCTTCGTCGCGCAGGCGCAAAATCAGTTCGAACAGGCGGTGCGTTTCCCGCGAGGAGAGGGCGGCGGTGGGTTCGTCCATCACCAGAATGCGGCTGTTGCGGTGCAGCGCACGGGCGATTTCCACCTGCTGCTGCTCGGCGATGGTCAGCTTCATCACCAGGTCGGTGGCGCTGAACTGCGCGCCGAGACGGTCAATCACCGCCTGCGCCTGGGCGGCCATCTCTTTGCGCTGCACCATCCCGCCGCGCGACAGCTCGCTGCCGAGAAAGATATTTTCGGCAACGGTCAGATTGGGCGCGAGCTGCATCTCCTGATAAATCAGCGTAATGCCTGCGGCCAGCGCATCTTTTGGGCCTTTGATATGAAACGGTTGGCCGTCGATCAGGATTTCGCCGCTGGTGGCGGTATAGGCTCCCGCGAGGATTTTCATCAGCGTGCTTTTTCCCGCGCCGTTTTCTCCCATCAGCGCGTGGATCTCACCGGGGAAAACCGTCAAATCTACACCCTTGAGCGCGTGGAAATTACCAAACGTCTTGGCAATATTGCGCATCTCTAAAACCGGGGTTCTGCTCATGGCGGATCTCCTGCGAATGTCGATATCTGCACTTCATCACAGGTGCGTAAATGCAAAATGTCAGAAGCTGTTCATATTTGTCATAGTTATGAATAGCTAATCGCCGTCACATTTCTCTTTTCCCTTTCCCTGTGGGAGAGGGGTAGGGTGAGGGGACACCAAATCGCAGAGGAGCCCAAATCCATGCCATCACGCCCCCCGTTTTTCGCCAGCGCCCGCGGACGCCTGCTGATTTTCAATCTGCTGGTGGTCGCCGTTACGCTGATGGTGAGCGGCGTGGCGGTACTCGGCTTTCGTCACGCCAGCCAGATCCAGGAGCAGGTGCAGCAGCAAACGCTGGATGACATGACCGGCAGCATGAACCTGGCCCGTGATACCGCTAACGTGGCGACGGCGGCGGTGCGGCTCTCCCAGGTCGTCGGGGCGCTGGAGTACAAAGGCGAAGCCGAGCGGCTGAAGCAGACCCAGATGGCGCTGCGCCACTCGCTGGAACAGCTTGCGGAAGCGCCTCTGGCGCAGCAGGAACCGGCGCTGGTGGCGCGCATTATTCAAAGAAGCAATGAATTACAGCAGAGCGTGACGGAGATGCTTGAGCGCGGGCAGCGACGCCATCTGGAGCGTAACGCGCTGCTCAGCTCGCTATATCAAAGCCAGAGCTATCTGCGTCATCTGCAGGACATCAACCGCCGCTACAGCAGCAACGTACCGGACGCGCAGCAACTGATGGAAATGGACAGGCTGATCGCTGCCGCCATCGACACCCCTTCGCCGCGCGCGACCGTTCAGCAGCTTGACGCCGTAACGGCAACCCTTCCCCGGCGCGCCATCCAGCCTGTCGTGAACAGGGTTCTGCCTGATTTTAACGTCGAGCTGCATAAACTCGCCCCTCTGTCGAAGCAGCTGGAAGAGAGCGATCTGGCGATCAGCTGGTATATGTTCCACATCAAGGCGCTGGTGGCGATCCTCAACAGCGACATCAATCAGTACGTCGAGCAGGTGGCGAACGCCTCCACGCTTCGTACCGCTCAGAGCCATCAGGAGCTGCGCTCGATCAGCGTGTTTATCAGCATTTTCGCCGTGCTGGCGCTGATCATCACCGGGTGCGCCTGCTGGTATATCTACCGCAATCTGGGCTCTAACCTGACGGCTATCTCCAGAGCGATGTCGCGCCTTGCGCATGGCGAGCAGGACGTATCGGTGCCCGCGCTGCAGCGGCGCGATGAGCTGGGCGAGCTGGCGCGCGCGTTTAACGTTTTTGCCCGCAACACCGCCTCGCTTGAGCACACCACGCGCCTGCTGAAACAGAAAACCACGCAGATGGAGATTGACCGCATCGAGCGTCAGGGGCTGGAAGAGGCGCTGCTGCACAGCCAGAAGATGAAGGCGGTCGGGCAGCTGACCGGCGGGCTGGCGCATGATTTTAACAACCTGCTGGCGGTGATCATCGGCAGCCTTGAGCTCACCGACACCGAATCAAAAGACGCGCCGCGCATTACCCGGGCGCTGAAGGCGGCCGAACGCGGCGCGCTGCTGACCCAGCGCCTGCTGGCGTTTTCCCGCAAGCAATCCCTGACGCCGCATGGGGTAGAGATGCTGCCGCTGCTGGAGAACCTCCGGGAACTGATGCGTCACTCACTGCCTGCCACCCTGACCCTGGAGATTGAAGCACAAACCCCGGCGTGGCCCGCGTGGATAGACGTCAGCCAGCTTGAAAACGCCATTATCAACCTGGTGATGAACGCGCGTGATGCGATGGAAGGGCAAAGCGGGGTGATAAAAATTCGCACCTGGAACCAGCGCGTGACCCGCAGCGACGGACGCAGGCAGGACATGGTGGCGCTGGAGGTCATTGACCACGGCAGCGGCATGTCGCAGGCGGTAAAATCCCGGGTCTTTGAACCGTTCTTCACCACCAAGCAGACCGGAAGCGGGAGCGGGTTAGGCCTGTCGATGGTCTATGGGTTTGTGCGCCAGTCCGGCGGTCGCGTGGAGATTGAAAGCGCGCCGGGGCAGGGCACCACCGTGCGGCTTCACCTTCCGCGATCGACGCTTCCCGCCGCTTCCGAGGATGAAGCGCTCTCAACCACCGCTACCGTTGAGAACGAGCGGCTTGTACTGGTGCTGGAGGACGAAGCCGATGTCCGCCAGACCCTGTGCGAGCAGCTGCATCAGCTCGGCTATCTGACGCTCGAAGCGGACAACGGCGAGCAGGCGCTGAACATGCTGGCGGCGTCACCGGATATTGGCATGTTTATCAGCGACCTGATGTTGCCGGGAAACCTGAGCGGCGCTGAGGTAATAAACCAGGTGCGCAGCCAGTATCCGCAGCTTCCGGTTCTGCTGATCAGCGGTCAGGATTTGCGACCCACGCATAATCCGCAGCTGCCCGACGTTCAGTTACTGCGTAAGCCGTTTACACGTGTGCAGCTGGCACAGGCGCTGCGGAAGGTCATGGTAATTTGAGATTCCTCCGCTACCCCGGCTCCCCGCCGTTCATTATCGTAAGGCCAGTTCACCTGCGAGTCTGGCCTTATGAAACGTTACTCAACTGCTCTGTTATTTGGTCTGCTGTCACTCACCAGCCAGCTGGCTCATGCCGATATTGTTGATGATGCTATTGGCAACATTCAACAGGCGATCAACGATGCTTATAACCCCAGCAGCAGTCGCAGCAGCGATGACGACGACGATCGTTACGATCGCAGCCGCCAGACCGACAGCCGCCAGTACGACGATCGCCGTCGGCAGCTTGAGGACAGACGCCAGCGCTTAGATGAGCGCCAGCGCCAGTTGGATGACGATCGCCGTCGGTTAGAAGAGGATGAGCGCAGGTTAGAAGACGATTACGATCGAGGTTAAAGCCTGGTGGCGCTTCGCTTACGCAGGCCTACAAAACCCTGGGCCGTAGGCCGGGTAAGGCGCAGCCGCCACCCGGCAAAACTCAGTCGAGCACCAGCACCATCCCGTCATACCCCGCCTCAATTCCCTCCGGCAGCGGGTTATCCATCATCCACACGTCAAGCTGATGGCTGATGTGCGTCAGGATCACCTGCGGGCAGCCAATGACCTCGTTCAGCGCAATCACGGTAGTTAAGTCGCAATGGTTGCGCGGCGTTTCCTCGCGCGGTTCATGGCTGCAGTCGATAATCATCGCCTGCGGCTGGTTGTTGAGCAGGAACTTCACCGTTTTCTCCGGCAGTCCGGCGGTGTCGGAAAGCCAGGCCACCCGGCTGTGGGCCGATTCAAGCAGATAGCCGAAGGTCAGTCTGGAATGGTTGAGCGGTAGCGGCGTGACCCGCAGCCCCTGGAGTTCAAACATCACAAACGGCTCCAGCGTGTGGCTGAAATCCAGAATCCCCGGGTGCTTAAACAGGTCGTCGCATCCCGCTTCGTCCGGCGGACCGTAAACCGGAATCGTCGCGCCCACGCCCCAGCGCAGGGGAAACAGCCCCTGAACGTGATCCATATGGTAGTGCGTGAGCAAAAATTGCTGAAAGCTGCCCGCGGGCCAGTCGTCCATCAGGTGCGGAATGCCCGCGTCCAGCAGCGTCACTGCATCGTTGAATTTGACTACTGCGCTGCAGGGGCGACGGCGATAGCTGTCCTGCAGGCGCGCCCGGCGGCAGGCCGCGCAGTCGCAGCCAAAGACCGGCACCAGCTGGGCGCCACCCGTCCCCGTCAACGTGATGGTCAGACTCATAACGCACCTCTACAGCGGTTTGGTGAATCGGAAATGGCTCTGCGTATACCCTTCACGCACGTAAAAACGGTGGGCATCAGTGCGCTTTACGCTGGTGGAGAGCTCCGTTAGCTCAGCACCCGCCTGGCGAGCGATCGCTTCCGCCCATGCCAGAAGCTGGCTGCCCACTTTGTGCCCACGCGCCTGCGGCATCACCACCAACTCCTGGATCTCGCCGATCCAACGCGCATGGTGCAGGTGAAACTGCATGTGCAGACCGATCATGCCGATGACCTGCCCGTCCAATTCGGCAAGCTGGTAGCGCATGTTGTGATCCTGCAGGTTGGCAAGGTAGCCCGCGTGAAACGCCTGATGATCGAATTCTGCCTGCTTAAGTTCGCAGATGAGGGCGTAAACACTCTGCGCATCGTCGGCGGTTGCGGGGCGAAGCTGGCAGTCAGGCATGCTGTTTCTCCTTCTGGCGGATCAGCGTTAAAAAGGTCTCGACTGACTGTAGCAAACTTCCGTCGTTATTGAGGACGTAACAGCCCGACGGGGTGTAGCGCGCCGCACGCTCCAGGCGCTGGTCTATCTCTTTTGCGCTTTCGCGGCCACGATTTTGCAGGCGGTTACGCAGGATCTCCGGCGACACCTCTAAACAGACCGGCAGCAGCGCCGCTTCATATCGGGAACGCGCCTGCGGTAGATGCGCGCGCGAGCCGTTAACCAGCACGTCAAAACCCGCGTGCAGCCAGAGGTCGATTTCGATGCCCACGCCATAGTAAAAGCCGTTGGCGTGCCAGCTCAGCGCCAGCAGATTTTGCCCGGCGCGGGTAAAAAATTCCTGCTCGCTCAGGGCGATATGGTTTTCGCTTCCGGCGTTGGCCGCGCGGGTGATGTACCTGTGCGCGACCAATAGTCGCGCGTGTTCCTGCTGCCGCAGCGCCGACAGCAGGCTATCTTTCCCGGAGCCGGACGGCCCCATTAACCAGATGAGTCTTCCCATCAGAACACCCTTTTTCCCTGACGCCAGACGTGGTCGATATGAACGTGTTCGCCCTTGCGGTGGGCGAGCACCAGATCCGCACGTTTACCTTCCGCGATTTCCCCGCGATCGTGAAGATTGAGCGCGGTGGCCGGGTTTTTCGTCACCAGGCGAATCGCCTGCGGCAGCGTAAAAGTGTTGCCCTCGTCGTCCGCCACCCGGAACGCCGCATCCAGCAGGCTGGCGGGGTAGTAGTCGGACGAGAGAATATCCAGCAGGCCGAGGGAGGCGAGCCTGCTTGCCGCCACGTTACCGGAGTGCGATCCGCCGCGCACGATGTTCGGTGCGCCCATCAGCACGTTCATGCCGTGCCTGCGTGAGGCTTCCGCGGCTTCGAACGTGGTGGGAAATTCGGCGATCACGCTGCCAAGTCGGTGGGATTCGCGCACGTGATCGTGCGTGGCGTCGTCATGGCTGGCCAGCGCGATGTTGCGGTCACGGCACATCGCGGCAATCGAGAGGCGGTTCGGCTGCGACCACCGTGCCGCAAGTGCCAGCTGCTCTTCTTCGTAGCGCGCCATCTCGGCGTCGTTGAGCGAGTATTTGCCCTGATAGTATTCGCGATACTTTTCAATGTTGGCGAACTGGCGCTGTCCGGGCGAGTGGTCCATCAGGGAGACCAGCGAGACCGGCTCGCGCCCGACCAGCTTTTCAAACAGCGGCAGGGTAGTGTGGTGCGGCAGCTCGCAGCGCAGGTGCAGACGGTGCTCGGCGCGGTTGAGGCCGCGTTTTTGCGTCTCCTCCACGGCGTTGATCATCTTCTCCAGATTCTCCAGGCGATCGCCGCCGTCGCGCACGTCGCCAATGGCCACCGCGTCGAGCACGGTGGTGATGCCGCTGGCGACCATCAGCGCGTCGTGGCTGCTCATCGCCGAATGGGCGGGCCAGTCCACCTTCGGGCGCGGGGTGAAGAATTTGTCCAGATTATCGGTATGCAGCTCAATCAGCCCCGGCAGCAGCCAGCCGCCTTCGCCGTCCATCGCTTCAGGGGTACGGCTCTGGGTTTCGGCAAAGGCGCGAATAACGCCGTCATGAACTTCAACCGAGCCATCAACGACTTCATTTTCCAGCACCAGCCTGACGTTATTGATAATCATGCGTCGTTCCCCATCGTGTGCAGTCTGTCCGCCACGCGGCTGCGTACGGTTTCGTCGTGGAAGATCCCGACGATCGCCGCGCCGCGCGCTTTGGCCTGTTCGATCAGCTCAACCACTGCCGCGCTGTTTTTATCGTCGAGCGAGGCGGTGGGTTCATCCAGCAGCAAAATCGGGTAGTCAACGATAAACCCGCGCGCGATGTTAACGCGCTGCTGCTCGCCGCCGGAAAAGGTCGACGGGGCAAGGTGCCACAGGCGTTCAGGCACGTTGAGGCGCGTTAGCAGGCTGGCGGCTTTGGCGGCGCAGGTTTCGCGCGGCACGCCGAGATCCAGCAGCGGCTGCATGACCACGTCCAGGGCGGAGATCCGCGGGATCACCCGCAGAAACTGGCTAACCCAGCCGATCGTCGTGCGGCGCACGTCCAGCACCTTGCGCGCCGGAGCCTGAACCAGATCGACCCACTCATCGTTGTGGCGAATGCGTATGTGGCCTTCGTCCGGCAGGTAGTTGGCGTACAGGGAGCGCAGCAGGGTGGATTTTCCGCTGCCGGAGTGGCCGTGCAGCACTACGCATTCGCCCTTGCTGACCTCTAACGAGGCGTTTTGCAGCACCGGCAGGCGCACGCCGTTTTGCTGGTGGAGCACAAAGGTTTTACTGACGTTTTGTACGTGGATCATGTTGGCCTCGCGATTCGTTTTGCCGGGTGGCGGCTTCGCCTTACCCGGCCTACAAGGTGCGGTGTGCGTTTTGCCGGGGTGGCGCCCTCAATTCTGCAACACGGACGACACCAGCAGCTGGGTGTACGGATGGTGCGGATCGTCGAGTACCCGGTCGGTTAGCCCACTTTCCACCACCTGACCCTGCTTCATCACCAGCAGACGGTCCGCCAGCAGGCGTGCGACGCCCAGATCGTGGGTGACAATCACCACCGCAAGGTTCAGCTCCACCACCAGACCGCGCAGCAGGTCGAGCAGGCGCGCCTGCACGGAGACGTCCAGCCCGCCGGTGGGTTCATCCATAAACACCAGCTTCGGGTGGGTGACCAGGTTGCGTGCGATCTGCAGACGCTGCTGCATCCCACCGGAGAAGGTTGTCGGCAGATCGTCGATGCGCGAGGCGGGGATTTCCACCTCCTCCAGCCAGTGCTGGGCGGTGGCGCGGATGTTGCCGTAATGGCGCGCGCCGGTGGCCATCAGGCGTTCGCCGATGTTGCCCCCGGCGGAGACCTGACGGCGCAGGCCATCCATCGGGTGCTGATGCACCACGCCCCACTCGGTGCGCAGCAGGCGGCGGCGCTCGGCCTCGCTTATGCCGTAGAGGGAGCGTCCCTGATACAGGATCTCACCGTGTTGCGGCGCGAGGCGCGCGGAGATGGACTTCAGCAGCGTCGTTTTGCCGGAGCCGGACTCGCCGACGATCCCCAGCACTTCGCCCGGCCACAGCTCGAAGGAGACATCGCTGAAGCCTTTGCCCGGCGCATAAAGGTGAGTCAGGTGATTAACCGAAAGCAGCGGTTTCATTGGCCGTTCGCCTCGCTCTGTTGGCGGCAGTAATCGGTGTCGGAGCAGACAAACATCCGTTTGCCCGTATCGTCCAGCACCACTTCATCCAGATAGCTGTGTTTGGAGCCGCAGATGGCGCACGGTTCGTCCCACTCCTGCACCGTAAACGGGTGATCGTCGAAATCGAGACTCTCCACCCGGGTGTACGGCGGGACGGCGTAGATGCGTTTTTCACGCCCGGCGCCGAACAGCTGCAGGGCGGGCATCATGTCCATCTTCGGGTTATCGAATTTCGGGATCGGCGACGGGTCCATGACGTAGCGCCCGTTTACCTTCACCGGATAGGCGTAGGTGGTGGCGATATGGCCGAAGCGGGCGATATCCTCATACAGCTTCACCTGCATTACCCCGTACTCTTCCAGCGCGTGCATGGTGCGGGTTTCGGTTTCGCGCGGCTCGATAAAGCGCAGCGGCTCCGGGATCGGCACCTGGAAAATCAAAATCTGATCTTCCGTCAGCGGGGTTTCGGGGATGCGGTGACGGGTCTGGATCAGCGTCGCGTCTTCGGTTTTTTCGGTGGTATTGACGCCGGTGACGCGCTGAAAGAAGCTGCGGATCGACACGGCGTTGGTGGTGTCGTCGGCACCCTGGTCGATGACCTTCAGCACGTCCGCCTCGCCGATCACGCTGGCGGTGATCTGAATACCGCCCGTGCCCCAGCCGTAGGGCATCGGCATTTCGCGGCCGCCGAACGGCACCTGATAGCCCGGAATGGCCACCGCTTTCAGTATCGCGCGGCGGATCATGCGTTTGGTTTGCTCGTCCAGATAGGCAAAGTTGTAGCCGCTTAAGTTAGCCATTGGTGCGCTCCCGTTGCAGGCGTTTCAGCAGTTCCAGTTCAGCCTGGAAATCGACGTAGTGCGGCAGCTTGAGGTGCGAGACAAAACCGGCGGCCTCAACGTTATCCGCGTGGGCCAGCACGAACTCTTCGTCCTGCGCCGGGCCTGCAATGTGCTCGCCGTAGTCCGATGCCTGGAGTGCGCGGTCGACCAGCGCCATTGCCATGGCTTTGCGCTCGCCGAGGCCGAACACCAGCCCGTAGCCGCGGGTAAAGTGAGGGTCTTCATTTTCGGGCGCGACAAAACCATTCACCATTTCACACTCGGTCATCAGCAGTTCGCCGACGTTTACCGCAAAACCCAGCTCTTCCGGCACGATTTCGACGTCGATATAGCCGCTGCGGATCTCGGCCGCAAACGGGTGGTTGCGCCCGTAGCCGCGCTGGGTGGAGTAGGCCAGCGCCAGCAGATAGCCTTCGTCGCCGCGCATCAGCTGCTGCAGGCGGGACGAGCGCGAGCACGGGTAAACCGGCGGCGTGCGGGTGATGTCATCCGGCTGCGCGCCAGAATCTTCTTCCGCCTTCGCCAGACCCTGTTTCGCCAGCAGGCTGAAGACGTGCGGAGACGGTTCTTGTTCGGCGTCAGAGGTACTGAGCTGCGGTGCTTCGCCGTTCGCCAGTAGGGTAAAATCCAGCAGGCGATGGGTGTAGTCGTAGGTGGGGCCAAGCAACTGGCCGCCGGGAATGTCTTTATAAACGGCAGAAATGCGGCGCTCCAGGCGCATCTGTGCCGTGTTGACCGGCTCGCTCACCGCCAGTTTGGCAAGCGTGGTGCGGTAGGCACGCAGCAGGAAGATGGCTTCGACGTTATCGCCGCTGGCCTGCTTCAGGGCCAGCGCCGCCAGCTCGCGGTCGGCGATGCCGCCCTCGGTCATCACGCGATCGACGGCGAGGTTTAACTGCTGCTCAATCTGGGCGACGCTCAGCTCGGGAAGCCGTTCATCGCCCCGTCGTCTGTGCGCCTGCAACGCATGGGCGGCGGCGATCGCTTTTTCGCCCCCTTTGACGGCAACGTACATCAGCACACCTCCACGTGGGTGGTCCGCGGGATCGCCAGCAGGCGCTCGCCGCAGGTCAGGATCAGGTCAATGCCCAGCGGGAACGGGTGCGGGCGCTCGGTCAGCTCGTGAATGATGCACTCCGGCAGCTGCGGCGCGACCATGCGTTCTTCGGCGATGCCTGCGCCCGTCAGGCGCAGCATGCGGCCGCCGCTCAGGCTGGAAACCTGCAGGATCAGCGTGGCGCTGGTCTCCGGGGCGACGGCGCTGCCTTCACTCAGGGCGTTAAGCTGTTCATGGCTGATTTGCTCATCGGCCACGGCAAAGATTGCCTGCTGGGGCTGATCGACCAGCGGGGCGCTGGTGTGAAAACGCAGGTTCTGGCTGGCGATATCGTTGGATAATGCGCCTGAAAGCCAAACAGGCGTGTCGTTGTCGGCAAGGGTCAGCAGCACGCTGGTGGTCGCCAGGTTCAGCGGCAGCCAGCCCTGTGAAAGCTGGTGCAGCGAGACGATCACGCCCGGCTCGCTCATCGCCTTCAGCAGGCGACGAAAACTGTGTTGGGCATCCTGGACGGCCAGGGTTAAAGCAGGTTGAAGCGTCATGCGTTGTCTCCGCGAACGAGCGTAAAGAAGTCGACCCGGCTGGTGTTCACTTCGGCCTGACGTGCGGCAATGCGCGCGGCGCGGTCGGCTTCCAGCGGGGCAATAAGGGTTTCCATTAACGTCTGGAAATGCGGCTGTTCCTGTAAAAGCGCGTCGATCACCGCGCAGCGCTCGGCGTGGGCTTTGTCGCGCCCCAGCACGTAGCTGTAGCCCAGCGTGCCGCTGTTCAGGCGGATTGCGGCGCGGGTGAGGGTGGCGTCTCCGGCGAAGAAGCGCTCGCCGGTGCCGCCCATGCGCGCCTGGATCTGAACGAGGCCAATCTCCGGTGCGCGGAGGGTGTCGTAATCAGGTGCCAGGTTAAGGGCGCTCATGCGGGCAGAGAGCGCAGCAGGCTGGCTGTGGGCCAGCACGCGCATCCAGCGCTGTCGGGTGGAGATGTCGAAGTGCATTCAGTGCTCCATGGTGAATTCGATCATGTCGGCGCGGGTCAGGCTGACGGAGTATTCCGTCGCGTTGATCTCGCCGTCACGGTGGTTGAGGGTGCGTACGCAGAGCAGCGGAGCCATGTTGGGAATTTCGAGGACCTTGCTCTCTTTCGCCTGCGCGCGACGGGCGCTGATGCGCGTCTGGGTGCGCTTGAGCGCAATGCCTGTCGCATCCTGAAGAAAATCATGTAGCGAGCCGCTGGAGAAACGCTGGAGCACGGGCCAGAGGGCGAGGTCCGCGAAGTAGTGGTCTATCTGGCATACCGCCACGCCGTTCACCCGGCGCAACGTGCGCAGGTGGATGACGTTATCGCCCTCCTGAATGCCCAGCGCGTCCGCCACGTGGCTGGAGGCCGGGCGCAATACCGAGAGCAGCTTTTCGCTGGTAGGGTGGCTGCCCTGATCCAGCAGGTTCTGGCTAAAGCGCGCCTGGGCGTTTAGCGGGTAGTCGAACGGGCGCATCAGCACCAGCACGCCCACGCCCTGACGGCGCTGGACCCAGCCGCGCTCGACCAGCTGGTCAATGGCGCGGCGCAGGGTGTGTCGGTTCACCTCATAGCGGTCGGCAAGCTGCTGCTCGGCGGGCAGGTAGTCTCCACAGCGGTAGTGCGTGCGCAACTCCACTTCGAGCTTTGCCGCAATCTCTTGCCAGCGGGTGGGGTAACTGGTCGGATGTCTGGATAAGTGCATAGAAAACAAAGCCTCGCTTCTCAGATGAAGTGCTTACGCAAACGTTGAGAGAGGAAATCCAGCAGGCTGACGGTGACGATGATGAGCACCATCAGGGCGCAGGTTTGCTGGAACTGGAAACCGCGAATGGCTTCCCACAGGGTGACGCCAATCCCGCCTGCGCCCACCATGCCGACCACGGTGGCGGAGCGGACGTTGGACTCAAATCGGTACAGGGAGTAGGAGATCAGCAGCGGCATCACCTGAGGCAGGACGCCGTAAAGGATCTCTTCGATTTTGTTGGCGCCCGTTGCGCGAATGCCTTCTACCGGGCCGGGCTCGATGGCTTCGACCGCTTCGGAGAGCAGCTTGGAGAGCACGCCTGTGGTGTGGATGAACAGCGCCATCACGCCCGCGAACGGACCCAGGCCGACGGCGACCACGAACAGCATGGCGAACACCATTTCGTTAATGGCGCGGCAGGCATCCATCAGGCGACGCATCGGCTGGTATATCCACCACGGCACGATGTTTTCGGCGCTCATCAGGCCAAACGGAATGGAGATAACGACGGCAAGAGCGGTGCCCCAGACGGCGATTTGCAGGGTGATCGCCATTTCGCCAAGGTAGTCCTGCCACTGGCTGAAGTCCGGCGGGAAGAAGTCGGCGGCGAAAGTGGCCATGTTGCCGGAATCTTTGAAGAGCAGCAGCGGATCCATTTCCGCGCCCTTCCAGGAGATAACCAGCACCGCCAGCAGGATGGCCCAGCTGATGAGCGAGAACCAGCTGCGCTTTGGCGGTGGGAGGGTGATGGTTTGCATGTGTTACCCCGCGGGTCTTTGTGTGCCGGATGGCGCTACGCTTATCCGGCCTACGATCCAAAATGTAGGCCCGGTAAGCGCAGCGCCACCGGGCGAAAAGCGTTACTGCACCGCTTTATTCACGCTGGTCATTGCACCGAGCGCGGCGGTCAGGCGGTCGAGATCGTCCAGCTGGGCCTGAATTTCAGAGACTTTGCTGGTCTTCTCGTCTTCCTTGAGGCCTTTGTTGTCCTTCACCCCCTGCATCTGCTTGAACAGCGCCAGCTGGCGAATCGGAACCAGCTGCAGGTCGCTTGACGCGCGGAACGGTGCCCAGCCCAGATGTTCTAGAACCGCTTTCTCTTCCGGCGTTTTGCCGTAGTTCATAAAGAAGTCGTACACCTTCTCCTTGGTGCTTTCGGTGAGGTTTTTACGCCACACGATCGGGTCGCCCGGGATCAGCGGCGATTTCCAGATAACCTTCAGCTCTTTCAGCTTGTCCGGCGCGGAGGTCTTCAGCTTGTCGAGGTTTTCGGTGTTGTTAGTGGCAACGTCCACCTGCTTGTTGGCCACGGCCAGGGCGTTTGTTTCGTGGCTGGCGTTGACGGTGCGCTTGAAGTCGCTGGCGGAGGCGTTGTTTTTGGCGAAGACGTAGTAGCCCGGGACGAGGAAGCCGGAGGTGGAGTTCGGATCGCCATTGCCGAAGGTCAGCTCTTTGCGTTTGGCGAGCAGGTCGTTGAGGTTGTTGATCGGGCTGTCTTTGTTCACGATCAGCACGCTCCAGTAGCCCGGAGAACCGTCTGCCGCAACGGTCTGGGCAAAGACCTGGCCGTTCGCGCGGTCTACTGCCTCCATGGCGGAGAGGTTGCCGTACCAGGCGATGTCCACTTTATTAAAGCGCATCCCCTGGATGATGCCCGCGTAGTCCGGGGCGAAGAAGGCGTTCACTTTGATCCCCAGTTTGGTTTCCATATCTTTCAGAAACGGTTCCCACTGGGGCTTTAGGTTCTGCTGTGATTCCGTCGAAATGATGCCAAAGTTCAGCGCTTTTTCCTGCTCCTCGGCGTAGGCCGGGCTTAACAGGGTGCTGATGCTGAACATGCTGGTGAAGGCCAGCGCGGCAACCGTTTTATAGCTCATTTCCATTCCTCGTTATGGGGACGTTAAGCAGCCTGCGCGTTCTCTTCGACGCGATTAATGCTGCGGTAGAGATGGTCAAAACGTTCGTTATCAAACTGATGGCTCGCGCCATCAAAGAACACGTGCCCCTGACGCAGGGCGACGATGCGCTCGCAGTAGCGCAGGGCGTAATCCACCTGATGCAGCGTCACCACCACGGTGATGCCGTCGTGCTGGTTAATGTCGCGCAGAGTTTCCATCACGATGCGCGCCGATTCCGGGTCCAGCGAGGCGATGGGTTCATCGGCAAGAATGATTTTTGCTTTCTGCATCAGCGCGCGGGCGATGGCGACGCGCTGTTGTTGTCCACCGGACAGGGTGGAGACGCGCTGGTGGGCAAAATGCGCCATACCGACGCGGGTCAGCGCCTGCAACGCTTCCTGCTTCTGAGAAGGGGAGAACCAGCGCAGGCAGGTGCGCCAGAACGGGGTGCTGCCGAGCGCGCCAATCAGCACGTTCTCCAGCACCGTCAGGCGGTTCACCAGGTTGAACTGCTGGAAGATGTAGCCCGTCTGGGCGCGGCTTTTGCGAATATCGCTCGCCAGACGGCCTGCACGCTGCACGGTGTTACCCAGCAGTTCGACGTGACTTTCCGGGGTTTTATCGCAGGTAATGAGGCCGCTTAAATGGCGCAGAAGGGTGGATTTGCCTGAGCCAGAAGGCCCGAGAAGCGCCACCATGTCGCCCTGCTGGACGGTCAGATCAACGGCATGCAGCGCCTTGTTGTGATGGAAGGTCTTGCTCAGTTTCTCGACGCGGATGACGGTTTGCATGGGCTGGGCCTCACAATAAATGTGGCCTCATGCTGGCGCATCAATATGACATTTGGGTTAAGTCTGGGTTGCGGGAATTTGAAGAGTTGAGGGGAGTTTGATGACAATCACTGTAGGCCCGGTCAGCGCAGCGCCACCGGGCGCTGTTGCCGGATGCGCTGCGCTTATTCGGCCTACGACGTTTGGTGTTGCTTAACGACGTTAATCATCCACGGCACACCGTATTTATCGGTGACCTTACCGAAGCCGTGCGCCCAGAAGGTTTCCTGCCAGGCCATTTCGACATTTCCGCCCGCGGCAAGACTGTCGAACCAGCGCTTACCTTCTGCCACGTCCTGGGTGTCGAGCACTAGCGTGAACCCGGCGTATTGCGCGCTGCTGCCGGGCGGCAACCCGTCGCTCATCATGATATCGCTGCCCGCAATGCGAACGTTGGAGTGAGCGATGGCGGAATCCGGAAACTGCATGCCGGACGGACAGCCTTCTTCGCTGTTTTCGTCTTTTGGCATTTCGCCGAAGGTGATTTTATAGAGGAGTTCTGCGCCGACGGCCTGCTGATAGAAGGCGGTGGCCTCAGCACAGTTACCGGCGAAAGAGATGTAGGGACTTAACGGCATAATCATTACCTCAGGTAAGAGAAGCCCATTAAGTTTAGTTATTGTAGGCCCGGTAAGCGAAGCGCCACCGGGCGGATAAATCAGTTCTTTTTAACGAACTCAGATTTCAGTTTCATTGGACCGAAACCGTCAATTTTGCAATCGATGTTGTGATCGCCTTCAACCAGACGGATATTCTTCACTTTGGTGCCGATCTTCAGCATGGAAGAGCTGCCTTTCACCTTCAGATCTTTCACCACGGTGACGCTGTCGCCGTCGGCCAGAAGGTTGCCGTTCGCATCTTTTACGATGAGGGTATCGCTGTCCTGCGACGGCTCTGCGTCATTCCATTCATGTGCGCATTCCGGGCAGATGAACATGCCATTATCTTCGTAAGTGTATTCAGAATTGCATTTCGGGCAGTGTGGGAGTTGCATGTCGGTATCCTCAAAAAAGTGTTAACACGCTGGAAAGTGCCAGCTAAATGACGGCAGAGTGCCGAAAAAGGCGGCAAGTATAACGCAAATCCACACTTTTGTCGGTGCTATTGCATAATAAAAAAAAGGCAAAAATTGTGTGGCGAGTGACACTTGCTGTCAGTCAGTTAAGCGATGCTTGACGCATTAAGACGATGGAAAGAAATGATGCTAAATATATCGAATATTTTATTGCATCAAATTGCTACGCTCTTCCATTTCGGATAAGGTTAAGCAACAAGTTGTTATTTATCCACGTTCACCAACGCCATTCATCCCATGGTGGCGGGGAATTACCTCTCTTTTTAGGTGGGTAAATAGCAATGATATATCCTGATGTTTCCTGAAAATGAGCTACGCTTTTTATCTTTTGGCTTTCCGCCAAGGGGGCCGTTTTACACGCCTTGCAAGGATGGTTATTTATTTCTTATTGCCATCAATTGGTTATATTTTGCGAACATGTTTTCCATACGTGATCATATAAGCCGAAACAGCATAATCAAAACAAAGTGGCTTAATAAAAGTAATAAATTTGCGTTAAGGAAAGGCTTTTATCATGCACACACAGACCATTTTTGAATTAAGCCAGGAAGCTGAGCGTCTGTTACAGCTCGCGCTACAGAATCTTGAGACGTTGAAATCAATGCCCGGTACGATGCTGGATAGCGCGACGGCCGCGGTGAGAGGCGGTAATAATAATGTATTGCCTTTACATTTCAGCGCCCGTGGCGTCGATGCTCAGCAGGCGATGCTAAATAATGAATTGCGCAAAATAACCCGTCTCGAAATGGTATTGGCCATTGTCGGGACCATGAAGGCGGGTAAATCAACCACCATTAATGCGATTGTGGGTACCGAGGTATTGCCGAACCGCAACCGGCCAATGACCGCGCTCCCGACGCTGATCCGCCATACGCCGGGTCAAAAGGAGCCTGTACTTCATTTCTCGCATGTCTCTCCTATTGATGCGTTGATTCTGCAATTGCAGAAAAAGCTCTGCGATGACGATCGCGGTAAGCTGGCCCAGCGTCTGGAAATAGATAAAGACATGAATACCCTGCTGGAGCGTATCGAAAAAGGTGAGCCATTTGAAAAGCATCATCTGGGCGCAGAGCCGATATTCCATTGTCTGAAAAGCCTTAACGACCTGGTACGCCTCTCTCTGGCGCTGGGCGTGGATTTTCCGTTTTCCGAATACACGGCAATTGAACATATTCCGGTCATTGAGGTGGAGTTTGTCCATCTCGCAGGGCTGGATGCCCATCTGGGTCAACTGACGTTACTCGACACACCGGGGCCAAATGAAGCCGGACAGCCGCATCTGCAAAAAATGCTCAGCGAGCAGTTGGCTCGCGCCTCGGCTGTTCTGGCGGTGATGGACTACACCCAGCTCAAATCGATTTCCGATGAAGAGGTCCGTCAGGCGATCTCGGTGGCGGGTAAATCGGTCCCCCTGTATGCGCTGGTCAATAAGTTCGATCAGAAAGACCGTAACAGCGATGACGAGGAACAGGTCCGGGCGTTGATTTCCGGCACATTAATGAAGGGGAATATTTCGCCTGGGCAGATTTACCCGGTTTCCTCGATGTGGGCCTACCTGGCCAATCGTGCCCGCTATGAGATGGCTGCTAACGGACGGCTCCCTGACCATCAGGCGCAGCGCTGGGTGCAGGATTTTGCCGAGGCGGCGCTGGGACGTCGCTGGCGAACAGCCGATCTGGACGATATCGACCATATCCGTCACGCCGCGGACCTGCTGTGGGAAGACTCGTTGTTTGAACAACCCATCCGTAAGCTGATTTATGCTGCGTATGCCAACGCCTCGCTGTTTGCCCTGCGTTCGGCGTCCCACAAGCTGCTCAACTATGCGCAGAATGCCCGGGAGTATCTCGATTTTCGCTATCAGGGGCTGACCGTCGCTTTCGACGAGCTGGAGCTGAATATTGCCCGGCTTGAGGATGACATGGCGCTGATAAAAACACGCCAGAGCGTGGTCAGCGATGAAGTGCAACACGAAGTTGAAGAGGCGCTTAGCGCAACAGATGAGTTCATGGCGCGGCAAAAGCACGCGCTGCAACAGGCGATTGGGCAGGTCTTTAGTCACGGCAATATCATGGGGGTCGCCGGTATCGATCCGCTGAATGTGCGAAACGACGCAGTGGAAGAGGCACATCATCTGGTGCTGGACGACGAAGGACAGGCGCAGATTGTACTGAGTAAGATCAGCTCCTCATGTGAACTGATTATGCTGGATGCGCAGGATAAGATCTGTCGAGAGCTGGCGTTGCGCTTCGATCAGCTGGAATCCACGCTGGCACGCTCGTTGAATGAGGCCATGCGCCCCATAGAGACGCGGATTAAAGCGCAGCTGAGCCATGCGGGTTTTCGGGCGCGGATCAGTTTCCCTGCGTTTCAGCCTAATCAGCTGAACTTCAACACGCGTGCGCTGTTTAACGATGCCATTGCGATGGATAGCCGTCCGGCAGGGCGAACCTCGGGGACGGGCAGCATGCGTGAAACCGTGTCGCGCTGGTTGAACAATCCGGGCTGGGGCTGGGAGGACGCTGTCGCGACGCGTACACGATACGTCATCGATATCGCGCAGCTTCATGACAAATTTAAGCAACATATCGACCAGTTTTGTGAACAAATAGGTAAAGCTTTGGCCGCGCAGGTCGATGTTTCTGTTACGGCAGGCATGGCGACATTCTTTGCGGAATTTTCATTATGCCTGACCGGGTTACAGGAAAGCTTGCGTGATAGCCTCGCAGTGCGTCAGCAAAATGAGCATTCGACACGAGCGCTCAGCCAGATGCTGAAGCAAAGTCTTACGACTGCAACGTGGATTCAGGAAGATACCCGACTGTTACGCGATGATATTCAAACCCTATTCGCGGCAGAGCAACCATGACAACACAGCTACTGGACGGTCCCGGGCGGACGCTGGAGTGTATTCATCCCAAATTTATGGTCGATCTGGTTCAGGGCGTGGACGCTGCGCGTCATCCCCATCTGGGGCCGCAGCAGCTGCAGTTTCGTGAACGTTTGACGCAGGAAATCATGACGCACACCCGGCTACGGCCGTGGGCGATGTCGGGAATGTTCACCGAAAATACGGCATTGCGGCTGGGGCTGGCGGAGAAGCTGGCCGGAATGCTCGATCCTGGTCATCTGGCACTGACCCGTATGTCCGATAAATTGCTGGCGCTTCGGCAGCAGACGAACCCGCGCACCGTTCAGCCTCCGGGTCTTATACAGCAGTATGAAGAACTCACCGCTCACTTTAGCCAGCGTGCGGCTTATAAAGAGAAAGCGCTGACGCAGCGTGGGCTCACGGTTCAGGCGGGTGAGCATAGCGAGCAGATTTTTACCCGCTGGCGTGCCGGTCAATACGACAGTTGGTCTTTGGCTGGCCGCTGTTACGTTGTTCTGGAAGAGTTGCGCTGGGGGCCGTTTGGTGATGCATGCCGGCTGGCAAATGACGATGTGGCGGCCATGCTCAAGGATAACCTGCGCAGCATGGCGGCGAATTATCTTGCTCAGGGTATTAATGCTTCTCCCACCACCCGACACTTTTACCCTCAATGGCTGACAACATCCGCCTCCCCCGGTCTGATGGATTACAAGGATATGCTGGGCTGGTTGGGGGACTGGTGCCTGGCGGATAAACATCCGGTGTGCTGGTCGGTGACGCAGAGCTGGCAGACTGTCGCGCTGGGCATGCCAAGGCTCTGTTCGGCAAAACGGCTGGTGGATGGGATGGTGGAAGAGATTTTTGGCTGACCCCTTCCCCCTCACCCTAACCCTCTCCCCGCAGGGGAGAGGGGATGGTTTGGTGCGGTTTAATGATTCATTTCTACTGGTTTCGGTTCAGGCTGGGTCTCTTGCACATTCCCGTAGCGTTTCGCATACAGCGCCGTGATGATGGGGACCAGAATCGCGGTGACGATCACGCTGGCGGCAACCAGCGCTGTGGCTGACGCGGCGACCGGTTCGAAGGCTGGGTTAATTTGGGCAATAATCACCGGGTTTGCGACGGCAGCCCCGGCGGCCGAAGACGCGGCGACACCCGCGGTTCCATTTCCGCCCCCAATCACGCGGTCAGCAATAATCAGCGGAATACCGGTGATGATGATGACGGCAACACCCAGCACAATACCCAGCAGGCCGGTATCCAGGATCACGTTCAGGTTGATCGTGTTACCCAGTGCGAAGCCAAAGAACGGGATCAGCACCGGCGTAGCTTTGCTGAAGAAGTCGCGTAAATCGTGATCCAGATTACCCAGCGCAAAACCGATCAGGAATGGCAGGATCGCACCGACAAAGTGGTGAGGTTCAAAGGAGGCAAGACCGGCAGAGCCCAGGATCAACATGGTCATCAGCGGGCCGGACTCCAGCGACATCAGCACGAACGCACCGGATTCTTCCTTGGTGCCGTACTGATTCATCAGGCTGGCATACAGGCCACCGTTGGTCATATCCATCGCTGACACGATGGCCAGCACGGATAATCCGGCAAAGAATCCGGTCTGAATGCCGTTCTCCGGAATGAACATCGCACAGATCATTGCAACAACCCAGGCGACGGCAATTTTTGTGATAACCAGTGTGCCTGATTTGCGTAATACCGTACCCGTGGCACGTAAATTAATGGATGCGCCGATACAAAAGAACCATACCGCCAGAATCGGTACCGTTCCGCTAATCATGCCTTTTGTGAATCCACCAAAATAAGCACCGGTATTCGGTGCCAGTGTATTTAAGATCGCACCAAGTACCAGCGGAACCAACATCATTCCGCCGGGGATACGTTCTATTGTGGCTTTAATCTTCATGTTTAACCCTCGCATCTCGCCCCGCGTATCTGGCGGAAAGCTTAAAAAAATAAATAAACAAATTCAATGAATTACCGGCCTTTTTGAGGGGCTAACTCGGTATCCATGCAATAAAATTAAATGAGTGTCTTCCGTTTCTTTTGTTCGAAAGCACTGAAGATGATGTTTGCGGATTTATGATGCGATCTTTGGAATTGCGATTCAATGAAAATAAAACAGTGTTTTAGTTATCTCGATCACATAATGAATGTAAACAAAGGATGCGGCATTTTATTATTAAAATTTATGTAAATCTGATGTGAAGGATTGTGGCTTAATCTTTTGCTGAGACCCGAATAATAACGTACGTAAGCATATTTTTTCGGCCGATTGAGTAAGTACGCATTCGCAGGAATTGACAAAGTCTGACGTCATTTGACGAACAGGAAAAAGATATGTGAAGTTGATCACATATATAAACACTGGTAGGGTAAAAAGGTCATTAACTGCCCAGGCAGGCGTCAACAGGTTCGGTTGTATCGACGTGAAACGTCAATGTAAGTAAACCTGCTACGCTTGAATAAGGCGATTCGCATGGAGCGAATCCCAGGTTCACAGAACGCGAGTTAGCTGTGGAACGGACAGGGCTGAGTCTACGAGGAAAGCTATGCTAAGAAGGAAAAAGGTTAAACCCATTACGCTTCGCGATGTCACGATTATCGATGACGCAAAACTGCGTAAAGCGATCACCGCCGCCTCGCTCGGTAATGCGATGGAATGGTTCGATTTTGGTGTCTACGGTTTTGTTGCCTATGCATTAGGTAAAGTGTTCTTCCCCGGTGCCGACCCAAGCCTGCAGATGATTGCCGCGCTGGGTACGTTCTCCGTTCCCTTCCTGATTCGCCCTCTGGGTGGTCTGTTCTTCGGTATGCTCGGTGATAAATACGGTCGCCAGAAAATACTCGCTATCACCATTGTTATTATGTCGATCAGTACATTCTGTATCGGCCTGATACCGTCCTACGCCACCATAGGCATCTGGGCACCGATTTTGCTGCTGCTCTGTAAAATGGCGCAGGGCTTCTCCGTCGGGGGCGAGTATACCGGTGCGTCGATCTTCGTTGCGGAGTATTCACCTGACCGTAAGCGTGGCTTTATGGGCAGCTGGCTGGACTTCGGTTCGATTGCCGGGTTTGTGATGGGCGCAGGCGTCGTGGTGCTGATTTCAACCGTGGTGGGTGAAGAGAACTTCCTCGAATGGGGCTGGCGTATTCCGTTCTTTATCGCGCTGCCGCTAGGCATCATCGGTCTTTACCTGCGTCATGCGCTGGAAGAGACGCCAGCGTTCCAGCAGCACGTTGAAAAGCTGGAGCAGGGAGACCGCGAAGGGCTGCAGGAAGGCCCGAAAGTATCGTTCAAAGAGATTGCCACCAAACACTGGCGCAGCCTGCTGACCTGTATCGGTCTGGTGATTTCCACCAACGTGACCTATTACATGCTGCTGACCTACATGCCGAGCTACCTGTCGCATAACCTGCACTACTCGGAAGATCACGGTGTGCTGATTATTATCGCGATCATGGTGGGTATGCTGTTTGTGCAGCCGATTATGGGGCTGCTGAGTGACCGCTTTGGCCGTCGACCGTTCATCATCCTCGGCAGTGTGGCGCTGTTTGCGCTGGCGATCCCTGCCTTTATTCTGATTAACAGTAATGTGCTGGGTCTGATTTTCGCGGGCCTGCTGATGCTGGCGGTGATCCTGAACTGCTTTATCGGGGTGATGGCGTCAACATTGCCTGCGATGTTCCCGACGCACATTCGTTATAGTGCGCTGGCGGCGGCGTTCAACATCTCGGTTCTGATTGCGGGCCTGACGCCGACGCTTGCCGCCTCTCTGGTGGAAAGCACGCAGAACCTGATGATGCCTGCTTATTATCTGATGGTTATTGCAGTCATTGGTCTGGCAACCGGTCTTACCATGAAGGAGACGGCGAACCGTCCTCTGAAAGGGGCGACGCCTGCGGCATCCGATATTCAGGAAGCAAAAGAGATCCTGCGTGAGCACTACGATAACGTAGAGCAGAAGATAGAGGATATTGACGCAGAGATTGAAGAGCTGCAGAAGAAACGCTCTCGCCTTGTTGATCAACATCCACGGATTAACGAGTAATAATGAAACCCGCCGCTGGCGGGTTTTCTTTTATTAGCATCCGGCGGCAATGTAGTCGCCGTTGGCGCTGATGGGGATCACCGTCAGGAACAGGACGGTGGCGAACAGAATCAGCACGATCCCTCCCGCGATTTTCACGACCGGGACCAGCCAGCTCAGCGTTGACCCGCCGCCGAAATACGCCACCGTGCGTTCACGGGCATAACGTACCGCCAGCGAGAGACCCATAATAGAAAGCGCTGTACCCAGTGACATGGTCATCACCGCGGCGATCCCCCAGGTGACAATGCCGAGCGCATTCGAGAACATCAGGATCATGATCGCGCCGCTGCACGGGCGCGCGCCAATCGCCATCACCACGCCCAGACGCGTTTTCCAGTCGCCTTTTGTCAGATCGCTTCCTACGCCATGATGACCACAACCGCAATGCTCATCATGCTGGTGGAAGGGCTTGATCGAGGAGATTGTCATTCGACGCGGACGCAGGCTTTTCAGTGCCTGATAAATCATATATGCGCCGAATGCGCCAATAAGGACGGCGCTGACCTTCTCTACATACCATCGGCTGGTGCTGATATCCCCCGAGGCGAGGTTAAATCCTATCGCCAGTATAAAGACAAAGAGTATGGCACTGACGCCCTGCATCAGGCTGCCGAGAAACGGCACAACCCGGGCGGCCAATTCGCTTTCTTTATTTGTACTGAGATAGGTGGTGACAATGAATTTACCATGCCCCGGTCCGATGGCGTGAAGTACGCCATAAAGGAAGGCACCGGTGAGTAGCCACAGACCGCCGCTGTACTGATGGTTATTCAGCTGGAGCAAGTACATCACCAGATAGCGATGTAAGGTGATCTGGGTGGCGAGGCACCACTGAATAAAGGCATTCCAGTGCGTATGGAGCGTAAAACCTGCAAAGAGAAGTACCAGCACCATCAGCCCTGCT